>NZ_PQHZ01000014.1 GCF_003385185.1 Amycolatopsis palatopharyngis | reverse complement strand
GGGCATGAGGGTGGTCCAGGTTTGGGCGACTAGGGGGATGGTCCAGCCGGTGTCGGGGGTGGGGCCGGAGAAGCCGAATCCGGGGATGGTGGGGATGACGAGGTGGAAGGCGTCGTGGGGGTTGGCGTTGTGTTTTCTGGGGTTGGTGAGGGGTTCGATGATGGTGAGGAATTCGGTGAAGGAGCCGGGCCAGCCGTGGGTGATGAGGAGTGGGAGGGCGTGGGGTTCGGGTGAGCGGATGTGGAGGTAGTGGATGTTGGTGCCGTCGATGGTGGTGGTGTATTGGGGGTAGGTGTTGAGGTGTGCTTCGGCGGTGCGCCAGTTGTAGGTGGTGTGCCAGTATTCGGTGAGTTCTTTGAGGTAGTGCTGTGGTACGCCGCGGTTCCAGGTGGTGTCGGGGTGTTCGGTGGGCCAGCGGGTGTTGGCGAGTTTGTGGTGTAGGTCGTCGAGGTCCTGCTGGGGGATCTCGATCCGAAACGGATCCATACAACACTCCTCATAGGACATAAGTCTTGATCGCCGACGTGTCTCCGGAATCTCACCGTACTGCCGCCGGGGGATGCGATAAAGATCGCCGTGGTCGATGAAGCAGTTTTGAAGACAGCGGTTTCGATCTGGATCGCTACGGTGGATATCGATGTTGGACTGAACGGCACCTGGTGGCAGCGGAATGCAATCCGTAACCAGTCGCGGCTGCCACGATGTATCCACCCCGCGTCGGTCTATTCGCAAATCTTGGAGGCATCAGATGGAAAGCCGTTGCCCTGTCGTTCTCGATCGAACCGGTAGGGATATCCACGCGGAAGGTGCGCGAATTCGCGCGCAGGGGCCGGTTTCCCAGGTCGAGCTCCCCGGTGGGGTGCTGGCCTGGTCGGTGTCCGGTTACGACCAGGCCAAGCAGGTGCTGTCCGACAGTCGTTTCGCCAAGGACCCGAACAAGCACTGGCCCGCGTTCGCCAACGGGGAGATCCCGCCGGACTGGCCGATGATCACGTGGGTGGTCATGGACAACATGACGACGCACGACGGCGCCGATCACGCTCGGCTGCGCAAGCTGATCTCGCGGGGATTCACCGCCCGCAGGATCGAGGCCACTCGCCCGCTCATCGAGAAGATCACCGGTGAGCTGCTGGACGATCTCGCCGCCACACCGGCGGGTGCGCCGGTCGACCTCAAGGCCAGATTCGCGTATCCGTTGCCTGCCAGAGTCGTATGCGACCTGTTCGGCGTGCCCGAGGCCTCGCGCGCCGATGCGCTGCGCGGGGGCGAGGTGAACGTCAGCACGACGATCACCCCGGAAGAGGCAGCGGCGAACGTGGAGCAGTGGCACGGGGCCATGCAGGACCTCGTCGAGACCAAGCGCAGCACGCCGGGCGACGACCTCACCAGTCTGTTGATCGCCGCCATGGAAGCGGACGGATCGAGACTGACCGACGAAGAGATGGTCGGGACACTGCATCTGATGCTCGGCGCCGGATCCGAGACGTTGATGAACGTGCTGAGCCAGGCTGTTCTCGCCTTGCTCACCCATCCCGAGCAACGCGAGCTCGTCACGACAGGACAGATCTCCTGGGAGGACGTGATCGAGGAGACCCTCCGGGTGGAGTCCCCGGTCGCGCAGCTGCCGTTCCGGTTCGCGACGGAGGACGTCGAACTCGGTGGCGTGACGATCGCGAAGGGCGACCCGGTACTCATCGGTTTCGCCGCGGTCGGCCGTGATCCCGAGGTACACGGTGAGAGCGCGGGGCGCTTCGACGCCACTCGGGCGGACAAGACGCACCTCTCCTTCGGCCACGGTGTGCACTACTGCCTTGGTGCGCCGCTGGCACGGCTGGAGGCGGCGATCGCGCTTCCCGCCCTGTTCGATCGGTTTCCCGGCCTTGAGCTGGCCGTTCCCGCCGCGGATCTGGAGCCGCAGGGAACGTTCATCATGAACGGCCATCGGACACTGCCGGTCACTCTCGGAAACCGTTAGGTGATCGCGCCCCGATGAAGGAGGTTTAGATGGACCTCGCTCAACTTCCGTCCAGCAGGATGGACCTGAGGGTTCCCGATCCACGCCGCTGGAAGGCGCTGATCCTGCTCTGCACGGCGAACTTCATGGTGATCCTGGACTCGCAGATCGTCATCCTGGGGCTGCCGTCGATCACCAGGGATCTGGGTATGTCGCCCGGCGGGGCACAGTGGGTGCTGAGTGCCAACCTGCTCACCTTCGGCGGCCTGCTCCTGCTCGGCGGACGTGCGGCGGACCTGCTCGGTCGGCGTCGAATGTTCATGCTCGGCACCGCGTTGTTCCTGATCGTCTCGTTGTTGTCCGGCCTGGCCTGGAACGCGGAGGTGATGATCGCGGCGCGCGCGCTCCACGGAGTTTCGGCTGCTCTGATGGCGCCGACGGCGCTGTCCATCCTGACCGCGACCTTCGCCGAGGGCGCGGAGCGTAACAAGGCGCTCGCGGGCTGGGCAGGAATCGCCGGAATCGGTGCTACCGCCGGCCTGCTCATCGGCGGAGCGCTTACCGACGGCCTCGGCTGGGAGTGGATCTTTTTCGTCAACGTTCCCGTGGCTCTGGTCATGCTGGTGCTGAGCCCGGCGCTGCTGCAGGAGAGCCGGGACCTGAAACAGCGACGTACCTTCGATGTCGCGGGCGCGGTCACGAGCACGCTGGCACTCATTCTGGTCGTGTACGCGGTCGTGGAGGCGCCGGCGAGCGGCTGGCTGAGCCTGCGAACCCTGAGCCTGTTCGCTGGTGCCGCCGCATTGTTCGCGCTCTTCCTGGTGGTGGAGCGGCGCTCAACCGCACCGCTGGTGCCACCGCGGATCTTTCACCTGCGCGCGCTGGTTGGCGGAAACCTGGTCATGGTCACCATGGGCATGCTGGCGTTCGGCCTTTCGGTGACCATCTCGCAGTATGCCCAGTTGGTGCTTGGCTATTCGCCGCTCGAGTTCGGGGTCAAGCAGGCAGTGATGCCCTTCATGGCGTTCGTCGGCGCGTATGCGGGACAGGCCGTGGTCACCCGGCTGGGCTATCGGCCGGTCGCCGTGGTCAGCGTGATCCTGATGGGAACGGGCAGTCTGATGCTGAGCCAGGTTTCTGTCGGAGGCGACTACATCGGGGAGGTCTTCTTCGGTCTTCTGCTCTTCGGCACCGGCCTCGGAGCAGGTTCGGTGGCGGCTTTGGCGGCGGCACTCGCCGGGGTGCACGAGCGAGATTCCGGCCTCGCGTCGGGGTTCAGCAATGCCGCACTGCAGATCGGCGGGGCTTTCGGCGTCGCGGTGGTCTCCAGCGTCATCGCTTCGAGTTCGATCGGCCCTGAACCCGCCACCGCCATGACCGAGGGCTTCCGGGCGGGATTCGTGGCCTGTGTCGTCCTCGCGGTCATTGGACTGGCCGTCGCGGTCGCGCTGCTCAGGCCGTCTGGACGCAGGGGCAGAGCGGACAACACGACAAAGCACTCGGTCCCGTTCCGCTGATCAGCCGGAATCGTGAGTGCTGATCGAGGGTCTGCCGCCATATCCGGTGCGGCAGACCCTCGACACGTCACATCTCCATACCCGCGATCTCCATGATCGGCCGTACCTCCACCGCACAGTCGCGGGCGTCGGGGAACCGCGAGGCGATCTCGGTAGCTCGTTCGGGGGTCTCGCAGTCGATCACGAAGTATCCGGCCAGGTGTTCCTTGGCGTCCACGAAAGGGCCGTCGGTGATCGCGAGGCCCTTGTCCCTCACCCGTACGGTCTTGCTGTTGATCGGGTCCGCCAGTGGGGCCGAGTCGATGAACTCACCCGACTCGGTGATTTCGGTGAACAGCGCGGTGAACTCGTTCATCCGCGCGTCTCGCTCCTCAGCGGGAAGTGTTTCGTGCTGGTGCAGAAACATCGGGTGTTCCCAGCGTGCGGGATTGCTGTAGATGAGTAGCAGGTACTTCATGGTGCTCCTCGCGGTCGTGGCGCCACCTCCGGCGCCTTTCAGTTCGGTGTCGAAACACAGTGGCGGATCTCGACGTCCGCGCGACGACTGCATACCATTTTTTTCAGTTCTTTCTGGTGCACTCATGGCGAGTGGCCCAGGCACGACGTGCCTCACCAGGTCCAGAACCACTCTTCCTCGGGGCCAGGAACGCCGTCTCCTCGCGAAGACGTCCTCCGAAAGTGTTCGACCACCTTGTTGTGGCCGCGTTTGCCCTGCCCGAACAGGCGCGCCGGTTCCGGCACGCTCGCACCGCCCCTGTTCCGCAGCCCCTTCGCGACCCTGGTCAGCTCGCTGGTGATCAGGTCCAGTTCGTCGGCGACGTGGTTCGCGTTCTGTTCCACCGTGTCACTCCACAGGGCCGGCGCGGCGGTCGCGACCGACAGCGTGTCGTGGAACCTCGAGCCGCGGACCGGGAGTGTGTTCTCGTCGGCGTCGGCGAACCTGGCGGCGACCGCCGCTGCGATCAGTCGCGGCGCATGGGAGACAGCGGCCATATGGCGGTCATGGACGTCCGGCGCGAGCAGGCGGTACCTGCCGTCGCACAGTTCGATCATCGAGATCACCGAGTCGATGGCCCGCCGCGAAGTCCGGGGAAGCGGACAGAGGTGCCAAGGCCGTCCCGCGAACAGGTCAGGGTCGGCCGCGACGGACAGCGCCAGGTCAGCACCCACGACAGGATGCCCGGGAACGTAGGAGTCGAGTTCGGGTTCGGCGAGGACGACGTCGGAGGCGATCCGGCTCTTGGTGCTGGCGACGTCGGTGTACACGGAGCCGAGCCCTCGTGCGACGGCATCGAGGAGAACCTTGGCCACCGTCGAAGGCGGACTCGCGATCACCACCACGTCGGCGGGAAGGTCATCGGGGGTCAGTTGGGTGCCCGCACCTTTGCGCTGCGCCTGGAGTATCGCCCCGGCGTCCGGATCGCACAGCCGGACGTCGATTCCGTGCCGCCGGAGTCTGAGTGCGATGGATGTGCCGACTAGGCCGGCGCCGACGACGGTGACACGCTGAATGAAATGCGACTGGCTCACCGTGCCGAAGGTAAGGGACCGCGCGTACGGCGGCCTTCTTCGAGACTGCTCAGTTTCGCGGAGCGGCGGAACTGAATACTGGTCGGCACAGCCGAAGATGACGTGTGGTATCCGGGCGCGGCATGCTGTGATTCGCGGTCCCGCACCCGCCAGAAATGGTGGCGAAAGCCGGCCGCGGCCGCAGGCGGTGTCGGACAACCCGCCTGTGGCCGCGGCAACCACCAGGTTGGCATTCGGGTAGACCCGAAAAAGGAACGTGATCCGCGAAATCTTTTCTCGGGATGTTTGTAACTCGGTTATTGGTCCTTGTGGGTGTATTAGACATCTTTTGTAATCTCAAGCCAATCTCCGTTGCAGCTATATGTCTGCCGGATTGAATAAGAGTAGGGCAGCTTCTACACCTGGGGGACTCAGGTTTCGCGGGACGATGCCCTTCCGGTCGAGGTCCCTAGCTGCTGTGCTCGCAGTGGACAAGGAGCGCTGATGCAAACGGTTGTCGAGAAAGCAATATTGTCGATGCGTGAGCGGTATTATGATCCGCTCACGCTCCAGGAGATCGCCGCGGAAGTGTTCGTGAGCCCGTTTCACTTCTCGCGGATATTCACCAGGGATACGGGGGTGACCCCTGGCCGTTATCTGACTTCCATAAGGCTTTTCGAGGCCAAACGCTTGTTGTTGACCACCTCGCTGACGGTGTCGGACATCGTGTGCAGTGTCGGCTACAGCAGCGTCGGTACGTTCACCACGAGATTCACCCAGGCGGTCGGGCTGACGCCGACCCAGTACCGTGACCCCGAGGTCAACGACCTGCTCGTCGCGGTAGCGACAGATTTCCACCGTGTTCCATCCATAATGGACCTGGATCGGCTCCGCGTGGCGAATGGCGGCGTACGAGCGGCCATGGGCGGCTCGATCTCCGGTACCCTGCACCTGCCGGACAATGCGGACCTGGCTCCGGTGTTCGTCGGAGTCTTCGGCAACAGCATTCCGCAACGCGGTCCGGTCACCTTCACCTCGGCACCCAGTGGGGGAACCGCCGAGGTGACGATGAACAACATTCCCGCTGGGGACTGGACGGTCATCGCCACCGCCCAGGGCGCCTCGCCAGATGCCGAGCCCGGCGAGATCTACGCCGGCAGGTCACGCAGGCCGGTGCCGGTGGTGGCCGGCCGGGTCACCCGCGTCGCGGTACAGCTGCGCAAGGTCACCCGGCTCGATCCGCCGATCGCGATCACCCTCGCGACCGGAGAGACACTGAGTGGGATGCGAGCTCGTGCTGCGCGTCAGCGCACTGTGCGGGCCGCGGCGTAGCCACGGGTCGCTGTCCGCATTGGACAGAGTCTGGTGGCCGCACCTCGTATCCGGGTGCGGCCACCACCACTCGTGCACCGCTGTTCGAAGATGGACGATTCGCGGCCCTTCCGGGGCGGGGCTCAGGCGGCCATTCGTGCGGTGATGTCCTCGCGCAGGGCTTTTTTGTCGATTTTGCCGATGTTCGTCACCGGCAGGGCGTCGACGAGGACGAGCCGATCCGGATGTTTGAAGCGGGCGACCCCGGCCTGCTCCAGCACCGCGAGAACGTCCCCCAGATCGATCTGTTCTCCCGCGCGCGGCACGATGTAGAGACAGACACGTTCGCCGAGTTCGGGATCCGGCATCGCCACCGCGGCGGCCTGAAGGATGCCATCGACCTGATAGGCGAAGTTCTCGACCTCCTCGGCGGAGATCTTCTCGCCGCCGCGGTTGATCATGTCCTTGTCTCTGCCTTCGATGATCAAATTTCCGTTTGTCAGTTGCCGGACGACGTCGCCGGTCCGATACCAGCCGTCGACGGTGAACGCGAGGGCATTGTGCTCCGGGGCCCGGTAGTACCCGCGAACTGTGTAGGGGCCGCGGGTGAGTAGTGCTCCGGGTTGGCCGGGAGCCACCGGCTCGTCGTTCTCGTCGACCACCAGGACCTCGTCGCCCTCACTGATCGGCCTGCCCTGGGTGTGACAGGTGACGGCTTCGTCGTCGTGCGGGCGGGTGAAGCAGATCAGTCCCTCGGCCATGCCGTATCCCTGCTGGAGCCGGCAACCTAGGACCGGGTCGACACGTTGGGCGATATGGTCGGCCAGGCGCGCGCCACCGACCTGCAGGAGACCGAGCGAGTCGATGCCGTGCTTCCGCAGCGAATCGTGCTGGTCCAGCCACCGTTGCACGATCGCCGGAACCACCGACGTGACCGTCACCCGCTCGCGCTCGATCAGCTCGAACGCGGGTACTGCCGCTGGGGAGGAGCCGATCACCACCCGTCCGCCTGTCAGCAACGTTCCCAGTACTCCGGGACCTGCCAGGGTGAAGTTGTGGCTCATCGGCAGCAGCGCCAGGTAGACCGTCTCTGGACCGAAGCCGCATACCGCCGCGGAGCACGTGGCCCCGTAGGCGTAGTCGTCGTGCGTGCGGGCGATCAGCTTCGGTAGCCCCGTTGTCCCTCCTGACAGCAGGAACAGGGCGACAGATCGGCTCTCCGGGGCGAGCCGGTCGAGTTCGGTGCGTGCTTCCACCGGCACCGAGGCGGGCATGCACAGTTCCCCCAGCGGGACACTGCCTGCCCTGGCCGCCGTACCGGCGACGAGGACGTGCTGGACGAAGCCGGACTCCGCCGCGACACCTTCCGCCATCGCCTGGTGATCGAAGTCCCCCGTATGAGCCGGGACGGCGAGAGCTTTGGCTTCGGCCTGTTCGACGAGATGACCGATCTCGTGCTTGCGGTGTGCGGGCAGCGCCATGACCGGCAGTACGCCGAGCCGGAAGCACGCCAGGGTAAGGACGACGAACTCCCAGCGGTTCGGCAGCTGGACCACGATGCGGTCGTCCGGGCGGAGTCCGAGTGCGTGCAACCGGAGGGCCGCACCATCTACCCGCTCCATCAGCTCGCGGTAGGTCAGGCGAAGCTCGCCGTCCACAAGCGCGACCTTGTCCGGAACCTCGGCAGCGGTCGCAAGCAGACGCGCGCCAATCGGTTCACCGGTCCAGTACCCGTCCTCGACGTAGCGTCTGACGACGTCGGCAGGCCACGAGACGGTTCCTGTGCGGCTTGATCTGGCTTCTCCGGACATCGAACCAGCCCTTCTCCCGTTGCCTGGCGAGATCGGCATCGCCGCTTCGCCAATCGGTTCTCATCCTCTCGGCGACGCGTGGCTATGCGCTACTTCCCGGCTGCGTGTACGGCCGCTTGGTGACAGCAGCCAGAGAGATGCGTACTACGCGCCGCCGAGACCACGATGAACCCGCGAACGCCGAGTGCGAGAGGACAGGTCGTGGACCAAGATCCGGGACACCGGCCCGTCGTGGTGAGTCGCGGGGACGGCATCTTCGACGCCGTTGCGGCCACACCGGTCGCAACGGCGACAGCGGCCACGGTCGGTGTGGAGATCGTCATCCCGTTGTGTGCCGACCGGCGCGTTCTCGAGTCGAGAGTGCGCGGCCTGCACCTCCGTCTGGCTCGATCCCTGTCGGCGCCTTGGCGCATCACTGTTCTCGACAGCGGCGACGTCGAAGGCGCGGAACAGTGGGCAGCGGCGCTGGCATACGAACTTCCGGCCGTGCGGGTGAGGAAACTCCGGGTTCGAGGGCACGGTGCCGCGCTGCGCACAGTGTGGCGGGAGAGCGAGGCCGAGATCGTCGCCTTCCTCGACGGCGATCCGGTTGTGTGGATCGACGCGTTGTTGCCGCTGATCCGGCCATTGCGGGAAGGTCGTTGTGACCTCGTCTCGGGCAGCGTGCCGACACGGAGACCGATGACGCGGGACGTGGACGGAGCCGACCGGGTTTCCCGGACATACCAGCGCCTGATCCGTTTCGTGTTCGGGGTCGACTCCGGTCGTTCGCGTACCCGGATGACGGCCGCGCGACGGGATGCGGTCGTCCCGCTTCTCGGCAATGTCGCGGACGACGGCTGCTTCTTCGATACCGAACTACTGTTACTGGCAGAGCACAACGGACTGATCGTACATCGGCTGCCGCTCGCGGACCCTGTGGAAGGCGCACCGCGGGCGGCGGCGACCCGCCGGCAGGAGCTGGCAAAGCTCACGCGGGTTCTGTACGCGATCACCACCGGGCGAGCTGATGCCGTCGTGCCCAAACCCGCGCCGCGCCCGGTGATCGCGTCGAGCCGGGAAATCCGTCAGCCGCGTGCGGTCACGCTACTGAAGTTCCTGCTGTTCGGTCTGGTCGGGGCGCTGTCCGGGGTGCTTTACGTACTTGTCTATCTCGCGCTGCGGGACCTGACCTCGCCTGCTCTGGCCAATTTCGGTGCCCTGTTGGTTTCGGCCCTCTTCAATACGGAAGCGAACCGCGCTTGGACGTTCACCAGGGCCCGTGTTCCCCGGATCGGCATGCACCTCAGGGCGGCGATGCTCTTCGCCGCCCACTACGTCGTCACCACCGGAACCGTTGTCGTGGTGCTCGAACTCGCTCCTGGTGCCGGAAGAACCACCGAGGTGGTGGTGCTGCTCGCCGCCGACCTACTGATGACCGTGCTGAGATTCATCGGACTTGACCGCTGGGTCTTCCGGCGCGGGCGAGACTGAAAGGGCCTGCCGATGCAGAGTGGCGAGATCCGGCGCCTCACCGAACTCGAGGACCGGCACTGGTGGTACCGCGAGCGCAGGGCCGTACTGGCACGGGAACTCCGGCGACTGCCGCAGCCGGCGCGGGGTGCCAGGGCGCTGGACATCGGCGCCGCCGGTGGTGGCAACACCAAGGTGCTCCTCGAGCACGGTTGGCGGGCACTGGCGACCGACACCTCGGAGGTCGCGGTGTCCATCGCCAGAGAGCGCGGCGTCGAGGCGATGCTCGCCGATGCCTGCGAGCTGCCGCTGGAATCAGCTGCTTTCGGCGTGGTCACGGCATTCGATGTGCTCGAGCACATCGAGGACGATCACCGGGCCGCCTGCGAGATCGCCCGGGTGCTGCGGCCCGGCGGCGCGGCACTGATCACGGTGCCATGTGACTCGGCGTTGTGGTCCGCGCACGACGAGGCCGTCGGGCATGTACGCCGCTACGATCGAAACGGTCTCTCCACCGCCGTTGAGCAGGCTGGTCTGGTTATCGACCGGCTCTGGAGCTGGAACGTGTTACTGCGGCCCGTCGTAGCTTGGCGCCGCCGTACGTCGAGCGGTAGCGATCTGCAGGAACTGCACCCGCTGGTGAATGCTGGGCTCTCGGCGATAGTCGCCGCCGAACGCTATCTGCCGGTCACATCGCTGCCGGGTGTCTCACTGATGGTGCGCGCGCACCGGCCTCGATGACGTCCTCCGTACGACCCTCGCTGATCGCACTCGAGGAGACGCCTGCGTGCGGGGCGGCTGGAATCGTTGAATCGCACGGGTCGCGGCAGAGATGTGCCGACCTCAATGACGAGCAGGAGAAGACATGACGACAGTTGCCAACGCGGGTCCCACCGACGCCGACAAGGCGGCGGTCGCGGACCTACCGTCCCGCATCGTCCAGGCCTGGGCCGCCCACGACGCCGACGCCTTCGCCGGAGTCTTCACCGAGGACGGGAGCATCATCCTGCCCGGTGTGTACCGGAAGGGCCGCGACGAGATCCGTTCCTATATGGCGGAGGCATTCGCCCAGCAGTACAAGGGCACGCAGGTGACGGGGCAGCCGATCGACCTGAGGTTCTTCGACTCCGAGTGCGCCCTGTTGATCACTCAGGGCGGCGTGCTCGGGCCGGGGGAGACCGAGGTGTCGGCCGCACAGGCCATCCGCGCCTCCTGGCTCGTCGTCAAGCACGACGGCGAGTGGCACCTGGCCGCGTACCAGAACAGCCCTCGCGACGGCGCCTGATTCCGCCACGGACGTTCGAGGACCGACCGTAGGTGTGTCATGCCGGCCGATCACGATGCGGTGGCCGTTGTGCCGCGGCGCCGTGCTCGGTCGGCCTTCGCTGTCGTGCCGCTAGTAGTTGGGAGTTGTGGTGGCTGTTGTGAATGCGGGTTCGGATGTGCAGTCGGTAGTGCGGCTGACCGAGATGGCGGACTACGTCGTCCCGTTCGCGCTACGTGCGGCGTGCGAGATCGGGGTCGCCGACTTTCTGGAGGAGGGCCCGCGTTCCGTGGCGGACCTGGCGGAGCTGACGAGTACACATCCGCCGTCGTTGTTGCGGCTGTTGCGGGCACTGGCCTGTCGGGGCGTGTTTTCCGAAGTAGAGCCGGAGGTGTTCGCACTGACCTCGCTCGGGAAGCCACTGTGCACCGGCCACCCACGATCGTTGCGGGCCGCGTATCCGTTGCTGGCAGCGGATATTCAGGCATGGGCCATGTTCGAACACAGCCTGCGCACCGGGGAGGCGGCGTTCGATCGCGCTCATGGGACGGACTACTGGAGCCATATGGCGAACAACCCCGCGGACTCCGCGCGTTTCGATGCCTCGCAGAAGGCCGTGACCGGCAGGGAGGTAAAGGCACTCCTGCCGGCGTACGAGTGGGGCGGCTTCGCCACCATCGTTGACGTAGGTGGCGGTAACGGTGCATTCCTGAGCGCTGTGCTGACGGAGTTTCCCAGTGTGCGCGGGGTGCTGTTCGATCAGCCGCACGTGATCGCCGCGGCCGGCCCGGTGCTGGCTGATCGGGGCATCGCGGACCGGTGCTCCGTGGTCGGTGGTGACTTCACTTCGACCGTTCCGGCGGGTGGAGACGCATACGTGGTCAAACGAGCGCTGTACGACCTCGATGACGAAGGCGCGATCGCGTTGTTGCGGGCGGTGCGTACGGCGATCGGTGCGCAGGGACGGTTACTGGTGATCGAACCGGTGGCTGAGCCGGGCGACGAGTTCGACTGGGGAAAGTTGTACGACCTGTTGCTGCTGACCATGCGCGGCGGTGGAAGCCGTAGCCGCGTGCAGCACGAGAAGTTGTTCGCGGAGACAGGCTTCGAGTTGGTACGGATCATCCCAACCAGAGGTCTGTCGATCATCGAGGCCAGGCCCGTCTGACGTTCCTCGGCACGGAGCCTGGCGGTCTGTCACAGCGGCCGGGGCCACGGTGAACACCGTGGCCCCGGCCGCATCCGTCAGCGAAGGTGAACCGGGAGTTCGGACAGTCCGTGCATGATCATGCTGTTGCGCCATCGCAATGTCTCCGGCGGCCTGGCGAGCCGGAGCCGGGGGAACCGGGCGAGGAGTGAGCCGATGGCGATCACACCTTCGAGCCGGGCCAGTGGAGCTCCGATGCAGTGGTGGTAGCCGTATCCGAAAGCCAGTTGGGCATTGTCCGCCCGGTTCAGGCGTACCTGATCTGGGTCCGGGAACCTCCCCGGATCGCGGTTCGCGGCGAGCAAGGAGACCAGCACCGTTGACCCGGCCGGGATCAGGACACCGGCTAGTTCCACCGGCTCGGTGCTGAACCGCAGCGCCACCTGTACGGGGCTCTCGTACCGGAGCGTCTCCTCCACGGCACCGGGCAGCAGGCCCGGATCGGCCCGCAGACGACGCAGTTCGATCGGATTCGCCAGCAGGGTGAGGATGCCGTTGCCGATGAGATTGACCGTGGTCTCGTGGCCTGCGGTGAGCAGCAGGAAGA
Source organism: Amycolatopsis palatopharyngis (assembly GCF_003385185.1). Taxonomy (GTDB): domain Bacteria; phylum Actinomycetota; class Actinomycetes; order Mycobacteriales; family Pseudonocardiaceae; genus Amycolatopsis; species Amycolatopsis palatopharyngis. The sequence continues at coordinate 134,774 of NZ_PQHZ01000014.1, read as the reverse complement.
CCATCGAGGTCAGTTCGTCCTCGTTCAGGCGGTCCTCGCCGTCGCGCACGGCGACCAGGGCGGAGAGCAGGTCGGGTTGCGGAGCGCGTCGCTTCTGGTCGAGCAGGAGTCGCACATAGTCGATCATCTGCCCGGCCGCCGCATTGAGCTGGTCGAGCGCGAGCGCACCCGAGGTGAGGGTGTTGGTCCAGCCGTGGAAGGCGCTGCTGTCCTCCTCGGGAATCCCGAACAAGTCGGTCAGCACCTGCAGCGGCAACGGCAGCGCGAGTGCCGCGATCAGGTCCGCGCTGTCCGCGGTGCCCGTCGCATCGAGCAGGTCATCGGTGAACCGCTGGATCCGCGGACGCATCTGTTCCATCCTGCGGCGGGTGAACGCGGCCGAGACCAGCCGCCGAAGGCGAGTGTGATCGGGTGGCCCGACGTTGAGCATGTGGCTGTTCATCGCGCGCCGTAGCTCATCGGGCATGTTTCGGCCGTTGCCGACCGTCGCCGTCCTGCCCTGCAATCTGACGTCGTTGAGCGCTGCTCGGGCGGCGTCGTGACCGGTCACCAACCAGCCCTTCTCGCCGGACTGCAGGGCGATGAGATGGACCGGACCGGCCTCGCGCAGCCGCGCGTTCGCGGCATGCCGCCGCGCGGCGTCGGCCAACAGGACGTCCGCACTGTTCAGTAGATCGGGCATGACACAGATCGTCCCGTCAACGGATGCCCGTCTGCATCTTCCCGCATGCGCAGCCACCCCGCATGGTTCCCATGTCTCCGTCAGGACACCGAAAGATCCGCGTAGCTACCGGTACGGAAACCGTGCCTGCCGATGGTGTCAGCCAGTTCCGGGCTCGTCAGCGCGGCCAGTTCGCCGCCCCAGCTGTAGTTCCAGGCGTACCGCGCGCGGGCTGAGTCGCCTGCCTCGCCAGGATGACAGTTGATCTCTATGCTGGCGGCGGCGGAGCCAGCCAGCTGTTCCAGGGTCCTCACGAAACGGGGAAGTGTGAGGTCGCCGGCCTCGTCGAGCCCGCCGTAGTCCTCGGGGGCGGCCAGGCCCGCTGCCCGGATGCGAGCCCGCAGGCGCCTGCTCAACAGGCGAATTCCCGCACCCTTTGGGCCGTGGGCGTGGCTGGTGGGCAACCGGACGGCGCCGATGTTCCACCGAAGGGCCAGGGCGAGGACGACGCGTGCCACCGAGGGCCACAGGTGGAGATGCTGATGAGTGTCCAGATGGGTCAGCTGGAGCCCGCACTCGTCGGTCAGCTTCTCCAGTTGGGCTTCGAACTCACGCTCCATGTCGTCCGGGTCGACACGGCCTGCCACGGCGCGGGCGAGAAAGGCTCGCCAGGTCAGCGGGAATCGGCCGTCGTCGGTGACCAGTGTCGGGATTTCACGACTGGTCAGAACGGGTGGATCTTCGCCGACCAGTGCCAGGTGCGCACCCGTGCCGAGTTCGGGTTCGTCGGCCAGCCAGGCGGCCGTACGCCGAACCGCCGGTCCCACCGCGAGTACCGACGTGCTGGTGACGGCACCGTCCCGATGCGCCCGCAAAATCCCTTGGGCCACCGCATCCGTCAAGCCGTAGTCGTCGGCGTTGATGATCAGAAGCTTGTTCACCGTGACCCTTCCCGTAATCTCCTCGGGTGGAAAACCCAGTTCCGTAGTAGGAGAAACCTGAGCACTGTGGACAGCGCGACAACCGCATAGACAACGATCAGTTCGATTGTCGGCGAGGCGTCCGGCCAGGATACGTTCAACACCAGAACGCTGGCGCTACTCAGTGCTAGCCGGATGGCGAAGTCGATGCCACCTTCGAGTTGGTGCCGGATCGCGTCGGCGGCCCCGCGGACTCCGAAAGTGAAGCGCCGGTTCGCTGCGGTGTTCAGGATCGCGGTGCTGACCAGCGCCACGGCATTGGCGCCCAGCGTGGGCATCACCGTGCGGAGTAGAAGGAACAGCACCAGGTACGCGACCGTGCTGAGTACGCCGATGATCGCGAACCTCGGCAACTGTCTGGCGATGCCGTCCGGAAGTGTCGCGCGTCGAGCGCTGGGCGGTAACGGAACCCGAAGGGCGTCGGATACCACGCGACGGGCTACGCGAGCCATCCCGAGTAGGTCGTCATACGCTGTTCGGAACAGATCGACAGAGGTATCTGGATCGTCCAGACAGTCCACTGGCACCTCGTGGATTCGCAGTCCGTGGCGCTGGGCCACCAACAGCAGTTCGGTGTCGAAGAACCACTTGTTGTCATCAACCGCCGGTAGTAGTGCCTGGACGACGTCTCTGCGGCCTGCCTTGAATCCACATTGGGCGTCGGAGAACCGCGCACCCATCGTGGTGCGCAGCAGGAAGTTGTAGCTTCTCGAGAGAACTGCCCTCTTCAGCGTTCTGGCCACGGTGGACCCGGTGGCGTAACGCGTTCCTATGGCCAGATCGCTGTGCCCGGACAGTACGGGCGCCACCAGTGGCAGGAATGCGTCCAGATCGATCGACAGGTCGACATCCATATAACAGACGACCTCTGCCTCGCTGGTGCTCCACACATGCCGCAGCGCCCTGCCTCGTCCCTTGGCCTCGAGCCGCACGGCACGCACATGCGCCAGTTCGCCGGACAGTTCGGTGGCCAGCTTCCAACTGTCGTCGGTGCTTCCGTTGTCCGCGATCGTGATGAGGAATGGATAAGGAAAGTTCTTTGACAGATAGTTGTTCAGGCGGCGGATACTGGTAGCCAGTACCTTTTCCTCGTTGTAGATCGGTATGACGATCTCGGTGAGATAGGTGCGTGTGCTCTGCTCCGGCGGTTCGAGCCTAACCAGATCTTCTGACATCTTTGATCCCGTGGGGTCGGCATGGAGGTCCGAAGCCGCCGACGAGGCCGGCTACTCTTGTGACGCAGCATCACACCGACCGGAAAGTGGTCGCGTCTTCCCGGTTGCGCACGAGGAATCAGATCACGGGATCATTCGGAATATCGGCGGATGGGCGAGGACAACTTCTTGCGGAGCCCGAATTGTGGTGGCCGCCGCAGGTGAGATTCGGACGCCGGAGTCTCCATCCGTGCCGATCGTGCCGCACCTTCGGGCGTTATCGGAGGGCGCACGGCTTGCCGGCATGACGGGCCGGCAAGCCGTGGCTCGTTCAGCAGAGCTGTCTGAGTAGCGCGCGAGCGACTCCGGTGCTCGATGCCGGATTCTGGCCAGTGATCAGGCCGGGGTGTTCCAGGACGTGCTCAGCCCATGGGGCAGCGCACCGGTACTCGGCGCCCGCGCCGACGAGCGCGCGCTCCAGCGTCCAGGACAACTTTCCAGCCATGCCGACGGTGTCCTCCTCCGCGTCGGAGAAACAGGTCAGTTCCTGGCCGGTGAACGGCCACGGTCCGCTCGCTGGCTCGTAGAGGGACAGCAGTGCCGCGGCGCCGTGGCACACGGTGGCTATTGGGGTTCCGGCCTGGCGTGCTTCGCCGAGCAGAGTGGTGACGGCGCGATGGTTGTGCAGCTGCGCCATCGGGGCGTATCCCCCGGGCACATACACTCCATCCACAGTAGACATGTCCAGCCGGTCGGCGGCTTCCGGTGTCTTCAGCTCACCTGCGTGCTCGTCGAGGAACGCCACCATCCGGTCGCATTCCTCGCGGCTCAACGACGCGGACTCCGGCACGAGGCTCGCTTCCTCGACCGGCGCCGCGTCGCCGTCGGGGGTGGTCACCACGACCTCGCCGCGGTCGGCGAACAACCGCCACGGCCCGACGAGCTCTTCGGCCCAGAACCCGCACGGCTGGCTCGATCCGTCCGCCAGCGGCAGCGCGCCGGCGGAAGCGAGCAGGATCGCGATCTTCGTCATCGGGTTTCCTCCTCGTGTTCGGCGCGGTAAAGCCCGGCGCCGCGCAGTAGCGGTGACTCGTCGTAGGCGAAGACCACGGCCTGCTCTCCCTTCGCGCTCACGTTCTCGATCGACCACCGCGCCCACGACGGCACGGCGACGGTGTCTCCCCGACCGGCCTGGAACGCTGTTTCACCCACGAACACGGTGACCGTGCCCGTGGCCACGATCAGGACCGCGGCGCCGGTGTGCCGCCGGGCTGGGGTGCTCTGTCCCGGCGCCACCGCGAGGAAGCGACCGGCCACGGTGGGGCTGAGGTCGGCCGTGCCGTCCGGTCCGCCCAGCCGCAGTTCGGTCCAGCCGCCGCCGGACGCACTCGGCTCCGCCAGTGCCACGAGGGTGTCCTGCCACCGGTACACCAGGACGCCCGCTTCGTGCCCGGTGACCGAGGGCAGGACCGGCGCCGGATCCTCGAGGTCAGGCGGGCCGAGATGGCTGCGTTCCGGGAACAGCTCGAAGTGGCTCGCCGCGAGCGCTGTCACGAGGGGATCGTCCGTGCAGTCCTGCCAGATGACCGGATCCGGGCCGTCATTGCCGTGCTCGTGCCACTTCATGGCCGGGGTCAGCACGACATCCCCTGGCCCGACGGGCATCCGCTCACCGTCCACCGCGGTCCAGCCGCCTTCGCTCTCGTGCACGAACCTCAGCGCGGTCGGCGAGTGCCGGTGACTGTGCATGTCCTCTCCCGGTACGAGCGCTTGCAGGCCCGAGTACAGGTGCCCGGCCGCGGCCTCCAGTTCTGGGTGGCCCGCGTTGAGCAGCGTCAGTACGCGTAGTGCGCCATTCTCGCCCCGGACGAAGCCGGTGGCTTCGAGCGCGAGCGCGCGCAGCTCGGAGTAGGCCCAATGTTGCGGCGCGGACTGGGGTTCGGGCCGCCACGGCAGGTTCTCGTTGGCCGAGGACCACCGTCCGACGACACCGGCCCGTGCGGCTCGCCGGTGGTAGCCGGCGATGTCAAGGGCGGGTGCGGGCGAGGTCGTGATCTCCATGCTCAACTCCTTCCAACACGGTCTTCTCCGCGCGCCGAATCGAGTCCCACAGCGACTCGATGTGCCGGTGCGCGGTGTGGATGTTGCCGATGGAGACGCGCAGCGCGTAGCGGTCCTGGTACCGCGTGTGGGAGACCGCGCTGCCGCCTTCCGCGTTGATCAGCCGGTGTACCTCCGCCGCCAGGCGGTCGCCACCTTCGGCGCCCAGCGCGGGATCGTCGTAGACCATCGTCACCAGCGGCAGTACCGACCGGCGGGCCGGTCGCCAGTGCGGGTGCTCGTCGATTCTCGCGGTGAGCGACTCCGCCAGTCGCACCGAGTGCTCCAGCCGGCTCCGCAGCCCCTCCCGGCCGAAGGACTGCAGCACCCACCACACTTTCAGCGCACGGAACTGCCGGCCGAGCTGCAGCGAGTAGTTCATATGGTCGAGCCGGTCATCACCGGTGGTGGTCCGCAGGTACTCCGGTACGAGCGAGAACGTCTCGCGCAGTGCGCCCGGGTGTCGGACGAACAGCGCGGACGCCTCCATCGGGCAGAACAGCACCTTGTGCGGGTTGGCCACCACCGAGTCCGCGCGGGCAAGGGTCGGGAGAACCTCGGCGATCTGTGGCACGATCCGCCAGAACCCACCGTAGGCGGCGTCGACGTGGAGCCAAACGCGCTCCTCCCCGCACACTTCGGCGATCTCCTCGACCGGGTCGATCGCGGCCACGTTGGTCGTGCCGAGGTTCGCCACCACCGCGAGGGGGACGAACCCGTGGGAGCGGTCCTCGGCAATGGCCCTGCGGAGCCTGGCAGGGGAGAGGATGCCGTCGTCGACGCGCAACTGCACGACGTTGCGCGTACCGATCCCGAGCGCGATCGCGGCCTTGGCAACGGAACTGTGCGTCTGGTCCGTGCAGTAGACCCGCAACCGAGGAGCGCCCGAAGCCCCCTCCTCGCGCCAGTTGTGGCCGCCCAGGCGTTGCCTGGCCGCGCACAGGGCGTAGCAGGTGGCCAGCGAGGCGCCGTCGACGAGCACCGAATCGGCTTCGGGCCAGTCCAGGCCGCACAGGTCCGCGAGCCAGTCCAAGGTCTGCCGTTCGACCGCAGCCGCCGCGGGCGCGGACTCCCACACCATGACGTTGACGTTGAAGGCGGCCGTGAACAGCTCGCCCAGCATCGCCGGAGCCGAGGAGCTGTTGCTGAAATAGGCGTGGTGCCCAGGGTGATTCCACTGTGTCAGGCCGGGAACCACGTCACGCCAGGTGCGGTCGAGCAGTTCGCCGAACGCCGTGCTCCGCTCGGGCAAGGGACCACGGAACGGCGCCGCGATCCGCTCCTCGGACAGGTCCTCGGGGCGGACGCGCTGGGTGTCGAGGGAGCTGAAGTGTGCCGCCAGCCGGTCGAGCAGGGCGATCCCCGCGTCGCGGAGCTCCTCGGGCGCCCAGTCGCCGAAGGAACCTCCAGTGCCGCCGGTGCCGTCAGACATCGACCGGCAACTCTTCGGCGTACTCGACCTCGCGCTCCCGGGTGCAGTAACGGGACATGAACTCGCTCAGCAACGGGGTTTCGGACTCCAGCAGCCGTTTGTGCTCCGCGTGTGTCTCCCACGCGTAGATCATCATGACGCGTGTGGGCTCGGAGCCGAGTTTGAAGAACCGCGCGTGGCCAGCCCAGCCCGGGCTGTCGTGCGCGTTGTCCTCCAGCAGGTCGTCCATCTCCTGCATCACTTCGAATGCCTTGTCCGCGAATTCCTGCTTGAGGTGCCAGTGTTCGATCACGGTAATGGGCACGCAGATCATCCCTTCTTCGTTTCGTCGAAATGTTGTTGCAGCAGCGACCCGCCGCCGGGTACGAATTTCTCGCAAATCAGTTTGTGCTCTCTGCGGTTTCGTGATTGCGCTTTCCACAGTGCGCGGGAAGTCGTCGCGACGTCCGCGGGCAGCGACCGTTCCGCAGTCCGGCCGCGCAGCCGGGGTTTCAAGCCGGTGAGGCTGTCCAGCAAGGTCTCGTGTTCCCGGTTGAACACTCCGGAGAAGCCCGGCGGCATCCACGGCGGCTCCATGGACGGGCGGATGGTCTCCTCGTAAGCAGAGACGGGGAAGGTCGACGCGTAGTGCATGGTGGCCGTGGCCGCGTCATAAAGCACGGTCAGTTCCGCCACCAGCAGCCGGACGGTGACCCAATCCGGCTCGTCCAGCGCGGACGCGATGCCGTCCGCGTGGGAGTTCATCAGCGACAGCACGTGGTGGAACAGGTGGTGGCCCAGTTTCCAGCGCAGGGCCGCCACGTCGTTCTCGCCGTGTGGTGGCACCCGGTTCGGCGTCGTGGTCCCGCTGTGTGCCGGGACTGAAGTGCTGGCCAGCAGCAGCCTGCTGACCCCGGCGAGGAGGTCTGCCTGGAGGTCCTCGTCGAGGCCGGCGGCGGACAGGTCGTCCACCACCAGCCTGACCACGCGCTGGGCACCCGCCCACCAGGCGGCAGGGTCCTCTGTACGGTCGATACGGAAGTAGTCGTCATAGTGCCGTGAATCCGCGGCGGATTCGGCGGTCGGTGCGCGCGCGTCGTTGCGGAGCGCAATGGTGTCGATCAGATCAGTTCTGGTCTCGGTGCTCAAGGCGAACAATCTCCCCAGAAGTTCTTCATTTCCGATGAGCTGCGTTCAGTACACCAGTAAAGGTTTCCGGCGGACACCGCCAAAAGCGTTAATAACAAACGAACATCGTATTGGGGAAACTTTCAACAGTGCCATGGGAAATGTGATCCAGGCAACAAATGCCGAGTTTCGTCGCGAGACAAGTTGTACTCGCGAATCAAGTCCGATGTGGACGATTCCAGACGCGGTTGGCCACGGCAATCGATGCGAGCACCAGCACCATTCCGCACACTTCGAGCGCGGACGGAACTTCGGCGAGTATGAGCAGGCTCAGCAGCACGGTCGCCACCGGCTGGGTCAACAGCAGAGCCGCGGTTTGGTTCGCGGGCAGGTGCGGGGAACCGGAATTGATGAGGAGCCACGCGAACACCTGGCCGAGCACGGCGAGACCGATCATCGCCAGCCACGAAGCCGGTGAGATCGCACCGAGGTGGATGCCGCTGCTGAGCGGGGAAAGCGCGGCGGCCGTGACCGCGGCGCTCGCCGTCGCGATGGCAAGCGGCGTCACGGTTCGCCCCGGTTCGGCCCGGCCCTGCCGTCGCGTCAGATACAGGTACAGCGCGTACGCGGCGCCTGCCAGGATGCCGAACACGGTGCCGCGCACGGTGTTCGGTGCGATAACTCCGCTTTCCAGTACCCCGCTGATGAGTACGATGCCGGCCAGCATGGCGGGGCAGGCCAGGACGAACCGCCTGCTGAGTCGTTCACGGTCGATGAGCAAACCGAGCAACGGGAGTATGACGACCTGCACGTTGATCAGTACGGTCGCGATTCCGGCGCCGACATCGAAGATACTGCGCGTCCACATGACATAGTCGGCACCAAGGGCCGCACCGGCGACGAGCGCCACCACGACCCCGCGGCGGGACAATGCCCCGAATCGCCGGCATTCCCGCCACGCCAGCGGCGCCAGTACGACGACCGCGATGGCGCAGCGCAGGAACGCTGAGGTCGCCGGGTCCACCGCCGCCACTTTCACCAGCACCGCGGAGGCCGACAGGCAACCCGCGCCGGTCAGTACGAGCAGCGCGGGCCCCGACCGCCCGCTGCCCGGAGCGGGCAGCGTCGTGCTGGAGGCCGGGTTCAGCTGGATGTCGGTCGCCACGGAACTAGTCTTGACGGGTGATCCATGACGGGTCCAGGTCGCATCCCTACCGGGTGCTGCTAAGCAGAACTACATGAACAACTGGACGTGGGACCGGCTGCGGGTGTTCGACGCGGTGGCCAGGACCGGATCGGTCGTCGCGGCCGCGCGCAGTCTGCGGATGACGGGTCCGGCCGTATCGCAGCACCTGCGCAGGCTCGAGGCGGAGGTTGGCTCGGCTTTGGTCGAGCGCGCCGGACGAGGCCTGCGGCTGACCGACGCCGGGTATGTGCTCGCCGGGCACGCGCGGACGGTCGCGCGCGTGGTGGAGCACGCCGAACGCGACCTCGCCGGGCGCGCCGGCGAGCTGCAGGGCACCGTGCGGGTCGGCGCGATCTCCTCGGCCATCAGGGGGTTCTTGCTCCGGCGGGTGCGCGAGTTCACCGACCGCAACCCGCGAGTGCGCGTGTCGCTGCGCGATGGCGAGACGGTGGACCACCTGAGGGCACTGCACGAGGACGGGCTGGACGTCGTCGCGGCCGAGTACTGGCACGACCTCCCCTCGACGATCTCGCAAGGCGCGGACGTCACCCGCCTGCTCACCGAACGAGCGCGGCTGGTCCTGCCGGACGGTCATCGGCTGGCGAGTCGGGACACCGTGCTGTTCTCCGAGCTGGCCGGCGAGGTCTGGACCTGCTGCCCGCCGGGTTCCGACGCGCACTCGGCGCTCGCGCATCTGGTGCGTCGCGCGGGTGCCCAGTTGCAGGTCGGGTTCCCCGTCGCCGACCACGCGACGCAACTGGAAGTAGTGGCGAACGGTCTTGCCGTGGCATGCGTCCCAGAACTCTCTTTGCCGCGAGAACCGTCCGGAATCCGGATCGTCGACACCGACCCCGCACCATTGCGTAGCATCGAGCTTGTTACCCAGTCGGAGGTACTTCCGTTGCACATCAACGAATTCGTGGCGGTCCTTTCGGGTCGCTGACCGGGAGACCGGTTGGCCGGGACAACTGCGGCCGTGGTGGGCGAGAGTCCACTCGGGACGAATCCGCGGTCCAAGTCGGCATCCCTGCGCGATGGGCGAACTGCTCAGTGGGATCTGCGGCTCGGATCTGCTGAACGCCCGATCCATTCGCCGCCGAAACCGGCTTTGGAGATACTGAAAAGACGTCACGTCGTTGCGGAATCGAGATGGGTGCCCCGTATGCCCGCGCAACGCCGAGTGGCCCAGACAACACCCGTCCGCGCGGTCCTCGCGAACTCTCCGTGCAAGGGTGCGCGCCCGCACGACCACCGTCATCTCGCCGCCGGAGTACTAGCCGAGGCGGATGGGTCCTGGCTGGACGTCCGAAGATCACTTCACTCGCTGAGGGAAGGGTCGGTGATCCGCGAAACCCCTGGTCGGCGCTGCGACCAGGGGTTCTGTGCCCCCGGCAGGACTCGAACCTGCGACCTAGAGATTAGAAGGCTCTTGCTCTATCCAGCTGAGCTACGAGGGCCAGTGTTGCCGACTGCCGGTGGCCATCCGCAAGCCCCCAGTTTAGTCGGCACCAATCAGTTGATCGTCTGACACCGGCAGATCGTTTCACTCTTGTTTCCAGGTCCGGCGACCGGCATCTCGCGCCGGGGCACGGCTGCGCTGGATGCGGGTTCCTGCCAGCCGCCGGACCTGGGGAAACCCGCGGACGCGGAGGCGTCGTCCGCCGCGTCCGCGGGCGGGATCGTGCTCGGGGACACGATCCCGTCGGGGCTGTCGGCCGCCTGTTCGTTCCCCAGGAGTCGGCGGCGACGGCCCTGTTCGGGGTCAGTTCCAGATCTGGATGGCCCGGACGGCGAACGGTGCCTGGGGGACGAACGTCCCGTCACCCGGATAGGTGCTGAAGTCGCCCTCGGTCGCGCAGTGGCGATCCTGGTACACCGTCACATACCGGTCGGTGCGGTTCGCGAAGGATTTGGCGTCCATATCCTCGGGCAGCGCGACACATTCCTCCGGATTGGTGTTCCGCAGGTCGTGCCTGGCGATCTCGCCCGCATGAAATTCGCTGCTCCACATGCAGAACTCGCCCTGCACGCAGTCGGTACCCGGCATCGCCGGCGGCGGATCCTGCTGTTGCGCCGTGGCGACGCCGGAGGCGGTGAACAGCGTCAACGCTGTCAGGACGAGTGCGTGCGGCAGCCGGTAGCGCAGTGCCCTGGTGTGCTGCTTCATCGGATTCTCCCCGTTTTCCCTGTGGATTCTGTTGGTGACGTGGTGACGTGGTGACAGAAACAACAATGACGAACAGGGAAAGGAATGTCAGCCCGCAAAAATACTTCTGTGGATAAGTAGTCTCGCTGCGCTCGAAAGGGTGGGAATCATCCACATTCTGGATGTGGTGCTTGTGCTGGTGGAGCGAGCCTGCTAGCCCGGCGCCGGTCCGGTGGAGCGCCGGACGACGAGTTCCACGTCGAGCACCACAGGGGCCGGTGGGGGAGAACCGGCGAGCAGGTCGAGGCAGAGCCGCCCGGCCGTTCTGCCCTTGCCGATCAGGTCCTGGCGGACCGTGGTGAGGGCGGGCTCGGACCAACTCGCGGGCGGTGTGTCGTCGAATCCGGCCACGGAGAGATCGGCAGGCACGGAGAGGCCACGCTCCCTGGCCACCGCCAGCGCGGCCAGTGCCAGCTCGTCCGACATGCACAACATGGCCGTCGGCCGAGGCCGTGCCCCGAGTAGCGCGCCGGCGCCCGCCATCGCCTTTTCCCTGGACAGACCGGAGGTCTCCCAGATGGGCACGTCCGTCTCGGGGACTCCCGCGGCAGTCAGCGTCTCCAGGTATCCGGCCAGCCGCTCCCGGTTGTCCCTGAACCGGGAGCGCATCGCTTCGGGCAACGTCAGCGGTCCCCCTCGCGGCTCGGAAAGGCACTGCGCCGACAGGATCCCGAACCGCCGATGGCCCAGGTCCAGCAGATGTCGCGCCGCCGCCACGGCACCGCCCCTGTCGTCGATACCCACCCGGGCCGATCCGGGCACCACGGGCTGGTCGATGACGACCAGCGGTAGTGCTCGGTCGCGAATCGCTCGCAGCGCGGGGGCGCCGTCGGCAAGTGAATAGGCCACCGCGAGATCCGCCTGTGCGGTCAGCACCCGTTCGGCGCGGGGACCCCCGTCGTCCCCGCCTGGCAACAGCAACAGTGCGTGCCCCTCCGCGTCCACCTGCGCGGCCAGCGCGTCCAGCGTGATGGACAACGCCGGGTCGGAGAAGGCCGCGGACAGGCCCGTGTCGAGCATGAATGCGATCGGGCCGGATCGCCGCGTCGCGAGGCTGCGCGCCGTCGGGTTCGGACCCGCGTACCCCAGCCGCTTGGCGACCCGCAGGATCTCCCGGCGCAACGGTGCGGACAGCTGGTCCGGCCGGTTGTAGGCGTTCGAGATCGTCGCCCTGGACACCCCGACAGCGGCCGCGACGTCGTCCAGCGTTGGATTCCGCCGGCGTGTCCCACTCATCCGCGCAGTGTAGGCCGGGCAAAACGGATGGACTTACTGAAGCGCTTAAGTCATTCTGTCGCAGTAGATCCGCGTCAAACTCTGGAGGGGCTCGTGGGGTCACAGCGGCTCGCGGTCACGGTGGTGTTCGCGATCAACGGTGCCGCGCTCGGCTCGTGGGCTCCACGGGTGCCCGCGCTGTCCGAGCAGATCGGCGCTGAGCCCGGCGCACTCGGCCTCGCGCTGCTCGGCGCCAGCATCGGAATGCTGCTGGCGGCGCTGGCCTCTGGCAGGCTGATCGAACGGTTCGGCTCACGCACTGTGGTCGCCGTCTCGACGATCGCCGCCTGCCTGTTCCTCCCGGTGATCGGCGCCTCCGGGTCGGTGCTCGCGCTGGGCATCGCACTCGCCGGTCTCGGCGCCTCGATGGGCGTGCTCGACGTCGGCATGAACACCGCTGGGGTGGTCGTGGAACGGCGGGCGAGCGGGCCGATCATGGCGACCTTCCACGCGGGATTCAGCGGCGGCGCGCTGGTCGGCTCGGCCGCGGCCGCACTGGCGGCGGCCAGTGGCTGGAGCCCCACACTGCACCTCACGGTCGCCGCGGCGGCCGCCTTGGTGGTGCTGGGCCTCGTGATCCGATCGGTGCCGGGAATCGCCGCCGACACCCGTACCTCGGTCGCTTCGCCGAGAGCGGGGGGCGCCGCTCCAGCGCGTCGGGTCGCACTGTGGCTGCTGGCCGCCGTCGCCCTCTGTTCGGCGATCGCCGAGGGTGCGAGTTCGGACTGGTCGGCGTTGCTGCTGGTGAGCGAACAGGGGATGAGCGAGGGCGCCGCCGCGCTGGCCTACTCGGCCTTCTCCCTCGCGATGGCGGTGGCCAGGCTCGCGGGTGCCTGGGTGCAGGCGCGCATCGGTCCGACCTGGCTGCTGGCCGGTGGTGCGCTGTGTGCGGGGGCGGGCCTGTGCGTCGCCGCGCTGATCCCGGTCCCGGCAGCTGGCTTCGCCGGCTTCGTGCTGGCGGGAGCGGGTCTCGCGGCCTCGTTCCCGGTGGCTCTCAGCCTCGCCGGGGAGGCGGGCAAACGAACCGACGACAGTGGCGGCGAACGCGAACTGGCCTTTGTCACAGCGGTCGCCTACAGCGGCTTTCTCGCCGGCCCGCCGGTGATCGGTGGCATCGCTCAGCTGACGTCGCTATCGGTCTCCTTCGTCGCGGTCGGGCTCGTCGCCGCGTTGATCGCGCCCGCAGCGATAGCGGCTACCCGCGCATTGCGGCGTGAGCAGGCAGGGGAGAGGGCGGCCACATCAGGGCCCGGCCTACCCTCATGAGGTGCCCACCGACGGATCCGTGCAGGCCCCACGACGTGACCGGGCAGCCCGGTCCAGTGTTCTGCCACTGCTCGCGGTCAATGCCGTTCTCGCCGCGGTGCTGGCGGTCGGCCTCGTCGCGCTGACCGGCGGCGCCGGCTACGTCATCGCCGGTCTCCCCGATCCCGGGACCGTGACCCGTTACGGCGTCACCGTCGCCAGGGTGCTCGCCGAAACCGCCTCCGTGGTGTGTATCGGAGGGCTGCTGCTGGCCGCCTTCCTGGTGCCTCCGCAACGGTCGGGTGTGCTCGGAGCTGACGGGTACGCGGCGGTGCGAACGGCGGGCGTCGCGGCCTGGGCGTGGTTCGTGGCAGCCGTCGCCTCGGTGTTCTTCAGCGCGGCCGACGGTGCCGGTAGGCCGGTGGCGGAGTTACTCGACCCGCAACGGTTGGTCAGCCTGGTCGAGGCCATCGAACAGCCGAAGGCATGGCTGTTCACCGCGGCCATCGCATTGCTGCTGGCACTGGGCTGCCGGCTCGTCCTGACCTGGGGCTGGACCGCGAGTTTGTTCCTCCTGTCCGTCGGGGGACTTATCCCGGTGGCGGTGACCGGGCATTCGGCCAGCGGCGGGGCCCACGACCTGGCTACGAACAGCCTGCTGTTCCACCTCGTGGGCGCGGCGTTGTGGGTTGGTGGCCTCCTCGCCCTGCTGGCGCTCGGCTGGCGCAGGGGCAGCCATCTCACGCTCGCCGCACGACGGTTCTCCCGGCTCGCCCTGGTCTGCTGGATCGTGATGGCGGTTTCCGGGGTGATCAACGCACTGGTCCGGGTTGCCCCGCAGAACCTGCTCACCACCGACTACGGCCTTCTCGTCCTCGCCAAGATCGTGTGCCTTGTCGTGCTCGGCGTGTTCGGTCACCAGCAACGCAGTCGCGGGGTGCGTGATCTGGTCGACGGTGCGGGCGGAGGGCAACTGCTGCGGCTGGCCGCGGTCGAGACGCTCGTCATGTTCGTGACCATCGGTATCGCGACGGCGCTGGCCAGGACACCGCCGCCACAGGAGGTCTACTTCCAGCCGTCGAACACCGAACTGCTCATCGGATACGTCCTGAACGGGCCGCCCACGCTGCTGCGGCTGCTGTTCGACTGGCGCTTCGACCTGGTGTTCGGCACCGCCGCCATCGCCCTCGCCGTGGTCTACCTGCTCGGAGTGCGCAGGCTGCGGCTGCGGGGCGACGCGTGGCCGGTAGGACGCACGATCGCCTGGGTCAGCGGATGTGCGGTGCTGCTGATCGCCACCTCGTCCGGGATCGGCCGGTACGCACCGGCGATGTTCAGCGTGCACATGGGCAACCACATGCTCCTGTCGATGGTCGCTCCGGTGCTGTTCGTGCTCGGTGGCCCGGTGACGCTGGCGCTGCGCGCGCTGCCCGCGGCGGGCAGGGCGGATCCGCCGGGGCCCCGGGAATGGCTGCTCGCGTTCGTGCACTCACCGGTGTCGCGCGCGCTGACCAACCCGGTCGTCGCACTCGTGCTGTTCGTCGGTTCGTTCTACGCGCTGTACTTCTCCGGCCTCTTCGACGCCGCGCTGAACTACCACTGGGCACATCTGGCGATGAACGCCCACTTCGTACTCGTCGGCTACGTCTTCTACTGGCCGGTGATCGGAGTCGACCCGGCGCCGCGGCGGATCCCCCATCTGGGCAAGCTCGGCATGATGTTCGCGTCGATGCCGTTCCACGCGTTCTTCGGCGTGATCCTGATGAACGAGCAGACGGTGATCGGGGAGGACTTCTACCGGTCGCTCGACCTGCCGTGGGTCGGTGACCTGCTGACCGACCAGCGTCTTGGCGGTGGAATCGCGTGGGCCTCGGGGGAGTTGCCCGTACTGCTCGTGCTGATCGCCCTGCTCGTGCAATGGGCACGCGCGGACGAGCGGGAGGCGCGCAGATCCGATCGCAGGGCGGACGCCAGCGGGGACGAGGACCTCGCGGCGTACAACGCGATGCTGCGGCAACTCGCGCAGAAGGGCCGCTCACGCGAGTGAGCCGGTGGCACGAGACGCCGGCGGATACGCCTCTTCCGCCGTCGCCGCCCGTGCGGTTGTGCAACACGAAGACGGTTGTCCACAGATTCCACACGATCTCCCGATCAGCCGTACATCCGCGAGACAGTGATCTGGCGAGCACGCGGGCAGGGCCGGCGAGCGACTCGAGATGAACCGGACGCTTCGGACAAGGGGATCGGCAATGGCAATTGGGGAAACAGTGGTCACCGTCATCGGTACCGTCGTCAGCGAGTTGAGCAGACGCAAACTCTCGGGCGGGGTGAGCGTCACGAGCTTCTGGATGCGCAGCACCGAGCGGCGGCGTGACCGGGACAGCGGCGCCTGGGTCGACGGCAGGCAGCTCGCGGTCAAGGTGTCCTGCTGGCGAGCCCTTGCCGAAAGCGTGCACGGATCGCTGGGCAAGGGTGACCCGGTAATCGTTACCGGTCGGTTGTACACCGGTGAAGCAGAGGTCGCGGGCCAGCAAAGGGCCGTGCCCGAGCTCGAGGCCTTCGCGGTGGGACCGAATCTGAGCCGGTGCAGCGCGCTCGTCCGGCGGCCAGCTCAGGGCCGAGGGGAACAGCGGGCCGTGGCGCCGCGGCAGCCGGAGGTCCAGCAGGCCGGGATGTGCAGGACAGGCGCGCGTGAGGGCAGCGCCTGACCGGCGAACGAGGAGGTCGCATCGTTAGGAGACGGTGACGACGGGTACTTCGACGGTGACCGCCGTCAGGGCGTGGACGGGCTCACTCTACGATCGCCAGCATGGCCGAGTTCATCTACACCATGAAAAAGGTGCGCAAGACCGTCGGGGACAAGGTCATCCTTGACGATGTCAGCACCGCGTTCTACCCAGGGGCCAAGATCGGCGTCGTTGGGCCGAACGGTGCCGGTAAGTCCACCGTTCTCAAGATCATGGCGGGGCTCGACCAGCCGAGCAACGGGGAGGCCTTCCTCCAGCCCGGCGCGACGGTCGGCATCCTCCTGCAGGAGCCGCCGCTCAACGAAGACAAGACCGTCCGCGGCAACGTCGAGGAAGGCCTTGGCGAGATCAAGGTCAAGCTCGATCGCTTCAACGAGATCGCTGAGCAGCTCGCAACGGACTACAGCGACGCGCTGATGGAGGAGATGGGAAAGCTTCAGGAGGAGCTTGACCACGCCGACGCCTGGGAGCTGGATTCGCAGCTCGAGCAGGCGATGGACGCGCTGCGCTGCCCGCCGGGGGAGGAGGAGGTCACGCACCTCTCCGGCGGAGAGCGACGCAGGGTTGCGCTGTGCAAACTGCTGCTGTCCAAGCCCGATCTGCTGCTGCTGGACGAGCCCACCAACCATCTGGACGCGGAGAGCGTGCTCTGGCTGGAGCAGTTCCTCGCCAACTACCCCGGCGCAGTCCTCGCCGTCACGCACGACAGGTACTTCCTGGACAACGTCGCCGAATGGATCATGGAGCTCGACCGCGGTCGCGTGGTCGGCTACGAAGGCAACTACTCGACCTACCTCGAGAAGAAGCGTGAACGCCTCGAGGTGCAGGGCAAGAAGGATGCCAAGCTCTCCAAACGGCTCAAGAACGAGCTCGACTGGGTCCGGTCGAACGCCAAGGCACGGCAGACGAAGTCGCGCTCCAGGCTGGATCGCTACGAGGAGATGGCCGCCGAGGCCGAGAAGACCAAGAAGCTCGACTTCGAGGAGATCCAGATTCCGCCGGGGCCCCGGCTGGGTAACGTCGTCGTCGAGGTTTCCAGCCTGAGCAAGGGCTTCGACGACCGGCTGCTGATCGACGGCCTCGCGTTCGACCTGCCGCGCAACGGCATCGTCGGGGTGATCGGGCCGAACGGTGTCGGAAAGACCACGCTGTTCAAGACGATCGTCGGGCTCGAGGAGCCGGACGGCGGATCCGTCAAGATCGGCGAGACAGTCAAGCTGTCCTATGTGGACCAGCAGCGGGCGGGCATCGACCCGGAGAAGACCGTGTGGGAGGTCGTGTCGGACAAGCTCGACTACATCCATGTCGGGCAGACCGAGATGCCCTCGCGCGCCTACGTGAGCGCTTTCGGTTTCAAGGGCCCCGACCAGCAGAAGCCGGCTGGTGTGCTCTCCGGCGGTGAGCGCAACCGGCTGAACCTGGCGATGACCCTCAAGCAGGGTGGCAACCTGATCCTGCTGGACGAGCCGACTAACGACCTCGATGTCGAGACCCTCGGTTCACTGGAGAACGCGCTCGAACAGTTCCCGGGTTGCGCCGTGGTGATCTCGCACGACAGGTGGTTCCTGGACCGGGTCGCCACGCACATCCTTGCCTGGGAGGGCACCGACGAGAACCCGGCGAAGTGGTTCTGGTTCGAGGGCAACTTCGAAGGGTACGAGCGCAACAAGATCGAGCGGCTGGGCGCGGACGCGGCCCGTCCGCACCGGGTGACCCACCGCAAACTCACCCGTGACTGATGCGTTCGTGGTACTCCTGAGCACTGCTGAGTGAGCACGCCGGAGCCAACACTGAGCGGAGTCCCTGTGGTAGCCAGCAAGCACACCAGGTCGGGTGCGTACACCGACCTGCGGGTGGACGCACCTCGCGTCACCGCGGGAGCGGTGGGCAACGGGGCCGTGGAGCACCTGCTCGACCAGGCGACCCGGCTGACGCTCCGGGCGCCGGAGTTGGCACTGGTGCTCGGCGAGCGGGCCGCCGCGCTCTCCGAGGCGTCCGGGTCGAACGACCTCTGGGTCCGGGCGGAGAGCCTGGTCGTGCTCGCCAGCGTGCGGCTGGGAGTCCGGGCGCCGACGGTCGGCAGGGCCGTCGCCGCCCTACGGGCCGCCGAGGACCTCGGCCAGGGTGAGATCGCCGCGCAGTTGCGGATCGATCTCGCGCTGTGCGCCCGCAGCGTCGGCCTGCCGCTGACCGGGCTGGCAGCGCTGCGGCCCGCACTGGCGGCCAAGGGGCTGCCTCCTGCCCAGCGGGCTGCCGCGCTGAGCCAGCTGGTGGGTTGCATGGGGCAGCTCGGCCGCAAGCCGGAACTGGACAGGGCGCTGCTGGAGGCCGACCGGCTCTGCCAGGCCGATGACGCATTCGACGACGACACGAGATCGCTGTCCAGGGCGTTGCTGCGGGTGGCCGTATCCGGGCACCGACGGCGCCACGGTGATCTCATGGGCGCCGCCGACGCGGCCAGAACCGGCCTCGGTCTTCTGGACGACCTGCGGGATCAGGGCGCCGACGGCGGTCTTGTCCGCTCCAGGCTGGTGCTGGAACTGGTCTGCGCGCTGCTTGATCGTGGTAACACCGGTACCGCGCTCGAGCTCGCGCAGCCGATACTGGACGAGCCCCATCGTGCGGCCGTCGTGGCACCCGCGGGATGGCTACGGCTCGCCGTGGCCACTCGCGTATACCTTCCCGCGGGTTCGGGAGACGCGGCGACGCAACTCATGCGCGACGCCGTGCACAGCACCGAGCGGCACGGCCTGCACGCCCTTACCGCCCGGCTGTGGTTCGAACTCGCCAATGTCGAGGAACAGCTCGACCGTCCGGCCGAGGCCATCCGTTGCCTGCACCGCTCTCGGGCAGCCGAACACGTCCACAGCAGAGCCCGGAGGCAGGCCTGTGCGCTGCTCACCGGCGAGTTCGGGGCAGGCGAGCAGCAGCCGATGGACCTCGACGAGTTGGTCGCGCCGGTGCCGAGCCCGCAGGCCGGACGAGAGGAGCAGCCGGGTCCCCCGTCGCCTCCTGTGCAGGAGCGGACGCAGGCCGCGGTGCCAGTACTGGCCCTGGCGCCGGAACTGGAGCCGGAACCGGTGCTGGCCCCGGACATCGAACCGGCGCAGGCCGCGGCGGCTCGGATCGTGGAAGCCGAACCACCGCCCGAACCCGAACCGGCGAAGCAGGAGCACCGGTACCGTCGCCGGTCCGCGGAACGCGACGGCGATCGTCCGGCCGCGCTACCGCAGGGGGAGGTACGCACCCGCCACGATTCCGAGCACGGTTCGGTCGCGGCCAGGTCGGTGCTGGACCGCCTCGGTATCGAGTCCGGCGGTTCCGGAGGCCGCCGGCGCGCTGCCGGGGGCGACTCCGCGAGTGCCACCCGAAACCGCGACAGTTCCGCGGAAACCGCGTCGGTGCGGCACCCGGCAGGGGAGGACTCCTCGCCCCTGTCGGCACTGTCCGCGCTTTCGGCGTTGTCGGCGCTGTCGCTGCCATCGGATCCGTCCCCTTCATCGGACCGGCCCGCGGGCAGGCGGCGGCGCGCCGAGGAGGACACACCTACCGGAACCGGCGAGGGTCCCGTTCGCGGGGAATCCACGGGAGGCAGCGGTTCGGACTTCTCGCCGGAGCCGCCAGCGCGGCCGGCACCCGAACCGGAGATCAGTGAGTGGTTGCCGCGGCTGAGACTGCCGCCGTCGCTGGCGCCGATGGAGGATCTCGGTGCGGCAGCATTTTCGTCCGTGTACGCCGACGATCGGCGCGATTCCGGAACCGGCGACGCGCGGGGACGTGGTCTCGACGAGAGCAGCGACTCCGACCCGGACCCGGCGCCCGATCTCGCCGGCGGCCGCTCGAACGGGTCCTACAGCACGTCCTTCACCAGTGCCTATGACGACAACTCGTTCGATCGCGGTCCGTACAACTCCTACGAGGCCGTCGTCCCGTCCGAGGAGCCGCCGCCGGGCGCTGGGCTCGCGGAACTCCTCGCCAGGGCGTTGGCCGAGCACCAGGCCGGTACGTCGAGTGCGGCGGCCCTGGTCAAACGACTCGGATCGCGGCAGGACGAAACCGGCGAGGCGCGCCCGGTCAACGGCCGGCACCGCGATGACGACTGACATGCGTCCTCGGGTCCGTTATTTGGTGTCCTGTAACCGCGTTAGGGTGAGCCGAACCGGCACATTGTGGTGCCAGGAAGTGGAGAGTTGCCTGACATGAGCTCGACTGGAGTGTCGTCCCGCACCGCAAAGGACGATGGGGACCGGGACGAGACGACCCAGCAACGGCCTCGGAGCCCGGAACAGGTCCGGGACGAGCTGGTCGAGGCGGCCGCCGCGCACGCACCCGACATCGGCGATCTGATCCGCCTCTACTACCGGCACATTCCGGCCGAGGAGATTCTGGACGACGACCCGCAGGAGCTGGTCGGCGCCGTTCGCTCGCACCAGGACTTCGCGCGGGAGCGAGTGCCGGGACGGCCGAAAGTCCGTCTGGTCAATCCCTCGAACGCCGCGGACGGCTGGACCCGCGAGGCGACCGTCGTCCAGCTGGTCACCGACGACATGCCCTACCTTGTCGACTCGATCGTCGCCCAGCTGTCGCGCTCGGGCATGCAGGTACAGCGCATCGTGCACCCCATCGTCGTGGTGACTCGCGATCTGACCGGGAATCTGCGCGACATCCACCCGACGGCCGACGTCGCGGATCCGCCGCAGGAATCGTCGATCGAGTCGTGGATGTACCTGGAGATCGACCGGATCACCGATGCGGAGCGGGCGCGGGAGCTCGAGATCCGGTTGACCTCTGTGCTGGGCGACGTCCGGGAGGTCGTCGAGGACACCGAGAAGATGGTCGAGACGGCACAGGGCATCGCCGCGAGCCTGGACTCCGTGCCGCCACCGCTGGCGGTCGACGAGGTGAGCTCGGGAGCCGAACTGCTGCGCTGGCTGGCGGCCGGTCACTTCACCTTTCTCGGGTACCGGTACTACGAGCTGATCCGGGAGTCCGACGCGGGGGAAGAGGTGCCCGCCCTGCGCGCGGCGCTGGCCTCAGGACTCGGCGTGTTACGCCAGGACAGCCTCGCGGCCCGCAGCCTGACCGCCGGGCCCGACGCGGCCGAGAAGGCACTGGCTCCGGAACTCCTGGTGCTCACACAGGCCAGCGCACCCTCCACCGTGCATCGCCCGATCTATCCCTACTACGTCGGCGTCAAGACGTTCGATGAGCACGGCGAGGTCACCGGCGAGCACCGCTTCCTCGGCATGTTCACGACAACGGCCCTGCATGAGGACGTGCTGGACATCCCTGTCGTGCAGAGCCGCGTTCGCGAGGTCATCCACCGGGCCGGTTTCCCGATGGAGTCCTACTCCGGTCAGCGGATGCTCGAGGTACTGCAGAACTGGCCGAGGGCGGATCTGTTCTCCGCCGACACCGACTCCCTCTACGCCACCGCGACCGGGGCCATCACCCTCGCCGACCGGCGCAGGCTCCGTCTGTTCCTGCGCCCGGATCCGTACGGCCGCTTCTACTCCTGCCTGGTCTTCCTGCCGCGCGACCGCTACACCACCCGGTCCAGGCTGAAAATGCAGGAGGTGCTGCTGGACGAACTCGAAGGCACGCATCTCGAGTACGGCACACGGCTCGGGGAGACCGTGCTCGCGCAGGTCCACTTCACCGTGCACACCGAGCCCGCACGCTGGGTCGAGCCCGACACCCTGCGGATCCAGGAGCGGCTCAACGAGGCCGTACGCGGCTGGGACGACCGCATGGTCGAGGCGATCCTCACCGAGCGAAGGGACGGAGCGGAAGTCGCGTCCGCGGCGGGGGCAGGTGAGGAGTCGACCACCGAACTGGGCCAGCGGTACGCCGCGGTGTTCCCCGAGGCCTACAAGGAGGACTTCGCCGCGTCGGCTGCGCTGGCCGACCTGCGCAAGCTGGAGGCGCTGAACGTACCGGGCGACCTCTCCATGTCGTTCTACCTCCCCGAGGGTGCCGAGCCGGGGGAGCGGCGGTTCAAGCTGTACCTGCTCGGCGAGGGCGTCACGCTGTCGAAGGTGCTGCCCGTGCTGCAGTGCATGGGAGTCGAGGTCGTCGACGAGCGGCCGTACGAACTCCACCGGGAGGACGGCAAGCGCTCCTGGATCTACGATTTCGGACTCCGGATCGAGCAGCGGGTGCTCGACGAGATCACCGAACGTGCGACGCTGGACCTGCAGCAGCGGTTCCAGGATGCGTTCGGCGCGGCCTGGTATGGCGACTGCGAGGTCGACGGGTTCAACAGCCTGGTCCTGCGGGCCGGGCTGACCTGGCGGCAGGCTGTCGTGCTGCGTGCCTACTCCCGCTACCTGCGGCAGGCGGGCAGCCCGTACTCGCAGGAGTACATCGAGAACGCGGTGCTCGCGCACACCGATATCGCCACCGCGCTGGTGCGGTTGTTCGAGACCAGGTTCGATCTCACGACCGAGCCCCAGCAGCGACAGGAGCAGGTGGACGCGCAGGTCGCGGAGATCAACGCCACGATCGACGCGGTCCGCAGCCTCGACGAGGACCGGATCCTGCGCAGGCTGACCGCGGTCATCGTGGCCACCCTGCGCACCAACTACCGGGTGACCGACGACGAGGGCAACCGGCGGTCCTACCTGGCCATCAAGATCGATCCCGGTTCGGTGCCCGATCTGCCGGAGCCGCGGCCGCAGTTCGAGGTCTTCGTCTACTCGCCCCGGGTCGAGGGCGTGCACCTGCGCTTCGGCTCGGTAGCCAGGGGTGGCCTGCGCTGGTCGGACCGCAGGGAGGACTTCCGTACCGAGATCCTCGGGCTGGTGAAGGCACAGGCGGTGAAGAACGCCGTGATCGTGCCGGTCGGCGCCAAGGGCGGGTTCGTGGTCAAGCGTCCACCGGTTCCCACCGGGGACGCGGGCCTCGACCGGGACGCCGGACTCAACGAGGGCATCGCCTGCTACAAGATGTTCATCTCGGGCCTGCTCGATCTGACCGACAACCTCGTCGACGGCGCCGTCGTGCCCGCGCCGGACGTGGTGCGCTACGACAGCGACGACACCTACCTCGTCGTCGCCGCGGACAAGGGCACGGCGTCGTTCTCCGACATCGCCAACGCCGTGTCGGCGAGCTACGGTTTCTGGCTCGGCGACGCGTTCGCCTCGGGTGGCTCGGTCGGTTACGACCACAAGGCCATGGGAATCACCGCCCGCGGTGCCTGGGAGAGCGTGAAGCGGCACTTCCGGGAACTCGGCGTGGACACCCAGAGCCAGGAATTCACTGTCGTGGGCATCGGGGACATGGCCGGTGACGTCTTCGGCAACGGGATGTTGCTCTCGGAGCACATCCGCCTGGTGGCCGCGTTCAACCACCTGCACATCTTCCTCGATCCCAATCCCGACGCGGCGACGTCGTTCGCCGAGCGCAGGCGGCTGTTCGAACTTCCGCGCTCGTCCTGGGAGGACTACGACCGCTCACTGATCAGTGAGGGCGGCGGCGTCTACTCCCGGAGTGCGAAGACGATCCCGATCAGCCCACAGATCCGGACCGCGCTCGGGCTCGCCGACGACGTGGTGAAGTTGTCGCCGGCCGAGCTGATGCACGCGATCCTGCTCGCCCCGGTCGACCTGCTGTGGAACGGCGGCATCGGCACGTACGTCAAGGCCGGTACCGAGACGCATGCCGACGCGGGGGACAAGGCCAACGACGCGATCCGGGTCGATGGCGCGGACCTGCGGGTCAAGGTTGTCGGCGAGGGTGGAAACCTCGGGCTCACGCAGCTCGGCCGGATCGAGTTCGCGCGGACCGGCGGCAAGATCAATACCGATGCGCTGGACAACTCCGCGGGCGTGGACTGCTCCGACCACGAGGTCAACATCAAGATCATGCTCGATCAGCTGGTGAACTCCGGCGAGCTGGAGCGTGCGCAGCGCAACGCCCTGCTGGAGGACATGACCGGCGAGGTCGCCGATCTCGTGCTGACCGACAACCAGCGGCAGAATGCCGTGCTCGGGATCAGCAGGGCACACGCGGCCCCGATGCTCACGGTGCACCAGCGGCTGATCGCCGCGCTGGAGAAGAAGGGTGCGCTGGACCGGGAGCTGGAGGGGCTGCCCAAGCCCGCCCAGTTCAAGTCGATGGACAAGGCAGGCGAGGGCTTGTCCTCGCCGGAGCTGGCCACCCTGCTCGCGCATGTGAAGCTCGACCTGAAGGACGAGCTGCTCGCCAGTGAGCTGCCCGACGCGGAGGTCTTCGCCCGCAGGCTCGGGGAGTACTTTCCGCAGCCGCTGCGTGAGCGGTTCCCCGATGCCATCGGGGACCACCCCCTGCACCGCCAGATCATCACCACGCTGATCGTCAACGAGGTGGTCGACGGCGCCGGGATCTCCTTCGCGTTCCGGCTCAGCGAGGAGATGAACGCGACGGCGACCGACGCCGTGCGGGCCTTCGCGGTGGTGACCAGCGTCTACGACCTGCCGTCGCTGTGGGCGACGATCGACGCACTGGACAACGTCGTGGCGACTGAGGTCGCCGACGAACTCGTGCTGGAGACGCGTCGCGTTCTCGACAGGGCGGCCCGGTGGTTCCTCACCAACCGGCCGCAGCCGCTGGCGGTCGGCGCCGAGATCAGCAGGTTCGGCCGCACGGTCGGCCATCTGATGTCGCGGCTGCCCGAACTGCTTCGTGGCCGCGAGGCCGAGTCGGTGCAGGGCAAGGCCGAGGATCTGATCGGTAAGGGCGTGCCGATGGATCTGGCCAACCGAGTCGCCGCACTGCTGCACACCTACGGACTGCTCGACGTCACCGAGGTCGCGGAGCTGGCGGAGCGGGAAGCAGGCCTCGACGCCCAGCGCAGCCCGGACGAGACGGCCGAGTTGTACTACGCGCTGTCCGACCATCTGGGAATCGACAAGATGCTCACGTCGGTCAGTGCGCTGGAGCGAGGCAACCGCTGGCATGCGCTGGCCCGGCTGGCCCTGCGGGACGATCTGTACTCCTCGCTGCGCGCGATCACGCTGGACGCCCTGCAGCACAGCGACCCAGGCGACGATGTGCACGACAAGATCGAGCAGTGGGAGCAGGCCAACGCCTCGCGACTCGCCAGGGCGAGGGTCTCGCTGCACGAGATCGAGCAGTCCGGCCGTCTCGACCTGGCGACTCTTTCGGTGGCGGCCCGCCAGATTCGCAGTACGGTCCGCTAGTGCCGGGATATGTCACAACGATCCGGCCTCGCTGGTCCGATATGGACGTGTTCGGTCATGTGAACCACGCCAACATGGTGACGCTGCTGGAGGAGGCACGGGTCCCGCTGCTCTTCGGGGACGCCACCCGGCCGGGTCTGCCAGGGTTCGCCGAGGGCATCGTCGTCGTCCGGCTCTCCGTCGACTACCGTGCTCCGGTCGTCGTCAGGGGTGTCGAAGTGCGGGTGGAAATCTCGTTGCGGGAGTTGCGATTCGCCTCGTTCACCCTTGACTACGAAGTCCGTGACGGACTATCCGAAAAGGACACGTTGGCGGTGAGTGCGCAGACCGTGCTCGCGCCATACGACATGCGGACCGGGCGTCCGCGACGGCTCGGCGAGGACGAACGCGAATTCCTCCGGCAACGGCTGGACGAAACCGGCGCAGGAGGTTCCGATGCCTGAACTCCGCATCCCCGATCCGGCGGAGCGCGACACACTGGCCGCATTCGTGGCACGTGCCGTTCGCCTGGACGGGCAGAGCGCTGTCCGGCTCCGCGAACGTGGACAGGGCAGGCTGGAGGCCTGGGTGGCCACGCCTTTCGAGGTGCTGGTCACGCGATCGGTCGCGGGCGAGGTCAGTCCCGCGGACGTGACCGTTTCCGGCAGCGAACTACTCGCGGCACTGACCGTCGCGGGTGGCGAGCGGATGGATCCTGGGCCCGCCCGTGACCTGTTGTGGCAGTCCGAACTTCCCGTGTCCACGCAATGGCAGCCGGTGGACGAGCTGCCGGCCACGGTGGTCGCAGGTCTCACCGATCGGGGAGTGGCGCTGGCGCGGGAGCACGTCGGCCCGCACGGCACGCCGCCCGCCTCGCTGATGGATCAGACCGTGCTCACGGTGACCGGGGACAACGTGGAGATCAAGGTGCCGATGCGGTGCCTGTTCGCGCTGTCCGGCATGGGCTTCGTGGATTCCTCCCTGCCGGGTGATGTGGTCCGGGTGACCGCGACCGAATCCTGGATGCGCCTGGACGCCAGGTACGGCGCGGTGTTGCGCCGTCGCCACGCCCTGCTGCCACTACTGTTCTGAGTGCCGGATCCGGGGCGATCCCGGGCGCGGACCCGACGGGGAGGCAGGGACATGGCCACTGACGAGGGACACCAGGGAGAACGGCGACCCGACGACGACCCGACAGCGGAGTTCCTCGCGGCCGTGCGGCCGGAGGTCACGCCCTGGCGGGTGGATCGTCCGAGTGCCGGGCAGGACAGCGGCGAACTCGTCCCCGGCGACGATCCGCGACCGGAGCGGTGGCAACCGGCCAGGGCGGTGGCCCGAGCGGCAGGGCGAACAGCCCCGTTCGTCCAGGGTGCGACCTTTGGCGTACTCGCTGCCGGCGCGGTCGCGGACAGCGAGGAGGACGAGCCCGGACAGTCGATCGACAGCGGCGACAACGGGTTCGATCTCGGCGGCACGGGCGGCGGCTGACCGTCCGCGCCGGTTACTCGCCCCGGATCGCCCGCATCCGCTCGATCTCGGCCATCTGCCCGGCGACGACGTCCTGCGCCATCTCGATCGCCCGCGGCTGAATTCCGTCGGCGAGCTCCTGCTCGGCCATGGTCAGTGCGCCCTCGTGATGAGTGATCATCAGATCCAGGAACCGCTGGTCGAACTCGGCTCCGGTGGCTGTCCGCAACGCGGCCATCTGCTCCGGAGTCGCCATCCCCGGCATCAGTTCGTGCGCGCCGTGCTCGCCATGCCCGTCCGGTCCGCCATGGCGGGAAAGCCAGTCACGCATCATCGCGATCTCGGCTTCCTGCACGTCCGCGATCCGGCCCGCGAGTGCGTGCACCCGTTGGTCGGCGGCCCTTCGCTCGACGAGGCCGGTCATGGTGAGCGCCTGCTCGTGATGCGGGATCATCATCGTCACGTAGCGGAGGTCGGCTTCGGTGGCCGCGTCCTGTCGAGGCTTACCTGATGCGGGCACGGTGGTGAGCCGTGCCTGCTCGCCAGGGCCGCCCGGGACCAGCACAGGTGCGGCGGGCTCGGCCGACGACTCGGGCTCGGCGCCGGTGCAGCCGCCGAGTGTCAGTACGGCAAGACAGCCCAAAGCCGTAACGGGGGCGGAGAATCGCATGCGGTCAGCGAACAGCGCGCGACAGGTGAAAGTCAATCGGCGGTATCCCATCGCCGGTCGTGATACCCCCATTCGTCGCTTTCTTCCGTACGGCGCAACCGGAATACTCGGCGCAACCGGTCCGGTCGAGAGGAGTCAGCCATCGTGAGCGACGTTCGTAGGACTCGCCGCTTGTCCCGGATGCTTCTCGCGGCCGTGGCGGCCTCGGGGTTGCTCGTGTCCGGTGTGCTCAGCGCGCCGGCGGTCACCGCCGAGCAGGAGCAGGGCAGCGAGTCGGACGGCACCCCCGGTGTGGACGAGATCGTGCACAGCCCCAACCTTCGGCAGATCGCGCATCTGCCGAAGCAGGCTCCGTTCGACAATCCGGACGCGGTCGGTACCGACATCGCGTTCACCGGAGGGCACGCAATCGTCGGCAACTACGACGGTTTCGTCATCTACGACGTGCGCATCCCGTTCCGGCCACGCATCGTCAGCCAGGTGCTCTGCCCCGGCGGGCAGAACGATGTCTCCGTGCACGGAGACCTACTGTTCCTCTCGACGGATTACCCGCGCAGCAACGATTCCTGCACCAGCGAGGCAGTGCCCGGGTCGACCCCGACCGCGTGGGAGGGGATCAAGATCTTCGACGTCAGCGACCTCTCCGCGCCGCGATATGTGTCCTCCATCCGCACCGACTGCGGTTCGCACACCAACAGTTTCGTTCCCGGCAAGCAGGGGACGGTCTACATCTACGTGTCGTCGTACTCGCCTGCCGCGCAGTTGCCGAACTGCCAGCCTCCGCACGACAAGATCTCCATCATCGAGGTCCCGCTCCGCGCGCCCGAGCGGGCCGAGGTCGTCGCCACACCGGTGCTCTTTCCGGACGGCGGCAACGCCGGAGGCCCGAACCCGGACGGCACGCGGCGATCGGCCACCACCGGATGCCACGACCTGACGGCGTACCCGACGAAAAACCTGATGGCCGGGGCCTGTATGGGTGACGGTGTTCTGATCGACATCGAGGACCGTCTCAGGCCAAGGGTTATCGAGCGGGTCCAGGACAACGTCAACTTCGCCTTCTGGCACAGCGCCACCTTCAACAACGAAGGCACGAAGGTCATCTTCACCGACGAACTCGGTGGCGGCGGCCTGGCGACCTGCAACGAGAAATTCGGCCCGACCCGCGGTGCCGACGGCATCTACGACATAGTCGGCGAAGGGGACGACAGGGAGCTGGAGTTCCGCAGTTACTTCAAGATTCCCCGGCACCAGACCGACACCGAGAACTGCGTGGCGCACAACGGTTCGCTGATCCCGGTGCGTGGACGCGACATCATGGTCCAGTCCTGGTACCAGGGCGGCATCTCGGTATGGGACTTCACCGACTCGGCCAACCCCAAGGAGATCGCCTACTGGGAGCGCGGCCCCCTGTCGGAGACCGAGCGAGTGGGCGGCGGTTCCTGGTCGGCGTACTACTACAACGGCTACATCTACTCCTCGGACCTCACCAAGGGCCTCGACGTCCTGTCGATCAACGATCCGAGGACCGCTCGGGCGAAGGCCGTCCGCTACGACGAGTTCAACCCGCAGAGCCAGCCGCACTACGGCCGGCGCTGACGCCGGCCGCCGGCCCGACGAGCCAGGCTGCCGCGTCCGGCGGCAGCATCCCGTCGCGCAGGGGCGCGCTGGACAGGAGTACCTCGCCCGGTGGCAGTGCGACCGGGGAGGCCGAGGTGTTCAGCGCGCAGATCAACCCACCAGGACGCCTGCGTAACGCGAAGCAGCCCGCAGGAGCGCCGTACCATTCGACGTCGTCGCCCGAGCAGGCCGGATGCTGCTGGCGTAGTTCGATCGCCCGCCGGTACAGCGACAGCGTCGACTCGGTGTCCTCGAGCTGCGCCTCGACGGTCAGTTCGGCCCAGTCCGCCGGGGCGGGTAACCATGAGCGGCCGGTGCTGGAGAACCCGAATGGTGCTTCGGTGCCCTCCCACGGCAGCGGGACACGTGCCCCGTCGCGACCGCGGTCCGTGGCATCCTCGTGCAGCGCGCGGGGGTCGGTGAGTGCCTCGTCGGGCAGTTCGACGTTGCCGAGTCCGAGTTCCTCGCCGTTGTACAGGTAGACCGCCCCTGGCAGGGCCAGCTGCACCAGCGCCATCGCCCGTGCCCGCTCCAGCCCCTGACGCCCGCCCCCGTACCTGCTGACCTGTCGCCAGACGTCGTGATTGGACAGTGTCCAGGTCGGTGGCGCTCCCGCGGTCGCGGCAGCGGCAAGGGAACGTTCGATCGTCGCCTGCACGGCGTCGGCGTCGAAGTGGGTGAGGACCAGCCGGAAGTTGAACCCCAGGTGCAGTTCGTCCGGCCGTAGATAGTGCGCGAGCCGGTCGTCGTCCATCGTCCAGATCTCGCCGACCGCCATCGTCGACGGGTATTCGTCGAGCACCTTGCGGATCATCCGGTGGATCTCGTGCACGCCGTCGTCGTCGAACCTGGGGTCGAAGAACTCACCGGTCGCGAAGGCCTTGGCAGCGCGGAGGTCCATGTCGGGCAGCGCGGCCGGCTTCGCCATGCCGTGGGCCACGTCGATCCGGAACCCATCGACCCCACGATCCAGCCAGAACCGCAGCGTTCGTTCCAGATCCGCCTTGACCTCGGGGTTGGCCCAGTTCAAGTCCGGTTGCCGGGAACCGAACAGGTGCAGGTACCACTGTCCGTCCTCGAGCCTGGTCCAAGCCGGTCCACCGAACATGCTGACCCAGTTGTTGGGTGGCGTCGTACCGTCCGCGCCGGTGCCGTCCCGGAAGATGTAGCGGTCGCGCTCCGGGCTGCCCGGTTCCGCCGCGAGCGCGGCGGTGAACCACTCGTGTTCGTCGCTGGTGTGGTTCGGCACCACGTCGATGGTGACCTTGATGCCGTGCCGATGCGCGTCGGCCACCAGGGCGTCGAAGGTGGCCAGGTCACCGAACAGGGGATCCACCGCGCGGGGGTCGGCGACGTCGTAGCCGTGATCGGCCATCGGTGACCGGTAGAAGGGGGTGAGCCAGAGTGCGTCGACGCCGAGCAGTTCCAGATAGCCGAGCCGGTTACGCAGCCCTTCCAGATCGCCGACTCCGTCGCCGTCGGAGTCGGCGAACGACCGCACGTAAACCTGGTAGAAGACGCAGTCCCGCCACCAGTCCGTACCGTTCTGATCCTCCGCGCCGGGCTCCGCCGCCCGGCGTGCGCGGCGCGCTGCTTCGGTCATCCTGAGCTCGATCGCACCCGTCACGTCCAGCTGTTCATCATCGAATGGGCGGCCATCTCCAGGTAGTTCCAGAGTTGCTGCCGGTAGGGCTCTTCGAGACCGGCCTCATCCACCGCGATACGCATCGCCCGCAGCCAGGCGTCCCGCTCGATCGGGCCGATGGAGAACGGGGCGTGCCGCATCCGCAGCCGGGGGTGGCCGCGCTGGTCGGAGTAGGTGTGCGGGCCGCCCCAGTACTGCATCAGGAACAGGCGCAGCCGATCCTCCGCAGGGCCGAGGTCCTCCTCCGGGTAGAGGGGCCGCAACACCTCGTCGTCGGCCACCTCGGCGTAGAACCGAGCGACGATCTTGCGGAACGTCGGCTCGCCACCGACGGCCTCGAAGAAGCTCTGCGGGTCGGCATCTGCCGGTTGGCTCGTCACGTCTGCCACATCTCCATCTTGCCTTCAGTGGTGGGTGGGTCGCGAACGGGGAACGAACTCGCCGCTCTAGTTGCCGTTCTGCGGGTTCATGTACAGCCTTCCGAGGGGCGGCTGGAAACCGGCTTCCTCGAGCGCGGTCATGATCCTGGCGCGCAGGGCACGCTGCACGGCCCACTGCTTGCCGGGCCTGACCTTGACGGTCAGCCGGAGCTGGATTCCTTCGGGTGTCACGCTTTCGACACCGAGTACCTGCGGCGGTTCCATGATGTCGGGGGCGATCGAGTCGCTCGCGGCGGCCTCCATCGCCACCTTGCCGAGCACATCGGTGGCGCGGGTCACATCGGTGTTGTAGCTCAGCGGAATGTCCACCAGCGCGACCGCGAAGCCCTGGCTGGAGTTGCCGACCCGAAGGATCTCGCCGTTGCGGACGTACCAGACCGTACCGTTGATGTCGCGCAGCGTGGTGATGCGCAGTCCGACCGCCTCGACCTCGCCGATCGCCTCACCCACGTCCACGATGTCACCGACGCCGTACTGGTCCTCGAGCATCATGAAGATTCCGGACAGGAAGTCGCGGACGAGATTCTGCGCACCGAACCCGAGTGCGACACCCACGATTCCTGCCGAGGCGATGATGGGGCCGAGGTTGATCCCCAGTTCGCCGAGGATCAGCACGAACGCGAGTCCGTAGACGATGAAGGTCGTGACCGACTTCAGTACTGAGCCGATCGTCCTGGCACGCTGCCGCCTGCGCTCGATGACCAGCGGACCGAGCATCTCCGGCGCCCGGTCGCGCAGTGGCCGCAGGAGAGTGGGCAGCTTGCCGGAGTCGTCCACGGGGATCGTCGTCACCCGGTGGATCAGCTTGCGCGCGACCAGCCGGACGAGGAATGCGATGACCAGGATCAACAGGATGCGCAGCGGCTTGGCGACCAGCCAGTCCGCCGACCCCGCGAGCCACTCGTTGTTCGTCAGCGTATAGACCTGCGCGCACCAGGTACCTGTCTCGTTGATGCAGGCCGGTGGCTCGCTGAGCAACTCGATCACGGCGAGGCGCACTCCTTTCCGGCTGAATGGTTGGGCAACGGTGTTGACACCCCGGCACAACCGTACTTCGCTCGGCCGCCGAGCCTGACGCTGCGGTGACGATGACGACAGACAGGAGTCGGCCGAAATTTACCGAACTGTCCGTGACACGTGAGCGAACGCGCGTGCGTTCCAGGGGTGATCTGTGGTCGACTATGGCTGCACCTGTGGAGGTGGTCGAGTGCCAGACCGACAACCCAGCCCTCGTGGCGCTCCGAGTCTCGTCGAGACCGGGCGGGCGCCCGAGGTCGTGTTGTGTTCGACAACGTCTTCCGTGTCTGCCGCGCCGTCCGGGGCTGCCGAGCCGCGCAACGGTGGGCTCGACGCCAACGGGCCGCCGTTGCGGGCGAGTCGAATCCCGCGAGGGCACCGGCGTTCCCGGGAGGCGCATTCCGGCTCTACCGGGACTTCGGGGTCTGGGCCACCCGTGCTCTGGGGCAAGCGCCGGGTCCTGCTGCTCAACGCCACTTTCGAGCCATTGACGGCGCTACCACTGCGCAGGGCGATCGTCCTCGTCATCTGCGGGAAGGCGGAGGTGGTCCATGGTGACCCCTCAGGCCTGACTCTGCACGCCGCGACGGTGGCTGTTCCGGTGCCGTCGGTGATCAGGCTGAGTAACTACGTGCGCGTACCGTATCGGGCCCAGGTGCCGCTGACCCGCGCGGGGCTGATGCACCGGGACAGGTACCGCTGCGCTTACTGCGGCAGCAGGGCGGAGACCGTCGACCATGTCGTTCCGCGCAGCCGCGGTGGCCCGCACACCTGGGAGAACTGCGTCGCCTGTTGCGCGAAGTGCAACCATCGCAAGGCCGACAAACTGCTGGCCGAACTGGGCTGGCGGTTACGTATCGTGCCGCGCGCACCACATGGACCGCACTGGCGGCTGCTCGTGCACTCGACGGAGTCGGATCCGCTGTGGCACCAGTACCTCGGCGTACCCGCAGCCTGAGTGCCCGCCGCCTGACTCGGACGTGAATCGAGCCGGAAGAAAGAGGACCTCGGCGGCCCAGCCGCGATAGTGCCGGTGGCGGCGGCTGGGCGGGCCGATGTGCGTCCTGGGGTACTCGCCGTTCGACGAGGTACCCGTCTATTCGTGTTTCCCGGTGTCCGCTGCTCGGGAGCGGAGCCGGCTCAGGCCGCCAGTGCGAACTCGGACCTGGCGCTGGTGACGCGAGTGCCCGCGGTGACCCTGGTGCCGCGGGTGACCCTGGTGCCCCTGGTGACGCGGGTACCGGCGGTGACGCGAGTGCCCGCCGTGACGCGGGTGCCCCTGGTGACCCTGGTGCCGCGCGTGACTCGGGTTCCGCAGGTGACGCGGGTCCCGCAGGTGACCCTGGTGCCGCGGGTGACCCTGGTGCCCCTGGTGACGCGGGTACCGGCGGTGACGCGAGTGCCCGCCGTGACGCGCGTGCCCCTGGTGACCCTGGTGCCCCGGGTCACCCTGGTGCCGGCCGTGACCCTGGTGCCGCGTTCGGTGCAGACCTCCGACGGTGACGGAGTGGTGTCGACGATCGCCTGGGTAGGTGGCTGGGTGATGTGCATAGTGAGTCCTCCCGGGACCGGTGTGTCACTTATTAGGGACGAGGAGCTGGGCGCAAGGCCCGTACAGGTGAAAAAACTACGAGCATTTCACTCGGGGAACAAGACAACGTCGATGGGTGCCGCCGCCCGTACGTTGAGTTGCAACCTTTCGCGCACACTGCTTCACCTCAACGTGGGATCGGACGCGTGGCAGTCGGCGGACGGGCCCTTTTCGGCGTCTAACGGTCGGATGTGGACATAGGTACGGCAAAGTGCGGCGCGCGGACCTCGGCTGGGCCGATCGGATACGCTTCGCGACGTGAATATGGTCGAGACGATTCTGGTCTTCGCGCTGATCCCGCTCGCCATTTATGGTGCGGTCAGCCTGGCCACGCTGAGGTCCAAGTTCTCCGGTGCGCAGCGCTACCGGCCGGGTCAGCCGTGGGAGTACCCGCCACAGTGGTGGAGTGCCAACCCGGAGGGCGTCGGGACAGCTCGCATTCAGCCCGATTCGGACGGTACGGGCACGACGGCACGGGGAGGCGCTCGTGGCAACTGGTGAGAT
The DNA here is from genome assembly GCF_003385185.1 of Amycolatopsis palatopharyngis. GTDB lineage: Bacteria > Actinomycetota > Actinomycetes > Mycobacteriales > Pseudonocardiaceae > Amycolatopsis > Amycolatopsis palatopharyngis. Next base: position 100,566 of record NZ_PQHZ01000014.1, on the reverse strand, counting down.
GACACATTCCGCGAGTGCGGCCCGAATCGACGAGGCGGACCTCGAAGCGGGTGCGGCCATTACGGCAAGTGGCCGTATTTCGCAGGCCAAAATGTACGAACCCGATACTCCATCTGGCCCATTCACCCCGATGCAGCTGTCCAGGCTGGACGAGGCACTGACTCTGTCCAGCCGCGAGACGGGGCTGGACTTCAGTGTCTACCTCGGTGAGCTCGGCGAGGACAGCCGGGAGGCCGCGGAGGCGCTGCACGAGTCAATCGGGCAGGCTGCCTCGCGTTCCGTGCTGATCGCGGTGTCGCCCGGCGAACGTGTCGTCGAGGTGGTCACGGGCGCGGACGCACACCACCGCCTCCCCGACCGCGGCGCCAAGCTCGCGGTGATGAGCATGGTCGCCTCGTTCAAGGAGGGTGACCTGGTCGGCGGGCTTGTCAGCGGCCTCCGGATGATGACCGACCAGGCGGGCCCTGTCCCGGCCTGACCAGGCTTCGGCCAGGCACAGTGCCCATGAGTGCCGTGTTGAGGGCTCGCGCTGGACTGGATGCCCCCAGCACGGCACTGGGGGCATCCAGCCCAGCTCGGGCGAACCGGGTCAGCTCTGGTCGAACTCGCGGGCTGCGAGTGCGCGGACGATCCCCGCGCGACCTTCGGAGACCAGCCTGCGCAGCGAAGCCGGTCGGTCGCCGGTCAGCCACTCGTCAGCGGCCTGCACGGTCGACTTCGCCACCGCCCATGCCGGGAAGAGTCCCACCACGGTCGGTTGCGCGCGCTCGCTGGAGCGCCGCTGCCACACCTCGTCGATCACCGCGAAGTAGCGCTGGACGTACCCGCCCGCACTGAGCAGCGGCTTCTGTCCTGGGTGCGCGAACCCGGCGATGAGTGCGTCGCTGACGGCGTTGGGCAGCTCGTCGTCGTACACCGCCCGCTGCCACGCGTCGGCCTTGGCCTCCTCGGTCGGACGTAGCGCCCTGCACCGCTCGGCGTGCCTGCGCCCCGCGGCCGTGTCGTCGCGAGCCTGCTCGGCGTCGATCTCCTCCGCTCCGGCCCGGCCGTGCGCCACGAGCGCGTGCAGCAGCCGCCACCGCAGGTCCGTGTCGACGGTCAGCCCTTCCAGCGGCGCGGATCCATCCAGCCAGCCGGCCACTGCCTTGAGTGCCTCGTCGTCGAGCACCGATCCGGTCAGGGAGTTCACGAAGGCCAGCTGGTGGTCGGACCCGGCGTCGGCGGAGCGGACCAGCTCCAGCAGCCGGGCGGTGAAGGCCGGCCAGCCATGCTGTTTGGCCCAGCTCTCCTCGGCGTAGGAGTTGAGTGCGGTCTGGGCCTGCAGCAGCAGCCGCTGCACCACGCCGACCTCGGTCTCGCCGTGCACTCCGCGCATGACGAGGGTGACGAAGTCCCGAGCCTTCAGCTCCGCCTCACGGGTCATCTCCCATGCTGCCGACCAGCACAGCGTGCGGGGGAGCGGCTCGGTGATGTCGGCGATCCGGTCGATCAGCGTCGCCAGCGACCCCATGTCCAGCCGCATCGTGCAGTAGGTGAGGTCATCGTCGTTGACCAGTACGAGCTTGCCCGCCTTCGTGCCGACGAGTGCGGGCACCTCGGTCCGCTCGCCGTCGACGTCGAGTTCGACGCGCTCGGTTCGCACCAGCTTGCCGTCGCCGTTCTCGTCGTAGACGCCGATGGCCACCCGGTGGGTGCGCAGCTCGCCCTCGCCCGGCTTGGCGCCGGTCTGGGTGACGGCGAAGGAGGTGAACTCACCGTTCTCCCCGACCTCGAACCTGGGGGTGAGTGAGTTCAGCCCGGTCGTCTCCAGCCACTGGGCGCTCCACCAGGACAGGTCCCGGCCGGAGGCCTCCTCGAGCGCGGTGAGCAGATCGGCCAGCGTCGCGTTGCCCCATGCGTGTTTGGTGAAGTACATCCGTAGCGCGGACAGGAAGTTGTCCAGGCCCACGTAGGCCACCAGCTGCTTGAGCACACTTGCGCCCTTGGCGTAGGTGATCCCGTCGAAGTTCACCTCCACCGCCTGCAGATCCACGATGTCCGCGGCGATGGGGTGAGTGGACGGCAGCTGGTCCTGACGGTAGGCCCAGGACTTCTCGATGTTGGCGAAGCTGGTCCAGGCGTGCTTGTACTCGGTCGCCTCCGCCTGGGCCAGGACGCTGGCGAAGGTCGCGAAGGACTCGTTCAGCCACAGGTCGTCCCACCAGCGCATGGTCACCAGGTCGCCGAACCACATATGCGCCATCTCGTGCAGCAGCGTCTCGGCCCTGCGCTCGTAGGCGTAGCGGGTGACGCGGCTGCGGAACACGTAGTCCTCGAGGAACGTGACGGCTCCGGCGTTCTCCATCGCGCCCGCGTTGAACTCCGGCACGAACAGCTGGTCGTACTTCGAGAACGGGTAGGTCGTGCCGAAGCTCTTGTGATAGAAGCCGAAACCCTGCTTGGTCTCGGTGAACAGCCGCTCGGCGTCCATGAACTCGGCGAGCGAGGTGCGGCAGTAGATGCCGAGCGGGATCGTCGAGTGCTCGTCGGTGTAGGTGTCGCGCCACTCCGCGTACGGCCCCGCGATCAGCGCGACCAGGTAGGTGGAGATGGGCTCGGTCTCGGCGAACACCGTCCGCACCGCACCCTCGGCGGTGTCTTCGGCGGATTCGGCCAGCGCATTGGAGATGACCTTCCAGTCCTTCGGCGCCACGACCGTGAGGCGGTACCCGGACTTGAGATCCGGCTGGTCGAAACAGGCGAACATGCGCTTCGCGTCAGCCGTCTCGAACTGGGTGTAGAGGTAGACGCCGTCGTCCACGGGATCGACGAACCGGTGCAGTCCCTCGCCGGTGTTCATGAACCGGCAGTCGGCCTCGACGACGAGCTCGTTCGAATCCGCGAGGTCCGGCAGTTCGATGCCGTTGTCCTCCACGTAACCGGACACGTCGAGCGCGGTTCCGTTCAGCGTGGCCGACCGGACGTCCGCCGCGACGATATCGACCCATGAGCTCTCGCCCGGCCGGGAGCTGGTGAACCGGATGGTCGTCCGTGAATCGAAGGTCTTCTCGCCAGGACCGCCACGGCCGTCGGTGAGGTCGAGTTCGATGTCGTAGGACCGGACGTCCAGGAGTTCGGCGCGGTGTGAGGCTTGCTCACGGGTCAGGTTTGGGGCGGGCACGGGCACCTCGGCTGCTGGTAGCGGTTGTCGGTTGCATCTGCTTCCTGGCATCCAATCATGAGCGGGCCGATACTGACGACGGGGAATGCCGGCCAGGGAACAAGGGCGGTTCGGGTGCTGTTGGTCGCTGTGAGGGCACGTTTCGCCGTCTGGCGAGCAATCACAACCAGGGAGAACCCGATGACGACAGGTCAGCACGCAGCCGCACCGACGCGAGTGGACTTCTACTTCGACCCCGCGTGTCCCTTCGCCTGGATCACCTCTCGCTGGATCCTGGAGGTGGAGCAGCAGCGGGATCTGGACCTGCGATTCCGGATCATGAGCCTGTCGGTGCTGAACGAGGGGCGTGCGGACCTGCCCGAGGAGTACCGGGAGTTGCTGAGCAAGGCATGGGGACCGGTACGGGTGGCCATCGCGTTGTCGCAGAAGCTCGGCGAGGAGTCGCTGCGCGACTTCTACACGGCGGTCGGTACGCGCATTCACAACCAGGGGAACAAGGATTACCGGGCGGCCGTCGTCGAGGCGCTCGCGGAGATCGGTGCGCCGGCCGAACTGGCCGAGGCGGCCGACTCCACCGACTTCGACGAGGCGGTGCGGGGGAGCCACCACGAGGGTATGGACCCGGTCGGGATGGACGTCGGCACTCCGACCCTGCACATCGACGGTGTCGCGTTCTTCGGTCCGGTGCTGACCTCGATCCCGCGTGGCGAGGACGCGGTGAAGGTGTTCGACGGCGCCCGGCTGCTCGCGGGTTACCAGGACTTCTTCGAGCTGAAGCGGACGCGGACCGGTGAGCTGAACTTCAACTGAGTTCGCGGAGTTCGTCGCGCTGCCGGGAGACGAACTCCGCGTCGACGGGGTCGCCGTGCCCGGGCACGATCGTGTCCGGGCCCAGCTGCAGCAGCAGATCGAGCGCGTCCGGCCAGGTCGCGGGGTGGGCATCGGAGCCGATCGAGGGTGGCGCGCCCTGCTCGACCAGGTCGCCCGCGAACAGCACGTTCGTGTCCCGCACGTGGACGGCGACGTCGTGGTCGGTGTGTGCCGGGCCGGGGTGCAGCAGCACCGCGGCCCGGCCGCCGAGGTCGAGTTCGGTCCGGTGGGTGAACACCTCGGTGGGCAGTACGAGTTGCGCCGCTTCGAGGAGCAGGGCGAGGTCGTCCTCGCCCTCGCGGCGGTAACGCTCGGCCCAGGCCCCGCGGATCTGCTCGGCGGATTCCACGAGCACGTCGCGACAGCGGGTGTGCGCCCAGACCGGGCAGGGCAGGAACGCCGCCGTGCCGAAGAAGTGGTCGAAGTGGGCGTGGGTGATCACCACCGTCCACGGCAGGTCGGTGATCTCCCGTACCGCCGCCGCGAACTCGGCGCCGAAGGCCTCGTCGCTGCCGGTGTCGATCACCAGACAGCGCTCGTCGCCGACGACCAGTCCCAGTGTCTGGTCGAGTTCGGTGTATCTGCGGGCGTAGGTGCGATCCGCCACCTCGACCCAGCGTCCAGGTCGTCGCGTCGGCGTCACCGGGCCGCCACGTTCTGGAAGGCACCGTCGACGAGGTACGGCGCGACCTGCGAGCGGTTCACCGCGATCGCCAGCTCCACGTCGCCGCGGTGACCGCCGTTGATGAGCTCCTTGCCAGAGGCCGAACCGGCTACGACGGCGCCGACGTCCGGCCCGGCCGCGCGGAAGGCGCGGGCCGCCTGTGCCGCTTCCGGTGACGGCCGCTCGAGGCCGAGCGCGATCAGGGCGTCCACGATCGCCCCCGCTCCGAGGTGGTCCTCCACGCACGGCCGTAGTGGTCCGACGGTTCCTGGCTCGGCGAGGATGTCCACGCCCCAACGCTCACCGGCGGCGATCACTCCGACTGGCTCGCCCTTCGCCACCGCCCTGGCCAGTTCGGCGACCGCCTTCGCGTTGCGCAGGCAGCCGGTCAGCACTTTCGCCCCCGTGTCCGCGGCTGTCGCGCACAGGGTGGCGCCGTTGGGGGAGGGCAGTGCGAGCAGCGTTCCCGGCGGCGTGCGCAACACCGAGGTCGGCCGCAGGGCGTGACCGTCGTCGTCGTACAGCGCGGCACCCGCGGTCGCCGCTGTCTCGGTCGCGGCCTTACCGCCCCACGGCAGCGGAAGTACCCGGCTCCCGCGCATCAGGGCCAGATCCACTGTGGTGGAGAAGGACAACACGTCGACCACCACCAGCACCGCGCACTCGTCGGCGAGTGCCGAGACCCCCTCGGCGCTCCACTCCAGCCGGATGTCGTGGCCCCCCTGACCGAAGATGTCCAGGTCCCACAGTTTGTGCCCGAGTACGTCCACGTCACAAGGATGCCGGGCGGCCGCCGGCGTGGATAACGGGGATGGCAGACTGCGCGCCGTGCGTGTCTATCTGGGATCCGACCATGCCGGCTTCGAACTCAAGAACCACCTTGTGGCCCACCTGCGCGAGCAGGGGCACGAGGTCACCGACATCGGTCCGCATGTCTACGACGCGGCCGACGACTACCCGGCCTTCTGCATCGAAACCGCCCGCCAGGTCGTCGCGGACGAGGGCAGCCTCGGCGTGGTGATCGGCGGGTCGGGCAACGGCGAGCAGATCGCCGCGAACAAGGTTCGGGGTGCGCGCGCTGGGCTGGCCTGGAGTACGGAGATCGCTCGCCTGACCAGGGAGCACAACCACGCCCAGCTGATCGGTGTCGGCGCCCGGATGCACACGGCCGAGGAGGCGACCGAGATCGTCGAGGCGTTCCTGGCGACGCCGCCCTCGCCGGAGGATCGGCACGTGCGCAGGGTGGACCAGCTGCTCGACTACGAGCGCACGGGCAACCCGCCGCCGCTGCCCGCTACCTGAGCGGATGCCTGAAGGGCACACCCTGCACCGGCTTGCCCGGTTGCACCGGCGCCGCTTCGCTGGGGCCGAGGTGGGGGTGGCGAGCCCACAGGGCAGATTCGCCGCCGAGGCAGCGGTACTGGACGGGCAGGTGCTGCGTGGCGCTGAGGCGCACGGCAAGCACCTGTTCCACGACTACGGCGAGCGCGGTGTGGTGCATGTGCACCTCGGTCTCTACGGTGCGTTCACCGAGGCGCCGCTGCCGGTGACCGCGCCAGTCGGGCAGGTACGGATGCGCCTCGTCGGCCGTAGCCACTGGACTGACCTGCGTGGGCCGACGCGCTGTGAGCTGCTCGACGAGGCACAGGTCGACGCGATAAGGGCGCGGCTGGGTCCGGATCCGCTCCGCCGCGATGCTCGCCCGGATGAGGCCTGGGAACGAATCTCGCGGTCCCGAAGCTCGGTGGCGGCGCTGCTGATGGATCAGTCGGTGCTCGCGGGTGTCGGAAATGTGTACCGAGCGGAGGTGCTCTTCCGGCACGGGGTCGCCCCGATGCTGCCCGGCAGGTCGTTGGACCGGTCGCTGTGGACTGGCATCTGGGCCGACCTGGTGGTGCTCATGCGGGCGGGTGTGCGGACCGGGCGGATCGACACCGTCGCCGATGAGCACCTGCCGGAGGCCACCGGCCGAGCGCCACGGCAGGATCGGCACGGTGGCGAGGTCTATGTCTACCGGCGTGCGAGCCTGCCCTGTCTGGTGTGCGGCACACCGGTGGAGCACGCCGTCCTGGCCGCCAGGAACCTGTACTGGTGTCCGGTCTGCCAGCCGGCGTGATCAACCCGGTGGGGCCGGCTCAGAAGCCGCCGTCGAAGCCGCCGAAGTCCATGCCGCCACCCATGTCACCCATGTCACCGCCCATGTCTCCGCCGTCGGCACCGCCGCCGTCACCCGCATCTGCGCCGTCGGCACCGGCGTCGGCCGGGTCCATCGAGGCTTCGGCGGGAACTCCGGCCATACCCGAGAACATCGCGCTGAACAGCAGCATCGAACCCATGCCCCAGGCACCGGCTACGAGCGCGGGCTTCCACCACGGCTCGCTGTACCAGCCCTGCGGCACCGGACGCCCCGCGACCCGGCCGCCGGGGTAGTAGTGCGGGGTGTTCTGGCCTGGCTCGGGCGACGCCTCGTAGGTCCGGCCCTCGACGTCGACCGAGCGGTGCTCGCTGACGGCGCCCGCCCGTTCGCGTTCCACATCGGTGGGTAGTTCCGGGCCTGGGTCCATGCCCATGGCGGTCCTGGCTGCCCGGACGTAGTAGAGGCCCTCCAGTGCGGTCTCCCGCACCAGTCGCGCCTGTTCGACGGTCTCGGCCTGCTCCATCTGTGAGCCTGCGGCGTTGTAACGCTCCGCCGCGTCGGCGACCGCCTGCTGGGACGCGGTGTCGGTGCCGGTCAGGTTCAGTACCTGGCCGCCGAGGCGCTCCAGCCAGCGCCGTGCTTCTGCCTTCGCGTCGTCCAGCGTGCGCTGTTTCGAGGCCGCGTGCGATCGCAGAAGGTACACCGCACCCACGACGACGAGGGCAACCAGCACGATCATCACGATCGCCGTATCCATTGACTCACACTCCGGTTGCTCGGCTCCCTGAAACCGGACAACGAGAACAGGCGGCGATCAGTTCCCGATGGTGTGTCACCAGGCACGGCCGACGGTGTAGGCGTCGGTCCAGATCTCCTGCTTGCGTACGACGTCACCGGACTCGGGCGCCGCCCACATGGTGTTGCCACCTGCGTAGATACCCACGTGGTACACGTTGCCACCGTCGGCGAAGAAGATCAGGTCGCCGGGCTGCTTTTCGGCCTTGGCGATCTCCGGCAATGCGGCACGCTGGTCATCGGACGTGCGGGGCAGGTCGATCCCGTGTTGCTTGTGGACGTACTGGGTCAGTCCCGAGCAGTCGAAGCTGTCCGGGCCCGACGCGCCGTAAGAGTAGGACTTGCCGGCCTGGGCGGAGGCCGTCTCGACGAGCCGTTCACCGATGGACTGCTTGGCCTTCACCGTGACCGGCTTGGACGCGGCGGGGTCGTTCATCCGGTCACCCGGGTAGCTGATCCGCCACTGCGCGGTGCGGTCCACACTGGCCGGGATCTCGGCGACTCCCTTGTCATCGGTGGTGTCGGTGCCGCCCTCGTGCCAGGGCTGCCCCTGACCCCCACGCCACTGAAGCTTGACGTCCTCACCGGACAGTGGTCTATCCCCGACCCCGGAAAGGGTGCCCCGAAAGGTGACGGTCGTTCCTTCGTCGACCGACGAGGGGGCCGAGTCCATGGTCTGCTCCGTTGGAACGGCGGCAGCGGCGGTGCCGGACAGGCCGAGCAGGGTTCCTGCGCCGACCGCGCAGGCGATTCCCGCCGAGCTGAGGGCGCGAGCGGCCTTCCTGCTACCGGACGTTGTGGTGGGCGCGATCGTGTCCTCCGTGGTTGTGCGGTATCGGACGGTCGCCGAACGGACCCGGATGACGGACCGGCAGCTCGGCGGTAACGAAACGGTAACCACGTGATCGGGGGACTTGGCCACCGTCGCCCGCCGGTCGGCAATGCGCTCGGTCACAACGGGAAATCGTTGTCCCGTAAGGCTTTCCGTCTCGACCTGGGTAAGTCTGCCGACTCGGCGAGGACCCAAAGCGCGGCCGGAATGACCTGAATCACGGCTCTGGTGTGTTGTGCGTCACCGGCCTACTGGCAGGTTCGCCTCCCGTCACACCCCTGGTGGGCGAAACTAGAACACGTTATAGTTCTGCGCGTCAGCGGTTCTCGGTGCGTGCCGACGGGAGTGATAGGCCATGAAGTTCACGTTGTCGGTCGCGATGAACCCACTGGACCAGCTGACGGAGCTGGCGGTGACGGCCGAGGAGTGCGGTTTCGCCTCGGTGGCGCTTCCGGATTCGCTGTTCTACAGCGAGACCGTTTCGGCTGACTACCCCTATACGCCGGACGGCGCCCGGTTCTGGAACGAGGAGACGCCGTGGGCGGACCCGCTCGTCGCCTCCGCGGCGATGGGGGCGGCGACGAGCAGAATCCGGTTCTACACCTCGGTACTCAAACTGGGTTCGCGCAATCCGGTCCTGCTTGCGCGCCAGGTCGGTTCGGTGGCGGCCCTGACCGGCGACCGATTCGGCCTCGGTCTGGGAGTTGGCTGGTCACCAGAGGAGTTCGAATGGTGCGGGGCGCCGTACGCGAACCGGGGTAAACGCGTCGACGAGGCGATCGAGGTCCTGCGGCTCATTCTCGACGGTGGAATGGTCGAGTACCACGGAGAGTTCTTCGACTTCGACAAGCTGCGGATGAGCCCGGCGCCGCGGTCAAGGGTGCCGTTCTTCGTCGGTGGGCATACCGAGGTCGCGCTCCGGCGCGCCGCTCGGGTGGGAGATGGCTGGGCCTCGGCCATGATGAAGTTCGACGATCTGCGCTCGACGATCGACCGCCTTCGGTCACTGCGCGCCGAAGCGGGCAGGGGTGCGGATCCCTTCGAGATCCAGGCCGTGTGTATCGACCGGTTCGGCCTCGACGGATACCGCGAGCAGGCGGAGATCGGCGTGACGGACGTGATCACCATGCCCTGGGTCTTCGACGGCCTCGGCTTCGACGCCGACCTGCGGTCCAAGAAGGATTCAATCAGGAAGTTCGCCGACGAGATCATCGCCAGGTTCTGAAAGGGAGCGACATGAGCATCTCCGTCTGCTGGGACACCTCTGTCGAACAGCCGCCGGCGCGACAGGCCGCGATGCGTTCGATGGAAGCGGTGACGAGCGGGGCGAAGGAGGAGTGGCTGGCCCTGTTCGATCCGGACGGTGTGGTCGAGGACCCGGTGGGTAAGTCCGGATTCGACCCCGAAGGAAAGGGACACCACGGCCGGACGGGTATATCCGCCTTCTGGGACAAGGCGATCGCGCAGGTCGAACGCTTCGAGTTCGTCATAAGGGACTCGCATGCCGCGGGCGACGAGGTGGCCAACGTCGGCACGATCACCACGTTCCTGCCGGGGAACTACCGCGTCGACACCGACGGCGTGTTCGTCTACCGGGTGGGGGAGTCGGGGTTGATCGCCTCGATGCGGGCGTTCTGGGAGACCGAGCGGGCGCTCGCCACGGCCCGGCAGGTGGAGTAAGACGCGGTCAGGTCACTTGCCAATCCACGCAGATCTGGCTCCGTGCCCCGGTCACCAGGGATTGGTTCCAGCCATCGCCATTTTGCTGGCAGGCTTGGTGCAGGGGTGTGTGACCACCCGCGCCGGGAAGGCCGGTGAACGGGCCGGGCGTCGTGGTGGGTCGTGGACGGTGTTGCGTATGGGTTGCCTGCCGGGATCGAGCCAGGGCGGTGGCAGGAACTCCGGGACGCCGTGACGAATGCGGACTTCCCACTCACTGTGGTGCAGTATCCGATGATGCCGCGCGCATACCAGCACCAGATTGTCCAGATCGGTCAGTCCATGATGGACCCACCAGGCCACGTGATGCGGAGTGCACCACTTTGGCGCCCGATCACATCCGGGAAACGCGCATCCACGATCCCGTAGCACCAGGGCCCGCCGCTGGGCGGAACTCGCGTGCCGCGCTGACCGGCCAAGGTAGAGGATTTCGCCGTCGTGGCCGAAAATCGCCGGCACCACTCGCGATTCACACGCCAGGCGCCGGAGCTGGTGCACGGTGTCGGTGCCGGACACGTCCAGCACTGCTGCTTTGGCCCGTACTTCCAGTTCGGCCAGGGTGACCGACACGATCAGTACCGCTCGTTCCCCGCCCTGTACCGACAGGTCTTCCGCACGGGCGGCGAGTTCGATGATCTCGGCCAGAGCGTCACCCTGGCGCTGCACGACCGTCCGCATGTCGGGCTCGCCGTCCTCATCCTTCGGGCGCGGCTTCGCCAGTGGGCCCAGCAGCCCTTGCAGGGTGGCGCCGGTTTCGGCGTCGAACTCGCCGCTGAATCGCATCCGCCCGTCCAGCCCGTGCCGGAAGCGGAACTCTCGCCGAGGTTCAGTGGCCTGCTCGTCCTTTGGCTTCGGGCCGTCCTGGTCCCAATACCCCCGCAGCCGCAGGCCGGCCCGATGTACCTTCTCCGGGCTCGCCTGTGCGGCCACGTCCAGCAAAGTGCGCTCGTCCGCGGCCCGGCGGTCGGCGGGCAGCCACTCGGGGCAGTGTTCGAAGACCGAGCAGATCTGCCGGACATGCTCGGCGTTGATCTCACCCCGGCGCAACGCCTCTCCCGTCGCCGCCAGCCCCGCGCCCAGCGGGGTCCCGGCGCCAGTCGGGGCAGCAGCGGGTTGGGTGGCCACGGCCTGGGTTCGACGTGCCTCCGCCTCCCGGCGCGACACGCGAGCAGTTTCGGTCAGTAGCGAGATGGTGTCGCTGAACCCCAGATCGGTGGCCAGTCCCCGCCGTTCCACCTCACTCACTACCTCCAGCATCTCGCTGTAGGCACGACGAAGAACTCCCTCGCGCGTCAGCAGCGTCGTGATCAGCTCCTCGCCGGAAAGCTGCCACAACGTCCGCGTCGCGCGAAGGTCTTCATCCACCCCTCCATCCTACCGCGATTTCTCGAACACACGTTCGAATTCGCCCGAAAGAGGAGGGTGGTCACGGCACGTCGCGACCGGCCCCTGTCAAGAAAGAGCAGCAGCGCCCGCGCTCGGGCCCTGCCGCTCTTTCTCTGACCTGCTCTGTGTCTCTGGCCTGCTGTTCTATCTGTGGAGCGGGCGACGGGAATCGAACCCGCGTAGCCAGTTTGGAAGACTGGGGCTCTACCATTGAGCTACGCCCGCGTGCCCCGGAGGACCGGGTGCGACGCCATCATAACGGGTACCGCTAAGGTGGTCACACACCGCCCAGGGCGTGGCGGAACATCGGGGTGTGGCGCAGCTTGGTAGCGCATTCGCTTTGGGAGCGAAGGGTCGCAGGTTCAAATCCTGTCACCCCGACAGCACGGTCTTGATCACCAGCACGTATCCGGTCCGCCGGGTACGTGCTGGTTTCGTTTTGGGCCCTCACGTCTGGTCGGCGGGTATCGCCTCGCCCCTGGGCATGCGGGCCTGTGGGCGACGGGCTGTCCGGCGCGAAGAGTGGCCGGGCCGCGCCTATCCGCAACCCGGGCTCGAGCTGCCGAGTCACTGCCCTAGACTCGGGGGTCCGGGTTGCCTCATGCAGGGATAATGACCTGGGATCATCCGATTGCTTTCTGTCAAGACAGCACCGCCACGGCTCGAGGAGAAAACGTTGAAGAGCACCGTCGAGCAGCTCAGCCCGACGCGCGTAAAGATCAATGTCGAGGTGCCGTTCGACGAACTCAAACCTAACTTCGACCGCGCCTACCGCAAGATCGCCCAGCAGGTGCGAATCCCGGGGTTCCGTCCCGGCAAGGCTCCGGCCCGTGTGCTGGAGAGCCGGATCGGCCGCGCCCCGGTGCTCGATGAGGTCGTCAACGAGGTCATCCCGGCGAAGTACATGGAGGCCGTGCAAGCCGGTGAGGTGCGCACCTTGGGTCGTCCGGACTTCGAGGTGACCAAGCTCGAAGACCGTGAGGTGCTCGAGTTCACGGCCGAGGTCGACGTGCGTCCGGAGATCAACCTGCCCGACTTCTCGGGCATCTCGGTCAGTGTCGACGACGTCGAGTTGAACGAGTCCGAGGTCGACGAGCAGCTCGACGAGCTGCGCGCCCGGTTCGGCACGCTCGCGGGCGTGGACCGGCCCGCCGAAAACGGGGACTTCGTCTCGATCGACCTGTCCGCCACGGTCGACGGCGAGGAGGTGCCCGACGCGTCCACCTCCGGCCTCTCCTACGAGATCGGCTCCGGCCAGCTCGTCGACGGCATCGACGAGGCCATCATCGGGGCCAACGAGGGTGAGACGAAGACGTTCACCACTCGGCTCGTGGCCGGAGACTACGCGGGCAAGGACGCCGAGGTCAGCGTCACCGTCCAGTCGGTGAAGGAGCGCGAGCTCCCGGAGCCCGACGACGAGTTCGCGCAGCTCGCGAGCGAGTTCGACACGCTCGAGGAGCTGAAGAACGACCTGCGCGAGCGGCTCAGCCGCGTCAAGAAGATGCAGCAGGGCGTCGAGGCCAGGGACAAGGTCCTCGAGTCGCTCCTGGAGTCCACCGAGGTGCCGCTTCCGGAGAACGTCGTCGCGGGCGAGATCGAGAACCGCAAGCACGACGCGATCCACCCGTTCGACCACGACGAGGAGGCCTTCGCCAAGTCGCTCGAGGCCGAGGGCAAGACGGTCGAGGACTTCGAGAACGAGGCGCGCACGGAGTCCGAGAAGGCGGTTCGTACCCAGCTGCTGCTGGACACCATCGCCGACGCGGAGAACGTCCAGGTCAACGATGCGGAACTGACCGAGCGGATCATCTACCAGGCGCAGCGCTTCGGCGTCAGCCCGGACGAGTACGTGCAGCGTGCCCAGCAGTCGGGGCAGCTCGGCGCGATCTACGCCGACGTCCGGCGCGGTAAGGCGCTGGCTTCGATCGTCCGGGGTGCCACGGTCACCGATTCCGCCGGCGAGCCGATCGACCTCGACGAACTGTTCGGCAAGGAGGACGGGGCCGAGGAGAACGACGCCGCCGCGACCGAAGCGACGGACGCAGTCACAGCCGAGGCCACCGACGAGGTGACCGCATCGGGTGACGCGGACGAGACCGACGTCACCGAGACGGCGGGAACAACGACGGATCGGTAATGCTCTCAGCGAACTTGGGCGGTGTCAGGCATTCTGCACCGCCCAAGTTCGTTAAGGTCGAGTGCAAGATCCTCAGTGACGAAAGACAGCAAAGTGGGTCGCGTACGCCGGGGCCCACGGCGGCGAAAAGGCAGGCAGACGTGATGCAGCACATGCCCGAGGCGCGGACGAGCACCGCGGGACTCAACCTGACCGACTCGGTGTACGAACGACTGCTCCAGGAGCGCATCGTCGTTCTCGGATCCGAGGTCAACGACGAGGTCGCCAACCGGATCACGGCGCAGTTGCTGCTGATGGACGCGGACGACTCCGAGTCGGACATCCGCTTCTACATCAACTCTCCCGGCGGCTCGGTGACCGCGGGCTTCGCCATCTACGACACGATGCAGCTCATCTCGCCGGACGTGCAGACCTACGCGATGGGGCTGGCGGCCTCGATGGGGCAGTTCCTGCTCTCCTCGGGCACGCCCGGCAAGCGCTACTCGCTGCCGCACGCGCGGATTCTGATGCACCAGCCATCCGCGGGAGTGGGCGGCACGGCCTCGGACATCGCCATCCAGGCCGAGGTCTTCGGCAAGTGGAAGCGGCAGCTCGCCGAGATCACCGCCGAGCAGACGGGGCAGTCCGTCGAGCAGATCATCGCCGACGGTGACAGGGACCGCTGGTTCACCGCGGAAGAGGCCCGCGAGTACGGCTTCGTGGACCAGGTTCTGACGCGCGAAACGCGCCCTGGTGCGGGCAGCTGACCGGTATCGCGCTGACAAGGAGACCTTCATGAGCCAGCTTCACCTTCCGCAGTCCCGGTACGTGCTGCCCTCGTACATCGAGCGCACCAGCTACGGGGTCAAGGAATCCAACCCCTACAACAAGCTGTACGAAGAGCGGCAGATCATGCTCGGCGTGCAGGTGGACGACGCGTCGGCGAACGACGTGATGGTCCAGCTGCTGCACCTCGAGCACGAGGACCCGGACCGCGACATCATCATCTACATCAACTCGCCCGGTGGCTCCTTCACCTCGCTGATGGCCATCTACGACACGATGCAGTACGTCCGGCCGGACATCCAGACCGTCTGCCTCGGCCAGGCGGCCTCCGCCGCGGCCGTGCTGCTCGCGGCGGGCACCCCCGGCAAGCGTCTTGCGCTGCCGAACGCTCGCGTGCTGATCCACCAGCCGGCGACCGAGGGCACCTACGGTCAGGTGTCGGACCTCGAGATCCAGGCGAACGAGATCCAGCGTGTCCGCCGGCTGTTGGAGTCGACGCTCGCCAAGCACACGAACAAGTCGGTCGACGACGTGCGCACCGACATCGAGCGGGACAAGATTCTGACGGCCGAGGAGGCCAAGGAGTACGGCATCATCGATGAGGTCCTGCCGTACCGCAAGGGCTCGGCGTAGGGCTGACAGGCGGCTGGGAACCGCGGATCACCGATCGTGGTGATCCGGGTTCTCGGACAAGCTCTGACATCGGCAGACCTGAATCGCTGACCGGTGTGTGTCGGGTGACGACACACACCGGTCTCCTGGTCTAGGGTCTGCCCCGGCGCGCCCCGCCTGGCCCAGGTCCTCCCCACGAGGGCGTCGGGCGGGTACCGTCAAAGGAAGCGCGTGAGTCCCCGGCCGGTTGTAGCGCGGCGGCGGGGGTGGGTGAGACAGTCAGGTGTACCTGTGCACCGGAGGGGACGAGGTCAACGGTCATGGCACGGATCGGCGACGGCGGAGACCTGCTGAAGTGTTCTTTCTGCGGGAAGAGCCAGAAACAGGTGAAGAAGCTCATCGCCGGCCCCGGCGTCTACATCTGCGATGAGTGCATCGACCTGTGCAACGAGATCATCGAGGAAGAACTCGCCGAGGCCGGGGACGTCAAGCTCGACGAGCTGCCCAAGCCCGCCGACATCCGCGACTTCCTCGAGCAGTACATCATCGGCCAGGACGACGCCAAGCGGACGCTGGCGGTCGCTGTCTACAACCACTACAAGCGCATCCAGTCCGACGACAAGGGCGGGCCGAAGGATGCCAAGGACGAGCCGGTCGAGATCGCGAAGTCCAACATCCTGATGCTCGGTCCCACCGGTTGCGGTAAGACGTATCTCGCGCAGACCCTCGCGAAGCTGCTGAACGTACCGTTCGCGATCGCTGACGCCACCGCGCTCACCGAGGCCGGCTATGTGGGCGAGGATGTCGAGAACATCCTGCTGAAGCTGATCCAGGCCGCGGACTACGACGTCAAGCGGGCCGAGACGGGCATCATCTACATCGACGAGGTCGACAAGATCGCCCGCAAGTCGGAGAACCCGTCGATCACCAGGGACGTCTCCGGCGAGGGTGTGCAGCAGGCATTGCTGAAGATCCTCGAGGGCACGACGGCCTCGGTACCCCCGCAGGGTGGGCGCAAGCATCCCCACCAGGAGTTCATCCAGATCGACACCACGAACGTGCTGTTCATCGTGGCGGGAGCCTTCGCCGGCCTGGAGAAGATCGTCAACGAGCGGGTCGGCAAGCGTGGTCTCGGATTCGGCGCGGAGATCCGGACCAAGTCCGAGATCGAGGAGAGCGACGTCTTCACCGACACCATGCCGGAGGACCTGATCAAGTTCGGGCTGATCCCCGAGTTCATCGGCAGGCTTCCGGTGGTCGCGAGCGTCACCAGCCTCGACAAGGAATCGCTGGTCCGGATCCTCACCGAACCGCGCAACGCACTGGTCAAGCAGTACAAGAAGCTCTTCGAGATGGACAACGTCGAGCTCGAGTTCACCAAGACCGCGCTTGAGGCGATCGCCGACCAGGCGGTTCTGCGCGGCACGGGTGCGCGTGGGCTGCGGGCCATTATGGAAGAAGTTCTGCAGCCGGTGATGTACGACATCCCGAGCCGTGACGACGTGGCGAAGGTCGTCATCACCGAGCAGACCGTGCGGGAGAACGTGAACCCCACGATCGTCTCGCGCCAGCCCTCACGGAGGCAGCGCAGCGAACGTGGCGAGAAGTCGGCCTGACCCGCGGCCTCATGACGGTTCGTGCGCTGCGACCGGTCGGCGAGTGAGGCGAGAAGAATGACTCAGCAGCCAGGCCCGGACAATTCGACCGAGGTGTACGGGGTCAGCGAGCTGGCTCAGCGCATCGTCGGGGCGGCACACCGGCGCTACCCTGTGCTGCACACGGTCGCGGTCGTGGCCCTCTCGGTACTGGCCACCGTATGCGTCGCCGCGACGTTCACCCGCCTTTCGCCCCTGCCCCTGCTGCCGTTGCCGCTGCTCGGTGCCGGCTTCTTCGCGGTGCACAGGGCCAGAAGGGCAGACGACGACCGTTCGTTGCTGCTGTGGTCCACAGTGCTTGTCTCAACCACTGCTGTGGCATTCTGGCTGATCGGCGTGATCGCGCGTGGATTGGACTGAACCTGAGCTGATGTCGCGTTCCGTAGTGCCGGTGGTCGCTGTGCGTGTTCACTCCCGGAGAGCCTCGTCACAGCTCGGTCTCTCCGTTCACTCCCGGGTTTGCGATTCCCGGAACCGGGGTAGAACCGACCCGGATAACCAACGGGAGGACAGCAAGTGACGGCTCACGCTGCCGAAACCGGCACGTTCTCGCACCCCGCGCTTTTCTATCGTGGTCGTGACGAGTACCTGGCGGGGACGGTGCCGTTCGTATTGGACGGCCTTGCCGCCGGGGAGCCCGTCGCGGTCGCGGTTCCCAGTGGCAATCTGGATCTGATCAAGGCCGAACTGGGGGCCGCCGCCGACTCCGTTCACTTCGTGGACATGGCCAGCGCTGGCGTCAACCCTGGTCGCATTCTGCCCGGTGTGCTGCTGGCGTTCGCCGACCAGCATCAGGGCCCGGTGCGGTTGATCGGCGAACCCATCTGGCCCGATCGCTCCGACCTGGAGTATCCCGCCTGCGCACAGCACGAGGCTCTGATCAACCATGCTTTCGCCGGGCGCACCGCGACCGTGCTCTGCCCCTACGACGCGGCGAGCTTGACTGCTGATGTTCTCGAGGACGCCGAGGTGACCCATCCCGAACTGATCGGGGCGGATGGCTCGACGACCAGCGTGTCCTACGATCCCGATCGAATCATCAAGCAGTACAACTTCGTCCTCGATCGGCCGGGCGATGCCCCGACTTCCGCATTCGACCTGAGTGGTCTGCGTGTTGTGCGTTCCTTCGCCGTCGACCGGGGCATCGAACTCGGTGTCCGCGGTGAGTTGCTGGACGATCTGGCGCTCATCGTCGCGGAACTGAGCGCGAACAGCGTGGTGCACGGGGGCGGAACCGGTGCTCTCTGGATCTGGCGCGAGGGCGATTATGTCGTCTGCGAGATCGAGGACAAAGGCCATATCGCCGACCCACTCGTCGGCAGGATTCCCGCACCCCCGGATCAGCTTGGCGGCCGGGGGTTGTTGATGGTCAACCAGATCGCCGACCTGGTGCGGGTGTACTCCGAACCGGGCAGCACCACGGTCCGGACCTACCTGCGAGTGTGAACGTGCCCGTCGCCGTCACGCCGGCGACGGGGCACGTTTTCCGAGGAACCGGACGAGACTCGGCACGGCGGAACGAAAGAACCTTTCGTTGTGACCACCGGGCCCGACATACGCGATTTCTGGTCTGGCCAGTGCGATGAAGCGGCGATTTCCTTCGATGAACCGGTCGTTGGTGCCGCACCAGATTCCGGTCGGTATGTCCTGGGTCGCGAGAACGTTGCGCAGCGGATCCAGCGAGGCCCAATCCGCCCTGTCGCGGAACGCGCGCCGTTTACGCATCTCGGTCCATGAGGTCAGCAGGGCCGCCGAGAGCGTGGCGATCGCGGCGGGTGGATGACGGTGTTCGGTCCGGCGCCGCGCGTAGAGCAGGGCTCCGAAACCGCCCATCGACGTTCCCGCGCAGGCGAAGGGAGTGCCGCTCGCACCCCCGAGCCCGCGTTCGCGAAGCCAGCCGGGAAGTTCCTCGAGCAGCATCGCCATCGGGTCGTCACCGCGCCGGTGCTCGTGCCAGTAGGTGTCGCCGCCGTCGACCGCGACGAACCCGAAGGGGGGCACCCTGCCCCGCGCGACATCCCCGCTGAGTTGCCGGAGCAGGCCGCCGGGCAGAGCGCTGCGAGCGCTGCCCCGTAACCCGTGCAGGAACAAGACCATCGGCAGTCCTGGGCGCGGCGATCTGGTCGGCAGGGTGGTGACGAGGTCGACCGGGCGTCCACGGGCGAGTGAGAACACCTGCTCGATCCTGGTATGGCCGAGTCGCGTGACCGGTGACGGTGAGGCGACCCCGAGCGCGCGCTGCATGGCCGCGCCGAAAGGCAACGTCTCGGTGGCTACCCCGACCGCGAAGCCGGCGACGCCCATGGCGGACGTACCGGCGATCAGCAGTGAGCGCCGGGAGTGTCCCGGCCGGACGAACTCACGTTCGGCGGCACGGGACGGTCCTCTGTCGGCCGGGTCATCCATGGCGGTCCTCGCCTTCGCATGCTCCGACCCCAGTCTGCCTCTGGTTGGTCAGTCCGCGCCAACGATGCGTTCGGCTCCGCAGTAGACGTTCATACTCTCGCCCCGCAGGAAGCCCACCAGGGTGATGCCGTGTTCCTCTGCGAGCTCCACGGCCAGCGAGGACGGTGCGGACACGGCTGCCAGAACCGGTATCCCGGCCATCGCCGCCTTCTGGACGAGTTCGAACGAAGCCCGGCCCGAGACGAGCAAACCACAGGTCGCGAGCGGGATCCGTTCCTCGAGCAGGGCCCAGCCGATGGCCTTGTCCACCGCGTTGTGCCTGCCGACGTCCTCCCGTACGACCAGCAATGAGCCATCGGCGTCGAAGAGCGCGGCGGCGTGTAGCCCACCGGTACTCGCGAACACCCGTTGCCGCTCGCGTAGCGCGTCGGGCAGGCCCGCGAGCACCTCCGGAGTCAGGTTCAGTGTCGATCCGGACGGATCGAAGCGGGTTTTCAGCCGGACGGCGTCCAGCGCGGCCTTACCGCACACCCCGCACGAAGAGGTCGTGTAGAAGTTGCGTTCCACCCCGGCCTCCGGAGGCGGCACATGGGCGGCGAGGGCCACGTCGAGCACGTTGTAGGTGTTGCGTCCGCTGTCGTCGACACCGTCGCAGTAACGCGCGGTCAGCACGTCAGCCCGGGCGCCGATCACCCCTTCGGACAGCAGGAATCCGTGCGCCAGTTCGACGTCGCTGCCCGGCGTGCGCATCGTGACCGCGAGGGCCTTGCCGCCGACCCGCAGTTCCATCGGTTCCTCGACGGCGAGGGTGTCCGGCCGGACACGCTGTCCATGCGAGGAGAACCTGCGCACCGGTCGACGGACGGTGAGCCGACCCATGGGGCTCCTTTCGTTCGGTGCATTGGTACTGCGAACATATGGCCAACCACATAGATTGAATGTTTGACCAACCGTCAGCGTACGGAGGCGCCTGTATGGCTGTCAGCTTCCTGGACCGGTCTCACAGCATCGCACCACCCGGCTGGAGTCGCTGGTTGATCCCCCCCGCGGCACTGTCGATCCACCTGGCGATCGGCCAGGTGTACGCGTGGAGCGTGTTCAAACCTCCGTTGGAGGAGTCACTCGGTCTCTCCGGTACACAGAGCGCGCTGCCATTCCAGCTCGGCATCGTGATGCTGGGGCTGTCCGCCGCCTTCGGGGGCACCATGGTGGAGCGCAAGGGACCGCGCTGGGCCATGTTCGTGTCGATGACCTGCTTCTCCGCCGGCTTCCTGATCTCGGCCCTGGGCGCGCTGACCGCACAGTACTGGCTGATCGTGTTCGGCTACGGCGTCGTCGGTGGCATCGGCCTCGGTATCGGCTACATCTCACCGGTGTCCACGCTGATCAAATGGTTCCCCGACCGGCCCGGGATGGCCACGGGCATCGCCATCATGGGCTTCGGCGGGGGTGCGCTGATCGCCTCACCCTGGTCGAGCCGGATGCTGCAGTCCTTCGGCACGTCGACCGAGGGGATCGCAGGCAGTTTCGCCACACACGGCGTGGTGTACGCGGTGTTCATGACCGTCGGTGTGCTCCTCGTGCGGGTGCCGCCGGAGGGGTGGCAGCCCGCCGGGTACCGGCCGGAGGCCGCCCGCACCGGAACGCTGATCACGACCGCGCACGTTTCGGCATCCAACGCGCTGCGCACACCGCAGTTCTGGCTGTTGTGGATCGTGCTCTGCTTCAACGTGACGGCGGGCATCGGAATCCTGGAGAAGGCCTCGCCGATGATCACCGACTTCTTCGCCGGCACCGCGGTTCCGGTCGGCGCCGCGGCCGCGGCCGGATTCGTCGCACTGCTCTCACTGGCCAATATGCTCGGCCGCTTCGTCTGGTCCTCCACATCGGACCTGATAGGCCGGAAGAACATCTACCGGATCTACCTCGGCGTGGGAGCGCTGTTGTACCTGCTGATCGCGCTGACCGGCAGCTCGTCGAAGCTCATCGTGATCCTCAGCGCGATGGTGATCCTGTCCTTCTACGGCGGCGGCTTCGCGACCGTTCCCGCCTACCTGAAGGACCTGTTCGGCGCCTTCCAGGTCGGCGCCATCCACGGCAGACTGCTGACCGCGTGGTCGACGGCGGGCGTGCTGGGTCCGTTGATCGTCAACGCCATCGCCGACGCGCAGTCGGCGGCGGGCAGGAGCGGGCCGGACCTCTACCGGATGTCGTTCTACATCATGATCGGCCTGCTGGTGCTGGCCTTCGTCGCGAACGAACTGGTCCGGCCCGTCGATCCGAAGTACCACGAGCCCGCAGAGGACAAGGTGAGTGCGGGAACCGGAGGTGAGAAGTGATGGCCGCGTCCGAGCAGGGCGGTTCGCGCAGGACTCCGCTGCTGGTGTTCGTGTGGTTGTGGGTCGGGCTTCCGTTCGCGTACGGCCTGTTCGAGCTGGTACGGAAGGTGATCCAGCTCTTCGGCATCTGACCGGGCTCTGAGCCGTTCGGGTCGCGGTTCGAGATAACTCTTGCCTTGTTATTAGCCAGGCGAAAGACTCGGGCGCGTTCCGGACCCGGAGGTAGTTCAGTGTCCCGATTCCGCCCAGCTCGCGCCGTTGTCCTCGCGCTCGTCGCCCTGCTCACCCTGTCCGGGGCCATGCTGCCCACCGCGGCAGCGGCTCCACCGGTCCCGCCCGACACGGCGACGCACCGCGAGCAGGGAAACGGCGCCGAACGTAACCGGGTCGCGGCGACC
Organism: Amycolatopsis palatopharyngis; assembly: GCF_003385185.1. GTDB lineage: Bacteria > Actinomycetota > Actinomycetes > Mycobacteriales > Pseudonocardiaceae > Amycolatopsis > Amycolatopsis palatopharyngis. The sequence goes on along the minus strand of NZ_PQHZ01000014.1, from coordinate 78,691 downwards.
GACCCGGCCAAACGAGCTCTGGCCGCACGGGCCGGTGCGAATCGCGACTGGGGCGACCAGGAGGGGTACCCGCGCAGGACCGAGTTGCGCGAGTACCCCGCCGACCCGTCCGACAAGGCGATCAAGCTGGGGCTGGTGCCATATCACGAACTGGCGCCTCAGCTGAACGAACTGCAGGCCCGCAGCGACAGGGTCTCGGTGGAGGTGGCCGGAACCTCCACGCTGGGCCGGGATCTGTACCTGGTGACCGTGACCGCCCCCGAACGCCCCGCCGAGACCCGGCGCCAGCACCGCTGGCGTGAGCTGATCGAGGACGACCCGAGGGCCGCGGCGCGCGACCGTGCGCTGGCCAGGAACTACAAGGCTCCGGTGTGGATCAACGCCAACATCCACGGTGACGAGTGGGAGGGCACCGACGGGGCGATGCGCGTCATCGAGCAGCTGGCGACAGCGCAGGACCAGGCGACCCGGCAGCTGCTGGACAACACCAGGATCTACTTCACGGTGACCAACAACCCTGATGGCAGGGTGGCCGGTACCAGGGCGAACGCCGCGGGATTCGACGTGAACCGGGACCACATCACCTCGACTCAGCCGGAGTCCCGCGCGGTGCGTGACGTGGTCATCGGCACGCAACCGCTGGTGATGCTCGACGAGCACGGTTACACGGGTACGACCCTGATCGAGCCGGCGACACCGCCGCACGGGCAGAACTACGAGTACGACCTCTACATCAAGCACGCCTACGCCAACGCGCTCGGCATGGAGAAGGCGGTCGGTGAGCTCGGCCATCCGGAAACCAACACGGCGAACATCCCCTTCCGCGACTTCGAGCCGGGGGAGTGGGACGACTGGCCGCCGATCTTCACGCCGATGTACTCGATGTACCACGGCGCTGTCGGGCACACCATCGAAGTACCGCTGCGCGTCAACCGGGCCCAGTACGACCAACTCCCGGTCGAGGAACTGCGCAGGCGTTCGCGCATCAACACCGACGTGGCCGAGGCGACCATTCGAGCGGGGATCGACTACACCCTGAGCAATCGGCGGGAGTTGATCGCCGACCAGATCGAGCAGTTCCGCCGGGGCTGGGCGGGTGAGCCCGCACGGGAGATCGCCGACGGATTCGTCCCGGGGTTCGGGCAGGAGGACCGCTACTCGGTGGAGTTCCCCCGGGCCTACGTGATCCCCTCGGGGCAGGACCAGCGGTCCGCTCCCGCCGCTGCCCGCCTGGTGGACCACCTCGTGGCCAATGATGTGCGGGTCGGCAGGGCGGAGCGGGCGTTCCGGCTCGACGGCGAGGACTATCCCGCCGGCTCCTATGTCGTCGACATGCACCAGCCCAAGCGCGGACTGGCCAACGTGATCCTGGACGAGGGCGCCGACATCTCCGCCGACGTGCCACGGATGTACGACATCTCCGGTTGGAGCCTCAGTCTGCTCTGGGGAGCCACCGTCAACACCGCTGAGCAGGCACCGAAGGGGCGGTTCACCCCGGTACAGGTCGCCGAACCCACCGGCGCCGTGGTGGCGCCTCCCGGCGCGGACCTGGCGTTGCGGCTCGTCGACGGCAAGGACGTGCAGGCGCTGAACGCCCTGCTCGCACAGGGTATTTCCGTGCACCGGCAGGAAGACGGCAACGTCGTCGTTCCCGCGTCGGCCCGCGAGGCCGTGGCGGCCGTGGCGGAACGGTTCGGTGTGGAATTCACCCGCGCCGCTTCCGGCGACCGTGGCCCGATGCTGCACCGGCCGGTGATCGCCGCCGCGGTCGCCCCGGACGAACTCGCTGTGCTGCGCGAACTCGGCTTCGAGGTGCGGCCGGTGTCCACGACCGCGCTCAACGACGGATTCGACCTCTCCCGCGCGGATCTGCTGTACGTCTCGAGCGGGCTGTCCTACTCCCGGCTCGATCCGGAAGCCAGGGCAGCGGTCGATGCGTTCCTGGCGGACGGTGGCGGTGTGGTCACCAGGGGCACGACCGGGGCCACGTTCAACGATGAGGCCGGGCTGCTCGATGTTCGCGCCGTCAACGGCAGGCGAGACGCCAACGGCGTGGTGACCGTCGCCCGTGGCGAGGGACCGGTTGCCACGGGCACCGGGGGACACGCGTTCGTGTACTCCCCGATCTGGTTCACCGACCTGGGTGCGGGGGTGAGCGCCGAACAGCTCTACGGCGAAGGTAACCCGCTGATCGCCGGTCACTGGGCGAAGGATGCCGAAGGTCGCGGCCCCGAGCAGGCGGCGGAGTCGGCGGCCGTGGTGTCCGGCATGGCGGAGCGGGGCACGCGTACCGTGCTGTTCGGGACGGAGCCGCTGTTCCGGGGCCACCCGAAGGGATCGTATGCCCAGGTCGCCTCGGCGGTGTTGTGGGCCGCCGGCGGCTGAGGGAGCAACAGGAGGGACAGCACAGCATGACGGAGCGACCGGGTTTCCACCTGGCCATTCCGGTGGACGACCTTGGGCGGGCGCGCGAGTTCTACGGTGCGGTACTCGGCCTGGCCGAGGGCAGGTCGGACACCGCGTGGGTGGACTGGAACTTCCACGGACACCAGCTCGTGACGCACGTGGTGCCGGGCGCGCGGAGCGAGGCCGGGCACAACCCGGTGGACGGGCATTCCGTGCCGGTGCCACATTTCGGCCTCATTCTGCAGGTCGAGGCCTTTCACGTGCTGGCGGAGCGGTTACGGGCCGCGGGAACCCGGTTCGTGATCGAGCCCTACCAGCGGTTCGCGGGCGAACCGGGCGAGCAGTGGACGATGTTCCTGCACGACCCGGCTGGAAACGCGTTGGAGTTCAAGGCGTTCCGGGACGAGTCGCAGATCTTCGCGACGTGACCGCCGAGGAGAACGGGCCGCGCGGGGTGCTGGTCACCGGCGCGTCGAAAGGGATCGGCAGGGCGGTCGCACTGGCGTTCGCCGAACGCGGCGACAGGGTGGCCGTGCACTACGGGAGCGACGCCGACGCGGCCCGGCGGACACTGGCGGAGCTGCCCGGATCCGGGCACCTGCTCGTCCAGGGCGACCTGTCCGAACCGGAGGGTGCTCAGGCCGTCGCCGATCGCGCCGAGGAGGGGCTGGATGGCGTTCGGGTGCTGGTCAACAACGCGGCGGTCGGGACCACACTGGACAACGCCCATCCCGTGCCAGAAACGTCCTATTCGGACTGGCAACGAGCGTGGCAGACGAGCTTCGCGGTCAACGTGTTCGGTGCGGCGAACCTGACCTACTGCGTCACCAGGCATATGATCGCGGCCGCGGCAGGCGGCCGGGTGGTGAACGTCGGTTCGCGAGGTGCGTTCCGCGGCGAGCCCGACCATCCGGCCTACGGCGCGGGCAAGGCCGCGCTGCACGCGCTCGGTCAGTCACTCGCGTTGTCCCTCGCCCCACACGGGATCGCGGTGACCTCCGTGGCCCCGGGGTTCACCGCGACGGAGCGGGTGGCCGGTCGTCTCGCAGGCGCCGCGGGTGAGGCGCTGCGAGCGCAGAGTCCGTTCGGCCGTGTCGGCAGCGCCGACGAGATCGCCGAGGCCGTGCTGTACCTGGCCTCCGGCCCCGCGGAGTGGGCCTCGGGTGCGATCCTGGATCTGAACGGCGCGTCGCACTTCCGAACCTGACGGCCTCGAGTTGGGATTCTCGATCGAGTGGCCTGCGGAGGAGATCCCCTCAGCCCTAGGCTGGGGCGCATGTTGATTGCGGAGGACCTCATCCTGCTGGCGTTCGACGACGAGACAGGTAAGGCGTCGGCGGGGGTGGGCAACCTCGACTACGCGCTGGCCGGGGCCTTGTTGATCGAGCTGGCCATGCGCGGCCGCATCGATGTCGCAGGGGAGGAGGACGAGGCCGAGGCGGGCAGGCTGATGGTCCTCGACACGGCACCGACCGGCGAGGCAGCGCTGGACGAAGCGTTGAGCCGGTTGGCGAAACTCGACGGCAAGAAGCCCAAGGACGCCCTCTCCCCGCTCACCCGCGACGGACTGCGGACCCGCCTGCTCGACCGGCTGGCCGACCGCGGCATCCTGGCCAAGGACCAGGGCAAGTTCCTCGGCCTCTTTCCCACCACCCGCTGGCCCGCCACCGACTCGGAGCACGAGGCGGGGGTCCGCCACGCGCTGCATCGCGTGCTCGTCGACGGTGAGCGGCCAGCCGAGCGGTCTGCGGCGCTCATCGCACTGCTGACGGCCACGGACTCGGTGACCAAGGTGCTCGACGTCGCCTCCGCGGACCGCGATCTGGTGCAGCGCAGGGCAAAGGAGATCGCCGAGGGCAACTGGGTCTCCGACGCGATGCGCAAGGCGGTGGAGGAGATCACGGCCGCGGTGATGGTCGCCGTGTTCGTGCCGACGATCATGACCTCGGGCAACTGAGTCCGCCGAGTCCGTGTCCTATTCCGTTGCCGGTTCCAATCTGACCACAATGGACTTGGACACCGGAGTGTTCGACGTCTTCGCTACCGAGTCCAGCGGAACCAGGGCATTGGCCTCGGGGAAGTAGGCGGCCGCGCAACCGCGCGCACATGGATAGGCCACCGCGCGGAATCGGGTGGCCCGCCGGTCCCCGGCGCCCTCGCCCTGCCACTCGGACACCAGATCGACCAGGTCGCCGTCCGCGAAGCCCAGTGCCGCGAGGTCGTCCGCATGGGCGAACACCACTCGCCTGCCGTCCTCGATGCCGCGGTAGCGGTCCGAAAGTCCGTAGATCGTGGTGTTGTACTGGTCATGGCTGCGCAGGGTCTGCAACAACAGCCTGCCCTCCGGGACCGCTGGGTACTCCAGCTCGCTCGCGGTGAACGTCGCCTTTCCCGTCGCCGTGCCGGTGAACTCGCGCGCGTCGCGAGGAGCGTGGGGCAGGACGAAGCCGTCGGGGTGGCGGACGCGTTCGTTGTAGCCTTCGCAGCCGGGCACGACCCTGGCGATACGGTCCCGGATCAGGTCGTAGTCCTGGGTGAGTTCGGCCCACGGCACGGGATGGTCCTGGCCGAACAGGGCCCCGGCGAGGCCGCACACGATAGCCACCTCGGACCGCAACTCCCGGGCCGCGGGTTCGAGCCTGCCCTGGGATCGGTGCACGACGGACATGGAGTCCTCGACGGTGACGAACTGCTCGCCGGAGGCCTGCAGGTCCTGTTCGGTGCGGCCCAGGGTGGGCAGGATCAGGGCGGTCCGGCCGTGCACGACGTGCGAACGGTTCAGCTTGGTCGACACCTGCACGGTGAGCTCGCACGACCGAAGTGCCCGTTCGGTGAGTTCCGAGTCCGGGGTCGCCGCGGCGAAGTTGCCCCCGACGCCGAAGAAGACCTTGGCCCTGCCGTCGCGCATCGCGCGGATCGAGTCCACTGTGTCCCAGCCGTGTTCACGCGGGACGGTGATCCCGAACTCTCGCTCCAGCCCGGCCATGAACGGTTCCGGCATCTTCTCCCAGATCCCCATCGTGCGATCACCCTGCACGTTGGAATGCCCGCGGACCGGACACAGACCCGCGCCTGGCTTGCCGATCATGCCGCGAAGCAGCGCCACGTTGGCGATCTCGCTGATCGTGGCCACCGCATGCCGGTGCTGGGTCAGGCCCATCGCCCAGCAGTAAACCGTGCGCTCGGAGTTGGCCAGCAACCGCGCGATCCGTTCGATCTGCTCGCGGGGCAGGCCGGTGGCCCGGTCCACCTCGTCCCAGTCGAGGGTGTGCACCTGCGCCGCGTACTCGTCGAAGGCGTGGGTGCGCTGCTCGATGAACTCCCGGTCCAGCACGGTGCCGGGTGCTTCCCGCTCCCAGGTGAGCAGCAGGTGGCCCAGCGCCTGGAAGAAGGCGAGATCCCCGCCGAGCCGGATCTGGGCGAACTCGTCGGCCAGCGCACTGCCCTTGCCCAGCACACCGCGGACGTTCTGCGGGTTCTTGAACCGCATCAGCCCGGCCTCCGGCAGCGGGTTGACCGCGACGATCGTGGCACCGCCCGCCTTGGCCTTCTCCAGTGCCGAGAGCATCCGAGGATGGTTCGTGCCGGGATTCTGGCCGACCACCAGGATCAGATCGGCCTGGTGGATGTCGGCGAGGCTGACCGAACCCTTCCCGATGCCGGTGGTCGCGGTGAGCGCCGCACCGGAGGACTCGTGGCACATGTTGGAGCAGTCCGGCAGGTTGTTCGTGCCGAAGGACCGGACGAGCAGTTGGTAGAGGAATGCCGCTTCGTTGCTGGTCCGGCCCGAGGTGTAGAAAACGGCCTCACCCGGATCGGCCAGCTCGCGCAGGTGGTCCGCGACGAGCGCGAACGCGTCGTCCCACGCGATCGGCTCGTAGTGGGTGGCATCCTCGCGCAGCACCATGGGATGGGTGAGCCTGCCCTGCTGGCCCAGCCAGTAGTCGGTCCGCTGTGCCAGTTCCCGCACGGGGTGGGCGGCGAAGAACTCCGGGCCGACCTGACGCCGGGTCGCTTCCTCGGCGACGGCCTTTGCGCCGTTCTCGCAGAACTCGGCCGGCCCGCGGTGCCCGCCGTCGGCCTCCCGCGGTTCCGGCCACGCACACCCGGGGCAGTCGAATCCCTCGCGCTGGTTGAGCAGGCGCAGGGTGCCGAGCGTGCGGACCGGCCCCATCTGCTCCATGCCTCTGGCCAGCGACACCGCGACTCCGGGCAGGCCTGCCGCCCAGGTCTTGGGCTTGCCGACCTCGAGGCGGCTCTCGTCTACATCGTCTTTGGGTCCGTTCCGAGTCACCCGCACATCCTGCGGGTTCCCGCTCCATAACGCGAGTACCGGTGCCAGCGGAAGGCAGTTGGGACCGGTTCGTAGACTTACCTACTGTGACGGTTAATGGCACCCCGCAGCAGACCGACCTGCCCGGCAACTGGAACCCCGCGGACTCCGAAGCCGCGATCTACCAGCGCTGGGTAGACGCCGGCTACTTCACGGCGGACGCGGAGTCGGACAAGCCGCCGTTCTCCATCGTGCTGCCACCGCCGAACGTCACCGGCAGCCTGCACATGGGTCACGCGCTGAACCACACGCTCACCGACGCGGTGAGCAGGCGGCGCCGGATGCAGGGCTACGAGGTGCTGTGGCTGCCAGGCATGGACCACGCCGGGATCGCCACCCAGAACGTGGTGGAACGCCAGCTCGCCGGGGAGGGACTGTCCCGGCACGACCTCGGTCGCGAGGCGTTCGTGGAGCGGGTCTGGGAGTGGAAGAACGAGTACGGCGGCAAGATCCTGGACCAGATGAAACGCCTCGGCGACGGCGTCGACTGGTCCCGTGAGCGGTTCACCATGGACGAGGGCCTGTCGCGGGCGGTGCAGACGATATTCAAGCGTCTGTACGACGACGGGCTGATCTACCGCGCCGAGCGAATCATCAACTGGTGCCCCCGCTGCCACACCGCGCTGTCCGACATCGAGGTGGAGCACTCCGAGGACGAGGGCGAGCTGGTCTCGATTCGCTACGGCGACGGTCCCGATGCCATCGTCGTCGCCACCACCAGGGCCGAGACGATGCTCGGGGACACCGGCGTCGCCGTGCATCCCGATGACGAGCGCTACGCGCACCTCATCGGCACCGAGGTGGAGCTGCCGCTGACCGGCAGGCTCATTCCGATCGTGGCCGACGAGCACGTCGACCCGGAGTTCGGGACCGGCGCCGTGAAGGTCACCCCGGCCCACGACCCGAACGACTTCGAAATCGGCAGGCGGCACGGGCTGCCGGCGATGACGATCATGGACGAGCGGGCGGTGATCACCGCGCCGGGTCCGTTCGAGGGACTCGACCGGTTCGAGGCACGGCCCGCGATCGTCGCCGCTCTCCGTGAGCAGGGCCGGATCGTCGCGGAGAAGCGTCCCTACCTGCACTCGGTCGGGCACTGCTCGCGATGCGACACGGTCGTCGAGCCGCGGCTGTCACTGCAGTGGTGGGTGAGCGTCGAGCCACTGGCCAGGGCCGCGGGGGACGCGGTGCGCGACGGCCGCACGAAGATCCACCCGCCGGAGCTGGCCAAGCGATACTTCGACTGGGTCGACAACATGCACGACTGGACGATCTCGCGCCAGTTGTGGTGGGGGCATCGGATCCCGGTCTGGTACGGCCCCGACGGTGAGACGGTCTGCCTCGGACCGGACGAGCAGCCACCGGCAGGGGAAGGCTGGCACCAGGATCCGGACGTCCTCGACACCTGGTTCTCCTCGGGGCTCTGGCCGTTCTCCACGATGGGCTGGCCGGAGTCGACGACCGAGCTGGCGAAGTTCTACCCGACCAGTGTGCTGTTCACCGGATACGACATCCTCTTCTTCTGGGTCGCCAGGATGATGATGTTCGGGCTGTACGCGATGCAGGACAACGGGGAGCGGCAAGCGGTTCCGTTCGAGCACGTCTACCTGCATGGACTGATCCGCGACGCGGGCGGCAAGAAGATGTCGAAGTCGCGCGGCAACGTCATCGACCCGCTTGACTGGATGAACACCTACGGCGCGGACGCGACTCGCTTCACGCTGGCGCGGGGCGCGAACCCGGGCAGCGACATGGCGCTGGCCGAGGAGTGGGCCGCCGGTGCGCGCAACTTCGGTACCAAGCTGTGGAACGCCACGAAGTTCGCGCTGCTGAACGGGGCCACAGTGCAACGGCCGGTGCCGTCAGTCGAGGAACTCACCGAGGTCGACAAGTGGATTCTCGGCAGGCTCGGCACCGTTGTGTCCGAAGTGGACGATCTGTTCGAGACTTTCCAGTTCGCCAAGATCGGCAACCTGCTCTACCACTTCGTCTGGGACGAACTCTGCGACTGGTACGTGGAACTGGCGAAGGTGCAGTTCTCCGGACCGACCGGGGACGGCACAAGGGCGGTGCTGGGGCACGCGCTGGATACCGTGCTGCGACTGCTGCACCCATTCATGCCGTTCATCACCGAGAAACTTTGGGTCGCGCTCACCGGCGGGGAGTCGCTGGTTGTGGCGTCCTGGCCGCAGCGTCATGCGGACCACGAGGCTCACGCGGACCCGGTGGCCGCGGCCAGGGTCGCCGACGTGCAGAAGCTGATCACCGAGATCCGCAGGTTCCGGGCCGATCAGGGGCTCAAGCCGGGGCAGAAGGTGCGGGCCACCCTCTCCGGTAGCGGCTTCGAGGCACTCGCGGGCCATGAGGACGCGATCCGCGCACTGGCGCGGCTGACCGAGCCCGATGCGGATTTCGCGGCCAGCGCGTCGATCGAGGTCGGACTTGCCGACGGAGTGGCCGACGTCCAGTTGGACCTGTCCGGTGCGGTCGACGTCGCCGCCGAGCGTAAGCGGCTGGAGAAGGACCTCGCGGCCGCGCAGAAGGAACTCAAGCAGACCGAGGGAAAACTGGGCAACCAGGCCTTCATGGACAAGGCACCCGCCGAGGTGGTCGACAAGATCCGCACGAGGCGGGACATCGCGGTGGCCGACATCGAGCGCATCGACGCCCGGCTGGCATCCCTACCTCAGGCCTGACACCACTCTCTCCACCCTGCCGCCAACGGCGCTCCGCCCCGACGATCGCACGCCGGAGCGCCCCTCCCGAATGCCCCGGGACGCCCCGGAGGATGTCCCCAATGTGGCGTTGGGGAACTTGGATGTCCCCAATGTGGCGTTGGGGAACTTCAACGTCCCCAATGTGGCGTTGGGGAACTTGAGCGTCCCCAATGTGGCTTTCGGGAACTTCGACGTCCCCAATGTGGCATTGGGGAACTTCGGTGCGCGCTATGAGGGCCCGGTCGGGCGACACTGGATAACTTTTTGATTTCATGAGCCGAGTTTCTGCGTATGTGCAACAAACTTTTGTTTGACACGCACTGAAGCTCTCCGTAATGTCCGGCTCATGTCTGTGACTGGCCTCACGCCACCCGATCGTGTCGGACCGGCTGTCAGGTTGAGTGCGATCCGTAAGCAGTTCCTCGGCGTCGAGGTGCTGCACGGTGTCGATCTGGAGTTGTGGCCCGGCGAGGTGCACGCCCTTGTGGGTGAAAACGGTGCCGGTAAGTCAACGCTGATGAAGGTGCTGGCCGGGGTCTACCGCCCGGACGGCGGCACGGTGGAGGTGGAAGGACAACGGCAGACGTTCGGTTCCCCGAGGGAGGCACAGCGCGCCGGGATCTCGATCGTGCATCAGGAGTTCACCCTGCTGCCGGATCGCACGGTGGCCGAGAACGTCTTTCTCGGCCGGGAACCGGTGCGCCGGGGGCAGGTGGACCGGGCCCGGCTCGAAGCGGACACCGCCGAGCTGTTCGAGAGCCTTGGCGAGCAGGGCATCTCTCCGCGTACCCAGGTCCGCCGACTGCCGGTGGCTCAACAGCAGGTGGTCGAGATCGTCAAGGCGCTGTCCACCGACGCGCGGGTACTCGCCATGGACGAGCCGACGGCGGCGCTGGCCGACCACGAGGTCGAACTGCTCTACTCCCTCGTGCGGCGCCTCTGCGAACGCGGGATCGCGGTCCTCTACGTCTCACACCGGTTGCGCGAGGTGTTCGACCTCAGCTCCAGGATCACGGTGCTCAAGGACGGCTCGCTGGTCACCTGCCAGGAAACCGGCGAACTTACCAGCGAGAGCCTGGTCAAGCACATGGTCGGCCGCCCACTCGAATCGCTCTTTCCCGACAGGGCCACAGCGGCTGAGACCGGACCGGTTCGCCTGGCACTGCGGGCAGCTGGCAACGACCGGGTCCGGGAGCTGTCCCTCGAGGTGCGTGCGGGCGAGATCGTGGGGCTCGCCGGACTGCAAGGGGCGGGCCGATCAGCGGTGGCCAGGGCCATCTGTGGTGTGCAGCCCTTCACCGAGGGCACCCTCGAACTCGACGGCGCGCCGGAACGCATCCGCTCACCGCGCGCGGCGGTGCGCCACGGCATCGCGCACGTCACCGAGGATCGCAAGGGGGACGGACTGGCCTTGCGCCAGTCGGTTCGGGACAACCTGCTGCTGGTGCGCAGGGCGGCGTTCGGCCGCAGCCGCGGTGCGCGGGGAGTCGAGGAGCTGCTGCGTGAGGTCGCCGTCGTCTTCCGGAGCACAGATCAGGACGTGCGGTTCCTGTCCGGCGGAAACCAGCAGAAGGTGGTGCTGGCCAAATGGCTCGCGGTGGAGCCGAAGATCCTGGTCGTCGACGAACCGACAAGGGGGATCGATGTGGGTGCCAAGGAGACGGTCTACGAACTGCTCCGTGGTCTCGCCCGCGAGGGGGTGGCAATTCTGATGATCTCGTCCGAGCTGCCGGAGTTGATCGGCATGAGCGACCGCGTGCTGGTGATGCACGACGGTGAACTCGCCGGGGAGCTGCCCGCGGGCGCCAGCGAGGAGTCCGTGATGGCGCTGGCAACGGGGCATCGGCTCGGGATGCAGGAGGCTTCGTGAGCAGCACGGCGGTTCGCTCCGATCCCCAGCCCACTCCACCACCAGTAAACCGTCCTCGATGGACTCAACGGATCACACCGACGGTATCGGTGTACCTGGCGCTGGTGCTCGTCCTCGTTGTCGGCAGTGTGCTGGTGGCGGCGGACGGCGGCATGTTGCTGGACCAGGGCGGGATCCAGAACATCCTGACCCGAAGCACGGCGCTCGGACTCGTCGCCATCGGACAGACGATGGTGATCCTCACCGGAAAGCTCGACCTCTCGGTGGCTTACCTGATCGGGCTCACGTCGTTGATCGCGGCGGAGACGATGGCAGGCGATCCCGCGATGATCGTGCCGGGAGTACTGCTCGCCGTCGGCTGTGCGGCCGCAATCGGCCTCTTCAACGGCCTGGTGGTGACCAAGCTCAAGGTCAACGCCTTCATCGCGACCCTCGGGACCGCCCTGATCATCCGCGGCTACCTGGAGAACGGTTACAGCGGCCCCGCGGGGCAGGTCCCCCGGGTCTTTCAGCATCTCGGGTTCGACCGCATCGGCCCCGTGCCGATCTCGACACTGCTGATGCTCGGTCTCGCCGCGCTTGCCTGGTGGTATCTGACCAGGACCCGCAGTGGCTACCACTTCTACGCCGTGGGCGGGGACGAGGATGTCGCCAGACTCTCCGGCATCCGCACCGACCGCACGGTGATCAAGGCGCACGTACTCTGCTCTGTCCTCGCCGGACTGGCCGGGGTCTTCCTGGCCAGCAGGCTCGGCTCCGGAGCACCGTACGTGGGCACCGACGCCGGTTACGACCTGGAGTCGATCGCCGCCGTGGTCCTCGGCGGCACCTTGCTGGCAGGCGGTAGAGGCGGTGTCGCGGGCACGATCGGCGGCGTCCTCATCCTCGCCTCGCTGGACACGACCTTCGACCAGCTCGGCGTCTCCTCGTTCTTCAAGGATGTCGTCCGCGGAGTCGTCCTGATCGTCGCGGTGGCGTTGTACGCGCGCCGCCAGATGTCTCCGGGAACACGACTGCTTCCAGGGAGGCGACGATGACGCAGGGAAGCGATATGACCCGCACGACCGAAGCGACTGCCGGTTCCGCGCGCTCGTGGCGGCCGCGGTTGGCCCAGGGCACCGGACCCGTGCTCGCGGTTCTGGCGGTCCTGCTGATCGCGCTGGCGTTCGCCGGCTCCGCGTACAGCGAGCCCGAAGGTTACCTCGCGCTGCTCAAGCGCGCGGCTCCGCTGATGATCCTCGCGATCGGCCAGTACTTCGTCATCGTCAGCGGCGGATTCGACCTCTCGGTCGGCTCGCTGGTGACCGCGGAGGTCGTGATCGCGGCGCGGCTGATCGACGGCGAAGAGTCCGCGACCTCATGGGTGATCCTGTTCATTCTCGGCTTCGGTGCACTGATCGGGCTGGTCAACGGCCTCATCACCACGCGACTGCTGGTGCCGTCGTTCATCGTCACCCTCGGCATGCTGCTCGTTCTCGACGGCGCCGTGTTCCTCTGGACCGGCGGATCGCCGCGGGGCGCGCTTTCCGAGTCGTTCCGCATGGTCGGCCGGGAAGGAATCGACGTCCCGCTGATCGGACAGCTGCCGTGGTCGGTGCTTCTGCTCGCGGTGATTGTGGTGCTCGCGGTGCTGTTCATGCGGGGCAGCACCGGTCGCCTGCTCGTGGCCATCGGCGACAACCCTGCCGTCGTTCGCCTCGGCGGGGGCAATGTCGAACGTGTTCGCACACTCGCGTTCGTCCTTTCCGGACTGTCGGCGGCCGTGGCCGCGGTGTTGCTCGGTGGCTTTGCCGGCGTTTCGGCTCAGGTGGGGGAGGGGCTGGAGTTCCGCGTCATCACCGCGGTTGTCCTCGGCGGCGTATTGCTCGGCGGCGGTCGCGGTTCCGTGGTCGCCGCGATGGCCGGAGCGCTGACGTTGGAAGCCCTGTTCTCCCTGCTCAATCTGCTCGGTGTCTCCGGTGGACTCGAGTCGGCCGTACAAGGGGTGATCATCATCGCTGCCGTCGCCTATGCCTCGGTAGGAAACCGGTTCTCGCTCCGCAAACTGTTCAGGAGAAGCGAATGAAGAAAGTGACCACCGCCGTGCTCGCCGCGGGTCTGCTGACCCTCGCGGCCTGTTCCAGCGACCTGCCCGCGGGTAGTGGGGACGCGGCCACCCCGGCGGGTGAGTCGTCCAGTCAGGACGGTCAGGCCGCCTCGGAGTTCTTCGATCAGGCGGAGTACGAGCGGCAGCTGGCACTGCGTGACGCGACACCGGAAGGCCCTGCGGACAAGCCGTGGGAGCAGGCGCTTGAGCCGGAGATGGTGGATACGTCCCAGTACGCCAAGGACGGGCCACACAAGGTTTGCTTCTCCAACGCTTCGGTGGACAACCCATGGCGACAGGTCGGCTGGAAGACCATGCAGGCCGAGGCCGATCTGCACGACGAGATCGCGGAGTTCACCGTTCTGGACGCCGAGGCCAAGGACGACAAGCAGATCAGTGACATCCAGTCCCTGACCTCGCAGGGTTGCGACGCGCTGATCGTGTCCCCGAACACGACGGCCACGCTGACCCCTGCTGTAGAGCAGGCTTGTGGCACGGGCATCCCGGTGATCGTTTTCGACCGCGGCGTCGACACCGACTGCCCGGTCACATTCGTGCACCCCATCGGCGGATACGCCTTCGGCGCCAGTGCTGCCGAGTTCCTCGCCGACGAGGTCGGTGAGGGCGGCAAGGTGCTTGGCCTGCGCGTTCTGCCGGGCGTGGATGTGCTGGAACACCGGTGGGCAGCGGCGGAGCGCATCTTCGAGGAGCGGGGCGTGCAGGTCGTTGGCGCCGAGTTCACCGAGAACGACAGCGCGACAGCCAAGAGCGTCGTCTCCGACTACCTGCAGCGTGAAGGCACGATCGACGGTATCTGGATGGACGACGGCACGGCCGCGGTCGCGGTGCTGGAAGCGTTCGAGGACGCCGGGGTCGAGGCGCCCGCGATTTCGGGTGAGGACCAGCAGCAGTTCATGGAGAAGTGGAAGAGCGAGAACCTGACCGCGCTCGCCCCGACCTACCCCACCTACCAGTGGCGGACTCCGGTCATCGCCGCGCTGAAGATCCTGAACGGCGAAGAGGTGCCGAAGGAGTGGATTCTGCCCCAGCCAGTGATCGACTCGGCCTCGCTCGACCAGTACCTCACCGAAGGGATGCCGCCACTGCACTACGGCCTGTGCGGTTGCCAGGACATGCCGGACTACCCGGAACGCTGGCAGTGACCGTCGCTCACGCGATCGGGGTCAACACCTGGGTCTGGGCCTCGCCACTCGATGACGCCGCGCTGCGCATGCTCGCACCGCACGTGGCCGATCTCGGCTTCGGCGTGATCGAGCTGCCGATCGAGAACCCCGGTGACTGGGATCCGGCAGCGGCGGCGACGCTGCTGGCGGACCTCGGGCTCTCGGCCACGGTGGCACTGGTGATGCCACCGGGCCGGGAGCTCGTCCTGGACTCCGACGCGGTGATCTCCGGTACCCAGGACTACCTCCGGCACTGTCTCGATGTCGCGGCCGAGGTCGGCTCGCCGGTCATCGCCGGCCCGGCCTACTCGTCGGTGGGGCGTACCTGGCGGATGACCGAACAGGAGCGGGCCGACTGCCTCGCCCAGTGGCGGGACAACCTCGCTCCCGTGCTGGCCCATGCCGCTTCGCTCGGCGTCCGGGTCGCTGTGGAACCGCTCAACCGGTACGAGACCAGTCTGTTCAACACCATCGAGCAAACTCTCAGCGGTCTTGGTGACCTTGAAGAAAGCGCTTGCGGTGTCGCACTGGACATCTACCACCAGAACATCGAGGAAACCGATCTGCCCGCCGCGATCCGGTCGGCAACTGGCCGGATCGCGCACGTCCAGGTGTGCGCTAACGACAGGGGAGCACCGGGCCGGGACCACTTCGACTGGCCCGCCCTGCTCACGGCGATCGGTGAAGCGGGCTACTCCGGCCCGCTGTGCATCGAGTCGTTCACCGCACACAACCGCAGTATCGCCACGGCGGCCTCGATCTGGCGCCCGCTGGCCGAGAGCCAGGACCTGCTCGCGTCCAACGGCCTACGCCACCTCGAGGAGGTGATGTCGCATATGGCCTGATCCGAGGCTCCTTGCTGTACGGCGCCGGCACGCCGAGGAACCCACAAAGTTCTCCAGTCCCCTTACGTGAGGAACCCATGAGCACACGCAAGAGATTCTTGCTGCGGGTGGGCGCCGTCGTACTCTCCACTTTTGTCGCCCTCGGCTTAGTTCCGGCGGCAGTGCAGGCGCACCCCGGGCACGAACAGGATCCTGAGTTCAGTGCCTTGTTGTTCACCAAAACAGCCGGCTACCGGCACGACTCCATCCCCGCCGGCGTCGCGCTGTTCGAGCAGCTGGCCGTCGATAACCATTTCACGTTGGACCACACAGAGGATTCCGCGGTCTTCAACGACGCCAACCTCGCCAACTACGACGTCGTCATCATGTTCCAGACCTCAGGCATGGTCTGGGAGAACGACGAGCAGCGCCAGGCCATCCAGACCTATGTGGACAACGGCGGCGGTATCGCGGCCATCCACAACGCCACGGACATGGGGATCGAGTCCGAGTTCCCGTGGTGGGACGATCTGGTGAACGCGGGTGCCCACATGCCCTCGCACTCACCCGGCGTGCTCCAGGGCACCGCGAAGGTCGCCGACCGGCAGCACCCCTCAACCGCAGGCTTGCCGGAGCGCTGGGAGCGCGCGGAGGAGTGGTACAACTTCGACCAGAACATCCGCGGTAAGGCGCACGTCCTGGTCACCGCGGACGAGTCGACCTACAACCCCGGTGGCGACGCGATGGGTGCTGACCACCCGATCTCGTGGTGCCGCGAGGTGGGTACCGCCCGTGTCTGGGCGACGGCCATGGGGCACCCGCAGGGCGCCTACAGCGAGCCGCTGTTCGTCGAGCACCTGCTCGGCGGAGTCCGTACCGCGGCCGGGGTCGAGAAGGCCGACTGTTCCGCCACTGTGGACAGCGCTTTCGAGAAGGTGGCGCTGGACAGCAACACCAAGGCGCCGACCGCACTGGACATCACTCCGGACGGCCGCGTCTTCTACACCGAGATCCTCGGCCAGGTGAAGGTCTACGACCCGGCCAGCGGCAGCACGTCCGTCGCTCTCGACCTGCCGGTCTACTCCGGCGGTGAGGACGGCCTCGTCGGGCTCACGCTCGATCCGGCGTTCGCCGACAACGGCTGGATCTACCTGTACTACTCACCTCCCGGTGACGCCGAGATCAACCGGGTCTCGCGGTTCAACGTGGAGGGCAACTCGATCCTCGCGGACACCGAGCAGAAGTTGCTCGACATTCCCGCTTCCAGGCTGGAGGAGCCCGGTCACACCGGTGGCTACCTGACCTTCGGGCCGAACGGGGATCTCTACATCGGCGTCGGTGACGACACCAACCCGTTCCAGTCCAGCGGTTACTCCCCGATCGACGAGCGCGAAGGGCGGGCACTGTTCGACGCCCAGCGGGCCTCGGCGAACACCAACGACCTGCGCGGCAAGATCCTGCGGGTGCACCCGCAGGCCGAGGGTGGTTACAGCATCCCCGAGGGCAACATGTTCGCCCCGGGGACGGAGAAGACGTTGCCGGAGATCTACGCGATGGGTTTCCGCAACCCGTTCCGGTTCAGCGTCGACACCGACGGCACGATCTACATGGCCGACTACGGTCCCGACTCGCGCAGTGCCGACCCCGACCGCGGTCCGGACGGCAAGGTCGAGTGGAACATCATCCGCGAGCCCGGGTTCTACGGCTGGCCGTACTGCATCGCCGACAACATCGCGTACAACGACTACGACTTCGCCACGTCCACGTCGGGCGCCAAGTTCGACTGTGCCAACCCGGTCAACGACTCACCCAACAACACGGGGCTGACCGAACTGCCCGCGGCCAAGGCCGCGGACGTCTGGTACGGCTACGGCGAGTCGGCGGAGTTCCCGGTACTGGAAACCGGCGGCGCCGCGCCGATGGCGGGCCCGGTGTACCGGTACGACCCGGAACTGGAGTCGGAGACCAAGTTCCCCGCCTACTACGACGGCAAGCCGTTCTTCTACGAGTGGGCGCGTAACCGCATCTTCAACTTCAACCTCGACGACCAGGGGTCGCTGCTCGAGATCGCGCCGTGGCTCGACAGCGTCGAGACCCTTGCCCCGATGGACATGCGATTCGGTCCGGACGGCTCGATGTACCTGCTGGAGTGGGGCGGTGGTTACGGAAGGGACAACCCCGACTCCGGCCTCTACCGCATCGACTACACGCAGGGCAACCGCAGGCCGATCGCGAAGGCGGCCGCGGCGCCGTCCTCCGGGATCGCGCCGCTGGAGGTGGCCTTCTCCAGCGAGGGTTCGGCCGATCCAGAGGGAACGGGACTGACCCACGCCTGGACGTTCGGTGACGGTGGTACCTCCAGCGAGGCCAACCCCGCACACACCTACACCGAGAACGGCACCTACAACGCCCAGCTCACCGTCACCGACGAGACCGGCAAGGAGGGAGTCGCGAACGTGACCGTGACCGTGGGCAACACGGCTCCGGTCGTCGACCTCGCGACACCACCGGACGGTGGGATGTTCGACTTCGGTGACGAGATCGCTTTCGACGTCGGTGTGACCGACGCGGAGGACGGCGAGATCGACTGCGCCAAGGTCGTGGTGCAGCCCGCACTCGGCCATGACGCACACGCCCACCCACTGGATCCGGTCAATGCCTGCACGGGCACGATCGAGACCATTGTGGACGATGGCCACGCGGACGCGAACATCTTCTACTCGGTGGACGCGAGCTACTCGGACAACGGTGCCGAGGGCCTTCCGTCACTGGTCGGCAGGGACACCGCGATCCTGCAGCCGAAGCACAAGCAGGCCGAGTACTTCTCCGGCTCCTCGGGTGTCCGGGTGGTCGAGCAGGGCGGCGCCGAGGCAGGCAGGCGGATCGGTGACATCAGTGACGGGGACTGGATCTCGTTCTCGCCGATGAATCTCACCGGTATCGACCAGGTCGCCGTCCGGGCCTCGTCCGGCGGTGGCGGCGGTTCCGTCGAATTCCGCGCTGGCGCGGCCGACGGAGATGTACTGGCGACTGTGGACGTGCCGAACACCGGGGGCTGGAACAACTACGTCACGCTCCCGCCAGTGGACATCACCGATCCCGGTGCCACCACGGAGTTGTTCGTCGTGTTCCGTTCGGCCGCGGCCGGTCCGTACGACCTCGACTCCCTGTCGTTCGTCGGCAAGGGCGTCGCGGTGAACGCGGCTCCACACGTGCAGGTGGACGCCACACCGACCACGGGCAATGCCCCGTTGAAGGTGGACTTTACCGCCACGGCAACCGATCCGGAGGGCGACGAGCCGCTCACCTACGAGTGGGTCTTCGGCGACGGTGCCACGGCTTCCGGGGCGCAGGTCAGCCACACCTACACCGAGGCGGGGGAGTACACCGCCAAGGTGACGGTGACCGACACGGCGGGTCGCAGCAAGCAGGCGTCCGTCCCGATCGTGGCCTCGCCGAAGGTGTCACCACCGATCGAGTGCCTCACCCCTGGCTCGGACGAGTTCACCGGGGACTCCCTCGACGGCGAGCGCTGGACCAGCGCCCGGCCGGACGGGGCGCAGTACTCGGTGGCCGACGGTCAGCTGGTCCTGCCGACGGCGGCCGGTGACATCAACGGTGGCGCACAGGGACCGATCTCGTTCGTGGGCCAGGCGGCGCCGGGCGGCAGCTGGTCGGCGACCACGCTGGTGACGATCGACGCCAACCAGCAGTGGCAGCAGGCCGGGCTCATGTTGCTGGCGGACAACGACAACTACGCCAGGGTCAACGTCCAGTCCAATGGATCCGGAAGGGAACTGGAGTTCGTCCGGGAGTCGGGGGGCCAGCGGGAGATCCGCAAGGGTGCCCTCGCCACCGACGGCACCAGCTTCCACCTGCGGATGGAGACTGACGGCACGTCGCTGACCGCGTACACCTCGGCGGACGGGGTCACCTGGACCGCCTTCGGTGACTCGTACCCGGTCGAGGGTGTGGCAGCGGGCCAGCTTGGCCTCTACGCACTCAAGGGCGACACCCCCGCGCCGGTGATCGATGCGTCGTTCGACTACTTCCGCGTCTCCTCGGGTACCGGGGCCGAGGTAGAGCCGGGTGACGAGTTCGAAGGTGACCGGCTCGACGGTTGCCGCTGGGACGCGGTCGTGCGACCCGACCTCACGACCATGCGGGTCGAGGAGGGCGAGCTGCGGATCGACACCGTGAACGCCGACATCAACGGAGGAGCGAACGACGATCCGTCCAACTTCGTTCTGCAGCAGGCACCCGAGGGTGACTGGACCGTGGAGACGAGGATGCGCGCACCGCTGGTCGAGCGTTACCAGCTGGCCGGGTTCATGGTGCACGGCACCGACGACGACTACGTCAAGTTCGACGTCGTCGCCGTGAACACCCCGGGCTCGGCGACGAGCCTGCGAGCCGAACTGGTGTCGGAGAACAACGGGCAGTTCGGTAACGGTGGCAACCGTTCGATCGCGCTCGGGGACACCGAGAGCGGTTGGTGGCATCTGCGCCTGGCCAAGGTGGGCGACACCTACGAAGGCTGGGTCAGCCACGACGGCGAGCAGTGGACCTCGGTCGGCGCGCCGGTGACGAACGCGGTGCCCGAGGCGAAGGTCGGACTGATGGCGATCGGCCCGCAGCAGACGGCGGGTCCGGTCACGGTCGGGTTCGACTGGTTCCACCTCAGCAGCGGGCAGGCGGACGAGCAGGCGCCGGTGACAACCGCGAGCCTCGATCCGGGCGAGCCGGACGGTGAGGGCGGTTGGTACCGCTCGGCGCCGACGGTCACGTTGTCCGCGGACGACGGTGCCGGTTCCGGTGTGGCCGGATCCGAGTACCAGGTGGACGGTGGCGAGTGGATCGCTTACACCGAGCCGTTCGCGGTCGAGGGAGACGGTGCGCACGAGGTGCGATACCGCTCCACCGACCAGGCGGGCAACGTCGAGGAAGCAGGCGTCACCGAGGTGAAGATCGACGCGGTTGCGCCGGAGGTGACGGTGTCCGGTGTGCAGGAGGGCGCCAGCTACGGCGATTCGGCCGATCTGACGCTCGCCTGGGAGACGGCCGACGCGACCTCAGGCGTTGGCACGACCGGAGCCACGCTCGACGGCGAGGCGCTGGACAACGGTGCTGTGGTGCCGCTGCACACCATCGCGCTCGGTGAGCACGAGCTCGTGGTCACCGCGGCGGACGTGGCGGGCAACGTCACCGAGCGGACGGTGACGTTCACCGTCGAGACCTCGCTGGCCGACGTGCGCACGCTCGTCGACAGGTTCACCGAGGAGGGCCGGATCGACGCCAAGACGTCGAAGCAGCTGAAGGCCTCACTCGCGGTGACCAGCCTCCTGGTGGCCAACGGCGTGGAACGCGGCGCCGTGCACACCATGGGCGTCTTCGTCAGAATCGTCGAGCGCAATGTCGAGGACGAGCAGGTGAAGGCGGTCCTGGTCCGCGATGCCGAGGAACTGATCGGCCAGTGGCGCGGCTGATGGTTCCTCCGAAGACGCGAGGTCGGATGCCGGGCCGATCCTCGCACCGGCCGGTGCCGCGACGGGTTCGCTCGTCGCGGCACCGGCTGCCCGGCCTCGGGAAGAGGGGGGTGGCCGGTCTGGTCGCCGCCCTCGTCCTGGTGGGACTCGCCCTGGTGCTACCGGGGCTGTGGAGCTCGGATGACGCGCTTCAGGAACGGACGGCCGAACTGCAGGAGGCCGAGCGGCAGCGCGATGCCGAACTGACCGGCGACCTCGTCTCGCTGGCCGAGGCCGTGCGGGCGGACGTGCTGCCGGTCCTGGCCGGGTTCGGCGGGCAGGACGGCGACGCGGATGCGGCCGCCACGGAAGCGGAGGTGGAGCAGTGGCGCTCGGCGGTCGAGTCCGCCGCCACGCGTCTGGAGGAACGGCCCTCGGCCGGAACAGCCGTCAACCTCGCGCGGTCGAGCCTTGCCGGTTCGGTCACGATTCTCGGTCGCGCGGTCGAGGCCTATGCCGTCTCCCTGCGGGTCGAGGGCGCCGAGGTGGAACCGTTGCGGGAGTTGGCACGACAGCTCAGAGACGATGCCGTGGTGGCGTGGTCCGTGGCCGCGAACCAGCTCGACGTCGCCGGGGTCGAGTCGGGCCTCGGGCACGTGCACGTGTTCCTCCCGCCACAGGGAGTGGAGGGCGAGCTGAACTCGGATCATGCCCCGGAAGGACCACCCTGACGAGGTAATGGGCTCCAGCGGCACGGCGCCGATCGCGTCCGAGCAGGACGCACGTAGACTCGCAGGAGTCCGTGAGCAGGCATGAGTTGGGAGTTTGTGTGCCGCGAGGTGAGTTCGACGCCTCAGGTGATGAGCCGGTCGATGACGAGTTCCCGCCCGAGCTGACCAGCGGGGACAACTTTGTCGCCGGTCCGCTGCCGGACGACCCCGGCGATGCCGAGGACGCCCCGGTTGTGGAAGACCCTGTGCTGGAGGAGCAGGCCCGACGCGAGTTGATCGTGGTCGAGGCCGAGCTGAACGAGCGGTGGCCCGAGACGAAGATCGCGCCCTCGCTCGACCGGATCGCCACCCTGTTGAACCTGCTCGGCGATCCCCAGACCGGGTACCCCGCACTGCATGTCGCGGGTACCAACGGCAAGTCGTCCGTCGCCAGGATGATCGACGCGCTGCTGACCAGGATGGGCCTGCGGGTGGGCCGGTACACCAGCCCGCACCTGCAGGTGGTGACCGAACGGATCAGCCTGGACGGCGCGCCGATCGCGGCGTCGAAGTACGTGGACACCTACCGCGACGTCGCGCCATTCGTGTCCATGGTGGACGGGGCGACCGGCCCGGACGGTCCGCCGATGAGCAAGTTCGAGGTCCTCACCGGTATGGCCTTCGCGGCGTTCGCCGAGGCCCCGGTCGAGGTCGCGGTGCTCGAGGTGGGACTCGGCGGCAGGTGGGACGCCACCAACGTGGCCGACGCGCAGGTCGCCGCCATCACCCCGATCGGTATCGACCACGTCGAGTACCTCGGGCCGGACGCGGTGAGTGCCGCACGGGAGAAGGCCGGGGTCATCAAACCCGGTGGTGTCGCCCTGCTGGCGGAGCAGCAGCCGGAGGTCGAGCGGGTGCTGCTGGAACGTGTGCTGGAGGTCGACGCCACGGTCGCCAGGGCGGGCAGCGAGTTCGGTGTGCTCAGTCGCGAGGTCGCGGTGGGTGGCCAGTTGCTCAGGCTGCAGGGCCTTGGCGGGGTGTACGAGGAGATCTTCCTTCCGCTGCACGGCGCGCACCAGGCCGCCAACGCGGCGCTTGCGCTGGCTTCGGTGGAGGCGTTCTTCGGCGCGGGGCCCGAGCGGCAGCTGGTCATCGAGGCGGTCCGGGAGGCCTTCGCCGAGGTGGTCACGCCAGGCAGGCTGGAGCGTGTCCGCGCAGCGCCCGCCGTCCTGCTGGACGCCGCGCACAATCCGCACGGCGCGAGCGCACTGGCGAAGACGGTGACCGAGGAGTTCGCGTTCCGCAGGCTGGCCGCGGTGGTCGGGGTGATGGCCGATAAGGATGCTCGCGGCATCATCGAGGCGCTCGAGCCCGTGGTGTCCGAGATCGTGGTGACCAACAGCAACTCGCCGCGAGCGATGCCGCTGGAGGAGCTCGCGGAACTGGCGCGGTTGGTGTTCGGTGAGGAGCGGGTGTTCGCCGAGGCCGCGCTCGACGCGGCCGTGGAGACCGCGATCGGGCTCGTCGAGCAGGGGGACGACCCCGAGGAACCGCTGGCAGGCGGTGGCGTGCTGATCACCGGGTCGGTCGTCCTCGCGGGCGAGGCGCGCACGTTGTTCGGCAAGGAGCCGACATGAGCGAGGCAGGTGACGCCGCGCCGGAGTCGCCGGAGTCACAGCCGTCACCGGCTCCGGCGAAGGACCCGATGAAGTCCTTCCGCGGGATCATGGCGGGCACGCTGGTGATGGAGTCGATCGCGGTGGCGCTGGCGCTGCCCGTGGTGGCCAAACTGGGTGGTGGCGTCGCCAGCTGGCAGGGCTGGACCGTGATCGCGGTCGCGGTGGCGATGCTTTTGCTGTGTGGTGCGCTGCGCCGGGCGTGGGCCATCCCGGCGGTGTTCGCGCTACACGTGGTGCTGCTGGCTTTTGTGGTCGCGGTGCCCGCGATCGCGATCATCGGCATGCTGTTTCTCGCGCTCTGGCTCTGGCTCTTCTGGCTTCGCCGGGATGTCGCCCGCAGGATGGCCGAGGGCAGATTACCCAGCCAACAGTCCCCCTGACCCAGCCCGCCTCCCCCCCACACCCACACACCAAACCGCACTTTCCCGGGAAAGTGCGAGGCCTTGGGCGGGCTCAGATTTGCTTGCGGGCCAGAACGCAGGCCAGCGGGCACTTCTTCCCCTCCGACAACAACTGCGCGGTGACGCGGAGCCCGGCCTGGTTCAGCAACTCGGCGATGTGCTCGGGTGGCAGCCGGTACGCCGCATACGTCACTGGATGACCGTAGGCGCGCTCGGGGCGCAAACACTCGTCGCCGACGTGGAACCCCACCAGCACGTGGCCGTCGGGGGCCAGCACCCGGTGGAACTCCGCGAACAACGCGGGCAACTCGTCCGGTGGTGTGTGGATGATCGACCACCAGGCGACGAGGCCGTCGAGTTCGCCGTCGACACAGTCCAAATCGGTCATCGAACCCACGTCGAACCGCAGCTTCGGATGCCTGCGCCGGGCGATCGCGACCATCGCGGGCGACAGGTCGACACCGAAGGCGGACACTCCTAGGGCGTCCAGGTGCGCGGTGACGTGGCCCGGCCCGCATCCGACGTCGGCGACGGGACCACCGCCGCCAGACCGCACGAGTTCGGCGAACGCGGCCAGCATCGCGCGTCCCAGCGGCTCTTTCGAGAACAGCGCCGTTATCAGGTCGGTGTAGTCCTCGGCAACGGTGTCGTACGACGCTCGCGTGGCGGTCAGATGGGCGGGCTCGCTCATGACGGACGACCGTACTCGCCCCGGTATTGCCGTTCTGGTTCACCGAGCCGACAGCCTCAGTTGGCCCACCGGTCTTCGGCACGGGATAGACAGAACCGTATGACCGAACAGACCCACCACGACCATCAGAACCGACACACCCGCCGTGTCGCCCTGCGTACCGCGCTCGCCGGCGCCGGGGTGCTCACCGCCGGAACCCTCGGCGCGACTTCGGCCTTCGGCGCACCCGCGCTGGTCCGCCGCGGCCGACCCGTGCTGACTCACGGCGTTCAGTCCGGTGGGGTGACCGCCCGGTCCGCGCTCGTGTGGACCCGGGCCGACCGGGCTGCCCGCATGGTCGTCGAGGTGGCTGGTGACCCCTCGTTCGCCCGTGCCCGGACCGTGCGGGGGCCCCTGCTGACGCCGGACTCCGATGGCACCGGCACCGTGCACCTGCCGGGTCTGGCGCCCGGTCGTGAGTTGCACTATCGCGTTCGGGCCGTGGACCTGGACGGAAGGGTGGCGAGTGAACCGGTCACCGGCCGCTTCCGCACGGCTCCCGTCGCCGGGGGTGACGTTCGGCTGGTCTGGTCGGGCGACGTCGCGGGGCAGGGCTGGGGTATCAACCCCGACATCGGCGGGATGACCGCCTACGCGGCGATGGCCGCTCGGGAACCGGACCTCTTCCTGCACAGCGGCGACACGGTGTACGCCGACGGCCCGCTGGCGGAGACCGTGACCCTGCCGGACGGGCGGGTCTGGCGGAATCTGGTGACGCCCGAAAAGGCGAAGGTCGCCGAGACACTGACCGAGTACCGGGGACAGTTCGCCTACAACCTGCTGGACGAGAACGTGCGTGCCTTCGCCTCGGCCGTACCCGTGTCCGTGCAGTGGGACGACCACGAGGTGGTCAACAACTGGTACCCGGGCGAGATCCTCGATCTGCCGCAGTACACCGAGAAACGGGTGGACGTGCTGGCGGCACGGGCCGCCCGCGCGTTCCGCGAGTGGCACCCGATCGGGGAGGGCGCACCAGGACGGGACCGGGAGGGCCGGCTTTACCGGAGCTTCCGGTACGGGCCGCATATCGAGGTGTTCGTGCTCGACATGCGCAGCAATCGCGACCCCAACACCGCGGACCGGACCAAGCCCGGCCGGATTCTCGGCGAGCAGCAGGCTCGCTGGCTGGTGCGCGAGCTACACCGGAGCACGGCGACCTGGAAGATCATCCAGTCCGATATGCCGGTTGGTCTGACCGTGCCCGACGGCACCGACATCGAGGGCGTCGCCAACGGCCTGCCCGGTGCACCCGCGGGCCGGGAGAGCGAGATCGCCTGGGTACTGCGGGAGATCGCGCGCCGAAAGGTGCGCAACACCGTATGGCTGACCGCGGACGTCCACTACACCGCCGCGCACCACTACTCGCCGGACCGGGCCGCCGACGGGGACTTCGATCCGTTCTGGGAGTTCGTCTCCGGGCCGTTGAACGCGGGTGCGTTCGGGCCAAACACCCTGGACCCCACATTCGGCCCCGAGGCTGTTTTCGTCCACGCCCCACCAGTGGCCAACACCTCGCCGATGGACGGATTCCAGCATTTCGGTGAGCTGAACGTCGACGGGGAGTCCGGTGAACTTCGGGTGGATCTGCGGGACGGAACCGGTGCCTCGCTGTGGTCGAGGACCCTGCGCCCGGAGCGTCACTGAGGCGGTGGATAGGCTCGGGCGCATTCAACTGCAGTGAACGAATGGAGAGTTACCGTCGTGAGTGAGCGCACGCTGGTCCTGGTCAAGCCCGACGGAGTCAAGCGGGGTCTCGTGGGTGAGGTCATCTCGCGCATCGAGCGCAAGGGGCTGACCCTCGCCGCGCTGGAGCTTCGCACCGTGGAGCGGTCGGTGGCCGAGGAGCACTACGCCGAGCACAAGGAGAAGCCGTTCTTCGGCGAACTGCTCGAGTTCATCACCTCCGGCCCGGTGGTGGCACTGGCGGTCGACGGCCCCCGCGCCATCGCCGCCTTCCGCCAGCTTGCCGGTGGTACCGATCCCGTGGAGAAGGCGACGCCGGGCACCCTGCGCGGCGACTTCGCCCTGGAGACGCAGTTCAACCTGGTGCACGGTTCCGACTCGCAGGAGTCGGCCGAGCGCGAGCTCAAGCTCTGGTTCCCCGAGCTCTGACCGCAACGGACGCGGCACCATGGCCACTCCGCGGGTTTTCCTGCCGCTGACGTGGCCATGGTGCGGTCCCAGCCAACGTCCCTGGCGCGATGATCTCGCCGGCCGCTAGGGTCGGCCTGCTGGTAATGGATTACCGAAGGGGGCTGGGGATCGTGGGAAAATCGCGGCACCGCGTGTTGGGCACTGGGAGCACCGCGCGTGTCGTGGCTGTTCTGGCCTCGATCACAATGCTGACCAGTCTGGCTACGGCCACGCAGGCCGGCGGCCTCGAGTTGACCGCGCAGGGCACGAACGGCGCTCCCGTCCCCGAGCTGAACTGGGCTCCGTGCGATGCGGCGCCACCCGGTTACGAGTGCGCCGAGGCCGAAGTGCCACTGTCCTATCGCGACCCGCGCGGACAGCGCATCACACTCGCTCTCGGCAAGCTGCCCGCGACCGACCAGGCAGGCAAGCTCGGCACGATCTTCTACAACCCCGGTGGCCCTGGTGGATCCGGCCAGATCCCGCCCCAGCTCACCCCTGAACTGCACGAGAAGTTCGACATCGTCGGGTTCGACCCGCGGGGCATCGGCGCGAGCACGCCCTTGCGCTGCTTTCCCCAGCAGGATCAGGCTCGGCTGCTGGCAGGCGAGTTCCCGACCACTCTCGCCCAGGAACGCAAACTCGTCGAGGACACCGCCAAGGGCACTGCCCTTTGCGCGGAGAACGCGGGCCCACTGATCGATCACATGTCCACGGCCAACGTCGCCAGGGACATGGATCTGCTGCGCCAGGCGCTGGGCGAGGACCAGACGTCGTACTACGGGCTCTCCTACGGCAGTCACCTCGGCTCCGTCTACGCCAACCTGTTCCCGGACAAGGTCGGCGCGGTGGCCATCGACGCGGTGCTCAACCCGGTCGAATGGACCACCGGCTACGAACCCGGTCAGAACTTCGCGCCCTTCTCCTACCGTGTGGGCAGCCACCGAGGGGCCGAGAACGCGTTGGAGAGCTTCTTCGAAGCGTGCTCCGGCGACGAGGACTGCGCGTTCGACGAACCCGGCGCCGACCTCGCGGCCAAGTACGACCGGATTCTCGACCGCCTGCTCGACGGGCCGGTGACCATTCCGTCACCCGGTGGCGAGCAGACCGAGATCACCTACCAGAACGTCGTGCACAGCACCCTCGGCTCGCTTTACCACGCGCAGGCCTCGGGATCGCTCGCGAGGTTCCTGCAGACGCTGTCCGAGGCGGTCGAACCGGCCGCACGGCTGACCGCCGCGGACGCGGTCGCGGTTCCCGACCCCGTCGAGGGTCCCGGCTACCAGCGGAACCGTTATGCCGGGCCCGAACAGAGCGCGGCCGTGTTCTGCGCCGATTCCAGCAATCCCGGCAATCCCTACGCCTGGTCGGGTTTCGCCAGGAGTGCCGATCGGGAGGCAAGGGGATTCGGCTCGAGTTGGACGTGGTTGTCCCTGCCGTGCGCGACCTGGCCGGGGCACGACCGCGACCATTACGCCGGGCCGTGGGACCGGGAGACCGCCAACCCGGTGCTCGTGATCGGCAACGGCAAGGGTGACCCGGCGACGCCCTACGAGGACGCACAGAGCACGGCGAAACTGCTCGGCAACGCCCGCCTGCTCACACTGGACACGTTCGGCCACGGCGCTCTGGGAAACAGTGAGTGCATCGCGGGTTCACTGAACGCCTACTTCATCGAAGGGACGGTGCCCGCCGAGGGCACGGTCTGCCAGCCCGACCACGGGCCGTTCGACTGACCCTGATTTTTCACACTGTGCCTTATTCACATGTCGGGTGATGCACAGTCGCTGGTGCGGCTGACGTCCGCAGCTCAACCGCGTTGTGCATAACCCTACTGGCGTCACCACTTCCTCATTCGTTCACTTCGAGGTCTTCCGCTGGGGATCTCGGCACGCTTGAATGGTCTAGACATTAACTCGATGCTGGGGAAGCCTGTGAAAAAGTCACCACGGGTCGCCGTCCTGCCGTTGCTGGCGATCGCACTCGTCCTTCCGACCACCCCGGTCGCGGCTGATCCGCTGGCCGCACCGCTCGGACCGCCGCCCGTCGAGGCCGCTCCGGCCGCATCCTCCGACGCTCAGGGTTCGGTCTCACACGTAGTCCAGGGATCGCGGATCGCCGCGGCGGACCCGGACGGTCTCGTCACCGACACCGTAACCGCGCCGGTCGCTCCGGGGCTGAGCCTGACCGAGTTCGACCGGTTCGATCCCAACGGCTGGATCCGCGGCGACACCCTGGCTGTGGATCTCGGCACGGACGGTCTGCGACCCACGTACTTGAGCTCCGGCAAGGTATCAAGCAGGACTCCACTGTCCGAACAGGCCGATCGCGCGAATGCGGTCGCGGGGGTGAACGGGGACTTCTTCGACATCAGCGCCACCGGAGCGCCGCTCGGTGTCGGTATCGACGAAGGCGAACTGCAGACCGCTCCGGCGAAGGGGCACAACCTGACGGCATCTGTCACCAAGGAGGGCAAGGCTCGTCTTGCCGAGGTGTTCCTCGAGGCGACGGTGAGCCTGCCCGGCGGCGCGCAGGTCAGCGCGACGAACTTCAACGGCGCCAGGATCCCGGTGAACGGGATCGGGGTTTACACCCCACTGTGGGGCGCCGCCGCGCGTGGCACGGCCGTCACGGGAGCCGAACGTGTATTCGAGGTGGAACTGCGTGACGGATCGGTCGCCGCCGTCCGCGATTCCGTCACCGAGGGGCCGATCGCCGCGGGTAGCACGGTCCTGCTCGCCAGGGACGCCGGAGTGGACTCGCTGGCGGGGCTGAGCGCGGGGGATAGGGTCGGCGTGGAGTACGCACCACGAAGCGAGTTCGGGGAACTCGCGGTCTCCGTGGGCGGTAACCGGGTGCTGCTGCGCGACGGCCGGATCCAGCAGGTCGACACCGTTGCCGCACACCCGCGCACGGCGGTCGGTTTCTCCGCCGACGGCACGAAGATGTGGCTGGCCACCATCGACGGCAGGCAGGCCGACAGCAGGGGGATGACCGAACTCGAGCTCGCGAGGCATATGCGGGCACTCGGGGCGGACGATGCGCTCAACCTCGACGGCGGCGGTTCGTCCACCCTGCTCGCGAGGGAACAGGGTGCACCGGCCACGACCGTGCACAACTCGCCATCGGACGGCGGCGAACGACTGGTGCCCAACGGCCTCGGCTTCGCGACCGAGTCTGGCAGCGGCACACTCACCGGCCTGTCCCCGCGTCCCCGCCTGGACAGCGAGAACGCGAGTAGAGTCCTTTCTGGACTGTCTCGCGGCCTCGTTCCGGGAGGGCACGACGAGACCGGAGCCGCGGTCGAATCGCGTCCGCGGTGGGACACCTCGAATCCGTCGCGTGGCACGGTGAGCGACGGTGAGTTCACCGGGCATCCCGACCGTCGCGACCCGGCGCGCCGGGCGACGGTCGATGTGTACGCGGACGCGCAGGGGGTGCGTGGCACGACCGCGATGACCGTTCTCGGCAAGCCGGTGCGACTCGGGTCGAGCGCCGAGCAGATCGCGCTGTCCGGGGCAGGTGCGCGTGGTGAGTTCCAGATCTACGGATACGACGCGGATGGCTACGGCACCTGGATCGAGCCGGAGGATGTGAAGATCGAGTTCGACCCCGGCGTCGTGCGGATCGAACCCGACGGCGACGGGTTCTCCGTCACCGCTCTCGCGGAGTCCGGCGCATCGGTGATCACGGTGACGGCAGGCGGGCTGACCACCCACCTCGCCGCCTCGGTCGGCAGCGAGCCGCGGACGCTCAACGCGCTCGACGGAACGGACGGCTGGCGCGCGAGCGTGTACCCGTCGGTGGTCGGTGCCGCGCTCTCGAATGCCCCCGGCCGTGACGGCACCGCCGGGCTGGCCATGGACTACCGGCTGACCGGCACGAACGCCACTCGGGCGGCCTACGTCAACGCGACCGCGCCGCTCGCATTGCCCGCAGGAGCTCAGAAAATCGGTATGTGGGTGCACGGCGACGGCAAGGGTGCGTGGCTCAGGGCCGAGTTGCGCGACACCGCGAACGTGGCGTCTGTTGTGGACCTTTCGCTGAGTGTGGACTGGACCGGATGGCGGCACGTCGAGGCCACCCTGCCCGATGGGCTGCCGGACGGACAGCGGCTGACGCGGTTCTACGCCGTGGAGAACGTGCCCGCACAGCAGTACGAGGGCAGGTTGGTTTTCGACGATCTGACCGTGTCGGTGGCACCGTCGGTCGCTGTGCCCGCCGACCCGGCACCGCACGACCCAGCTCTTGTCACCGACGGCACGGTGGGCGAGGACGGTCTTCGGGTGGCCGTGGTGAGTGACGCCCAGTTCACCGCTGACAACCCGGACGGCCCGTTGGTCCGGCAGGCGCGCCGTTCACTGCGTGAGGCCCTGGCGGCGGAGCCCGATGTCGTGCTGATCAACGGCGACCTCGTGGACCGGGGAACCGAAGCGGACTTCGACCTCGCCCGATCGATCCTCGACGAGGAACTGAACGGGACCGTGCCGTGGTACTACGTCCCTGGAAACCACGAAGCCGACGGCGGCAACGGGATCACCGAGTTCACGGCGGAGTTCGGCGAGACCCATCGCGTGGTGGATATGCGGGGTGTCCGGCTCGTGCTGCTGGACACTTCGCGAGGAAGCCTGCGTGCCGGGGGCTTCGACCAGGTGCGGATGTTGCGGGAAGCGCTGGACGAGGCCGAGGGTGATCCTGCGATCCGGGCGGTCATGGTGGCCATGCACCACCCGGTCAAGGATCCGAGTCCGACCGGGAACTCGCAGCTGGCCGACCGTAAGGAAGCCGGACTGGTGACCGATTGGCTCACCGAGTTCGAGCAGGAATCCGGCAAGCCCGCCGCCGCGGTTACGTCACATGCGGGTGTCTTCGACGTGTCCCGTGTGGACGGTGTGCCGTACCTGATCAACGGGAACGCGGGCAAAGCACCCGCCGCCGCGCCCGCGGACGGTGGCTTCACCGGGTGGAGCCTCGTGGGGGTCGACCCGGCGCGGCGGGGTGACCCGATCCGGATAGAGACACGGGCGCACGTCGACGAACTCGAAATGCACGGCCCGGAGACGCTGGCCAAGGGCGAGACAGCCCAGGTTTCCGCCACCCTGCTGCAGCAGGACAGCCGGATACCCGTCACGTACCCGGTCAGCGCGGACTGGGCCGGTGGACGTTCGGTGTACATCGGCACCCTGCCTTCCAGGGGCGGCAGCCCACGGCCGGTCCACGGCTATGTCGCCGCGTTCGATCCCGGTACCGGGACCATGAC
Organism: Amycolatopsis palatopharyngis; assembly: GCF_003385185.1. Lineage (GTDB taxonomy): Bacteria > Actinomycetota > Actinomycetes > Mycobacteriales > Pseudonocardiaceae > Amycolatopsis > Amycolatopsis palatopharyngis. Next base: position 46,893 of record NZ_PQHZ01000014.1, on the reverse strand, counting down.
CGCGTTGCGGCCAGGCACGGCCGAGTTGGGCGTGACGGTCAACGGCAGTCACCGAACGCTGAAGATCCGCGTGACCCGCTGAGGTGACACCGGCGGCAGGGTGACCTCCGGTCCTGTCCTGTCGCCGGTTAACCGGTCGATTCCTGTCGGTGTTCCGTGGCAGGCTGCCAGGTGTGAACGGACATGCTGGCGATGCGCCGGCCCTCGTCGAGGGCAAGGCTCTGGTCAAGAGGTTCGGGGGTTTCGAAGCGGTCAGTGGAATCGACCTCGAGGTCCGCCGGGGCGAGGCTTTCGGCTTTCTCGGCCCCAACGGCGCCGGAAAGTCGTCGACCATGCGCATGATCGCCTGTGTGTCACCTCGGTCCGAGGGTGATCTGCGGGTCCTCGGGATGGACCCCGAGCAGGACGGGCCACGGATCAGGGCCCGGATGGGTGTGGTGCCGCAGCAGGACAACCTGGACAACGAGCTGACGGTACGGCAGAACCTGCAGGTGTACGGCCGCTACTTCGGTCTGTCCCGGGCACACACCAGGCAGAAGGCAGTGGAACTGATGGAGTTCGCGCAGCTTTCCGAGCGTGCGGACGATGAGGTCGAACCATTGTCCGGTGGGATGAAGCGAAGGTTGACCATCGCGCGGTCGCTGGTCAACGATCCGGAGTTGCTGCTGCTCGACGAGCCGACCACCGGCCTCGACCCGCAGGCCCGGCACCTGCTGTGGGACCGGTTGTTCCGGCTGAAGTCCCGCGGCGTCACATTGCTCATCACGACCCACTACATGGACGAGGCGGAGCAGCTTTGTGACCGGCTGGTCGTGATGGACGGTGGCCGGATCGCGGCGGAGGGCTCGCCGTCGGAGCTGATTCGGCGCTACTCCACCCGGGAGGTGCTGGAGCTGCGCTTCGCCCCGGGCGAGCAGACCGGCGTCGCGGACACCGTGCGAGATCTCGCCGATCGCGTCGAGGTACTGCCCGACCGGATACTGCTCTACACAGCCGAAGGCGAGTCCGCACTGGAGGAAGTCCACGGACGGGGTTTGCGACCGGTGTCCAGCCTGGTCCGCCGCAGCACCCTCGAGGACGTGTTCCTCAAACTGACCGGCAGGACGCTGATCGAGTGAGGCGGCAACGGCGAAGGGGTTCTCCCGGTGCGTGAGGCGGCGAGCGGTGGCATGCCGATATCGCGGCCGGTGATCGGTTTCTGGCGTGGAGCCTGGTTGCGGGTGGAAGGTCACTGGACCTGGTATCGGCGCTACTGGACGTCGAACATCTACTCCTCCGGTTTGCAGCCGGTGCTGTTCCTCGCGGCGATGGGCCTTGGCTTCGGTTCGCAGGTGGAACCCGGCGCGGCCACGGGCGGGTTGTCCTATCTGCACTATGTGGCGCCCGCGATGCTCGTCGCGGGAGCGATGCAGTACGCGGTGGGGGAGTCCAGCTACCCCGTGCTGTCCGGCTTCAAATGGCAGAAGGACTACATCGCGGTGACCGCGACGCCCATCACGCCGGGGCAGTTGCTGGGTGGCCAGCTCCTCTGGGTGGCGCTGCGCCTGCTGCTCACCGGCATGGTCTACGCGCTGGTGGCGCTGGCGTTCGGTGCCTGGCTGAACGCGGGAGCGGTACTGGTGGTGCTCGTCGGCGTGCTCACGGGCGTCGCTTGTGCCGCCCCGGTGATGGCGATGGCCGCGTCGACCTTCGACGAGGGCCAACGGTTCGCGTCCCTGTTCCGGTTCGTGGTCATGCCGATGACGTTGTTCGCGGGCACGTTCTTCCCGGTCGAGCAGATCCCGGTGGCCCTGCGCCCGCTCGCGTGGATCTCGCCGCTGTGGCATGGCAACGAACTGGCTCGCGGGGCGACACTCGGAGGTCTCGATCCGCTGCCCGCGCTGGGGCACCTGGCATATCTGGCCGCCGTGTTCCTCGCGGGAACACTCGTCGCCAGGCACTGGTTCTACAAGAGATTGATGGTCTGACGTGCCTGTGCCCACCGAGACTTCCCGGCGTGGCCTGTTGCCGCGCATCCTCCCGCCCGGGTTGTACGCGGGTCGCGCGAGTGCGCTGATCGAACGCTCCCTGCTGGTGTCGTCCAGGCTCTGGCTGGTGTTCGCCTCCGGTGTGGTCGAGCCGCTGCTCTATCTGTTCGCCTTCCAGATCGGCTTCGGCAAGCTCGTCGGTGAGGTGGCCGGGCCCGGCGGGCAGGCGATGTCCTATGTCGCGTTCGTGGCTCCGGCACTGCTTGCCGCCTCGGCCATGAACGGAGCGGTTCTTGACTCCACGTTCAACGTGTTCTTCAAGTTCCGCTACGCCAAGCTCTACGACGCGATGCTGGCGACGCCGATCGGCCCGCTCGACATCGCCGTCGGCGAGATCACCTTCGCGGTACTGCGCGGCGGCGCCTACGCGGCCGCGTTTCTCGTGGTGATGGGCGTGATGGGACTGATCGTGTCTCCGTGGGCACTGCTGATGCTGCCAGTGGCGCTGCTGATCGCGCTCGCGTTCGCCTCGGTCGGCATGGTCTGCGCGACTTTCCTGCGCTCACCGAGTCAGTTCGACTACATACAGCTCGCGATCATGCCGATGTTCCTTTTCTCCACGACGTTCTATCCGCTGACGGTGTACCCCGAGCCCCTGCAGATCGTGGTGCAGTGCATCCCGCTGTATCACGGCGTGGAGCTGATGCGCGGTCTCTCCGTGGGGGTCCTCGACGTCAGCATGGTCGGACACGTGGCATATCTGCTCGTCCTGGTGGCGGTGGGTGTGTACGCGACCTCCCGCAGGCTCGCGGGGCTGCTGCTGAAGTAGGCGGGCCGGAGAGGGGCACGCCGTTCAGCGAGCCTGGGAGAAGTCCGGCCTGCGGGTTGCGCCCAGTGCCCGCTGCGCGTCAGGCATGCCGTGACCGTAGAAGCCGTTGTACCCCGCATATCCGGAACAGTAGGCGTCCTGCGAGCCGCTTCCGGTGAGGTCGTAGTCCGCTGGACACGGGACCGGTTGGGCCTGCTCGGTGAGAGTGTCCCTGAGCCGGCCGGGGGAGGGACTCCCCCTGGCGGCCAGCAGTGCCGCGACACCGGTCACGTGCGGTGCCGCCATCGAGGTGCCACACAGGGAGTCGTAACCGCCGGGGACGGTGGAGAGGACACAGTCGGACTCGTCCCCGCCCGGAGCGGTGAGGTCCACCACACCGAGACCGTAGGAGCTGTAGCTCGCCTTCACGCCGTCCCTGCTCACCGCGGAGACCGTGACCATCTTGCGTAGCCCGGCCGGCAGGGCTTCGCAGGCACCGGAGTCCTCGCCGGGGGAGCGAACGCCATCGGTGGGGGTGAGGGCGACGCCGCCGTTGGTGGCCGCCGTCACGTTGAGCGTGCCTTGGTTCTCGGCGTACTCCACCGCGCGGGTCACTGCCTCGTGCACGACCCCGTGATCGTCGTCCGGCCGGCACGACGGCGACCACGAGCCCACCGAGAAGCTGCTGTTCGTCAGGTCCATGCCCCGCGTCGCGGCCCACATCAGCCCGCAGACCGCCGCCTCGGGATCGACATGCCCGCTGTCGTCCACCACTTTCACCGAGGCTATCCGGGCGCCGGGCGCGACCCCGGTGATCCCCTCACCGTTGTCGGCTGCCGCGATCGTGCCCGCGACATGTGTGCCGTGCACCGACGTGGTGGGCAGCCACGCTGATCTTTCGGTGTCCGGTGCTCCGGTGAGGCAACCCGCCGACAGCTCCGGCGCGACCGCCGCCCGTAGGTCCGGATGCTGGGCATCGACTCCCGAGTCGAGGACCCCCACCACGACATCCGCGATTTCGGGCGGGATCGCTCCCGCGTCGTCCGCTCCGATCATGCGCAGGTTCCACTGCTGGCCCACGCGGTCGGCGATGGGGACGTCCGCGTACGTTGCCGGGAGCCGGTCCCGGGCCACACTCGCGCTCTCGACGCCATCGGTGCTTCGACTGTTTCCCGCTCGGGAGGCTTGTGCGCTGTACGCGCGTTCCGGCCCGATCCGCTCGGTGAACCCGGGCTGCTCGGAGGTCGCGACGGCAACCGCGATGGCGGGGTAGTAGATGGTGGTGCTGCCGCAGGCCGCCGCGATCGCCTGATCGGCCTTTTCGGCGGATGTGTCCTGGTCGAAGACGACGACGTAGCGCAGCTGCGGGCCGAGATCGCTACACGGCTGCGCGTCCGCGACGGAGCCGAGTGCCCCGCCTGCCGCGATCAGTTGCCCGGCCACCAATGTCGCGGAGGCGATCGCCACACTGGTGAGCCGCAGCACGGACACCGGGGACCTCCATGGATGAGACGTTGCGCGGATCGGCTGTCGTGCCCGCCGATCACCTGCCCCGAGGCGCACGGTAGCCACCGCGCGTGGGGTGGACAAGCAAATCGGCGAAGTTCGCCCGGCCGGTGTCGTGCGCGACCGATCGGTGCACTCGCCGTGAGCTGAATCTGACTCCGCGTGTTGCGGTCCGTGTGCACGTCGGAGCGCTGACGGGGGCGCTTGCGGGACCGACCACACTCCAGGAGACGGCTCGTGTGGGATACTCGGTGACGGACGTCAGGCCGGTCCATCGTGGAAGACGCGGTGAATGCCGGCGTGACGACCCGGTGACGCACTGGACGAGCGCCATGACGTCGCCGCTGAGCACTGCGGGTGCCGGCGGCTCGACGATGTGGGAGGTGGCGAGAAGCCAGCGCCCGCTCAGCACGTCACCGAGAGGACCTGCCACCGGCGGCCCGGAGTTTCCGGAGCCTTCGTGGCGTGAGGCAAGAGTGACAAGGATTCCCGCTGTCGGTACCACCGCGGCGGACAAAACAGAAAGGGCCCCTGCGCGGCCGCGTCCAGCCAGCCGGTGCCGGATCGAGGAACTGCCTCGGCCGGTAGCCGGTAGGTGTACGCGCCCGGGGGCGGAGGAGACATATGTCGAACGCGGAGATCCCCGCCGAGAACCAGGGCGGGACTACCGCCGCACCCACAAGCGGCCCGCTGGCCGAGCTACCGGACAGAATCCGGGTGCACGCGCTGGCGAAGCTGCTCGGGACGAGCAGCAAGGAGCTGCTCGCCAAGCTGGGTGAGCTGGGAGAGACGGCCCGCAGCGCGCAGTCGAGCGTTCCTCGCGAGGTCGCGTTGCGTGTCGCGGCATCGCTCGGCGCCCTGGACAGTGGCGAAGGCGAACCGGCCGCCGAGCCGGTCGATACGGCACCCCAGGCTGGCAGGCCCGAGCCCGAGACGAGCCCGGTGAACCCGCCACCCGCGGCCACCCGGCCGCCGATTCCCGCAGGCCCTGGCTCTCCCGAGCCGGACACCGCCAGCAAGGCGGCGGGCAAACCGCATGTGCCGGTGTTCGCGGCGCCCTCCCCGGTCTTCCTGCCGCCGGAGCCCGCTTCATCCGGCAAGGCCGACCCGGAACGCGCGGCAGGACCGGAGAAGAAGTCGCAGGCCAAGGCCGCCCAGCAGGAGAAGGCGGACACCGAGGCGCCCACGGAAGGCACGGAAGGCACGGAAGGCACGGAAGGCACGGCCACCGTCGATGGCGCCGACACCGCGGACAGCGGCGAGGGCGATGACACCGACGGTGGCCGCAGGCGGCGCCGCCGTGGCCGCCGTGGCCGTGGCCGCGGCAAGGGGAGCGAGGACGGCCAGCAGGAAGGCGGCGAGGACACTCCCGCCGGCAAGGACGACTCCGGTCAGGGTGGCGAAAGGCCGGGTAAGCCCGGCAAGGAGCCCGCTGCCGAGAACGCTGCCGACACCGCCGACGGTGACCAGGGCAAGGGCCGTAAGGGCGGTGACCAGGCGGCCGGTGACAGCGGTCCGGCCGACAGCGGTGAGGGCGACGACTCCGATTCGGACTCGGCCAGCAGGCGGCGCCGTCGTCGTCGCAGGCGCAAGGGCGGTGGCGAGGACTCCGCCGACGGGTCCACCCCGGACGACCCGCCCAACACCGTCGTCCACGTCCGCGAGAGCAAAGGCGAGACCAAGAGCGAAGGTAAGGGCGAGGGCAAGGGTGACGGCGTGCGCAGCGTGCGCGGCTCCACCCGGCTGGAGGCCAAGCGGCAGCGCAGGCGCGACGGCAGGGAAGCCGGCCGCAGGCGCGCCCCGATCCTGTCCGAGTCGGAGTTCCTCGCGCGCCGTGAGTCGGTCGAGCGCACGATGGTCGTCGCCGAGAAGGGCGACTCGACGCAGATCGGTGTGCTCGAGGACGGAGTGCTCGTCGAGCACTTCGTGACGTCCTCGGGCAGCGGGTCCATCGTCGGCAACGTCTACCTCGGCCGGGTGCAGAACGTGCTGCCGTCCATGGAGGCGGCCTTCATCGACATCGGCCGCGGCCGCAACGCCGTGCTCTACGCCGGTGAGGTCGACTGGGACGCCGCAGGTCTCGAGGGCAAGGCCCGCAAGATCGAGCAGGCCCTTTCCACTGGGGACAGCGTCCTGGTGCAGGTCACGAAGGATCCGATCGGGCACAAGGGCGCCAGGCTGACGACCCAGATCTCGTTGCCCGGCCGATTCCTTGTCTACGTGCCGGCCGGCGGCGCCACCGGAATCTCCCGGAAGCTGCCGGAGAACGAGCGGCGCAGGCTCAAGGACATCCTCAAGCGGATCGTTCCCGAGGACGCGGGCGTCATCATCCGCACGGCCTCCGAGGGGGTCAGTGAGGAGGAGCTCGATCGCGACGTCCGCAGGCTCAAGGCGCAGTGGGACGTCATCAAGGAGAAGATCGAGAGCGCGGGCGGCAACTCCGGAAAGAAGAAGTCCAGCGCTCCGACCATGCTCTATGAGGAGCCCGACCTGCTGGTGAAGGTCGTACGTGATCTCTTCACCGAGGACTTCAGGAAGCTGGAGGTCCAGGGCGATACGGCATGGGAGACCATCCACTCCTACGTGCAGCATGTGGCACCGGACTTGGCCGATCGGCTCAAGCGTTACGTCGGGAAGGGTGACGTCTTCGCCGACCACCGGATCGACGAGCAGATCACCAAGGCGCTGGACCGCAAGGTCTGGCTGCCGTCGGGCGGTTACCTGGTCATCGATCGCACCGAGGCGATGACGGTCATCGACGTCAACACCGGCAAGTTCACCGGCTCGGGTGGCAACCTCGAGGAGACGGTGACGCGCAACAACCTGGAGTCGGCGGAGGAGATCGTCCGCCAGCTGCGGCTGCGCGACATCGGCGGCATCATCGTGATCGACTTCATCGATATGGTGCTCGAATCCAACCGGGACCTGGTGCTGCGCAGGCTGACCGAATGCCTGGGCAGGGACCGCACCCGGCACCAGGTGGCCGAGGTCACCTCGCTCGGACTCGTGCAGATGACCCGTAAGCGGGTCGGGACCGGCCTGCTGGAGGCCTTCTCCAACAACTGTGAGCACTGCAAGGGCCGTGGCGTGATCGTCTCGACCGAGCCGCAGCGAGCGGCAGGAGCGGGCGGTGGCAACGGCGGCAGCAGTGGTGGCAGTGGTGGCAGCGGTGGTGGCACCCAGCAGCAGAGTGGCTCCCGCCGTTCGCGAGGCCGCGGCAAGAGCGAGGACACCAGCCAGCAAGAGCAGGCCCGTACCGAGCCCGCCGCCCAGGGGCCGACCCCTGAGCAGCGCGAATCGGTCGTGACGGCAGTGCAGGCAATGGCCAGTGCCGCCAAGGTCGCCCAGACGAAGGGCGGGGATGGCGAGGAGACGCGGGACACCGCGGATTCGCCGCGCAATGGCCGGGTGCCGTCCGGGGAAGACGAGCGGGGTGCGCAGCAGCAGTCCGCCGCCGCCCCGGAGGCGTCCGAGGCAGCACCTGCGGCACCCGTAGCACCGGCGGCACCTGTAGCACCGGCGGAGCCGGTGACTTCCCCGGATCGAGACGTGGCTGAGGCTCCGGAGACATCCGAGGCCGCGCCGCGGACCGGCCGTACGGAGAAGCCGGCGCCGGCTCCGGCGAAGGCCGTCCGGCCAGCGGGGCCCGCAGGGCCCGCTGAACGGGCCGTCACCGCCGTGTCCTCGGCGTCTACGGCGCCTACCGCGTCTACGGCGGCGAGCGCCGATTCGGCCACTGAGGCGGCCACGGAGCCCGTCACGGAGCCGGCAGGGACACCGGAGGCCTCAGCTGTCTCCGAGGCCTCCGGTCCCGTCGTGGCGAAGAGCAGCAGGCGGCCACGCAGGCGGGCGGCCTCCCGTCCGGCTGGACCGCCGGTCAACGCCACGGAAACCGGATGACCCCAGGTTTCGGCTACCCCGGTTTGACCATCATTTCGGGCGCCCCGTAACCTGGACAGCGGCCCGCCGACAGAGCGGGCCGCATTGCGCGAATCCCGGACCGCCTCGTGTGGGACGGCCGCGCAAGCCCCCACCCATTGTCGAGTAAGCAGGAGACTTCCGTGTCGGCGTACGCGATCGTCAAAACCGGCGGCAAGCAGTACAAGGTGGCCGTCGGCGACGTCGTCGAGGTCGAGAAGCTCGAGGGCGAGCCGGGGACCGAGCACAGCTTCCCCGCCGTGCTGTTCGTTGATGGCGGTGAGGTCACCACGGACGCTGACGCGCTGGCGAAGGTCTCGGTCACCGGCAAGGTCGTCGAGCAGACCAAGGGCCCCAAGATCCGCATCCACAAGTTCAAGAACAAGACCGGGTACCACAAGCGACAGGGTCACAGGCAGAAGCTGACCCGTGTCGAGGTCACCGGCATCAACAAGTAAGGACTTGACCAGCCATGGCACACAAGAAGGGTGCGTCCAGCTCCCGTAACGGCCGTGACTCCAACGCCCAGCGGCTCGGGGTCAAGCGCTTCGGCGGTCAGGCCGTGAACGCGGGTGAGATTCTGGTTCGCCAGCGTGGTACCAAGTTCCATCCCGGAGTCAACGTCGGTCGCGGCGGTGACGACACGCTGTTCGCTCTCGCCGCGGGTGCGGTCGAGTTCGGCGCCAAGCGTGGCCGTAAGACGGTCAACATCGTTCCGTCGGACGCCTGAGTCCAGGCCTTCGAGCAAAACCTCGAACGAGGGGCGGGGCCGGAACATATCCGGCCCCGCCCCTCTTTCTTGTATGAGGAACATGCGGGGCAGGGCCATTCCTGTCCGGCACTGAGAGAGGTACTTCATGGCATCCCGGTTCGTAGACCGCGCGGTCATCCATCTGGCCGCCGGCGACGGCGGGAGCGGCTGTGCCTCGGTGCACCGCGAGAAGTTCAAGCCGCTCGGCGGCCCTGACGGGGGCAACGGCGGCAACGGTGGCGACGTCCTGTTGATCGTCGACGCCAATGTGCACACCCTGCTCGACTTCCACTTCCGCCCGCACGCCAGGGGTGGCAACGGCAAGCAGGGGCAGGGCAGCAACCGCAACGGAGCCGCAGGCCAGACGCTGGAACTGCGGGTGCCCGACGGCACCGTGGTGCTCACCGAGGACGGAGAGGTGCTCGCCGACCTCGTCGGTCCCGGTACCACCTTCGTCGCCGCCCAGGGTGGTCGTGGTGGCCTCGGTAACGCGGCACTGTCCTCGCGCGCCCGTAAGGCTCCCGGCTTTGCTCTGCTCGGGGAGCCGGGCGAGGCACGTGATCTCGTGCTGGAACTGCGCTCGGTCGCCGACGTCGGCCTGCTCGGTTTTCCCTCGGCTGGTAAGTCGTCGCTGATCTCGGTGGTGTCCGCGGCCAAGCCGAAGATCGCCGACTACCCGTTCACGACACTCGTGCCCAACCTCGGCGTGGTCGAGGCGGGCGAGACCGTGTTCACGATGGCGGACGTACCTGGCCTGATTCCCGGAGCGAGTGAGGGTAAGGGGCTGGGACTCGACTTCCTCCGGCATATCGAGCGGTGTGCCGTGCTGGTGCACGTCGTGGACTGCGCGACCTACGAACCGGGCCGGGATCCGCTGTCCGATATCGACGCGCTCGAGGACGAACTCGCGAGGTACACCCCGAGCCTCGGCGGCGATCTCGCCGAGCGCCCACGGGTCGTGGTGCTGAACAAGGTGGACGTGCCCGAGGCAGCCGAGCTAGCGGAACTGGTGCGACCAGATCTGGAAGCGCGAGGTCTCCAGGTCTTCGAGATCTCGACCGCGACCAGGAAGGGACTGCGCGAACTCACGTTCGCACTTGCCCAGGTCGTTGAGCGGTACCGCGCAGCCCAGCCCGCGCCGGAGCCCGCGAAGATCGTCCTCAAGCCTGCCGCGGTCGACGACTCCGGATTCACCGTGGAACACGATCCGGACGACCCCGAGGGCTTCATCGTCCGGGGGACACGTCCGGAGCGCTGGATTCGGCAGACGAACTTCGGCAACGACGAGGCCGTGGGCTACCTCGGCGACCGGTTGAACCGGTTGGGCGTCGAGGAGGAACTCGCCAGGCAGGGTGCGCAGCCGGGCAGTCCGGTGACCATCGGCGACGTTACGTTCGACTGGGAACCGTCCACCCCGGCCGGAGTGGCCGCGCATATGTCCGGACGCGGGACCGACGCCCGCCTCGAGGACAGCAGCCGCATCTCTGCCTCCGAACGCAAGGAGGCTCGCCGGGTCCGGCGGGACGGCAGCGATGACGATGCGGAATCCGGTGACTGACACGCGCGGCGCGATCGCGGGCGCACGCAGGCTGGTCGTCAAGGTTGGTTCGTCGGCGCTCACCACGGCGGGCGACGGACTGGACACCGCCCGGCTTGACGCGCTGGTGGACGCCGTCGCGGACCGTATCTCGCGCAAGACCCAGATCGTGCTCGTCTCCTCGGGAGCCATCGGCGCCGGGCTGGCCCCGCTTGCCCTCGGGGTGCGCCCGCGGGACCTTGCGACTCAGCAGGCGGCCGCGAGCGTGGGACAACTCGCCCTGGCACATGCGTATGCCGAATCGTTCGGCAGGTACTCCCTCACGGTCGGTCAGGTGTTGCTGACCTCCGACGACGTCGTTCGTCGCGCGCACTACCGCAACGCGCAGCGGACCTTCTCGCGGCTGCTCGCGCTCGGCGCGGTGCCGGTCGTCAACGAGAACGACACCGTGGCCACCGAAGAGATCCGGTTCGGGGACAACGACCGTCTCGCCGCGCTCGTGGCCCACCTCATCGGCGCCGACGCGCTGGTCCTGTTGTCCGATGTGGACGCCCTGTACGACGGTGACCCCAGAGACGGGGCGACCCGCAAGGTGTCCGAGGTCTCCGGCGAGTCCGACCTGGACGGACTGACGGTCGGTATGTCGAGTTCGGGACTGGGGACCGGGGGAATGGTGTCCAAGGTCGCGGCTGCGCGCACGGCCGCCGCGGCGGGAATTCCGGTGTTGCTGGCCGCCGCCACGCAGTCGGCGGAGGCGCTCGGCGTCGCTGAGGTCGGTACCGCCTTCGAACCCGCGGATTCCCGGCTTTCGGCCCGCCGCTTCTGGCTCGGCTATGCGGCTGGGTCCGCGGGCAGGCTGCACCTCGACAACGGGGCGGTCGAAGCGGTGCTCACCCGCAGGCGGTCGTTGCTCGCAGCGGGGGTGACCGGCCTTGACGGGGATTTCCAGGCCGGCGATGTGGTTGACCTGGTGGACTCCGCGCAACGCGTCGTCGCACGGGGCGTGGTGGGTTTCGACGCCGTTGAGCTGCCCGACCTGATCGGCCGTTCCAGCCGTGACCTGCCCGCCGAACAGCGCCGCGAGGTAGTGCACGCCGACGACCTCGTCCCCCTCTCCCACGTCAGGTAGGAGTGCCTGCAAGTACCCCCAAGCAAGATCGACACCTCCTTTTTCCCGCGCCAACCGGCTTCGTCAGTACGGTACGGCGGCGATTGCCGAACGCACCGACTCGACGAACCGCGCTTTCCCGTGCACGACGTCCCACCAGGTGAAGCGCAGGATGGTCCAGCCAGCGGCGACGAGCAGGTTCTGTCGCCAGCGGTCGCGGAACAGTGCCTCGGGTTCGCTGTGAACGCCCTGCCCATCGAACTCCAGTCCGACCTTGCATTCGGCGTAGGCACCGTCGAGGAAGAAGACACTGCCGTCATTCGCGACGACACGGAACTGCGCCTGCGGTAGTGGCACCTTGCCGTCGCGCAGTGCCAGCCTGCCCGCGGTCTCCAACTGCGACTCCGCCTTGCCGTCGGCATCGGATATCCGGGCGCGGGCGAGCGCGTCGCCAGGTGCCCCTGGCCGGGCATCCAGCGATTTCAGCAACTCCTCCCGGTTCACCAGACATCGCCGCAACGAGTCGTCCACCGCCCACACCGCGGCGGTCTCGGCGAGCACCGGGAGGAGATCGATCAGCGTTCGTGGTGGGCGGGTGAGGGCGACTCCCTGGCGGATCTCGACATCGCCGAGGTCCATCTCCCTGCCGTGGAACACCAACTCCTTACGCCTGATCCGGCGCTGCGCGCGAGCCACCGTCACGTGCTCGGGGCATCGACCCTCGGGAAGCGGGATACCGTGCACGCGCGCGGCGGTGTGATGGCTCGCTACGGCGTCGGCTATTCCGGTCGTCAGGAGCGCGGCTCTGGCCACAGCGAGCGGCGAGATCTCGTCCGCGCGACAGACATAGACACCTCGTTGCAGTCGTCGAAGCCGCCCTGTCCGTAGCGCCTTCATTATCTGGTCAGGATCGACGCCGGCATGAAGCGCGGTGTCTCTGAGTATAAGTCCGTCCGGCTCGCGGACGTCCCCCATCCATTCGTCCACAGACCGATTATTCGGTGCGTGGGTCGTTCTTGGACAGGGTGAGTTTCTCACCTGTGGATAACTCGGAACCGCTGGTGGCTTGCTTGGTGGTACTTGCAGGCGCTCCAAGCCGGGGACGGTCCGGTCAGGAGGCGCTGGCGAGAGCGAAGGGGAGCACTGTCGGCGCGCCCGCGTTGAGGAGCAGGCGGGCGGCCAGGGTCATGGTCCAGCCCGTGTCGACGACGTCGTCCACGAGCAGGACCGGACCGTCCACATTGGATAGATCGGCGTGGACCGCGTCCGGGATCTCGAGGCGGCGCCACAGATCCGCCAGTCGCTGTGCGCTGTTCGCCCGCCGGGGCGGTGGGCCCGCGGACTCGAGCATGCCGAGGAACCGGAGCTTGCCGACCTGCGCCAGTCGTTGTGTCAGGTCCTGCACCAGCTCGGGCCGAGTGTGCGAGGCGATACCCACCACCGCCACGGGTCGCTCCGCCCAGTCCCAGGCGGCGAGCACCGAGAGGCATGCCTGGAACACCGGGTCCGGAACGGGCCCGTCCGCCGCCCTGATCCCGACGAGGTCTCGTAGTTTGTTGCCCCATCCGACATCGGTCAGCCTGCCGAGCGCACGCCCGGTCGCGGCCTGTTCCCCCTTGGAAATCCGGCCGGAAAGCGGGACATCGAGGGCGGCCATACCAGTCGGCCACTGTTTGCGGGAAGCCAGTTCGACGCCGGGCTGCTGCAGACTCCGCCTTGTCTCTTCGGCCGTTTCCGCCGACACCTCGGTGGACCATGTGTTGCCCGTGCAGTTGTCACAGCGGCCACACGGCGTGGCGTGCGGATCGTCGAGCTGGCGGAGCAGGAACTCCATCCGGCAGCCCTCGGTGGCGATGTAGCCCAGCATCGCGCGCTGTTCCTGGGCGCGCGCCTGTCGTACCCGTTCGTACCGGCGTTCGTCGTACTGCCAATCCTGTCCGGTCGACTCCCAGCCACCCCGCACCCGGCGGACGGCACCGTCGACGTCGAGCACCTTGAGCACCATCTCCAGCCGGGAACGGGACAACTCCACCGTCGGCTCGATCGCTGCCGTCGACAATGGACGGTCCGCCGCCGCCAGTGTGTCCAGCACCTCGGTCACCCGTCGCTCCTCGGGGAAGGCGAGTGAGCCGAAGTAGCGCCAGATCTCCTCGTCCTCCCTGCCCGGCAGCAGAATCACCTCCGCGCGGCGCACACCGCGGCCCGCGCGGCCCACCTGCTGGTAGTAGGCGATGGGTGAGGAAGGTGCTCCCAGATGCACCACGAAGCCGAGGTCGGGCTTGTCGAAGCCCATCCCGAGCGCGGACGTCGCCACCAGCGCCTTGACCCGGTTGGCCAGCAGGTCGTCCTCGGCGGCCTGCCGCTCGGCCGGGTCGGTCTTGCCCGTGTACGCCGCCACGGGATGGCCACGCTCGGTCAGCAGACTGGCCACATCCTGGGCCGCGGCCACGGTGAGCGTATAGATGATGCCGGAGCCGGGAAGGTCGCCGAGGTGGTCGGCGAGCCAGGCCAGCCGCGCCTCCGCGGTCGGCAGCGAGGCGACGGCCAGGTGCAGGCTCTCGCGGTCCAGTGGACCGCGCAGCACCAGTGTGTCGGTGCCGGACGCCGCGGCGCCGATGCCGAGCTGCTCCGCGACGTCGGTCGCCACCCGGTCGTTCGCGGTGGCAGTCGTGGCCAGCACGGGAACGGCGCGAGGCAGGTCGCCGAGCAGTGTCCGCAGCCGGCGGTAGTCCGGCCGGAAGTCGTGGCCCCAGTCGGAGATGCAGTGCGCTTCGTCCACCACCAGCAGGCCGGCGGACGCCGTGAGCTTGGGCAGCACGGTGTCCCGGAAGTCCGGGTTGTTCAGGCGTTCCGGACTGACCAGCAGAACGTCCACCTCACCCGCGGCGATCTGCGCCTGCACCGCGTCCCATTCCTGCGCGTTGGCGGAGTTCATGGTCGCGGCGTGGATACCGGCGCGCGCGGCAGCGGCGATCTGGTTGCGCATGAGCGCGAGCAGGGGCGAGATGATGACCGTCGGCCCGCTGCCCTGTTCGCGCAGGAGTGCCGTGGCCACGAAGTACACAGCGGACTTTCCCCACCCCGTGCGCTGGACGACCAAAGTCCGGCGGTGCTGTGCCACCAGGGCCTCGATCGCCGTCCACTGGTCCTCGCGCAGGGTGGCGTCGGCACCGGCCAGTGCCCGGAGCAGTGTGTCGGCGCGCTCGCGCAGGGAATGGGTGTCCACATGTCCACGTCTACCGCATCGCACCGACAGGACTCACCCCGACCACCCCGGCCGATACCGCGCCGGTCCGTGCGCAGTTCGCTACGCGACCAGGCACGGCCGGTCACGTTCGGTGCTCCGGGCTACCCTCGGATCATGTCGACACGTCGCATCGGGGTGATGGGTGGAACCTTCGACCCCGTGCATCACGGCCACCTCGTCGCGGCCAGCGAGGTCCAGCACCGCTTCTGCCTGGACGAGGTCATCTTCGTGCCAACGGGACAGCCTTGGCAGAAATCCGACCGGGTCGTCACCAAGGCCGAGGACCGCTACCTGATGACGGTCATCGCCACGGCGTCGAACCCGGTGTTCTCGGTGAGCCGCGTGGACATCGACCGGGGCGGGCACACCTATACGGTCGACACGCTGCGGGACCTGAACGCCGAATACCCCGACGACGAGCTGTTCTTCATCACCGGGGCCGACGCACTGGAGCAGATCCTCACCTGGCGCAACGCCGACGAGCTGTTCGACCTCGCGCACTTCATCGGCGTCACCCGGCCGGGCTACCACCTCAACGACCATCACCTGCCCAGCGGCAAAGTCAGCCTGGTCGAGGTCACCGCCATGGCCATCTCCTCGAGCGGCTGCCGCGAACGGGTCCGCGGGGGAGAGCAGGTCTGGTATCTCGTGCCCGACG
The DNA here is from genome assembly GCF_003385185.1 of Amycolatopsis palatopharyngis. Lineage (GTDB taxonomy): Bacteria > Actinomycetota > Actinomycetes > Mycobacteriales > Pseudonocardiaceae > Amycolatopsis > Amycolatopsis palatopharyngis. Next base: position 31,393 of record NZ_PQHZ01000014.1, on the reverse strand, counting down.
GCGTGGTCCGCTACATCGCCAAGCGGAACCTGTACCGCCCGGAAGGGGAACAGCCTGGCCGGGGCGGCTCCGGAAGCGGGCGGGTAGGCTGCTCCGGGCACATCAACACCTGAAGGAGCACTGTGGCAGCGACGGCCGAAGCACGAGACCTCGCGACGGCGGCCGCCCACGCGGCGGCGGACAAGAAGGCGAGTGACATCGTCGTTCTCGACGTGTCCGATCAACTGGTCATCACCGATGCGTTCGTGATCGCCTCCGCGCCGAACGAGCGCCAGGTGGGCGCGATCGTGGACAACGTCGAGGAGAAGCTGCGGGTCGCCGGGCACAAGCCGGTCCGCCGCGAGGGCGCCCGTGAGGGACGCTGGGTGCTGCTCGACTACGTCGACGTGGTCGTGCACGTCCAGCATGACGAGGAGCGTTCGTTCTACGGCCTCGAGCGGCTGTGGAAGGACTGCCCCCGAATCGAGATCCCGGACCTGGACCTCGGTCACGGCCGGGACGACGGCGACGGGGAAGCCGCGGGCGAGGGGCACGAGGAGCGGTGACGCTGCGGCGTCTCGTGCTCTGGCGGCACGGCGAGACGGACTACAACGCCGCGGGCCGGATGCAGGGGCACCTGGACTCCGCGCTGACCCAGGTGGGCTGGAACCAGGCCCGTTTCGCGGTTCCCGCACTCGCCAGGTTCCAGCCAGACCTCATCATCGCCTCGGACCTGCGCCGCGCCACCGATACCGCCACCGTCCTCGCCGAGTCGATCGGCGTTCCCCTGCGGATCGACAAGCGTCTGCGCGAGACACACCTCGGTGAGTGGCAGGGTCTGACCGGCGCCGAGGTCGACGAGCGCTCGCCAGGTGAACGCAAACGCTGGCGAATGGACTCCACCTGGGCCCCGCCCGGCGGTGAGTCCCGCGTCGACGTCGCCGACCGTGCGGCCGAGGTCGTCGCGGATCTGCGCCGCGCCGACCAGCCGGGCGAAACCGTTCTGCTGGCTGCCCACGGCGGTCTCATTCTCGCGCTCACCGCGCGGCTGGTGGACCTGCCTGTCACCAGCTGGCCGATTCTCGGCGGAATCGGTAACTGCCACTGGGTCGAGCTGGGACTGCGCGACGGCACCTGGCGGCTGCACGCGTATAACGCGGGCATGACCGGCTAGGCGTGACAGGTGTGAGCGCGAAAGCCGGCGAGGACGAGGCGCCGACCCCGGCAGTGGACCAACGGTCCTCGCCACGCATCCTGGTGTTCGCCGACTCCCTGAGCTTCCACGGGCCCGATGGAGCGCATGCGGCCGACGAGCCGCGTCTCTGGCCCAATATCGCCGCACACGCGCTCGGCGGCGGGGCGGACCTCGTCGGTGGCATCGGCTGGACCGCGCGGGACGCATGGTGGTCCTTGACCGGGGATCCCCGGGTCTGGGCGGATCTGCATCACGCCGACGTCGTCGTACTGGCTGTCGGCAGCATGGACACACTGCCCTCGCCGTTGCCCACCTACCTGCGCACCGGCCTGCGCTACCTGCGTCCCGACGGCCTGCGCAGAACCGTGCGCGGAGCTTATCTGCGCGCCCAGCCGCGCCTTGCCGTCGCATTTCGGGGCCGGCCTGCCGTGCTGCCGACGAAACTGACCGTCCACTATCTGCGGACCGCGGTCGGCGCGCTGCGGGTGTTGCGCCCCGAGCTACCCATCGTGGGCTGGTTGCCATCGGTCCACCGCGCCGCGTCCTACGGTTACGTGCACACCGTTCGCCGCCGCACGGCGGCCGCCATGGCCGAGTGGGGCAGCGCCGCCGGTGTGCCGCTGCTGGACCTGCCCACGGTGGTAGGCCCACACGTGTTGGGCGGACACGGCAACCCCGACGGGATGCACTGGGGCTGGGAGGGACACAGCGCGGTGGGCAACGCCATGGCGGAGCTGATCGTCCCACTGCTGGCGCGGAAGGGCACGTAGGCTGGGGCGGTGCCGGTCGCAGTTGTCACGGACTCCACCGCCCACCTGCCGGAGGGCTTCGCCGAGCGGCACCACATCAGGGTGGTGCCGCTGCACGTCCTGATCGACGGTGTCGCCGCGCTCGACGGAACCGACATCGGACCTGCCGCGCTCGCCGAGGCCCTCGGACAGCGGCGCATCGTCACGACCTCGAGACCAACCCCCGCGGAGTTCGCGGACACCTTCCGGGCCGCGCTCGCGGAGGGCGCCGACACGGTGGTCTCGATTCACCTTTCCCGGGAACTGTCCGGCACCTGGGAAGCCGCCGTGCTCGCCGCGCAGGAGGTCGGGCCGGACATCGTGCGGGTGGTCGACTCGCGCACCACGGCCATGGGCCTCGGGTTCGCGGCACTGCACGCGGCCGTGGCCGCGGCTGCGGGGGCCGACGGCGCCGAGGTCGAGGACGTCGCCGTGCGGACGGCGGCCCGTTCGGAGACGCTGTTCGCGGTGGAGACGCTGGAACATCTGCGCCGCGGCGGGCGGATCGGTCCCGGCGCCGCCCTGCTGGGTACCGCTCTTGCGATGAAACCGGTCCTCCGGATGGACGAAGGGCAGATCCGGCCGTTGGAGAAGGTCCGGACGATGAACCGCGCGGTGGCGAGGATGATCGAGCTGGCCGTCGCGGCGGCGGGGGACGGCAACCCCGAACTGGCGGTGCACCACCTCGCGGCGCCGGAGCGGGCGGTGGAGCTGGCCAACCGGCTGGAGGACCGGCTGCCCGGATCAGGTGGCTGTGTGGTGTCCGAGATAGGCGCGGTGATCGGTGCGCACACCGGGCCGGGCGTGCTGGGGATCGTGGTCCAGCGCACGGCCGGGGACTGACAGTCCCTCGCGATCGGTAGTTGTCCACGGGTACCCAGTTGTCCACAGCCTGACGAATTGAGGCTGTCGATCCGGCACCGCCGCTTCCTAGCGTGGAACCCGTGTCGGACGAATCATCGAGCAACAGCAGGCTTCTGTACCTGAAGAACCAGGCCGAGGCCGTCGAGCACAGTACTGATCCCGATCGGGACGAGCGGGGTGCGCCGGGCGGGCACCGAGAGCGGGACGGGCCCGAGTCCGGCGCTACTGGCGACCTGCTCGGCAGATGGCTGCCCGGCTTCGTTGTCCGTCTCGGCGGTGGCGGGCGCCGCAGAGGGGCCACGGTGGCCGCGCTGCTGGGTGTACTCGGCGCGGTTGTGTTCGCCGTGGTGTTGATCCGTGGCGATCCCGTCACCGAGTCACCCCCGCCACTGCCGCTCGCCGGGGAACGCACGAGTACCCAGCCTGCCGCTGCCCCATCGGCGCGGCAGGGCACGGACGAGCCGGTGGTCGTGAGCGTGGTCGGCAAGGTGCGGGAACCGGGGCTGGTGACCGTACCCGCGGGATCGCGCGTCGCGGTCGCGGTAGAGGCGGCCGGCGGCGCGCAGGACGGCGTGGACCTCGCCTCGGTCAATCTGGCGCGCAAGCTCACCGATGGTGAACAGATCCACGTCGGTTTGCCGGTGCCCGTGGCCGCGGCAGCCGTCGCGGCGGGTCCCGGCGGGGTGCGGGTAAAGGTCGACCTCAATACCGCGACCGCGGAACAACTCGAAGAACTGCCCGGGGTCGGGGAGGTCACCGCCGCGCGCATTCTCGACTGGCGAACGGAGCGCGGAGCGTTCACCTCGGTGGAACAGTTGCGCGAGGTGGAGGGGATCGGGGACACCCGGCTTTCGCGACTGCGTGATCACGTGAGTGTGGGGTGAGCGGCGCCGATCGCCGGGACGACACCGTATCGGCGGGAACCGATCTCCGGCTCGTTCCCGCGGCGAGCACCGTATGGCTCGCGGCACTGCTGGGGCTTCTGTGGGGCTGGTGGGCCGCATTGGTGTTCGGTACGACAGGCGCGTTGGTGGGAGCGGTATGGCTGTACAGGTCGGGTGCGGGGCGGCGCGGAGGCGAGCGGCACCAAGGGCGATCCGAGATGGCGGCTGTCGCGCTCGTGGGCTGTGGCGTTCTCGCCGCGCTGCTCGTGACGGTCCGGGTGGCGCGAGCGGAACAGGACCCCCTGCGCGTCGCGGCGGGGCGGGGAGCGGAGGTGGTTCTGCGGGTGGAGGTGATGGAGCGCCCGCGCCCGGTGCGTTCTGACGGTTACGCGGGGCAGCGGGCCGGCGCGAGATCCGTGCTGATTCCGGTTCGGGTGGAATCGGCCGCTGCCGGGGGCACCCCTGTCCCGAGCCGAGGCAGGGTGCTGTTGATCGCCGATGCCACCGAATGGTCCGGCCTGCTCCCGGGACAGTTGGTGAACGTCCACGGCGGACTGGCGCCGGCCCGTCCTGGTGAGTTGACGGTCGCGGTGTGTTTCGTCCGCGGGCCTCCTGAGTCGATGAGTCCCGCTTCCTGGTGGCAACGCGGCGCCGACGGAATGCGCGGGTCCCTGCGCCGCGCCGCATCGGTGCTGGCCGACGAACCCGCCGGTTTGCTTCCAGGTCTGGTTCTCGGGGACACCAGTGCGCTGTCGGCCAGAGTGGAACGCGAGTTCCTCGACGCGGGGATGTCGCATTTGACAGCGGTCTCCGGGGCCAACATCACGGTGGTGTGCGGCGCCGTGCTGCTGTTGTTCCGCGCGGCACGGGCCGGGCCCCGCCTGTGCGCGACCGCCGCTGGCGTGGCCCTTGCCGGTTTCGTCGTCCTCGTCGGCCCGGAACCCACCGTGCTGCGCGCCGGGGTCATGGGCGCGGTGGGACTGCTCGCGCTGGCGCTCGGTCGCAAGGGTTCCGCCTTGCCCGCGCTGGCCGCGGCGGTGATCTGTCTCGTACTCCACGACCCCGGTATGGCGGTGAGCCTCGGCTTCGCGTTGTCGGTGGTGGCGACCTCGGGACTCGTGCTCGTGGCACCGCGGTGGACCCGGCGAATGCGCGGCAGGGGTGTGCCGGCGGTGGTGGCCGCCGCCCTTGCCGTGCCGCTGGCGGCCTTCCTGGTGACAGTGCCGATCGTGGCCGGTATGGCGGGCAGCTTCAGTTCCGTCGCGGTCGCGGCGAACGTGCTCGCAGCTCCGGTGGTCGCCCCGGTGACAGTGCTCGGGGTCGCGGTGAGCGCACTCGCGGGGCTCTGGCCGTTCGGGGCCGAACTGCTCGTCCGGCTCGCCGGTCCGGGCGTCGAGTGGCTGATCCTGGTGGCCAGGCACGCGGCAGCGGTACCCGGAGCCGTGGTGCCCTGGTTTTCGGGTTGGTGGGGTGGTCTGCTCGCCGCACTGGCGGTTGTGGCGGCGGTGTGTGCGTTGCGGTACCGGCCGGTTCGGGTCGGGCTCGCCGTCGGGCTGGTCGTTCTGCTGCTCGTCGTCTTGCCGGTTCGGGTGGTGTCGCCGCCGTGGCCGCCTTCGGACTGGTCGGTGGTGGCCTGCGATGTCGGGCAGGGGGATGCCATCGTGTTGTCGGCAGGCGAGCGGGGGCGGGCGGTCGTCGTGGACACCGGGCCAAGGCCCGGTCCGGTGGACCGATGTCTCGATCGGCTGGACGTGGACCGGGTGCCACTGATCGTGCTGAGCCACCTGCACGCCGACCACATCGGCGGACTCGAGTCGGTGTTCGAGGGCCGGACGGTGGGCGGGATCGCGGTGGGGCCCGGCCGGACTCCGGCCTGGGCCTGGCGAGAGGTGACGGAACTGGCTTCGCGGCACCGCGTTGCGCTGCTCGAACTCACCACGGGAGACCGGTTCGGCTGGCCGGGTCTGGACATCGAGGTGCTCGGTCCCCGCTATGTGCCCGCCGCGCCCGCCGGCGACGACGCCGAGCAGGACGGGACGAGTATCAACAACTCGTCAACGGTGGCGGTCGCCAGGACCGCGGCGGGCCGGGTCCTGCTCACCGGTGACATCGAGTTGACCGCGCAGGCCGACCTGCTGGCCGCGCGGACGGACCTGAGCGCGGAGATACTGAAGATTCCGCACCACGGCAGCAGGTTCACTCTGCCGGAGTTCCTCGGCGCGGTACGGCCGAGGATCGCACTGGTGAGTGTGGGGGAGGACAACACCTATGGCCATCCCAGCGAGCGCACACTGCGGGTGCTCACCGGAGACGGGGCACTGATCGCCAGGACCGACCGGAGTGGGGACACGGCGGTGGTACCCGGCGACACCGGTCCCGCAGTGGTGCGCAGGGGGCCGGGCCGGTGATCCGGCCCGGCCTGCGTCCTACTCGCCGAGTGCCGCCTTCACCGCGTCCGCGTTCGGTGGCACGGTCGCCTTCGGGCCGACGTGGTTCTCGATCGCATCCAGGGTCTTCAGGCCGTCGCCGGTGATGAGCAGCACCGTCTCCTCGTCCGGGTCGATCTTGCCCGCCTCGATCAGCTTCTTCGCGGTCGCGACGGTGACGCCGCCAGCTGTCTCGGTGAAGATGCCTTCGGTACGGGCGAGCAACCGGATGCCCTCGACGACCTCCTCGTCGGTCACGTCCTCGATCGCTCCGCCCGTGCGGTTGACGACGTCAAGGACGTAGGGTCCGTCGGCCGGGTTACCGATCGCGAGTGAGCGGGCGATGGTGTCCGGCCGGACCGGCTGCACCACGTCGTGACCGTTGCGGAACGCCGACGACACCGGCGAGCAACCGGTGGCCTGCGCACCGAAAACCTTGTACGGGCTGGGATCGACGAGCCCCAACTCACCGAGCTCGCGGAAGCCCTTGTCCACTTTGGTCAGCTGCGAGCCGGAGGCGATCGGGACCACGATCTGCTCTGGCAGGCGCCAGCCGAGCTGCTCGGCCACCTCGTACGCCAGGGTCTTCGACCCCTCGGAGTAGTAGGGCCGCACGTTGACGTTGACGAACGCCCAGGACTCCCGGTCCGCGGCCAGCTGGGTCGCGAGCCGGTTCACGTCGTCGTAGTTGCCGTCCACGGCGATCAGCGAGCCGTCGTAAACCGCTGTGGTGAGGATCTTCGCCCGCTCGAGCGAGGACGGGATCAGCACGACCGAGTCCCAGCCTGCGCGGGCCGCGGCGGCCGCGACGGCGTTGGCCAGGTTGCCGGTGGAGGGGCAGGCGAGGGTGTCGAAACCGAACTCCCGTGCGGCGGCCAGCGCCACGGCCACGACCCGGTCCTTGAACGAGTGCGTGGGGTTGCCGGTGTCGTCCTTGACCCAGAGCTTGCGGACACCGAGGGCTTTCGCGAGGCGGTCCGCGCGGACCAGGCGGGTACAGCCCGGCTCGGTGTTCGGGATCTCCTCAACGTTGGACGGAACCGGCAGCAGCTTCTTGTAGCGCCAGATGTTGCGCGGTCCGGACTCGATGTCCTCACGGCGGACCCGGCCGAAGTCGTAGGCGACCTCAAGCGGGGAGAAGTCTTCCGCGGAAACGAACTCGGGGGCCAGCGGCTGGCGGTGTCCTTCTTCCTTGGACACCAGCTCCACGGCAGGGCCGAGGTCGAAAGCGCGGCCGGAGGTGGTCTTCGATCCCAGGGCTGCAGTCATCGCGAGGTCCTTTCCTCATCTGTCCCACGATGTGGGCCGGAATTGGCACCGTGATCGTCAGCTACCTCGCGGAATCGAGATGACAGGCTGACGCCGGTTGCCGGGGCTTCAACGGGCCGTTCCCTCTGCCCCTCTGGATGAGCGGTATTCAGTTGTCGGCGAGCTGTCGCCCTGCCTCGGTTACACCGTACGACATCGCCCCGTGCTCCTGCCACGGGATGGGGAGCCGCGTCACCATCGCGCGCTTCGCGGAGCCGCCCGGCGGGAGTGCCGGGCCGTTCCCGATCCCTGTCAGTGGGACGTGGGAGGATCGGCCGCGTGACCGTCCCAGCCACCACCCCCGCACCGCTGCACCTCGTGCTCGGCGAGGAGGAGCTGCTCATCGAGCGGGCGGTGCGCGCGGCCCTCGACTCCGCCCGCCTCGCCGATTCGACCGCTGATCTGACCAGGTTGCGCGTGTCCGAACTCACACCTCCGGCGCTGGCCGAACTGGTCAGCCCATCGCTGTTCAGTGAGGGCAGGGTGGTCGCACTGGAGGCGGCACAGGAGGCCTCGCAGGAGATCGCGGACGCGATTCTGTCCTACGCCTCGCAGCCCGCCGACGGCATTGTGCTCGTCGTGCTGCATTCCGGCGGCGGGCGCAGCAAAGCGGCGAAGGCGCTGCCCGCGGCGCTGCGCAAGTCGGGGGCCGAGGTCACCGAATGCGCGAAGCTCACTCGTCCGGCGGACCGGGAAGCGTTCGTGCGCCACGAGGTCCGGACCGCGGGCGGACGTATCGACGCGGCCGGGGTGCTCGCATTGATCGACGCGGTGGGCTCCGATCTCCGGGAGCTGGCGTCCGCGGCCGCGCAGCTGGTCGCCGACTCGGGCGGCAGTGTGGACGAGGAAGCCGTACGGCGGTACCACCGCGGCAGGGCGGACGTGACGGGCTTCGTCGTCGCGGAGAAGGCGGTGGCCGGTGACCGGGCGGCGGCGCTGGAGTCGATGCGGTGGGCGATGCAGATCGGCGTGCCCCACGTACTGGTCGCGGACGCCCTCGCCGACGCCGTCCGCACGATCGCGAGGGTCGCTGGTGCCGGGCGGGGCAATCCCAACCAGATGGCCGGTGAGCTGGGCATGCCGCCATGGAAGATCAGGAAGGCGCAGGGGCAGGCGCGCGGCTGGGGACCGGACGGGCTCGCGGACGCGATGCGCGTGGTCGCCCGGCTCAACGCGGAGGTCAAGGGCGCCGCCGCCAGCCCCGACTACGCCCTCGAACGGGCGGTGCTGGACGTGCTCGCCGCGCGCGAACGGCGCTGAGGACAGCAGAAGGCCCCGGTGAGCGGGTCACCGGGGCCTCAGCGTGGAACGACTTGTGATCGAAATGCGGCCGGAGCCGCGCGCACTCAGAGCTGGTTGACGCGCTTGGCCATCGACGACTTCTTGTTGGCGGCCTGGTTCGGGTGCAGAACACCCTTCGTGGCGGCCTTGTCCAGCTTCTTCGACGCCTCGCGCTGCAGCTCGATGGCCTTGTCCCGGTCCCCGGCGTTCGCAGCCTCGCGGAACTTGCGGACCGCGGTCTTCACCGAAGAGCGCACCGACTGGTTGCGCTGCCGCGCCTTCTCGTTGGTCTTGATCCGCTTGACCTGCGACTTGATGTTGGCCATGCCGGCACTCCTGTTCGACGGTGGTGAGTCGCTGCCGCGTTCTCGTGGCCCCGGCCACCGGAATCGGCGGCTGCGGGTCTTCCTCCATGGCGGAACGCCACACGGCAACGACCGGTCAGCCTACACAACGGCGTTCCGCGTACCGGCACCCACCTGGTCGAATGCGGCAGGTGTGACCCCGCACTCCCTGGTTGACCTCAAGTTAAGTCGAGGTTCGAGAGTGGGTGTCACACAGGATTTCGAGGAGGCGGGATACATGCGGGTGGTTCAAGTGACGAAGTTCGGCGGGCCCGAGGTGCTGGTACCGGCACAGTTGCCGGAGCCGGTTGCGGGCGAGGGCGAACTCGTGATCGCGACGGTGGCCGCCGATGTGCTCTTTCTCGACACCATGGTCCGCGGTGGTGGCGGTGGCGAGTACTTCCCGGTGCGGCCGCCGTACGTCCCCGGTGGTGGGGTGGCGGGCAAGGTGGTGTCGGTGGGCGACGGCGGGGACCCTGGCCTGCTCAATACGACGGTGATCGCACGATTGCCCGGCGGCGGATACGCGGAGCGGGTCGTCGCGCCTGCCGGCCAGGTGCACGAGGTGCCGGACGGGGTCGACCCGGTGGTGGCGGTGGCCCTGCTGCACGACGGCGTCACCGCACTCGGGCTGGCCGAGCGCAGCCGGATCCGGCCTGGCGAGCGCGTGCTGATCACCGCGGCTGGAGGCGGACTGGGACTCCTGCTGGTCCAGCTCGCCAAGGCCGCGGGCGCGCGAGTCGTCGCCGCGGCACGGGGGCAGCGGAAGCTGGCGCTGATCCGGGAGCAGGGTGCGGACGCGGTGGTCGACTACTCCGAGGCGGACTGGGCCGAGCGGGTAATGGGGGCCACCGATGGTGCCGGCCTGGACCTGGTGCTCGACGGTGCGGGCGGGCAGGTGGGAGCTACCGCGTTCTCGCTGATCGCGCCCGGTGGCAGGTTCTCCGCACACGGCACTCCGAGCGGGCGGTTCGCGGCCGTTGATCCTGGCGAGGCGGCTCGCCGAGGGGTCGGTTTCTGGGGGATCGAGGCCGTGCAGTTCGACTCGGACGAGCACGCGCGACTCACCGGCCAGGTCCTCGCCGAGGCCGCCGCTGGACGGCTGCGGCCGGTCATCGGCCAGACATTCCCGCTGGCGTCGGCCGCCGACGCGCACGCCGCCATCGAGGCCCGCGCCGCGCTCGGTAAGACCCTGCTACTGATCTGAGCGCGGCGACTGCTGGGATAGGGACGTGGACGCGCGAGGTGCTCGGTGACGGGCGTCGCTCTCGCCCTCGTCCTCAGCGCCGCCGTGGTGCACGCCGGGTGGAATCTGGCGGCCAAGCGGGTACCGGGCGGCGGCGCCGTCTTCGTCTGTCTCTACTACACGGTTTCGGCGGTGGTGTGCCTGCCACTGGCGATCATCGTTCTGCTGCGGACCCCGGGACCTCCGCAGTGGACCTGGCTGTTCGCCTCCGCGGTCACCGCGGTGCTGCACGTCGTGTACGGAGTGTTGCTGCAACGGGGTTACGCCGTCGGCGACCTTTCCGTCGTCTACCCCCTCGCGCGGGGGACGGGGCCGCTGCTCGCCGTACTCGCCGCCGTGACCCTGCTCGGTGAACGTCCCGGTTGGATCGGCCTGCTCGGCGCGCTGCTGGTGGTCGTTGGCGTGCTGGTCATCGGTGGGGTGGGCAGACCGGACAAGCGCAAAGACCCGGGTGTGCCCGGTGCCACTGAGGGGCGCAGACGTTGTGCCGGCATCGGTTACGGGGTGCTGACCGGGGCGGTTATCGCGGCGTACACCCTGTGGGACGCGCATGCGGTGACCACGCTGGCCGCGCCACCCGTGGTCTATTTCGGTGTCGCCGCTCTGCTGCAGAGCGCCTTGCTGGCTCCGATCGCCATCAGGGATGTGAGCGGGACCGCGACACTGTGGCGCGCCCACCGCAAGGAGGTCCTGCTGGTGGGCGTGCTCTCGCCCGTGGCCTACCTGCTGGTGCTCTTCGCGCTGCGCATCGCGCCGGTGAGCCTTGTGGCCCCGGCGAGAGAACTGAGCATCGTGCTCGGCGGTCTGGCAGCCTGGCGGGTGCTGGGTGAGGCAGACCCGCTGCGCCGGATCGCCGGTTCGGGCATCGTCCTCGCCGGGATCACGGCGATCGCGCTCGCCTGAACCGACGGTCCCTGTAGGAGTCGACGTGAACACGGAGGGTGCCATGGAGGTCCTGAGCAGCCGAATCTTGCTCAAGCCGCGGAACCGGCGGATCACCACGGAGTTCTACCGGGACGTGCTCGGCCTCGCCGTCTACCGGGAGTTCCCGGTCGGCACGGTCTTCTTCCTCGGTCAGGGCTTCCTGGAGATCGTCGGGGAGGGCGAGCAGGGGGCAGGCCCGGACGTCGCGCTGTGGCTGCAGGTCCGCGACCTCGCGGACACCCTCGCCGAGCTCACGGTGCGTGGGGTCCCGATCGTGCGCGAGGCCCGGCGGGAGCCGTGGGGTCTTGACGAGGCCTGGATCGCCGATCCGGATGGCACCCGGATCGTGCTGGTGCAGATTCCCGAGGACCATCCGCTGCGGGCCGACACGCGGTAGACGTGGGGTGCCGCCACGTCAGGAGCGGGGACGCACCGCCCGCAGCTGAACCGCTCGGCTGGCCGTCCGGCCGGGCGGATCCCAGGTCCAGCTCTGCACGTCGGTGAATTCCGCGGCCTCCAGTTCGCCCACCAGTTCGTGCCGGGACACCGGCAGCCACTTTTCGTGGGCGGACAGGACCAGTCGTCCGCCTGGCCGCAGCACCCGCGACAACTCGGCCAGTACCGCCGTGCGGTCGGACCAGAGCGCGAGGTTGTTCACGCTGAGCACCACGTCGACGGAGTCCGGCTCCTGGCCGGTCGACTCCGCTGTGCCTGCCCGAAGCTCCACGATCCCCGCCTCGATCGCGGCGGCGCACCGGCGCCTGCAGCGCCGCAGCATCTCCTCCGACGGGTCGACGCCGATGGTGCGGCGCGCTCGCGCGGCGGCGAGGCCGAGCCCGACTCCCGGCCCGGGACCGACGACCAGCACCGTCTCGTCCTCGCCCGGTTTGGCGACCTCGACCACCTTGCTCTCGGTGGGGCCGTTGCCCCGTTCCATCACCGCCGCGCCGATCCGGCCGAGCAGACCGCGTGGATGGCCGAACGCCCTGTCCAGTACTTCTTCCAGTGGGATAGCCATACTTCGAGGACAGCACGGCCACGTCGGCACTCGCATCGGGGATGACCCCGAGAGTGCCCCGTACCCGCCATGGGACGATGAAGGCTGCCAACCCCGACGCGAGGACCAGCGAGTGACAGTGACGCGCACGTTTGCCGACTCCACCTTCACCCCGCCGGAGCTGATCCGGAACTTCTGCATCATCGCGCACATCGACCACGGCAAGTCCACGCTGGCCGACCGGATGCTGCAGATCACCGGGGTCGTGGAGGGGCGCGCCATGCGCGCGCAGTACCTGGACCGGATGGACATCGAGCGCGAGCGCGGTATCACGATCAAGGCGCAGAACGTCCGGCTCCCGTGGGAGGTCAACGGCAACGAACACGTTCTGCACCTGATCGACACCCCCGGCCACGTCGACTTCACCTATGAGGTCTCGCGGGCGCTCGAGGCGTGTGAGGGGGCGATCCTGCTGGTCGACGCCGCGCAGGGGATCGAGGCGCAGACGCTGGCGAACCTCTATCTCGCGCTCGAGAAGGACCTGCACATCATCCCGGTGCTGAACAAGATCGACCTGCCCGCCGCCGAGCCGGACAAGTACGCCGCCGAACTCGCGCACATCATCGGATGCGAACCCTCCGACGTGCTCCGGGTGTCGGCCAAGACCGGGGAGGGGGTCCGGGAGCTGCTCGACGAGGCGGTCCGACAGGTGCCGCCGCCGGTCGGAGACGCCGATGCTCCCGCACGGGCGATGATCTTCGACTCGGTGTACGACACGTACCGGGGTGTCATCACCTACATCAGGGTGGTGGACGGGCGGATCACCCCGCGCGAGCGCATCAGGATGATGTCGACCAACGCGACCCACGAGCTGCTCGAGGTCGGAATCGTGTCGCCGGAACCGAAGCCCAGCAAGGGCCTCGGAGTGGGCGAGGTGGGCTATCTGATCACCGGCGTGAAGGACGTTCGGCAGTCGCGTGTCGGTGACACCGTCACCTCCGAGCGCAAGGGCGCCGAAGAGCCGCTGACCGGATACCGCGAACCCAAGCCGATGGTCTACTCCGGCCTGTACCCGGTGGATGGCTCCGACTATCCGGTGCTCCGCGAGGCCCTGGAGAAACTGCAGCTCAACGATGCCGCGCTGACGTTCGAGCCGGAGACGTCGGTGGCGCTCGGGTTCGGTTTCCGCTGCGGGTTCCTCGGCCTGCTGCACCTGGAGATCACCAGGGAGCGGCTGGAGCGGGAGTTCAACCTCGACCTCATCTCCACCGCGCCCAACGTGGTCTACGACGTGTACATGGAGGACGGCAGCGAGCACGTCGTCACCAACCCGTCCGACTGGCCGACGGCGGGCAAGATCTCCGAGGTGCACGAGCCGCTGAGCAAGGTGACCGTCATCGTGCCCTCGGAGTTCATCGGCTCGGTGATGGAGCTCTGCCAGGGCAAGCGGGGTCAGTTGCTGGGGATGGACTACCTGTCCGAGGAGCGGGTCGAACTGCGCTACCACCTGCCGCTCGGCGAGATCATCTTCGACTTCTTCGACTCGCTGAAGTCCCGTACCCGCGGCTACGCCTCACTGGACTACGAGGAGGCTGGCGAGCAGGTCGCCGACCTGGTGAAGGTCGACATCCTGCTGCAGGGCGAGGGGGTGGACGCGTTCTCGGCAATCGTGCACAAGGACTACGCCTACGCCTACGGCAACAAGATGGCGACCCGCCTGCGCGAGCTGATCCCGCGCCAGCACTTCGAGGTGCCGATCCAGGCGGCCATCGGCGGCCGGATCATCGCGCGCGAGACGATTCGCGCGATCCGCAAGGACGTGCTGGCCAAGTGCTACGGCGGCGACATCTCGCGTAAGCGCAAGCTGCTGGAGAAGCAGAAGGAAGGCAAGAAGCGGATGAAGACCGTGGGGCGCGTCGAGGTGCCGCAGGAGGCATTCGTGGCGGCGCTGTCCACCGAGACTCCTTCGGACAAGGGCAAGGGCAAAAAGTAGCAACGCATACCCCGCGCTCGAGGTGAGCAGGGCGGGGTCGTCGATGCCCGCCCGGCAGTTCGTACGCTGTGCACATGTTCGAGAGTCTGCGTTTTCCCGTGCTCGTCGCACCCATGGCCGGTGGTCCCTCCACACCCGAGCTGGTCGCCGCAGCGGGCCGGGCGGGGGCGTTCGGCTTCCTGGCCGCCGGATACCTGGGCGTTGAGGCACTCGCCGAGCGGATCGAGCGGACCAGGGCCCTCACCGATGCCGAGTTCGGGGTCAATCTGTTCGTACCCGGAGTCCGTTCCGGTGCGGACCTCGGCAGCTACGCCGAACGGCTGGGTCCGGAGGCGCGGCGGCTGGGCGTCGAGGCGGGAACCCCGCGCTGGGACGACGACGTCTATCCGGCCAAGCTCGACCTGGTGGTCGCCAGTGGCGTCCCGGTGGTGTCGTTCACCTTCGGCGCGCCCCTCGCCGAGGATGTCGCCCGGCTGCACGAGGCCGGTAGCAAGGTGCTGGTGACGGTCACCAGTCCCGCCGAAGCTCGGCAGGCCGCCGCATTGGGAGTGGACGGGTTGTGCGTGCAGGGTTTCGAGGCGGGTGCACATCGTGGGGTGTTCACCGACGACCCGGCCGATCCAGCGGGAGGCGAGCTCTACGGGCTGCTCGCGGCACTGCGGCTGATCTCGGCCGAGACCGATCTGCCGCTGGTCGCCACCGGTGGCCTCGTGCATGGTGCGGACATCGCCGCGGTGCTGGTGGCGGGGGCCGCCGCCGCCCAGCTGGGGACGGCGTTCCTGCGCGCGGACGAGGCTGGTACCGCCCAGGCGTATCGGGACGCACTCGGCGAGGCCGGTAGGCCGACAGCCATCACGAGGGCGTTCAGCGGCCGCCCCGCTCGCGGGCTGGCCAACCGGTTCCTGCGTGAGCACTCCGCGCACGCCCCCGCCGCGTATCCGCAGGTGCATCACCTCAGTAAGCCGATCAGGGCCGCGGCCGCCGCCGCGGGAGACTCCGAGTCGATGTCACTGTGGGCAGGGCAGACCTACCCACTGGCCGGTACGGGGCCGACAGCCGAGATCATCGACCGGTTGCGCGGGCAGGCGCGGGAGGCCATCGACAGCGGCGGACGCAGGCTGCCCGGCTGAGCCGAGCTCCGTACGGGACTACCCGGCCGCGCCGCGCTCCTCGTCGATATCGAGCTGCCGCGGTGCGTGCAGCGCACTCCCGTGCTGTGCACCGGCCGCGAAGTAGCCGAGCAGTTCGGCGATCGCGGCCGGGTCGTCGAGCTGGGGACAGTGACCCCAGTCCTCTCGCACGAGCAACCTGCTGTGTGGCACCAGCGAGTGCAGGCGCCGCCCCGCGGCCGCGCTCACCAAGCGGTCCTTGCCACAGGCGACCACGAGCAACGGCGCCTGGATCTGGTCGAGCTGGTATGCGTCGGCCAGTTCGCCGACCAACTGCCTGGCCTGCTCCAAGCGGGCGGTGGTCGCCCGGTAGTCGGGGAAGAGTTCGACGAAGCGCCGGACCTGTTCCCGTTCGGCGGCCGAACTGTCGGCGTAGAGCAGTCGCGGGATGACCTGTTCGGCGACCGTGCGTACGAGGAAGCTGGGGACCGGCAGGGGCAGGGCGTTGTACAGCCGCAGCGGGAACGGGTAGCGGCCGACGGTCCGCACGAGCCAGGAGTCGACGAGCCCGGGGGCCGCGATCGAGGCGACTCCGGCGATCTGCAGCCGCTGGTTCTGTGCCGCCCGAAGGCTCGTGGTGCCGCCGAGCGAGTTGCCCGCGAGTACGACGTTGCCCAGCACGGACTGCTCACGGACGATCGCGGCGGCGAACGCGTCCAACTGGGGCAGCATCGGGCCTGGGCGCAACGGTTCCGCCTCGCCGAATCCGGGAAGGTCCACCGCGATGGCGCTGTGGCCCGCGGCACCCAGTTCGGCCAGCACCGACATCCAGGTGTCGGCGTTGTCGCAGTAGCCGTGCAGCAGGACCAGCCTCGGAGCGGTCGGCCTGGTCCCCGCCCGTTTACCCGTCAGCCGGCCTGTCCTGAGCCGAGAGGTGCGGCCGTGGTGCCGGTGCGTCTCAGCGCCGCGGGGGCCGACCTCCAGCACCCTCGTGCGGACGCCGGCATAGCGGCGGTGGCCGACCCGTACCTCGGCCGGGTCGGCCACCTCGTGGCTCGCCGTGTCAGGCGATGCCTCCCGCCGCGTTGCGGTCATCTCTACAGGTTAGCCAACAACTTGCGGTTCAACCCGCTAACCAGTGGATCACAAACCAGTATCGGCGCGGTGTCAACAAGGCGTCTGTGCTGGTCAGAGCTAATTTTTGGTGAACACGATTTTTCCGGCCGTAGCGCCCTGCTGCATGTCCGCGAACCCTTGCGCGGCATCGGAGAAGGGCAGTTCGGCCCCGATCTGCGGGCGAATCCCGGACAGCTCGACGTAGGACAGCAGATCCGCGAGCTCGTCCCTGGTGCCCATCGTGGAGCCGGTTACCCTCAGTTGCAGGAAGAAGACTCGCTGCAACTCGGCATTGGCGTCCGGTCCGCTTGTCGATCCGGAGACGACAATGATGCCGCCGGGCTTGAGCGAGCGCACCGAGTGGCCCCACGTCGCCTTGCCGACGGTCTCGAACACGGCGTCGACCCGCTCGGGCAGGCGGGCTCCGGACTCGAAGCTCTGGTGCGCACCCAGCCCTTCGGCGAGCGCGCGCTTCTCCGCACTCCTGCCGGTCACCCAGACGCGCATTCCGGCGGCCCTGCCGAGCTGGACCAGCGCGGTGGAGACACCGCCGGACGCTCCTTGGACGAGCATGGTCTGGCCTGGCCGCAGCCCGGACTTGACGAACAGCATCCGATAGGCGGTCAACCACGCGGTCCCCATCGTCGCGGCTTCCTGGAAGGAGAGGCCGGCCGGCTTGGGCAGGACGTTGCGGGCAGGCACGACGACCCGATCGGCAAAAGTGCCCTGGTGCTTCTCGGTGAGCAGCGTGCGTTTGGGGTCGAGTGTGTCGTCGCCCTGCCAGCCCGCCGCATTGATCACCGAGTGCAGCACGACCTCGGTGCCGTCCTCGAGCACCCCTGCGCCGTCACAACCGAGGATCATCGGGAACTGCTCGGGTTTGATCCCGACACCTCGCAGCGTCCAGAGATCGTGCATGTTCAGGCTGGCGGCCTTCACGGAGACGGTGACCCAGCCATCGGGCACCTCCGGTTCGGGTCGTTCGCCGACGACGAGCGAGGCCAGCGGGTCGTCCTGGTTGGGTTCCTTCGCGTACACGGCAAACATGCGGCCAACCTACCGGCCCGTCACCTGTTTGGCAGCAGCCCCGGCGTAGGCTCACACTCGTGCTCGATGGACTGGCCGAGTGGTGGGACGCGCTGGAGCTGTGGCTCGTGCAGCGCTGGTTCCCCGTGCAGTTCGTGTTGGTCATGGCGGTGCTGATCCCGTTGTGCCTGGCGTTGGCGTGGCTGCTGGGCCGGATCGTCGACCGGGTCGCCACCTGGTTCGGCACCGACCGGTGGGATGAGAACACTGCTCCGCGTGTGGACACGCGGGCGGACAGGGCGGAGTGACGCGGTGCTGAACCGGAGGCGGATCACCGCGGCGTTGATCGGGCTGCTGGTCCTCGTCCTCGGCGGCTGGCTGATCCAGGACGTCGTCGGGGCCGACGGTGGAACCGGCGGTGGCGGGGACACCGGTAGTACGGTCCCGGGGATCGAGTCCGGTCTGCGGGTCGAGCCGCTGTCCGCCCTGCCGGACCAGGCGCGGCAGACCTGGGAGCTGATTGAGCAGGACGGCCCGTTCCCGTATCCGGGCAAGGACGGGAGCGTGTTCGGAAATCGGGAGAAGTTGTTGCCACTCAAGGAATCTGGTTACTACCACGAGTACACGGTGCCCACTCCAGGCAGCCAGGATCGCGGCGCTCGCCGACTGGTGACCGGCGAGTCCGCGGAGCTGTACTACACGGCGGACCACTACTCGTCCTTCGTCGTCGTGGATCCGAAGCGATGACCGCCATGGGGGACAACGACACCGGCACGCTCGTCGCGCGAGCCCGTTCGCGCGGTGCGTACCCGCATGTCGTGGACACCGGAAGCGATCCGGACAAGACGTCCGCCATGGACGCGATCGCCGCGGCACTGTCCTTTCCCAGCTGGTTCGGCCGCAACCTCGACGCGCTCTACGACTCGCTGACCGACCTGTCCTGGCTGCCCGAGGGGGAGCACGTGCTGATCTGGGTGGCGGCTGACGTGCTCAAGCGCACGGACCCCAAGGGCTACCTGGCGATCCACGGCGTGCTGTCCGATGCCCAGCGCGCACTCGCACCCAACGGAAACCGGCCGGTCAACCGCCGGCTGGTCGTGCTTCTGGCCGACGGCTGACCGCGAGCTCCCTCAGCCTTCCGGAACCCAGTTCGGCCTGCGCTTCTGCGCGAAGGCGGTGATGCCTTCCTGGCCTTCCTCGCTGGCGAAGAAGCGCGCGGAAGTCGCGATCATCTGCTCGAACGCCGCGGTCATGCTCGGTGCCTTCTCCGACCGGAGCAGTTCCTTCGTGGCCGCGAGCGCGTTCGGACCGCCGAGTGACAGCGAGGTGACGAAACGCCGCACCTCGGTGTCGAGTTCCTCGGCGGGCACCGCCGAGTTGATCAGCCCGATCCGGGCGGCGCGCTCGGCGTCGAAAGTGTCCCCGGTGAGGAACAGCTCGTGGGCATCGCGCGGGGCAAGCCTCGGCAGCACGGTGACCGAGATGACCGCCGGGATCACGCCGATCCGCACCTCGGTGAACGCGAAGGTCGCCTCCGTCACCGCGACGGCGATGTCGGCCGCGGCGACCATGCCGACGCCACCGGCGCGGGCAGGCCCGGCGAGCTTTGCCACCACAGGCTTCGGGCTCGTCCAGATCCGCTCCAGGATCTGCGGGAACTCGTTGACGCCCTGGTCGCCCGCTCCCGCTCCACGGGCCTCCTTCAGGTCCATCCCCGCGCAGAAGACCGGACCAGTGTGATCCAGCACGATCACCCTGACCTCGTCGTCCTCCTGAGCTGCGGCGAGTCCATCGAGTAGCTCGCGGCGCAGCTGCGCGGAAAGGGCATTGCGATTGTGCGGCGAGTCGAGGGTGATCGTCGCCACCCCGGCCTCGACCCCGTAGTGCACCAGTTCATCAGCCATAGGCCTCACTCTGGCACAACCGCGCAGGCGAGAAGGTGGGCGGCCAAGCACTCTGCGCACTTTCCCGGAAAAGTGCGGGGCCTGGTTCAGGCGCTGCGGACTGCCGAAGCCACGATCTGGTCGTAGCGGCGCAGGACGAGATCGGCGACCCTGGGTTCGGCGCCGAGAGGCGCGGCGATCGGGATACCGGGGTCCACCTCGGCGGCATGTGCGGCGACCCGGTCCGGCAGCAGGCCCGGGGCGAGGAACCAGGAAGCGACGGCGAAGCGCCGCGCGCCCCTGGCCCGCAGCCGGGCGATCGCGGCCTGCACATCCGGACTGGTACTGGCGAACGCCGGAGCCACGCCCGCCACGCGGTGACGGCGCTGCCACCGGCGCGCCATCCTCGAGACCGCGTCGTTCGCCGCCGTACTCGAGGAACCGACGGCGGCGAGTACGACACCGAGTCCGGGGTCGGTGAGATCCGCGCCGGTCTCGGAGAGCCGATCGGCGGCCAGCGACTCCAGCGCGGGGTCGATCCCGAGTACCTCGGCGACCGGTACCCGGAACCCGGGCGCGGCCGCGGTCACCTGCTCGATCAGCGCGGGCAGGTCGACTCGGGCGTGAAACGCACTGCCGAGCAGCAGAGGCACCACCACGGCCCCCTGATGACCCTCGGCGTGCAACCCGGTGAGCACATCGGTCACCTTCGGCTCGGAAAGATCGAGGAACGCGGTACGTACCTCGAGTTCCGGCGCCGCTTTCCGCACCGCGCGAGTGAGGTCCCGGACACACGCCGACGAGCGCGGGTCCCTGCTGCCGTGCGCGACGGCGACCAGGGGGAGCGGTGCTGCCGCGCTCACGCCGCCCGCTCACCCAACCCGGAGAACCGGTCGCCGACCATGCCCGCGGCGAGGGTGTCGCCGTCCTTCGGATCGATGACCAGAAACGCGCCCGTCCTGGGGCTGCTCGCGTAGTCGTCCACCGGGATCTCCTCGGACAGCCGCAACCGCACGCTGCCGATCTCGTTCAGCTCCAGTGAATCTGGAGAGTCCACCGTGGACAGAGTCTGCTCGTCGAACCGGGAGTGGAGGTCCTGCACGAGCGCCTGTACGGTGCGCGCACCGTGCTTGACGAGCACCTTCGAACCTGCCGTCAGGGACTTCCCGGACAGCCAGCACAACGCCGCGGTGAATTCGTCGGTGACGACAGGACGCTGCTCCGCCGAGGCGATGAGATCGCCGCGGGCGATGTCCAGCTCGTCGGTGAGGATGACGGTGACCGAACTCCCGGATCCCGCCTCGGGCAGCGATCCGTCGGCGGTATCCACGCGTTCGACCGTGCTGCGCAACCCCTGCGGCAGCACGACCACCTCGTCGCCCGGCCGCACCGTGCCCGCCGCGATCTGCCCCGCGTAGCCGCGGTAGTCGGGGTGTTCGGGTGTCCTCGGCCGGATGACGTACTGCACCGGCAGCCGGAAGGCCGCGTCGTGCGGGTCGGGTGCCACCGGCACGGACTCCAGGTGCTCCAGCAGGGTGGGACCGGAGTACCAGGGCGTGCTGTCCGATGCGACGGCCACGTTGTCGCCGTGCAGGGCCGAAACCGGGATCGTGAGCACGCTGCCGTCGCCGTAGCCGAGGGAGGCGGCGTGGGTCGCGAACTCCTTGGCGATCACGTCGAAGGCGGCCTCGTCGTAGCCGATCAGGTCGATCTTGTTGACCGCGAGCACGAGCCGCGGCACGCCCAGCAGCGCGAGTACGGCCGCGTGCCTTCGGGTCTGCTCGATAACGCCCTTGCGTGCGTCCACCAGCAGTACGGCCAGCTGCGCTGTGGAGGCACCGGTGACCGTGTTGCGGGTGTACTGCACGTGACCCGGAGTGTCGGCGAGGACGAAACTGCGCCGGGGCGTGGCGAAGTACCGGTAGGCCACATCAATGGTGATGCCCTGTTCCCGTTCCGAACGCAGCCCGTCCACCAGGAGCGAAAGATCCGGTGTGGACAGTCCTCGGTCGACACTCGCGCGCTGCACGGCGTCGAGTTGGTCGGCCAGTACCGACTTGGTGTCGTAGAGCAGCCTTCCGACGAGTGTGGACTTGCCGTCGTCCACGCTTCCCGCCGTGGCCAGACGTAGCAACGAGCTCATCGCTGTGCCTCTCCCATCAGAAGTAGCCTTCCTTCTTGCGGTCCTCCATGGCGGCCTCGGACAACCGGTCGTCCGCCCTGGTGGCACCGCGTTCGGTGAGCCTGCTCGCCAGCACCTCGGTGATCACGTCCTCCACGGTGGCGGCGGTGGACTCCACCGCTCCCGTGCAGGAGCCGTCGCCGACCGTGCGGTAACGCACAGTCAGTTCCCGCACGTCCTCGTTCTCGCGCGGGCCGCCCCACGGTCCCTCGGTAAGCAGCATTCCGTCACGCAGGTAGACCTCGCGCTGATGCGCGTAGTAGATCGACGGCAGTTCGATGCCCTCGCGGGCGATGTAGTTCCACACGTCGGCCTCGGTCCAGTTCGACAGCGGGAAGACCCGCACCTGTTCACCGGGACGATGGCGTCCGTTGTAGAGGTTCCACAGCTCGGGCCGCTGCCTACGCGGATCCCACTGTCCGAAAGCGTTACGCAGGCTGAAGATGCGCTCCTTGGCACGAGCCCGCTCCTCGTCGCGCCTGCCGCCGCCAAACACAGCGTCGTACTTGTTCTCGCTGATCGTGTCCAGTAGCGGGACGGTCTGCAGCGGGTTTCGGGTGCCGTCCGGCCGTTCGGCCAGCCTGCCGTCGTCGATCCAGTCCTGGACCTTCGCCACGACCAACCGGAGATTGTGCTTTGTCACCACCTCGTCGCGGAAGGCGATGACCTCGTCGAAGTTGTGCCCGGTGTCCACGTGCAGCAAGGGAAACGGCACCGGAGCCGGCCAGAACGCCTTGATCGCGAGGTGTAGCAGCAGAGTGGAGTCCTTGCCGCCGGAGAACAGGATCACCGGGCGGTCGAACTCGCCCGCGACCTCACGGAAGATGTGGATGGCCTCGGACTCGAGCGCGGCGAGGTTGTCCCTGGCCGCGTCGGTGGCGGGTTCGAGCGTGGTCATGTGTTCCTCTCTAGCCGTGCAGACCGCACTCGGTCTTGGACTTGCCCGCCCAGCGGCCGCTGCGCGGGTCGTCGCCGGGGGCGACCTTCGCCGTGCAGGGCGCGCAGCCGATCGACGGGTATCCCGCGTGCACCAGTGGGTTTTCCAGAATTCCGTGCCGGTCGATGTAGTCGCGGAACTCGTCGTCGCTCCACGGTGCGATCGGGTTGACCTTGACCAGCCCGTTGCGGTCGTCCCAGGTGATCACCGGGGTGTTCGCCCTGGTGGGCGCGTCCACCCTGCGCACACCGGTGATCCAGCACGAGTAGTTCGCCAGCGTCCGGCGCAACGGAATCACCTTGCGCAGATGACAGCACTGGGCCGGGTCGCGGTCGTGCAGTTTCGGCCCGTACTCCGCGTCCTGCTCCGCAACGCTCTGCTCGGCCTTGGCGTTCACCACCCGGATTCCCGAGTAGACCGTCTCAACGGCGTCGCGGGTGCCGATTGTCTCCGCGAAGTGGTAGCCGGTCTCCAGGAACAGCACGTCGACATCGGCTTTGACCTTGGTCGCCAGATCGATCAGAACCGCGTCCTGCATATTCGAGGCGACGATCAGGTCGTCGCCGAACTGCTCCACCGCCCACCGGATCGCCTCCTCGGCGGGGGCGTCCGCGAGGTCCGCGGAGGCCTGTTCGGCCAGTGCCTTCAGTTCGTCCGTTCGCGTGGCTGCCGTCATCGAACTCCTCCAGGAAGCTGCAGGCCGATCATCGTGACCGAGAAAACTCTTCTGCAGGAAGAACACAGCCAGCCGCCGTTCTCTTCCGGGCGCAGGTCCTCTTCACCACAGAACGGGCAGTAGAAGGGGACCGCGCGCTGCGAGGTCACTTCAGGTCACCCTCGTCGGCGCGGGCCACCCACTGCGGAAAACGCTCGCCGTCGGTGCGCTGGGTGACGAAGTTCCGCACCACCCGCTCCACATAGTCGGTCAGTTCGGCGGTGGTGACCTTGTGACCACGCAGTTTCCGGCCGAATCCCGCATCGAGGCCGAGCCCGCCGCCGAGGTGCACCTGGAATCCCTCAACCTGGTTGCCGTCGGCGTCGGTGACGATCTGCCCCTTCAGGCCGATGTCCGCGGTCTGGATACGGGCACAGGAGTTCGGGCAGCCGTTGAGGTGCACACTCACCGGAGCGTCCACACCGGACTGGATATCGGCCAGTCTGCGTTCGAGGTCGGCCACCAGGTCGTGGGCCCTGGCCTTGGTCTCGACGATGGCGAGCTTGCAGAACTCGATCCCCGTGCAGGCCATCACTCCCCGCCGCCACGGCGACGGCTCGGTCTGCAGTCCGAGGTCGGCGAGTTCGCCGCGCAGTCCGCTCAGTTCGGTCTCGGGCACGTCCAGCACAACCAGCTTCTGCTGCGGTGTCAGCCGGACCCTGGCGGATCCGGCGCGCTCGGCCGCCTTGGCCACCGCGAGCAGTGTGGAGCCCGACACGCGCCCGGCGATCGGTGCCGCGCCGACGTAGTAGTTGCCGTCGTGCTGGCGGTGCGTGCCCACGTGGTCCAGCGGCTGTTCGGGGACCTCGGGTGCGGGTCCGTCGATCAGCTTGCGTTCGAGGTACTTGGTTTCGAGAATCTCCCGGAACTTCTCCGCGCCCCAGTCCTTGACCAGGAACTTGATCCGCGCACGCGAGCGCAGGCGCCGGTAGCCGTAGTCCCGGAAGATGCTGATGACGCCTTCCCAGACGTCGGGCACCTCGTCCAACGGGACCCATGCGCCGAGGCGCTGGCCGATCATCGGATTGGTGGAGAGCCCGCCACCGACCCATACGTCGAAACCGGGCCCGTGCTCCGGATGCCGCACGCCGACGAAGGCGACGTCGTGGATCTCGTGCGCGACGTCGGGCAGGCCGGAAACCGCGGTCTTGAACTTGCGTGGCAGGTTCGCGAACTTCGGGTCCCCGATGAAGCGGCGCTTGATCTCGTCGATCGCGGGAGTGCCGTCGATCACCTCTTCGGCGGAGATGCCCGCGACCGGCGAGCCGAGGATGACCCTGGGGCTGTCGCCGCAGGCCTCCATCGTGGTCATGCCCGCGTCCTCCAGCTTCTGCCAGATGGTCGGCATGTCCTCGACCTGGATCCAGTGGTACTGGATGTTCTGCCGGTCGGTGATGTCGGCGGTGTCACGGGCGTAGGTCTGCGAGATCTCCCCGAGAACGGTCAACTGCTCGGTGCTCAGCGTGCCGCCGTCCAGCCGGACCCTGAGCATGAAGTACTCGTCGTCGAGCTCCTCGGGCTCCAGTGTCGCGGTACGCCCACCGTCGATTCCGGGCTTGCGCTGGGTGTAGAGCCCGAACCAGCGGAAACGTCCGCGTAGGTCGCCCGGGTCGATCGAGTCGAACCCACCGTCGGCGTAGATGTTCTCGATCCGCGCGCGGACGTTGAGCGGGTTGTCGTCCTTCTTCGAACGCTCGTTGGGGTTCAGTGGCTCGCGGTATCCCAACGCCCACTGGCCCTCGCCACGGCGTTGTTTCGGACGTGCTGTGCGACCGGCGTTCGGGGTGTCGCGTGTCGGCGAGGCCATTCGTCGTCCTCCGGGGCTGTGGTGGAGCCGTGCGCAGCGAGAACGCCCAGGTGAAACCGTGGTGGGAGCGATTCGCGGCGCATCCGGCGCCTGCGGGTCCTAGATAGTGGCAGTGGCGGCGGTGTTCAGCGCGTCGCCGCGCACAGTGCGCTGGCCACACGGCGCAGGTCGACGTGTCGTCGAGCCACGAGGCGCACACCGGCAGAAGTCACCCTGTCAGACTGCCACGCGCCCACTACGTGGTCTAGCGCCATCCACATGGTGGGAGCAGCGTCACCCGGCCGGATCGCGGTCGATCAAGCCCGCCGAGCGCGCTCCCTGGCGGCCAGTTCCTTCCGGCAATCCCTGGCCAGTGCGTGCTGGCGGCGGATACGTGGCAGCAGGGACAGTGGCGCGAGGTCGGCCTCGGGGTTACCGGACCGGTGGGCGACGCTCAGTTCGTCGCCGAACAGGGCGCCGTGCAGCGACCAGCGTTCCCACCGTTCCAGATCCGGCATCGAGTAGTCGTAGCCACTGACGGCCGAGGCGGCACCGTCCCCGCGCAGCGGCCCGCCATCGAGCTGTGTCAGCCGCACCGGATCGCGGTCGTGCTCCACGGTGACCGTGTCCAGCGTGAGCCCGGTGCCGTCATCGCGCACCAGCAGGGCCTGGGTGGCCGGATTGGTCCTTGCCGCCAGTTCCAGCTCCCTGCGCACCCGCATCGGCCGCACGATGATGCGCGGCAACCACCACCAGTTCTCCCTGCAAAGCAGCGGGCTGTCCGCCAGCGTCCTGGTGGGTGGGTACTTCACCAGTTCCTGGCGCAGCAGTTCCACGGAGAAGATCTCCCCCTCGGTGTCGTCGATGATCTCGACGTCGCCGATCACCGCATGCCCCGGCCTGCCCTGTGACAGTGATCGGGAGTCCGTCACCGAGAACGCGACCTCCGTCGCGGACCGCAGGCCGGCGACCTCACCCGCGCTGGAGTAGGGAAGCGCGACGCAGGCGAGTCCGTCCGAGCCGCCAGACAGCGGGGTGACGGGCAGCACGGCGGGTTCCCCGGACGCCGTGAGCCAGGAGATCTCCCCGGTGAGCGCACGACGCCATAACTGATCGAACTCGTTCACGTTCCAGCTCTTCTCTCCGGGTCAACGGACTGTTACGGTGCGCCGGAATCGGCTGGTCAAGGCCTTTGTCAACGGTGTCAGTGCTGTCTGTGCCATCAGTGCCATCCTTGGAGCGTCCGACATGCCCGCAATCGTCGTAGCCCTCGTCGTAGCCGTCCTGTTCTACCTCGGGTATCGCTACTACTCGCAGTATCTCGCGCGCAAGGTGTACGCGCTCGACCCGGCGTTCGTCACGCCCGCACACAGCATGCGCGACGGCGTTGACTTCGTCCCGACCAACAAACACGTGCTGTTCGGTCACCACTTCACCTCGATCGCGGGCGCGGCCCCGATCGTGGGCCCGGCGATCGCCGTGTTCTGGGGCTGGGGTCCCGCACTGGCCTGGGTCGTGCTCGGCACGATCTTCGCGGCCGGGGTGCACGATTTCGGTTCACTCGCCATCTCGGTGCGCCACCGCGCGAAGAGCATCGGCACGCTGGCCAAGGAAGTGGTCAACAAGCGGGCACGTGCGTTGTTCCTGCTGATCATCTTCTTCCTGCTCACGCTGGTCAACGCCGTGTTCGCCGTGGTCATCGGCAACCTGTTCGTGGCGTATCCGGAAGCGGTCCTGCCGATCGTGCTGGAGATTCCGCTGGCCATCGGGATCGGTCAGTACATCTACCGGACGCGCAGTGCGGCACTGGTGCCCTCGATCATCGGCGTCATCGTGCTCTACCTCTCGATCTTCCTCGGGCAGCTGCTGCCGATCTCCCTGGAAGGGATCGCCGCGGAGGACGGTCTGTTCGTCGAGCGCAACCTGTGGGTCATCCTGCTGTTCGCCTACACGTTCGTCGCCTCGCGAATCCCGGTCTGGGTGCTGCTGCAGCCGCGGGACTACATCAACTCCCACCAGCTGTTCATCGCGCTCGGCGTGATTCTGCTCGGTCTCACCGTGGGTATGGACCGCATCGTGGCCCCGTTGGTGAACGACACACCGGAAGGCTCCCCGAGCTGGTTCCCGTTCCTGTTCATCACCATCGCGTGCGGGGCCATCTCCGGCTTCCACAGTCTCGTGTCCTCGGGGACGACGTCGAAACAGCTGGACAAGGAGACCGACGCCCGGCACGTCGGTTACCTCGGAGCGGTGGGCGAGGGCTCCCTCGCACTCGGTTCGATCCTGGCCTGTACCGCGGGTGTCGCGGCGACCACTGTGGACTGGAATGCGCTCTACAGCGACTTCTCCACCGCTTCGGGCGGTTCGACCACGAACTTCGTCAACGGCATCGCCTCGTTCGCGGGCAATCTGGGCCTGCCGTTGTCGATCGGCGTCATCTTCGCCTCCATCGTGGTGATCAGCTTCGCCGCGACCACGATGGACACCGGTGTCCGGCTGCAGCGCTACATCGTGCAGGAGATCGCGGACATCGCCGGGGTCAAGGCGGTCTCGCGCAACGTCACGCTGGCCACCGCGCTCGCGGTCGCGGTGCCGATGGCGATGGCGCTCCTGCCCGGCGGCGGCGACAAGGGCTACACCTTCGGCGTGCTGTGGCAGCTCTTCGGCACCACGAACCAGCTGACCGCGGGGCTGGCGCTCGCGGTGATCGCGGTCTGGGTGACGCGCAACCGGCGTAACCCGATCTCCATCCTGATCCCGCTGGTGTTCCTGCTGGCGATGACCACCTGGGCACTGGTGCTGAACCTGGGCACGTTCATCGAGGAGGGCCAGTGGGTGCTCGCGCCGCTCGACCTGATCATCTTCGTGCTCGCGGTCTGGCTGATCGTGGAGGCCGGCATCGCCCTGCGCAAGGCGTGGGTCGGTGCGCGCTCCGGTGAACCGGCACAGGAGTCGGAAACCGAGTCGTGAGTGTCTGGTCGCGTATCGCCGGCGCTTGGCGCGCGGTCGAGCGCGGTCACGACGCGGTCTTCACCGCGCGGTGGCGGCAGGGACTGCGCAGGGAGGCCCGCAGGCAGGAGGACACCCTGCGGGCTCTGGTGATGCTGGAATCGCTGGGCATCGACAATCCGGTCGCCTACGAGACCCTGGACCTGGTGCCGTATCTGGTCGCCGATCTGCACGAATGGCATCAGCGGATGGGCAGGGAGAGTTTCGGGGACCCCGGTGTCTGCTGTTAGGAAACCAAGCCGATGACCGCCATTCGCTTCCTCGGCGGCAAGGGCGGCGTCGGGAAGACGACGATGGCCGCCGCGCTGGCCATGGCGCAGTCCGGGCGCGGGCACCGGACGCTCGTCGTCTCGACCGACCCCGCGCACTCGCTCGGGGACGTGCTCGCCACCCCACTCGGCGAGGAACCCGCCGAGGTGGCACCCGGCCTGTGGGCCGCGGAGGTCAGCGGTGAGGCACAGGCGCACCGGCGGGTGGCCGAGATCACCGAGGACGCGGAGCAGGCACTGCCCCGGGAGGTGCTGCCCGCGGTGCGGCGGCATCTGGCCAGGGCGGTCGACAGCCCCGGCACGGTCGAGGCGGCGCTGCTCGACCGGCTGACCGCGCTCGTCGAGCAGGTCGGCACCGAATGGGACCGGCTCGTGGTCGACAGCGCGCCGACCGGACACATGGTGCGGCTGCTCAGCCTGCCTGCCCTGCTCACGCCCTGGGTTGAGGGGCTGGCACGGCAACGAGAACGGACCAGGAACGTGGACCGCATGGCCGCGGGCATGCTGGGCAAGGCGGACGAGGCACCGGACCCGCTGCTCGATCGGCTGCACGCCCGGCGCAGGCGGCTGGAGTGGATGCGGGAGAGGTTGCGCGAGGACTCGCTCGTACACCTGGTGCTGGTGCCCGAGCACCTGCCGCTCGCCGAAACACTGCGTGCGGCGGACACGCTGGTCGAGGCGGGTATGCGGCTGGGAACACTGATCGTGAACCGGGTCGTCCCCGAGGGGGAGACGGGGGTGCTCGCCGGACGTCTGGCCCAGCAGAGCGAGGTCCTGCAGAGCCTGCGAGAGCGGTTCAGCACCCCCGGCATGGTGCACGTCCCACTGCTCGCGGGCGCACTGACGACCCGGCCCGAACTCGCCGATCTCGCGGCGCTGCTGGATCGAGCCGAGGTGGGCACCTGACCGGGCGGCGCGCGTTCGAGCGGCAGCGACGGGTGTCTTCGTAACCGCGCGGCGATTCGGATTGGTCGCGCTGACCGCGAGGGTGATTTCCGCCCTTCCGTGTTACTTCCGGCGGCGGATGTGGAAGCCGCCTATTGGTTCGGTCTTGCGAACCAACGGAGCAGGACCTGGCACTGCTTGTCCCATGGAGTCGGGATCGGCCAGTTCCTGCCGCTGCCAGAAGACAGAAAGGACGATCGAATGCGTACAGTCAAGAGGGCCGTTGTAGCCAGTGCACTCGCGTTTCCGCTCACCCTGGGCACGGCCGGTATCGCGTCGGCCGACGCCAGTTTCGGCGAGAACGGCTCGTTCGCGGGGGCGGACGGTGCTGGCAGCTACAGCGTGAGTTCCCAGGCGGACGGCCACGTCCGTGCTGACGGGGACGGCACCTCTTTCGAGGAGTCCTCGAGCTTCGCGGGCCCGGACGGCGCGTGGACCGAGTACGTCAGCGCGCACGCCGACGGCGACGGCGACACCAGCTTCGAGCAGGGCAGCAGCAGCGCCACGAGCGAGGGCGCCAGCTCGGAGAACGTGAGTTCCAGTGCCGGCGGCGATGTTCACATCGAGGGGTCCGAGGATGAGCAAGGACTGCTCGGTGGCCTGATCGGCCTGTGAGCACGGCCGGAACACAGCGGCATCGCTGTGGGTGAGCTGCCCGTAGAGCGGTAGGAGCGGCTCACAGCAC
Source organism: Amycolatopsis palatopharyngis (assembly GCF_003385185.1). Lineage (GTDB taxonomy): Bacteria > Actinomycetota > Actinomycetes > Mycobacteriales > Pseudonocardiaceae > Amycolatopsis > Amycolatopsis palatopharyngis. The sequence continues at coordinate 1,502 of NZ_PQHZ01000014.1, read as the reverse complement.
GGGGCCCGGACCGCACGGTCCGGGCCCCGCCGCAGTTCCGCTGGCCTGGCGCGCCGGGTGGATGTCCGGAGTTCCGGACGGGGGCGTCGAACGATCTGGATGTGGCATTGGGGACACTGGGACGGTGACCTCTGCCGCCCTGCCCGCCGGTTCCGCCCTGCCCGCCGAATCACTGGCGGGGCTCGGCACGCGTCCGTTCGGCGTGTATGTGCACGTGCCGTTCTGTGCGACTCGCTGCGGCTACTGCGATTTCAACACCTACACCGCCGGTGAGCTGGACTCCGGCTCGTCCCCGCAATCGTGGCTGGACGGGTTGCGGCGGGAACTCGAGCTGGCCGGGCGGGTGCTTGGGAACCCGCCCGCCGCGGACACGGTCTTCGTCGGGGGCGGGACGCCGTCGCTGCTCGGCGCGGACGGCCTCGGTTCGGTACTCGACGCCGTGCGTGACGTCTTCGGGCTGGCTCCCGGCGCCGAGGTGACGACGGAGTCGAATCCGGAGTCGACTTCGCCGGAGTTCTTCGCGGGAATCCGGGAAGCCGGCTACACGCGGGTGTCCCTCGGCATGCAGTCAGCCGCGAGGCACGTGCTCCAGGTGCTCGACCGGGTGCACACCCCGGGCAGGCCGGTGGCCGCGGCGGCCGAAGCGCGCGCCGCCGGGTTCGACCACGTCAACCTGGACCTGATCTACGGCACTCCGGGCGAGCGGCCGGAAGACCTGCGCGCGTCGCTCGACGCGGTGCTGGAGTCCGGGGTGGACCATGTCTCTGCCTACGCGTTGATCGTGGAGGAAGGCACCGCGCTGTCCCGCAGGGTGCGCAGAGGTGAACTGCCGCGGCCCGACGACGACGTGCTCGCCGAGTACTACGAGTTGATCGACGGTTCACTCGCCGCGGCGGGGTTGCGGTGGTACGAGGTGTCGAACTGGGCGTCCTCGGACGCCGCCCGGTGCGGGCACAACCTCGGCTACTGGCGAGGCGGGGACTGGTGGGGCGCGGGACCCGGAGCACACAGCCACGTCGGCGGAGTGCGCTGGTGGAACGTGAAGCACCCGTCACGGTACGCCGCCGCACTCGCGTCCGGCGAGTCTCCGGTCGGCGGACGCGAGGTGCTCACCGAAGCGGACCGCCACCTGGAGCGGGTGATGCTGGAACTCCGGCTCGCCGAAGGGCTGCCGGTGGAAGACCTCGACCAGGCCGGAACCGCTGCCGCGCACGCGGCGGCGGACGAGGGTCTGCTCGACCGGCCGGCCCTGGACACACGTGGCCGGGCGGTACTGACCGCACGGGGCAGACTGCTCGCCGACGGCGTCGTACGACGCCTGGTCACCTAACCCGCCACTCCCGCCCACTGCATTGGTGCGTCTGCAAGTACGCCCAAGCAAGATCATTCTGGTCGTCAACCGCTACCAAGCGGCCCACTTGGTAGCGGTTGACGAAGGGTTTGATCTTGCTTGGTGGTACTTGCAGACACCCCTCTCCCTGGGGGTGGGGTCAGGCGGGGGT
>NZ_PQHZ01000131.1 GCF_003385185.1 Amycolatopsis palatopharyngis | reverse complement strand
CACCATCGCCGCCGCGGCAGCCTGCTCGGCCGACCGCTCCCGCTCCGACTTCCTCATCTTCCTCTGATCCGCGCTCACAGCATCGGATGCCATCACTGTCCGTACCCATCCCGCCGGATTTCACCCCGGCGTGTCGGGCCAGAAACACCGCTCACGACACAGTCCCCGCCTGTACCGTCGCTGGGTGGGTCGCTGTCGAAGCCGAAGGACAGGCCGGAGAACCAGGAGCTGCCGCCGTCGAGGCTGTTGGACTCTTCGAAGAGGTCTTGGGGTGTGTGCCCGTCGACCTCGATTCGGCTGATGGGGTTTCCGCTGGTGAAGGCGTAGCGGTTGCCGGTCCAGGGGTCGGTCCCGAGGTTGAGGTCGGCGAGTGCCCCGTTGTAGGTGTCGCGGGTGGTGAAGCGGTTGAGGCCGGGGTTGTAGTCGCGGAAGCCCATGTCGTACGAGCCCGACGAGGGGTCCCAGCGTTTGCCGTTGTATCGGTAGAAGTTGTACGGCTCCTGGCCCGGGTTCTGCGCGTCCGGCTTGTCGATGCCGGTGAACGCTTCTTCGTCGTCCTTGCCGTAGGCGGTGTAGCCATACGTCGCCCGCGTGTCACCCGACTCCGAGGTCAACGTCTCCACATCGGTGTGCGGGTTATAGCCGTAGAACGAATCCTCGGTGACCTCCGGACCCGTGCCGTCGGTGTCGTGCTTGACCTGCGACAACCGCGCACCCCACGACGAGTAGGCATACGAGCGCTGGACCTGTCCGCCGATCTCCTCGGTGATGACCTTGTCCGACAGGCCCAGATAGGCGAACTCCGTCGTCTCCCCATCCGCCGTCTTCGTCGTCGTCCGGTCCAACGGGTCATAGTCGTAGGTCGTGGCGTCCAGGCCGCCGGTGTCGTTGATCTCCTCGTGCTCGATCGTGCGATCGAAGCCGTCATAGGTGAGCCGCTCGATCACCTGCCCCGCCGCGGTCACCGTGTTCAACCGGCCGTACGGGTCGTAGTTGTAGGCCGCCGTCGTGCCGGCGCTTGTCGCCGACAGCAAACGGTTGCGGTCGTAGTTGA
>NZ_PQHZ01000130.1 GCF_003385185.1 Amycolatopsis palatopharyngis | reverse complement strand
CGCGTCCAGTACGGCCAGCCCGGCTACTCGATCGCCGACCGGATCTCCAAGGCCCTGCCGCCGCCGATCATGGCCAAGGACATCTCCCTGTCCGGCATCGTCGACCCCCAGCATGAGCGCTACGGCGAGGCCGCCGAGGTGCGCTCGCTGGTCGAGACCGACGAAGAGTGCAAGACGATCTTCGAAACCGCTCGCGGCCTCGAGGGGCTGATCCGCAACGCGGGCGTGCACGCCTGCGCGGTGATCATGTCCTCGCAGCCGCTGATGGACTCGATCCCACTCTGGCAGCGCGACGACGGCTCGATCATCACCGGCTGGGACTACCCGTCGTGTGAGGCCATCGGGCTGTTGAAGATGGACTTCCTCGGTCTGCGGAACCTGACGGTCATCGGCGACGCGATCGACAACATCAAGGCCAACCGCGGCGAGGACATCGACCTCGACCGGCTCGGGATGGACGACCCCGAGACCTACAAACTGCTCGCCCGTGGTGACACGCTCGGCGTGTTCCAGCTGGACGGCGGGCCGATGCGGGACCTGCTGCGCCGGATGCAGCCGACCAGCTTCGACGACATCGTCGCGGTCGGCGCGCTCTACCGCCCCGGCCCGATGGGCATGAACGCCCACAACGACTATGCCGACCGCAAGAACGGGCGGCAGAAGGTCAAACCGATCCACCCCGAGCTCGAAGAGCCCCTGAAGGAGATCCTGGCCGACACCCACGGCCTGATCGTCTATCAGGAGCAGATCATGCACATCGGGCAGAAGGTCGCCGGCTACTCGATGGGCCGAGCCGACGTCCTGCGCCGCGCGATGGGCAAGAAGAAGCAGGAGGTCCTCGAGAAGGAGTTCGAGGGCTTCCACGCCGGGATGCGGGACAACGACTTCTCCGACGAGGCCATCAAGGCCCTGTGGGACACGATCCTGCCGTTCGCCGGCTACGCGTTCAACAAGAGCCACGCCGCCGCCTACGGCCTGATCTCGTACTGGACCGCGTACCTCAAGGCGAACTACAAGGCCGAGTACATGGCCGCGCTGCTCACCTCGGTGGGCGACAACAAGGACAA
>NZ_PQHZ01000013.1 GCF_003385185.1 Amycolatopsis palatopharyngis | reverse complement strand
CCACCAAAGTGGCCCCGAACTCCGCGGGCCGGTGCCGGTCGGGGGAGGGGGAGTGCAACGGCACCGGCCCGCGGAGTTCGGGGCCACTTTGGTGGCGGGGAAATCCACAAGTTGCGTTTTGCAGTTGTCTGCTCAGCAGTCTTGATCATCAAGATAGCGGCGGATTGATGCCTCCGCTAGCATTTGATGCATATTTTCTCGATTAATCGGAACTTATTGTGGTGGGGAACCGGCGGTTGGCTCATCGCGCTCGGGGGTACGGATGAGCCAACCGCCAGCTGGTGGCGGGAGTTCGACATCGACCTGGGTCGGGGGAAGTCGGTCGGTCGAACCCGCCGTCCGGGGAGATCGGGGAGTTACCGCACCGGGGCGACAGCGATGGCGTGGCGGGGTGTCGTCAACGCGTGCCGTCCCTGGGGTTGGGTTTCTGGTGTGCGTGGCGGAACCGCGGTCGGCGCGTGGTTACGCCTGCGGCTCTGCTTCCGCGAATCCTGCTGTGGCGCCAGCCCACCCGCCACCAGGTGCTCGTGGGCGACCTGCCATACCGAGCACGGCGCCTTGCACCGGTGCCAGCGCGTGGAACAGGTAGGGCAGTCCCCGCGCTCGTCCGGCTCGTGTGCTCGCAGCATGGCCCGCCAGCCCTCGGTCAGGCGAGGCAGTTCGGAGCGGGCGACGGACACCAGTGACGGTGCGTCCGCACGGCTCGCTAGTTCGGAGAGCATGTCGAGGCGTTCCCACACCGCATTGCGGAGGACCTGCCCGAGGATCTCGTCCACCTGGAACTCACCGTTACCTTTCCGCCAGTTTGGCGGCTTCGTTGAGCGCGGCCCTGAGTTCGCCGAGCTGGCCTGAGGTCAATCGCGCTGTCTCGCCGGGTGGCCCTACCAGGACCACCTCGTTCTGGTCGACGAACACCGTCACGCAGCGCTCCCTGCTGATCAGGTCGCCGCACTGGATGCGCCACACCGGCTGTCCCTTCTCGTACCTGCGCACGTGCGACGCGCGTGGATCGGAGATCGCGGTGGACTGTCCCCCCAGGACAGGGCGTGTGGTGTGTCCGTTCGTTCCGTTCACCCGAGAGCCCTCCGGTGCAAGTACGGAACTCGCGACGGCCGCGGTACGTCCGACTGTGATCGAGTCCACGAACTTCACGACTCCTTCCGCTCTCGGGCATTCGCTTCTACCTTCGTAGCTCTCCGTGATCGCGGTCCGTATCGAGTCGCTTACGGAGAACTAGGAACTACATTGCGACGAATCGAACGCCGAAAGAAGGTCCGGCGCGCGTCATAGCGGCGACCGGACCTGGTTCCACGTTAAGCGGTCGGCGAAGTTCGGCCGGGCCGATCAGACTCAACAAATCGGGTTTCGCGCGGTTGAATAGGCATGCCTACGCTGCTGAAGACGCCCAAGGGACTGTGAGGGTGCGCACATGGATCACCACACCGCGAGTGCCGACCGCCAGGTCAGCCCTGTGAAGCGAGAAGCATGGGACGACCCGGAGATGCGGGACGCCCTTGCTGCTCGCGACATCAGCTCGGTCTACCGGCTGCTGCGCAAGCACGGGATCTCGCAGCGCCAGATCGCCGCAATGACCGGTCAGTCGCAGTCCGAGGTGTCGGAGATCCTCAAGGGTCGTCAGGTCATGGCGTACGACGTACTCGCCAGAATCGCCGACGGCCTGCGCGTACCCAGGGGATTCATGGGCCTCGCCTACGACGAGGCCACGGCGGTTCAGGTCGTCGGTGCTGCCGACGATCAGCAGGCTGAGGAGGACGAGTCGGTGAAACGGCGGAAGTTCCTCGCCCACGCCGCCCAGGTGACGATGGGAGCGGCGGTCTTCGGGCCGAGCTCCGAGGCCTGGGCCGCGAGTCCGGCGAGGACGCCCGCGCCGGGACGCATCGGGATGACCGACGTCCGGCAGGTGGAAGCAGCGACACGGGCGCTGCGCGCGCTCGACTACCAGTACGGCGGTGGTTTCTGCCGCGACGCGGTGGTCGCCCAGTTGTCCTGGGGGCAGCAGATGCTGCAGGCCAGCGGTGGCGAGCTCGTGAAATCCCGGTTGTACGTCGCATTGGCCGATCTGCACAGCCTGGCCGGCTGGACCTCGTTCGACACCGGGCTCTTCGACTCGGCGCGGAACCACTTCGCCAACGCACTCGACCTCGCCAAGCAGGGGGAGAACCACCCGCTGGTGGCCAACGTGCTCTACCGGATGGGCCGGGTCTACCTGCACCAAGAGGCCGCTGACGACGCGCTCAAGCTGTTCCAGCTCGGCCAGATCGCCGCACAGGAGTCCGGTTCCGAACTGGCGGTCGCCGTGCTCTGCGCCAACGAGGCCTGGGCCTACGCGATGATGGAGAACGACGTCCAGGCGGTCAAGCTGCTCGGCAGGGCCAAGGACGAGTTCGCCCGCGCTGACCTGGCCAACGCCGAGTCCTGGGTGCGGTTCTTCAACGAGACCGACGTACACGCCATGGTCGGCACGGTGCACACCGTGCTGGCGCAGAAGGTGGACGTCCGGCACACGAAGTACGCGATCCCGGCCCTGACCAGGGCGGTCGATGCCTACGGCGACGATATGGCCCGGAGCAAGACGTTCAACCTCAGCGCACTGGCCACCAATCACCTGCTCGAGGGCGATATCGACCACGGCGCGAAGGTCGGCGGCAAGGCGCTGGACAGCGCGGAGGGGCTCAAGTCGGTCCGGGTCAAGGACCGGATGGAACCGTTGCGGGAAGAGGCGGAGCGCAGGCGTAACAACCCTGACGCCCGCGATCTCGCGGAACGGATCAACGCGATCTTCGCCGCGTAGCGAGCGGAGGGGGCACGGAGCCGAGTCTCGTGCGTTTTGCAGTCGTGTCGGGGGGAAGTAATCGCCGAATCGGTCCCAGATGGCCGCTTCACCAGGGAAAAGCTGGATAACGCGCTGGAGCAGGCCTGCGATTCGCTCGGGCTGGATGCGCGTGGTGCCACACTGCTGCGGTTCACCAACAACGCCGTGTACTCCCTGGCGGGACAACCGGTCGTCGTGCGCATCGTCGGGTCCAGGAGGTTGCGGTACCGCGCGCACAAGACCGTGGCCGTCGCCAGGTACTTCGCCGAGCACGGCGTACCCGCGATCGAACTCCTGCCGGATCTGACGCAGCCGATCGAGGTCGGCGAGCACCTGGTCACCTTCTGGCGGAAGGTGCCGCACGCGGATCGGGCGCCCACCGCGGCCGACCTGGCCCGCTTGCTGCGCCGGGTACACGCCCTGCCGCCGCCGCCCGGCATCGTCTCCTGGGCGCCGCTGGACGACGTGCGCGACCGGGTGGCCGACGCCGAGGAACTCGATCCGGTCCATCGCCGTTTCCTGCTCGACCGGTGCGCCGAGGTGGACGCCGCGATCGCCCGCCTCGAGTTCGTGTTGCCGACCGCTCTCGTCCACGGCGACGCACACCCTGGCAACGTGATCGTGGGCCCCGACGGGCCCGTGCTCTGCGACTTCGACTCCGCCTGCGCGGGACCACCCGAGTGGGACCTGACCCCGCTCGCGGTGGGACAGGAGCGGTTCGGGGATCCCGCGGGTCGCTATCGAATGCTGGTCGACGCCTACGGATTCGATGTAACGAAATGGCCCGGTTTCGCGGTACTCAGGGCAGCGCGTGAACTCAAGCTCACGACCAGCGTGCTGCCGATCCTGCGCAGCCATCCCGATGTCCGGGCCGAGCTGCGCCGGCGGCTGGACGATCTGCGTGCCGGACGCACTGGAACACGCTGGGCTCGGTTTCAGTGACGCTGTGCTCGTAACGGCTCGGCTTTTCGTGACGTTCGGCGACAGGAACTGACCGTTCACCGTTTTCCGACAGGGCATTCTCGGAGCGTTATTAGTTCGGTCCGACTAATCACCCCGGTTGACCCAGTCGATCCATCAAAAGTGCAACTTGCAGCTACTCACGGTAATTTCACATCGAACGAGTGCCGATCACGACACAGGAGCACGGGTCAGTACGGCCGCGAAACCGAACGCCAGACCCATGAAGGTCACTTCGAGCGATGCCCACGTCGCCAGCGCGGTCCGCTGGTGCCGGACGATCCGTGGCAGCAGACGCCAGCGGATATGCGCGCCGATCAGCGCGATGGTCAGAACGCAGGCCACCTTCAGCAGCACGAGCAGTCCGTACGGCGTGCCGAAGAGCCCCGCGAACAGGGTCACCTTCGGGTTCAGCAGGATCTCCACGACACCGTTGAAAAGTCCGGTCAGCGCCGTGAGCGCCAGGCAGACGGTCGCGAGCACGGAGAATCTGGGCAGCGCGCTGGCCAGCAGGGTCCGGTTGCCGACCAGCAGGACCGCCATCGCCGCCAGCCCGCCCGTCCAGGTCACCGCACTCATCACGTGCAACTCGATGGAGATCATCGTGTAGTCGCGAAAGGCCCAGTTCGAGGCGTGTCCGGTGACCGGGAGCGGCAACAGCGCGAAAAGTCCGAGCCCGACGCGCAGCTCGGCGGGTACGCGCTCACCGCGCCGCAGCGCGAACGCGCCGAGCGCGGCGTGCGCAAGGGCCAGTCCGGCGACGATGAGCAGCGCCTTGCCCGCGCCGACGGTCACGACGTAGTCCCACAGATCCCGTGGGCCGATCGCCGTGGCCTGCGGCCGGAACTCCGCTGTTTGCAGGATCAGCATGACCAGGGCGGTCATCGACCACACCAACGCGCTGACCAGCGCGGCCCGCCGCGCCTGAAGCAGCACCGGTTCGACGCGTCCGCCCCGGCCGGTGGCCTCGGCGGCGATCAGCACCGGCAGCAGGGACAGCCCGACCGTGGCGACCGCGGCCAGGTTGAGCAGCACTCTGGTGACGCCGATGGCGGCCGAGACCACCTCGCTGACGTCCGTCACTCCGGGGATCGGCGCGGTCGCGGTCAGCGCGACACCGATGAGCGCACCGGTGAGCGCCGCCGCGAGCAGGCAGAGCGCGATGGAGTAGCGGGCGCCGGAGGTGGTCCCGGCCCTTGTCACTGGGCGTTCCGTCCCATCCTGAGCGCCAGGGTCAGTCCGACACCGAGCAGCACGACGGCCGCCACGATCCACACCCAGATCGGGACTCCGCCGGAGCCGGTCTCGTCTTCGGCGTTGTCGGCCGCTCCTGTCTCGGTACCTGGATCGCTGCCGTCGGTCGGTGCGGTCGCACCCGCCACCGGTGTCCCGGTGCCCGCTGTGGTGAGGGTGAACTGGATCTTCTCCGCGACCGGGTGCCCGTCCGCCGACAGGATCCGGAAGCCCAGCGTGTATTCACCCGCGGGACCCAGCGGGCGCAGCGGCGCGGTCACGACGTTCTCCCGCACCTCCACGGCGCCCTCGGCCCACTGACCACCGTCCGGACCGGTCACCGCCACCTGATTGACGTCGGCGTCCTGCACGAACTGGTCGAAGGTCAGGGTGATCCGCTCCGGTCCCTCGGCCAGCTGTGCCCCGTCCTCGGGATCCGAGGAGACCAGCGCGTTGTGCGCGGCGGCGGGACCCGCCCCGGCGAGCATCGCGAGCATCGCGATGGCGACCACCGCGAGACCACGCCTCGGAGCCTTTCGGCGAACTCGTGTCACCACGGCCGCACTTTCCGCCGCTCCGACGAGCGGCCTCACTGCTCGCCCTTCGGAGCGTTCCTGCGCGAGCGTAGGAGCGCGCCCGCGCCGACCCCGAGGCCCAATGCGCCGACCGCGAGACCGGTTCCGCCCAGCCAGCGGGCGGTGTCGTCGCCGGCGGAGGCCGCCGCCGCACCGTGGTCACCATCTTCGGACTCCCCGCCGTGCCCGTGGCCGTCCTTGCCGGCTTCGGCCAGCGCGACGGTCGGCGCCGGGTGCTCCGGCTCCTCTGCGCCCTCGGCGGGCGGTGGGTCCTCCCAGTTCACGACCTTGCCGCCCGCATAGGTCTGTGCTGTGGGCAGGACGAGTGTGTCCACCGTGTTCGGCAGCGGGCCCGCGGAGAACGCGAACTCCTGGTACTCCGTGGTGCCCGCGGCGATCTTGTTCTCCCCCTGCGCGGTCCAGGTGATGCTGGTGGCCACCTCGCTGACCTCGGCGTCGCGGCCGTTGCGGACGGGTTCGGGCAGCTGGGTCTTGGTGACCTCGGCGGTCCAGCCGGGCACGGGCTTCGTGCGAACCGAACCGAGCGCGTACTCGGCCGGGATGGTCACCGAGACCTTCGTGGTACCCGCGTCGGGCTCCTCGTTCGGCACCCGCAGCACGATCGCGCCGTAGCCGCCCTTGGCCGGCTGCTCGCCGTAGACATTGGCCGTGACATGCGCGGAGGCGAGCCCCGGCAGTCCCAGCGTGAGCAGGCCCGCGGTACCGAGGGCCGCGGTCAGCAGCCCCGCCCTGCTCAGCGGCCGGATAGGGGTATGACGGTTTTTCGACATGACGAAAGAACTCCTGATCAGAGTGAATGCGGTGAACCCGGCCGGGCTCACCGGACCGACGGATGAATCAGGAGAAGAGCGGTGGCCCGCGCAGGCCGAGAACCCTCGGCACGAGCACCGACACCACCAGGGTGCTGCCCTGCGGCAGCGCGATCGTCGGAAGTGGTGCCGCGGCCGGGACCGGAGCGGGCCGCCAGAAGATCGGCAGCAACAGGCGCACGCTGGCCGCGGCCGCGAGCAGCGCGGACTCCGCCCGCGCCAGGATCAGCGCGGTGAACACCGTGGCGACGACGTGGGCCGCGGTCATCGCGGACGCGTCGTACTCGGGTGCGGCATTCGTGCCGTGGCTGACGACCAGCTCACTGAGGGCCAGGTGCATCAGCAGCTGGGCGCAGCCGAGTACCGCCAGAATGCCGGCGGGGCCTCGGGTGTGCTCCGCCATCGCGGTGGAGACCCAGCCGATCAGCACTGTCAGCAGCAGGATCAGCGCGGTGTTCGGCAGACCGCCATCGGCCACCGCGTGCGCGGTGATCGCCAGTGCGGCCGACGCGATGGCGAGGAGGATGCCTCTGGCCATCGCGACACCCGTTTCCGCAGCACGACCGCGACGAGCGCGGTGCGTATGCGGAGACCTGGTCACCCAGCCAGGGTATTCGACCGCGGACGACGAGCACGACGGCCGGGAGGGTGGCGAAAGTAACCCGATGCCGATTTCGGTGAACCACTGTCGAAATGGTTATCTTCCCTGGTGGGAGGCGGTGTGAGCGAGCATAGTGGGGGATACCGCCGCGCGCTTAGGTTGCCGTTCAACAGATCTTCGGCAACTGTAGGCGCACCGCTGGCACTGCTGCACCGAATGGGTGAGGCATGAATTTGTTTGAGTACGTGGTCGACCGCTGGGACCGGCTGTCCCTGCAGAGCTGGCTGCACGTCAGCGTGGTCGTGCAGTCCACGATCATCGCCGCCGTCGTCGGCATCCTGATCGGCATCGCCGTCTACCGGAGCCCGCTCGGTTCGTCGATCGCCACCGCCCTGGCCAGCACGATCCTCACGATCCCTTCCTTCGCGCTGTTCGGTCTGCTGATCCCCGTCGTGGGTCTCGGCGTCGAGCCGACCGTGATCGCGCTGGTGCTCTACGCACTGCTGCCGATCGTGCGGAACACGATCGTCGGGCTCGGTGGGGTCGATCCGGCCGTCTCCGACGCCGCGAAGGGCATCGGCATGAACCGGATCCGGGTGCTGACCAGGGTCGAGTTGCGGCTGGCCTGGCCCGCGATTCTCGCGGGCATGCGCGTCGCCACGCAGATGCTCATGGGTATCGCGGTGATCGCCGCATACGCGAAAGGGCCTGGGCTCGGTTCGGAGGTCTTCTCCGGGCTGACCGGCGCCGGTAGCGCGAACGCCCTCAACGAGGCCCTCGCGGGCACGCTCGGGGTCGTCATCCTCGCGCTGCTCGTCGACGGCCTCTATGTCCTGATCGCCCGTTTCACTGTCCCGAGGGGTGTCTAAGTGCCTGATCAAGTTTCCGGCGTCGAGATCCAGCTGGAGCACGTGACGAAGCGCTACCCGGGCAGCAAGGAGCCCGCGGTGGACGACTTCTCCATGGTGGTTCCGGCCGGCAAGATCGTCGTCTTCGTCGGCCCCTCCGGCTGTGGCAAGACGACCACCATGCGCATGATCAACCGTCTTATCGAGCCGACCTCGGGGCAGATCACCATCGGTGGCGAGGATGCGCTGAGCCTGAACCCGGACACGCTGCGCCGCAAGATCGGCTACGCGATCCAGCAGGCAGGGCTCTTCCCGCACTTCACCGTGGCGCAGAACATCAGCGTCGTGCCCGGCCTGCTCGGCTGGGACAAGAAGCAGGTCGCCGATCGAGTGGACGAGATGATGGACCTCGTCGGCCTCGAGCCCTCGGAGTACCGGGACCGCTTTCCGCGCCAGCTCTCCGGTGGACAGCAGCAGCGGGTGGGCGTGGCCAGGGCACTTGCCGCGGATCCGCCGGTCCTGCTGATGGACGAGCCGTTCGGCGCGGTGGACCCGATCACCAGGGGAAACCTGCAGGACGAGCTCCTGCGCCTGCAGGTGGAACTGCGTAAGACGATCGTGTTCGTCACCCACGACTTCGACGAGGCGGTCAAGCTCGGCGACAAGATCGCGGTGCTCGGCGACCGTTCCTCGATCCTGCAGTACGACACCCCGGAGGCGATCCTGGCCAACCCGGCCGACGACACGGTCGCCGGATTCGTCGGCGCGGGAGCGTCGCTCAAGCAGCTCACCCTGCTGCGCGTACGCGACATCAACTACACCAACGACGATGTGCTCACCGCGAGCGTCGACGAGTCGCCCACCGCGCTGCGTGAGCGGATGACCGAGCGGCGCAGGACCTACGCGCTGGTGCTCGACAAGCGCAAACGCCCGTTGCGCTGGGTGCACGTCCGCAACCTGGGCAGCGCGACCTCCCTCCTCACCACGGGACGGCCGGTCGGTGACCCGGTGAGTACCCAGTCGACCTTGCAGGACGCGCTGGAGGCGATCCTCATCGAGGGCGGCAACGCCGTGGTGACCGGTGGGCGCGGCGAGTTCGTCGGCACGATCGACATCAAGACGGTCACCGACACCATCGCGCAGCTTCGTGAGGAGCATGCAGAGGGTGCGCCGTCATGAGCGACCGGCACCGTGAGCGAGTCGGGTACGGCATTGAGCGATGTGCAGCCCGCCGGCGAGTGAGGCAAGGAAAATGAGCTCGGTCGATACGCAGGGATTCTCCACCGAGTCCGGTTCGAAGCGGGCCGAGCGGATCAAGCTGGTCGCCCAGCCCGCCGCCGTGGTGGTGATCGTCGGCGCGGTGCTGATCTGGGCGTTCGCGGGCGAGCTGAACGCCACGGAACGGGAGACGTTGAACGTCTCCTCGGTGCTGAGACTGCTCGGCGAGCACCTGCTGATCACCATCGTGGTCACCGCGCTGGTCGTGGGCATCGCGGTGCCGCTCGGTATCGCGCTGACCCGGCCCAGGGCCAAGGTGCTCGCGCCGGTATTCCTGGCCATCGCCAACATCGGACAGGCGGCCCCCGCGCTCGGTGTGCTGGTGCTGTTCTTCCTGCTCACCGGGTGGACCGGGTTGTGGGTGGCATCGATCCCGCTGGCGTTCTACTCGCTGCTGCCGGTGCTGCGAAACACCATGGTCGGCCTGCAGCAGGTTGATCCGGCACTGGTGGACGCCGGTCGCGGGGTCGGGATGTCCAGCTCGAGCGTGCTGTGGCGGATCGAGTTCCCGCTGGCCGTGCCGTTGATGCTGGCCGGTCTGCGGACCTCGCTGGTGCTGGCGGTCGGGACCGCGACGCTGGCCCACTTCGTGGACGCGGGCGGCTTCGGCGTGCTGATCGACACCGGATACAAACTCGCTCTGACGAAGGTGCTGGTCACCGGCGCGGTGCTGGCCGTAGGCCTCGCGCTGCTGATCGACTGGCTCGGCGCGGTGGCGGAGCAGTACCTCGGACCGAAGGGACTGCGATGAAACACCGGCTCAAGGCCGCGCTGGGCACGGCCCTGCTCGGCGTCTCACTGGCGGGCTGTGGACTGGACGTCAACGCGGCACTGCCGTTCAAGGTCGAGCCAGGCTCGATCCAGGCCGTGCCCGAACTCGAGGGTGTCGACATCACCGTGGGGTCCAAGGACTTCACCGAACAGATCCTGCTCGGGTACCTGGCCGAACTCGCCCTTTCGGCGGCGGGCGCCGACGTCACCGATCTGACCGACATCAAGGGCTCGAGCAGCTCGCGGCAGGCGCTGCTCAGCGGCGAGGTCGACGTGATGTGGGAGTACACCGGTACCGGCTGGATCAACTACCTGGGCAACGAACTGCCGGTGCCGGGCGGGGAGCAGGCCCAGTACGAGGCCACCAGGAAGGCCGACCTCGAACAGAACGGTGTCGTCTGGCTGGACTACTCGCCGCTGAACAATCAGTACGGGCTGGCGACCACGGAGGAGTACGCCGCCAAGCACGACCTGGAGACGATGAGTGACCTCGCCGCGTTCCTGAAGGAGAACCCGGCGGAGGCGGTGTACTGCCTCGAAACCGAGTTCATCAGCAGGCAGGACGGCTTTCCCGCGGCGGAGAACGCCTACGGCTTCCCGGTCACCGAGGTGAAGCAGTTCGGCATCGGGGCCATCTACGCCGCCGTCGACGGCGGAACCTGCCCGATCGGGGAGGTCTTCACCACCGACGGCCGGATCGCCGGACTCGGGCTGAAGGTGCTGAAGGACGACAAGCTCGCCTTCCCGCAGTACAACGCGGCGATCACCGTGCGCAAGGAGTTCCTCGACGCACACCCGCAGATCGCGGATGTGCTGCAGCCGGTGTCCGATGCGCTGGACAACGAGACGCTGATCGAGCTGAACAAGCAGGTCGACGTGGAGGGCCGGGAGCCGGGCGAGGTCGCCCGCGACTGGATGGTCGAGCAGGGCTTCATCACGACCCCCGAGACGTGACCGCCCAACTCTAGAGTCGTGTCGCACTTTCCCGGGAAAGTGCGACACGGCACGCCGGTGACCTGGGACGGGAGTTCGCGGCCACTCGCACTTTCCCGGGAAAGTGCGAGTGGCTATCGCGACAGTCCCATGCCGATGAGGACGCTAGAGGCCGAAGCGGCGCAGGAGGTTGTTCTCGAGGGTGTCGAGCTCGGCGGCGACCGCGCGATGCGCGGCCTTGCGGCGCGACGTCGGCATCCGCTCGGCGGCCCGCACTGAGGCCGCGAGTTGTTCCAGTGTGGCCAGCCCGTCCGCGGTGAACTCACGGTCGTCTTCGGTCGCCCGGTCGGCGGCTCGCAGTTCGCGCAGCCCGTCGGAGAGCCCGGCGATCCGGGCGTGCAGCGCGGCGCCCCTTCCGGTGAACTCGTGCAACCGGTCGACCGCCACTCCGAGCTTGCGTGCCTGGTAGCGGTCGTATGCCTCGCGTGCCGCCCCCGCCGCGTGCACGGCGAACGGGGCGACCACCGGGATGACGGCCGGGGCGATCACCTTGGCGACACCGACAGCGTTTCGGGCCTTCTTCACGGTGTCCTTCTCCGCCTTCCTGTCCGCCTTCCGTGCGGACTTGGCAGCAGCCCTCTCGGACTTGCTGGTCCTGCGGCTTCGTGAGCGCACTTCGTCACCTGCCTCCACCTCGAGCGGCGTTACCCGGACAGAACTTACTGGTCGCCCTCCGGGCGGGCATGTCGGCCGGTGTCGGTGGCCGCTTCTAGAGTGAACCCCATGAGTTTCGAGGTGCTGCTGGACGCGGGTGTGGTCACCCGCTGCCGACGCAGGGTGCACCTCGAGCACGATCCGGCCATGCGGGGGGTCGATCTGGGCCCACCGGATCCAGCCATCGAACAACGCATCGCCGACGCCGCGGCTCATCGGGCGGACATCGCGGGGCGGTTGCTCGAGGCCACCACGCCCGAGCCGGGCGCCGCGACCGAGCACTGGGTGACCGTGCCGCGTGACCTGCCCGCGAGCGAGCGGGTGCAGCGCACCCGTTCGGCGCTGGCCCGGGGCGTCCCGTTCATCTGGGGCGCACTCCTGCCCGCAGACCATGCCGCGGGCCGCAGGGGCGGTTCCGAGCTGCTGGTCCGCACCGAGCAGGGGTACCTGCCGGTGCTCGTGGTTCGCCACCGCATCACCGATCGGGGTTCCGGAGCCCGGACCACCCCGGTGACCGACCTCGAGCCCGCGCACGCGAGTGCCGACCCCGAACGCAAGGTGCGGTCACAGCCGCGCGACCAGCTGCGGCTGGCGCACCTGCGGCGGCTGCTGCAGGCCGCGGGGCATGCCGAGCAGGGCCGTGCGCTGGGCGGAGTGATCGGTCTCGACGCCGACGTGGTGCTCTGGCACGACCTCGATGTTCCGACCTGGCCCGGTGGGCGCACCGCGCTCGCCGAGTACGACGCTCGCTTCGCCGACCGGCGGGCCGTGGCCAGCGCGGCCGCCGAGCAGCGCGAAGCCCTCGCCGAGCCGTCCAGGATCGTCGAATGCCGCAGTTGCCCGTGGTGGCCGACCTGCAACGCCGAGCTGATCCGCACCCGGGACGTGAGCCTGGTGGTGCGCGGTGAGGACGCGGTGGAACTGCGCAAGGTCGGGGTGTCCACGGTCGACAAGCTCGCCGCCCTCGACGCGGATGACGAGCCGCCGGTGCAGTGGACCGGGACGACCTTCACCGATGCCGTCGCGCTGGCGAGGGCCTGGCTCGCCGACCTGACCGTGGTCCGCAGGGTCGCCGAGGTCGTCGTGCCGAGGGCGGACGTCGAGGTCGATATCGACATGGAGAGTTTCGGCGACTCCGGTGCCTACCTGTGGGGCTGCCTGCTCAGCGGCGTGGACATCGGGCTCGAACAGGGCTATCGCGCGTTCGCCACCTGGGAGCCGCTGCCGACGACCGACGAGGCACGCTCGTTCGCGCAGTTCTGGGCCTGGCTGCGCGAGGTCCGCCGCCGCACCGCCGAGGCGGGACTGACGTTCCGCGCGTACTGCTACAACGCCATGGCGGAGAACCGCTGGCTGTTCGGCTCGGTACAGCGGTTCGCCGGGCTGGACGGTGTTCCCTCGCTCGGCGAGGTGCGGGAGTTCGTCGACTCCGACGAGTGGGTTGACCTCTTCCGCAGCGTCTCCGACCAGTTCCTCTGCTCCCATGGCAAGGGGCTGAAGGTCGTCGCCCCGGTCGCCGGCTTCCGGTGGCGGGACCCGGAAGCGGGCGGCGAGGCCTCGATGCGCTGGTACCGCGACGCGGTGGGGATGGACGGGGCCGCGCCGGACCCCGCCCAGCGCGGGCGCCTGCTGCGCTACAACGAGGACGACGTCCGGGCCACCTACGTGCTCCGCGAGTGGATGACCAGCCCCGCGATCACCCAGGTCCCGTACATGGGAGATCTCTGATCCGACCGGCCCGAAACCGAGCCGTCGCCGGTCGGCTCGGTTTCGGGAAGTCGTCAGTCCAGGCAGAACTCGTTGCCCTCGGGGTCGGTCAGCACGATGAAACCGCCGCTCATCGGGGGATCGGGCTCGAAGCGGCTCACCCGCTTCGCCCCCAGCGCGACGAGCCGGTCGCACTCGGCCTCCAGCGCCGCCATCCGCTGCTCTCCCTGTAGTCCTGGAGCCGCACGGACGTCGATGTGGACGCGGTTCTTGGCCACCTTGTCCTCCGGCACCTGCTGGAAGAACAGCCGCGGGCCCTGCCCGTCCGGGTCCTCGATCGCCGAGCTCGAATTGCGCTGAGCTTCGGGGACGCCGATCCGCTCGAGGAAGACGTCCCAGGCGGCGAAAGCGTCGTCGCCCTCGGCCAGTTCGACCCCGGGCGGTGCCGGGTGCACGTAGTCAAGTGCTTCGCGCCAGAAAGCCGACAGCGCCCTCGGATCGTGGGCGTCGAAGGTGACCTGGATGTGGCGGCTCATCGCGTCGCTCCGTTCACGTGCGGCGTTCGGTTCCGATTGCGTTCTTGTACGTCCATGCGGCCGACTCTGGCACCCAAAGCGGACAGTATCGGTCCGCTATGTTCGTCAGAGTGGTCGATGTGGACATGGCAGGCGGTGCCGAGCTGGGTACGACGGAGCGGGTGCTCACCCTGCTCGGGCTGCTGCAGCAGCGCCGGGTCTGGACCGGCCCGGAACTGGCCGACCGGCTCGGGATCACCTCGCGCACGGTCCGGCGAGATGTCGAGCGGTTGCGTGCGCTCGGCTATCCGGTACATGCCGGTCAGGGGATCGGTGGCGGCTACCAGCTCGGCCGGGGGCAGGAACTGCCGCCGCTGCTGCTGGACGACGAGGAGGCGATCGCCACCGCGGTCTCGCTGCTCGCGGGCGCGGGTGGCTCGGTCGCCGGTGCGGGTGAGGCCGCACTCCGGGCGTTGAGCAAGCTGGACCGCGTACTGCCCACCCGGTTGCGGTACGAGGTGCGCGCACTCGCCGGTTCGGTGGAGTCCTTCGACGGTGGTCGTGCACCGGTCGATCCCGACGTGCTCATGACACTCGCCAGAGCCTGCCGCGACGAGGTCGAGGCAGGCTTCGACTACCCGGCAGGGAGCAAGGTGCGAGCGCGTCGCGTCGAGCCCTATCGCCTGGTCGCCTCCGACCGGCGCTGGTATCTCTTCGCCTACGACCTCGACCGCGACGACTGGCGTAGCTTCCGCGTCGATCGGATGACCGGGGTGTCGGCGCGGACCTGGCGCTTCCAGCCACGCGCGGCACCGGACGCGGCGACCTACGTGCAGGAGAGTGTGGCGAGCCGGGTCTATCCGCACCAAGCGCGCTTTCTCGTGCACGCGTCGGCCGACACCGTGCGCGCGCAGGTGCCGCCTTCGGCCGCCATCGTGCAACCGCACGGAAGCGAGCGCTGCGAAGTACGCAGCGGCGGCGGCAACCTCGATTTCGTGCTCATGCACGTACTACTGCTGGGGCACGAATTCGAGGTACTCGACCCGCCGGAGCTCAGGAGTCGCTGTCAGGCGCTGGCACAGCGACTGCTGTCGGCGGGCGGCCCGGATACGACAGTCGTGGCCGGGCCGCCCCACTGACTCAGCGCGGAGCCATCCGCAGCGAACCGTCGAGGCGGATGACCTCACCGTTCAGGTAGTCGTGCTCGACGATGTTCACCGCGAGCTGCGCGTACTCGTCCGGGCGGCCGAGGCGCTGCGGGAACGGCACACCGGCTGCCAGACCGGCGCGGAACTCCTCGCCGACGCCCGCGAGCATCGGGGTGTCGATGATGCCGGGGGCGATGGTCATCACGCGGATACCGTGCTTGGCCAGGTCACGCGCGGCGGGCAGGGTCATACCGGCGACGCCGCCCTTGGACGCGGAGTAGGCGATCTGGCCGATCTGCCCGTCGAACGCGGCCACCGAGGCGGTGTTGATCACGACACCGCGGGCGTCGTCGGCCAGCGGCTCGGTCTTGGCGACGGCATCCGCGCCGAGGCGCATCACGTTGAACGTGCCGAGCAGGTTCACCTCGAGAACCTTGCGGAACAGCTCCAGGTCGTGCGGGCCGTTCTTGGACAGGATGCGCCCCGCCCAGCCGACGCCCGCGCAGTTGACCACCGTGCGCAGCGGCACACCGGCGGCCGCGGCCTGGTCCACCGCGGCCTGTACCTGGTCGGCGCTGGTCACGTCGGCCTCGACGTAGGTCACGCCGTCGACCTGGTCGGCCTTCTCGATGGAGGCGGCGAGGTCGAGTCCGAAAACCTGGGCGCCCTTGGCGGCCAACGCCTTCGCCGTCGCGCCACCCAGGCCGGATGCGCCACCGGTGACGATGGCCGCGGTGTCCTTGATCTGCATGTTCTCCGTGTCCTTCCTGTTCCCAGTCTGCGGACAGGTTAACGCCCGTTCGCGCCCCTTCGGGGAGTGTGCCTCCTCACCTGTCGCGCGGAGTACGTGGACCGGTCCTCTTCCGTTTGCGGGCCGGTCAACTGCGGCTGAGACGTTTTGAGGCATGAGCTCAGCTCGCATCGTGGTTGTCGGGACGGGATACGTAGGACTGACCACCGGGGCCTGCCTCGCCAGCCTCGGCCACAGGGTGACCTGCGTCGACGTGGACAAAGCCAAGATCGCCAGGCTTGCGGCCGGGCGAGTGGACATCATGGAGCCCGGCCTCGCCGAGCTCGTCGCGCGGGGACTGACCTCGCGCAGACTGTCGTTCGTGGTCGGTGCGCGGGAGGCCGTTGCCGATGCCGAAGGTGTGTTCCTGTGCGTCCCGACGCCGATGGGCGCTGGTGGGGCCGCCGATCTGCGCGCGGTGGAGGCGGTGGCCGCCGAGATTCGCGACGAACTGCCGTCCGGTTGTGCGCTGATCACCAAGTCGACGGTGCCGGTCGGCACCTCGGGCCGGATCCGGGACCTGCTCGGGCGCGACGACCTGCCGGTGGTGTCGAATCCGGAGTTTCTGCGGGAGGGAACCGCGGTGGCGGACTTCCTCGGTCCCGACCGGATCGTCGTCGGCTCGGACGATCTCGGTGCGGCGCGCTGGGTGGGGCAGCTGTACCGGGATCTGGCCGCGCCGACCGTGGTGACCGACGCGGCGAGCGCGGAACTCGTCAAGTACGCGGCGAACTGCTTCCTCGCGATGAAGCTGTCCTACGTCAACTCGGTGGCCGAACTGTGCGAGCGTCTCGGCGCCGATATCGACGCCGTGACCCACGGTATGGGCTACGACCGGCGGATCGGCCGGTCCTTCCTCAAGCCCGGGCCCGGCTGGGGCGGATCGTGTCTGCCAAAGGACACCAGCGCGCTGCTCAACATCGCCGAGTCGGTGCGGTTCGACTTCGGCCTGCTGTCGGCCGCGGTGGACGAGAACCTGGCCCAGCGGGATCGGATCATCGCCAAGATCGCCGGGGCTGTCGGGGGGAACCTTTCCACCGCGCGGATCGGGCTGCTGGGTCTGGCCTTCAAGGCGGGCACGAACGATCTGCGCGACTCACCTGCCCTGGCCGTGGCCTCGGTGTTGTGCGCGCACGGTGCTGAGGTCACCGCATACGACCCGGCGGTCGGCGGGGAGTTGCCCGGGATGACCGTGGTCGACGACGCGTATCAGGTGTCAAAGGCCGCGGATGCCGTTGTCGTGCTCACGGAGTGGCAGGAGTTCCGCAGGCTGGACTGGGCGTACGTCGGTGAACTGATGGCCGGGGACGCCGTGGTAGACACCCGCAACCTGCTCGACCCAGCCGCGATCCTGGACGCTGGCCTCTCCTGGCAGGGCATCGGCCGCCCTAGGCACCAGCGCCGCCTCACCAAAGCCTGACCCCACTTCCCAATCTCGCACTTTCCCGGGAAAGCGCGGTAGTTGCATGCGCGCGATACCTCGCGCTTTCCCGGGAAAGCGCGAGTGGTGAGCTGGGCAATAAGTTAGTTGGGTAAACGAAAGTTTTCACCTAGTCTAGTGACGTGTTCACGACGAGGCCGGAACTCGCCGGCACCCACGGGATGGTCGCGTCGACCCACTGGCTCGCGTCGGCCACCGCCATGGCTGTGCTCGAGGACGATGGCAACGCCTTCGACGCCGCGGTCGCGGCCGGATTCGTCCTCCAGGTCGCCGAGCCACACCTGAACGGCCCCGCGGGCCAGGTTCCGGCGATCTTCGCGACCGCAGCCGACCGTACTCCCCAAGTGCTCTGCGGGCAGGGCGTAGCACCCTCGGCCGCCACTCCCGGGCACTTCGCCGGGCTCGGGCTCGACCTGATTCCCGGCAGCGGCCTGCTCTCCGCAACAGTCCCCGGCGCATGGGACGGGTGGCTGCTGCTCCTGCGCGACCACGGCACCAAGCACCTGCGTGACATCCTCGGCTACGCGATCTCCTACGCCTGGAACGGCGTCCCCGTGGTCGACCGGATCACCAGCACGATCAGCACGGTGGCCGACCTCTTCGCCCGGCACTGGCCCACGTCCGCGCAGCTCTGGCTGCCCGGCGGGGAGCCGCCCGCACCCGGCTCACTGCACAGCAACCGCACACTCGCCCGTACCTGGCAGCGGTTGCTGACCGAGGCCGAAACGGTCAGTGACCGCGAGGCGCAGATCGACGCCGCGCGCCGTGCCTGGTCGCACGGTTTCGTGGCCGAAGCGGTCGACGCCTTCAGCAGGAAGGCGTTCCGGGACGACTCCGGCCGTGACCACACGGGCCTGCTCACCGGTGACGACCTGGCGAACTGGGAGGCCACCTACGAGAACGCGCTGATCACCGACCTCGGCGAATGGGGTCTCGCCAAGTGCGGCGCGTGGACGCAGGGGCCTGCACTGGCGCAGCAGCTGCTCATGCTGAACGGCTTCCGGGACGAGTTGTCCTACGTCGACGGCGTGCCTACGGCGCATACGGTCCACCTGGCCACCGAGGTCGCCAAACTCGCCTTCGCGGACCGGGAGGCCTGGTACGGCGACAGCGACGACGTGCCACTCGAACTGCTGCTGTCCCCGGAGTACACCGAGGCCAGACGAGCTCTGGTTGGTGCGCAAGCCAGCGCCGAGCTGCGACCAGGCGCGCCCGGCGGCAGGCAACCGCGCCTGCCGGAGGTCCTCGCCCGTACCCGTGGCGGTGGCTCCGGATCTGGCGCCACCGGCGAGCCGACGGTCAGTCCCACCGGCGCGGCCAGGGGCGACACCGTGCACATCGACATCGTCGACTCGTTCGGGAACATGATCTCCGCGACGCCGTCGGGCGGCTGGTTGCAGTCCAGTCCGACGATCCCGGAGCTGGGCTTCTGCCTCGACTCCCGTGCGCAGATGTTCTGGCTGGAGCAGGGCCTGCCCAACTCCCTCGCACCGGGCAAGCGGCCGAGGATCACTCTGTCGCCGTCGATGGCGTTGCGCGACGGTGAGCCGACGATCGCGTTCGGCACCCCCGGCGGTGACCAGCAGGATCAGTGGCAGGTGTGCTTCTGGCTGGCGCACACACTCGGCGAGCTGAACCTGCAGGAGGCCATCGACTCCCCGGCCTGGCACACCACGGCGTTTCCCAGTTCGTTCTATCCGCGTTCGTGGAACCCACGCGAGCTGGTCGTGGAGTCCCGGCTGGGTGCTGAGGCGATCGAGGACTTACGGGAGCGCGGGCACGAGGTGCTGGATGCCGGTCCGTGGGCCCTCGGCCGGTTGTCGGCGGTGTCCCGCGACAAGGCAACTGGCATTCTGCGCGGTGCGGCGAACGCGCGCGGTATGCAGGGTTACGCGGCCGGCCGCTAGGCCGCACTTCAGGCTAGGTCGAACGCGGCACGGATCGCCTCGGCGAGCTGGGTTTCCTGCTCGGGCAGGAGGAAGCCGATGTGTCGGCCGAGAACGCTTCTGGGCACCGTCACGATGTTGTCGCAACTGATGACGCTGTCGTGGTCGAGGCCGTTCGCGCCGTCGACGGGAATCTCGGTCGACAGGCCGCGAATGGTGCTGGTGATCGGCGCGACGCTGACTCGCGTCAGATGAGGGCGCACCATCTCCCGGGTGAGGACGAGTACCGGGCGGGTCTTGTCCAGCCGTGCGAGGTGGATCGGCCGCATCAGTCGAGGTCATCCATGGGAGTGCGCGAGGCGAACTCCGCCAGTTCGTCCATATCGTGATCGTTGTGTAAGCCGCTGAGGATGGCGACGTCCCGAGCGGCGATCGTTCGCCGTCGTTCTCGTTCGACCGCCTGCGCCACCACCGCTGCCCTGCTACTGGCGGCACCGTGTTCGACGGCCCGGTCGATGAACTCGACCAGATCATCGGGGAGGCGTACCGCGATCTGCTTGGTCATACCACAATGGTACCAGCCTGCTACCACAATGGGATTCGGTTCGCATCCCGAATATCGAACCCACCGGCGCTCAGCTAGCCGTTGGGTCCTCGGCGATCACCCAGTACTCGACGAACCGGTCCCCGTCGCGGCGTAGCAGGTCGTGGCCGTGGAACTGCGACGGCGAGCCCTGGTATCGCCCGGTGGCCACCCAGCGCCCCGACACCAGGTCGCCCTGCTCGATCGGCCCGACCTCGATGTCGAAGCTCAGCTCGTCGAACATCTCCCTGCCCTGCCGGATCACCGCGGCCAGCTCGTCCGGACCGTGCACCAGAGCGGTGTTGCCGGGCCAGTTGCCGACGAAATCGTCGGACACCACACCACGCGCGATCGCGGGCAGCTCGGCGAGGTCACCGTTCCACAGCTCGTGAATCCAGCGTTCGTACATCCTCGGCGCCGCCGTCATCAGCCCTCCCACAGCCAGAACTCGATGCCCTGGTCGTCCACGCAGTCGGCAGTGCGCCCGTAGGGCTCCTGCTTGGTTTCCCGCACCAGCCCGCCCCGAGCGGCCACCCGTTCGACGGCGCTGTCCAGGTCGTCCACGGCGTACATGAGCTTCCAGCCCGGGTAGTCCTGACCGCCCCAGATGCCCGCGTCCGGCAGGCCGCTGCCCTCGACCTGCCAGGCTCGCGGCACCGTGCCCGTGGCGAACTGCCAGCCGAGTACGGCACCGTAGAACGACCTGGCCGCCTCGTCGTCCGGTGCCGTGAGGGTGAAGTAGGCGGCGTGACCGTGCCGTGGCGCGGGTGCTCCCGCCGAGGACCGCCTTGGTGCCTGGCTGACAAGCCAGCGCTGGCCGAAAGGATCCCGAATAGTGCCGGTTCGCCCGTGTCCCCGGTCCTCGGCCGGGCTGAGTACCTCGGCTCCTTGATCGACGGCTCGCGCCAGGGTCGCGTCCACATCGATCGTCTCCACCCGCAGCGAGGCGCCGCCGGGGCCGGCGACGTGGCCGACCTCCGGGAACTCCTCGGCCATCATCAGCACCGAGTCGCCGATCGCCACCTCCGCGTGCCCGATCCTGCCGTCCTCCATCACGATCGGCTCGCCCCTGTGCTCGGCGCCGAACACCTCCACGTAGAAGTCGAGCGCCCGCCAGGCGTTGTCCACGACGAGGTAAGGGCTGATCGAGTGGTAGTCCGCTCGCGGGACCGCCTGCGTCGATTCGGTGATGGTCATGGCTTCTCCGGTTGTCGTCGTCGGGGACGGCAGGATGAGGCTGCGCAATCGTTCCCGCAGGTCTTCGGCGAACGCCGGATCCGGGTCGATCGGCTGGTGCGGCCTGCGGAGGGCGGCCAACGGATCGTTGTCAGTCATCACAGCCCTCCTTCCTCTCGTACTCGGCCCGGAACGCGGACCGGGCCCGGACCAGCAGGGCTTCGGTGGCGTGCACGGTGCGGCCGAGGATCTCGGCGACCTCCGGCACGCCGAGTCCGTCCAGGTAGCGCAGGGTCAGCGCCGACCGGTGATGCGGCCCCATCGCGGCGAGTACCTGCCGGGCCCGCAGGGCATCGAGTTCGGCGTCCCATGGGTCCACCGACTCTGGTTCCGTCTCGTGCATGAGCCGCAGACCGCGTTGTTCCCGTTCCCGGTAGCGCCAGTGGTCGGCGAGCTTGTGCCGTGCGACCCCGATCAGCCAGGGGACGCTGACCGCAGGTGCATGCGGCTTGCGGGTCGCGGCGACGGCACCGAGGAACGTCTCTGAGGTCAGCTCCTCGGCGAGCGCCCGGTTTCCGCACCGGGACAGCAGGTAGCCGTAGACCTCCGGCAGTGCCGCGTCGTAGGTCTCGAGCAGCACGAATGCCGGGTCCCGGTGCACCCGTGGTTCGCTCACATCCCCATCGTCGTCCCGCGGGCGACTTCTCCGACGGGTACCGAGCCGACTTTCTGTGAATTCCACCGGACGCGCACAGTGATGAGGTGCTTGCGGGCGTGGTGGGGCCGCAGCACCGAGTAGACGCTCACCAGCCAGACGCCGTGCTTTGCCCGGACCCGGCGCAGGTAGTCCTCAGCGCAGGCGCCGGTGTAGCGGACGAGCCAGCCCTCCCACAGCGCGGAGCGGTGCTCCAGTACGAAGCCCATATCGTCCACGAGTTCGGTGTAGAGGTGCTCGCGGTAACCCTTCGCCCGCTCGAACCGGTACTCCAGCTCGTGCGGATATCCCCAAACGATCACGCGGCGAGCGTGCGCGGGAACCCGCAGGGTCGAAACCTTCGACTGTCGGCCTTTCGACTTACCATCCGTGCACGCGCGATCTCCAGCGGTGACGAACGGGGTTTCGAGGGGTGGTCAGGGGTGGGGGAGCCGAGAAAGCCGAACTTCCGGATGCGCCAGCTCGCGCGCACCCTGCGCAGGCTGCGGGAGCAGGCGCGGCTGACCCAGGAGGAGACCGCGCGGCGGCTGCGGCTGTCCGAGGCGAAGCTGAGCCGGATCGAGCACGGGCAACTGCCGAACTACCACGAGTTCCTGGCGATGCTCGACCTCTACGGCGTGATCGTCTCCGACTACGACGAATACGTGCGCATGTACGACCGAGCCGAGGAACGCGGCTGGTGGCACGCCTACGGAATGGACGATCGAGGATTTGTCAGCATCGAGGCCGAGGCATCGGTGGTGCGGACATATGAAGTAGGACATGTGCCTGGCTTGTTGCAGACAGAGTCCTACACGCGTGCCACCTTCGCGTCGGCACGAGTGCCGTTGACTGGCCAGCAGTTGGAGAACCAGGTCACCGTGCGTCTGCGGCGGCAACGACGGCTGGTCGAAGAACCGCTGCTACACGTGCACGTGGTGATGGACGAGGCGGTCCTGCACAAACCGACGTGCGATCACGATCAACTGACCAAGATCGGACACGATTCGCACTTGCCAAACATGATCGTGCAGGTGATTCCAGAGCAGGTCGGTGTTCACGGGGGCCTGTACAGCAACTTCCTGGTGGTGGGATTCCCGCAAGCGGCGGAGCCCGACCTCGCATATGTCGAGTACGGCTTCGGCTCACTGCAAATCGAGAAGGAGTCGGACGTCCGCGCTGCTAGGCTGCTGTTCGAGCACCTGGCGAGTGTCGCGCTCGATGAGCGGGAGTCACGCAAGCTGATCGAGCGGATCGCCGCCGAGTAGCCAACCTAGCCGGGAGAGGCCGATGCCCACCGTGAACCTCAGTAGCGCCGAGTGGCGAACGAGCAACTACAGCGGTGGTGAAGGTTCCAACGGCGATTGCGTCGAGGTGGCTTGGCGGACGAGCAGCTACAGCGGTGGCGAAGGTTCCAACGGCAACTGCGTCGAGGTGGCCTTCGTCGGTCCGGCGGTGGCGTTGCGGGACTCGAAGGCCCCGACCGATGGCGCATTGGTCGTTTCGGCCCAAGCCTGGCGCTTGTTCCTTCAGCACGGTCGTTGACGGGCGTACCTTTTCTGAATGTTCGCGGGCTATTGGCTGCTGGGCGAGGTCGTACTCGCCGCGCTGATCGCCGCCGCGCTGATCGCGACGGTCCTGGTCGTGTTGCTCAAGTTTCGATCGAGGTCGGCCCTCCGGCCCGAATCCGCTCCCGGACTCTGGCAGCGGGACGAGCTGTTCGAGTACGCGCGCTCGGCCGGGCTGCACATACGCGAACACGGCAGGCCGGGGGAACTGCCTCCGCCGGTGGACATCACCGCGTACCGCATCCTGCAGGAGTCGCTGACCAACGTGATCGAGCATGCCGTGCAGCCAAGCGTGGTCGACGTGCGGTTCGACCGGCATGGCCGGATGTTCGAGCTGGTGGTGCGCGACGACGGCAAGGGCGCCAGCACGGCACGGATGGGCGACGGCCTGCGCGCGATGGACGCCCAGGCCACCGCCCTCGGTGGGCGGGTGGACGTACAGACGACCAGCGCGGGCGGCTATCAGGTGCGCGCGCTCCTGCCGGTGTCGAGGCCGAAAGTCTGACCAGGCAAGACGCGGGTCATCTGTGCTTGAGGTGCAGCGCGACCCGAACCACGAACACGACGGCCAGCACGGAGACGAGAGCGATCTCCAACGGCATTACCGGACTCCTTCCACCCGTCCCGATGCTGCGCCTGTGAGCGCAGGCATACCGGGACATCGGAACCCGACACGGCCGATCTCACCCGTTGGGGGACGGGTGAGACCGAAGCGCCTCAGTCCCGCTGGGTCGGCGGAGCGAGTTCGAGCTGGTCGGCGAGCAGGTCCTCGAACTTCTGCTTGGTGCTGGCCGGGTCGGTGCCGAACTGCTCGACGATCACGACCTTGTCGTACAACACGTACACGCCACGGAACACGCTCTTCTTCGCGGTCTCGCCGGTGCCGTAAACAGGCACGCCCTGCAGCGACAGCTCCGGCCGCGCCGGAATGCCGCCCTCCTCCTGGGTGGCCGCATATGCCTGTGCGGCGGCCGCGGCGGCCTGCGGATCCTTCACCTTGAGCGCGAACAGACCGACGACGTAATCCCCGTCCGCGGTCGTCTTGAGCAGGCCTTCGCTCATATCGGCTTCGGAGAGCGCCTGGATCATCGGCTCCGGCAGCAGCTTGTTCTCGGCCAGCTTGTCGATGTCGAACTCGCCACCACCGCTGCGCTCCTCACCCGGCGGGTCGACGAGCGCGGTGTCCAGATCCGCGGGATCCGGCTTGACCGCAGGCGGTTCCGGCAGTGGTTCGCTGGTGGGCGCGGGAGGCTGCTGGCTGGTCTCCTGAGCGGCAGGCGGCTGCGAATCCTGTCCGCTGTCCTTGATGAAAAGCAGCCAGACGGCCACGCCGAGACCGGCGAGGAGCACGACGGCGAGTGCGGCGAACGCGATCTTGCGGCCTTTACCGGAGGATGGCTTCGCCTCGAACGTCTCAGGCCCCTGGGCGACCCAGCCGGAGTCGTGGGACTGCGGCGCGATCGGGGGAAAGTCCGAGCCACCCCAGGGCGGACTCACGTCCTCCTGCGCGGCGTTCCATGGCTGGCCCTGCTGTGGCTGCTGACCCTGCTGCAGGTGGGGCGGCGGCGCGAAACCGCCGGGTGGGGAGACGGGACCAGCACCCGGCTGCTGCGCGGGGAAGCCCCCTGCCGGCGAGGGTGGCGGCTGCTGCGGTTGCTGCTGGGGTGGCTGGGCCTGCCAGTTGGGCACAACCTGGGTGCGTTCCACACCGTTGTCACCCGGTGTCCCTGTGGCGGGGCTGTCCTGTCCCTGGCCCTGCTGAGGGCTGACCGGCTGGATGATCTGTGTCGAGTCGGCGGGCGGGCCACTGCTGTTGCCCTGCTGCGGCTGCTCCCCTGAACTCACAGCCGACGAGAGGATCTGATCGCGACGAGATCGGTACTCATCGGCGCTGAGGCTGCCCGAAGCCAGGTCCTCGTCCAGCTTGCGCAACTCTTCCTGCCAGGCCACCCCGGCACCCCCTTTGGGATAATCTCCGTACGCGTTCCGGGCCTCAACACCCCGACGATGGGAAACCCAGCACATTGTGCACCGCGACGACGGGACGGCTGCCGCCGACCACCCTGTCGTAACGTACTGTGCGGCCCGCCGATCATGCCGCGTCCGCCCGCACACGCCGTCCTGCTGGAATACGGTTGTTATCGAGGGTTCTGCGCGAGCACGGCACCGATGGCGTCGATGACGTCGTTACGCAGGAGCGGTGTCGCACCACCGGCCACGTTCCGCTCGGCGAGTTCCACCAAGATGACGTCGCGATCGGCGAGCAGATTCGCCGCGTTGGTCGCAGGGTCACCCGCCACGGTCTCGGCATGCACGATCACCAGGTCCTGGAAGCCCGCGGCGAGAAACGGGCTGGCGAACTGCGTGAACGAGTCGGCGATGAGGCCCGTCCTGTCCGCGACGGTTCCGGTGCCGGACGCTTTGCCGGTAAGCCGCAGCGGTGCCCGGAAGTCGCTGGCCACGTACCGCTCCTGGTTGGTCTCGCCGTCCGGTGCCAGCTTGTACTTGCGCATCTCGCGTTGCTCCGACCTGCCGAGCAAAGGGGGTAGATCCGCAGGCCACTTGCTCATTTCGCCTGGCGCGACCTCCCACGTCGAGGTGACACCGGTTTCGAGTTGTTCGGCCAGCGAGTACGTCATCGTCAGGCCGCCCTCGTAGGTCCAGTGGGTGTCGTTCGGGCCGTAGAGGGGGTGGCCCACCCTGGCCGCCGTCCTGGCCAGTTCGGGCCTGAGGTCGATCGCCCCCGCCTCGCTGGTGGCTCGATTCCAGAACAGTTCCGACAACGCGGTCGAGCAATCCTTACCCGCGTAGTTTCCGGGAAGGTTCTCTGGGACGACGGTGCTCTTGTCGGGCGCGATCACGAGTTCGAACCGCCGCCCGGATGACTCGACCACCTGGCGTAACCGCTGCAGCGCGTCGATCACCTGGCCCAGTTCCAGGTCCGGCTTGCACTTGTTGCTGACGTCCGCGCCGAGGTAGAGCCAGTCGTCCTTGCCGAAGATCATCTTTGGGTAGAAGGTGTTTCGCCGCTCGTCGGAATTCGGCCCACCAGGCACCTGGGGATCGATCCCGACGGGCCCGGAAGGGGTGCCCCGGCCCGACTCCGGTGAGTCGCCGAAAACACCGGTGCTGACTCCGTTCGCCACGTGCACGCCGGCCTCGCGCAGTGGCAGATGGTCACTCGCCCACCCGGGAAAGGATGTGAAGAAGGCCCATCCGTTGCCGGGAGCGGGGAAATCCTGCAGGTCGCGGTTCTCGAACGGCTCCGGCCGCACTCCGAGGACGAAGGCCATCGCGGGGGCGAGGAAGAAGACGAGGGCGCAGACCAGGGCGGTGCGCTGGCGGCGACTGTGCCGGGGCCGGTACAGACTGTGTTCGTTCGGCAACCACGCTTCCGGGGTGGCAGGCAGGCCGCCGTCGGCGGGCGTGAGCGGCGGGGGACGACTGACCACGGGCACTACGGTATCCGGTGCCCGAAACCGCTGTGGTCGCTTCCACGCATTAGCCGCCGGAGCGGGCGAGGCGCGAACACGCGCCAGAACGGTCCGGCGGATTTGGGCACCTCGATCCGGTACGGCCCTTAGCTCCCGTAACCTGCCCGCATGGGAATGGGGACCCCGCAGCAGCGGCTCATCGAATGGACCGGGGAACGATGCGTGCCGTGGACACCCGACGTCCAGGTGATCTACGAGCACTATCACCGGTATGCGTTCGCCCTGCGGTTCACCGAGGGCAAGCGGGTCCTCGACCTGGCCAGCGGTGAGGGCTACGGCTGTGCGCTGATGGCCGCGAAGGCGAGTTCGGTGGTCGGACTGGAGATCGACCCGGTCACCGTCGAACACGCCGGTAGGAGCTATCCGTTCGGCAACCTGAGGTTCGAGGTCGGCTCGATCGTCGACCCGATGGCCCTCGCGGACGCTGCCCCGTTCGACGTGATCACCTGTTTCGAGGCCATCGAGCACGTCGCCGAGCAGGACCAGCTGATGGAACTGGTGCGCAACCGGCTCGCGCCGGGTGGTGTCTTCCTGTGCAGCACACCCGATGTCGCCGTGTACACCGAGGACCATGGCAACGAGAACCCGTTCCACGTGCACGAACTACACGAGAACGAGTTCCGCGACCTGCTTTCCAGTCGCTTCGCCAACGTCGCCGTGCTCCGGCAGAACGTGGCCGTCGGATCCCTGATCCACGACCAGGCCGCGGCTGGCTCCCCAGCTGAGTCCGAGGCCTACTCGCTGCGGGGCGGTCAGGGACAGGACTGGACCGTGGAAGCGGGAGCCCCGCACACCTACCTGCTCGCCATCGCCGCCGATCGGAAGATCGAGGCGCCGAGCACGTCCGTACTGATGGACCCGGACCTGACGCTCGTCGCCTCGGCCGCCGAACAGGCAGGAGCAGCGCAGCGCGGGCAGACCGAGCAGGTGAGGCGCGACCTGAGCACTCGACTCACCGAGGCGGAGGCCCGGGAGCGCGAGCTGACCGGTGACCGGGACGCTGCCCTTGAGCGGGCGCACACCGCGCGCGAGGAGCACCGCAGGGTGGCCGCCGAAGTCGATCGCCTGCGCCGCAAGAACGAGCACGACGATGCCAGGCTGAGCTGGTTGACCGGCAACATCGCCGAACTGCGGCGGACCGTGCACGAGCTGGCGACCCAGAACGCGACGCTCCGGTCCGAGCATTCAGCGATGGCACAGCGGATGATCGGCCGGTACCGCTCGACCGTTGAACGCGTCGCTCCCCGGGGCACGCGACGGCGCGACGCCTATGAGTTCGCCCTCGGCAGGCAGACCGGAGCACTCCCCGAGGTGGCCGCCCAGCCGGGCCCGGTCGCCGTCACCACGAGCGACGAGCCGCTCGTCAGCGTGATCATCCCGACCTACGGGAACTGGTCATACACGCGCCGCTGCCTCGAATCGATCGAGGTCCACCTGCCGGCGACGCCGTTCGAGGTCATCGTCGTGGACGATGCCTCCGTCGACGACTCCGCCGAACGAGTGGCGGGCTGCGCCGGGGTGCGGCTGGTACGCGCTCCCCGGAACCTGGGGTTCGTCGGTGCCTGCAACCTCGGCGCGGAGCAGGCAAGGGGAAACCTCCTGATGTTCCTCAACAACGACACCGAGGTGCGCCCGGGCTGGCTGGACACGCTGGTCGAGGTGGTCGAGGACCACGCGGACGTGGGCCTGGTCGGTTCGAAGCTGGTTTATCCGGACGGCCGCCTGCAGGAGTGCGGCGGCATCATCTGGGCGGACGGCACCGGCTGGAACTACGGCAGAAATGGGTTCACCCACGAACTCCGCTACCAGACGCTGCGCGACGTGGACTACTGCTCGGGCGCGGCACTGCTGGTACGCGCCGATCTGTTCAACCGGATCGGCGGTTTCGACACGAGGTACGCCCCCGCCTACTACGAGGACACCGACCTCGCCTTCGCGATCCGGGCCGCGGGCTTCCGCACCACAGTGCAGCCCGCGTCCGTGGTCATCCACCACGAGGGCGTGTCCAATGGGACCGACGTCTCCACGGGGGTGAAGCGCCACCAGGAACTCAATCGATCGGTCTTCGTGGACAAGTGGGCGTCTGTGTTGACGGAGCACCTGAGCGAGGCGAGTCCACGTAATCTCTGGCTGGCCAGGCAACGGACGAGTAGGGGCCACCACGGCGGACTGGTCCTCGTCGCGGATCACCAGGTGCCGCGGCCGGATGAGGATTCGGGCTCGATCCGAATGGTCAGGCTGCTTGAGTTGCTCGTCGAACTCGACCAGCGAGTGGTGTTCTTCCCGATCAACCATGCGATTCCGGAGAAGTACGTCGCGCCACTGCAGAAGCTCGGGGTGACCGTCGTCGCCGGTCCCGCCGAGCAGGCCGAGTTCCTCCGTGAGGCGGGCGCCGAACTCCGCCTCACCATCCTGTCCCGGCCCCAGGTGGCCTGGCAGTTGCTGGAGAACGTCCGCGAACACGCACCGGATTGTGTCGTCGCGTACGACACGGTGGACCTGCACTTCCTCCGCCTCACCCGGCAGGCCGATCTGGCAGCGCAGGTCGGTGACACCGCAGCCGAAGCCACCTTGCGCAGGCGGGTCGAGGTGTTGCGCGAGATGGAACTGGGACTCGTCCGGACCACGGACCTCACGTTCACCGTGTCCGACGTCGAACGCGACCTGCTCGGCGAGCTGGTGGACTCCGCACACGTCGAGGTGCTGTCGAACGTGCACACAGTGGACGGTGCGCAGGCCGTGCCGGACGGCCGGTCGGACGTGTTGTTCGTCGGCAGTTTCGATCACATCCCGAACCGGGACGCCGCACTCTGGCTGAGCAGGGAGATCATGCCCCTTGTTCACCGGCGCAGGCCGGACGCGGTCGCCCACATCGTGGGCAGCAACCCGCCGCAGGAGATGCTGGACCTGGCCGACGGCGGTGTGGTTGTGCACGGCTGGGTGGACGACCTCGAATCGTCCTACCGCTCGGCCAGGGTCGTCGTCGCCCCACTTCGGTTCGGTGCCGGAGTGAAGGGCAAGGTCGGCGAAAGCCTCGGGCACGGCGTACCCGTCGCCGGTACCGAACTTGCTGCGGAGGGCATGCACCTGGTTGCCGGCAGGGACATCCTCATCGGAGACACGGCCGAGGACCTCGCCTCGGCGATCGTCACCCTGCTCGACGACGACTCGTTGTGGCTGCGGATGTCCGAGCACGGCAAGGATGCCGTGCTCCGCAGATTCGGTTCCGATGTCGCCAGGAGCACCCTCTCCGGGGTGCTCGCCCGGACGCGCTCGCACTAATCGGGGAGGGGCTCAGACGTGCCGACCTCTCACCGCAAGGCCGTGGTGCGCGACCACGCCGACCCCAACATCGGCTTCGCCTGGCTGCGGATGATCGGCGCGACGCTCGTGGTCATCGACCACAGCTCCCCGCTCGTGCACCCCGAACGGCTCACGGTCTTTCCGGCGAGCTGGCAGGCCTCGCCTGGGTACATCGCGTTGATGGCGTTCTTCGCGATGAGCGGCTACCAGATCAGCGACAGCTGGGCCAGGGACTCCTCGTGGTGGCGCTTCAGCGCCAGGCGCCTGCTGCGAATCCTGCCGCCGTTGCTCGTCGTCGTGATGATCACCGTGTTCGTGATCGGGCCGATCTTCACCGTGCTTTCCAGCGCCGACTATTGGGCGAACCTGCAGACCTGGCGCTATCTGCTGGGGACTTCGTTGCTGCTGTTGCTGCAGCACACCCTGCCCGGAGTCTTCGTCGACAACCCCTATCCGTGGTCGGTGAACGGGTCATTGTGGACGTTGCCGATGGAGTTGATCGGCTACGGAATCGTGCTCGTGGTCGGGCTGGTGATCGCGTTCGGCGTGACGCGACTGGTGATCCTTCCGCTGCTGGCAGGACTGGTCGTCCTGGACGGCATGTTCCAGGCGACCTTCGGCTTCAACGGAGACGCCGGTTCCCTGCTCAGCGTGCCGACGGGATCGCTGGTGTCCTTCATGGTGCCGTTCGTCATCGGAATGGCGATGCACACGTTCCGCGACCGGATACCGTTGCGCCCGCTCGTGGCGGGGGTTCTCTTCGCCTGCTGGGTCGGAGCGCATTGGACTCCGCTGGACCGATACCTGCTGCCCGCGGCGGCCGGCTACGGCGCCATTGTGCTGGCCCATCACTGGCCCCGGCGCCTAGAGGTCAGCGGATGGCTGATCTTCGGCAGCTACGGCATGTACATCTGGGCCTTCCCGGTGCAGCAGATGATCATCCACAGTGGAGTGCGTGATCAGTGGGTGCTGATGGCACTTGCCGTTCCCATCTCGTACGCGTGCGGAGTGCTGTCCTGGCTACTGGTCGAGGTACCCACGCAGAAACTGCGCAGGTACCTGCGGGCACCGAAGCCCGTGTTGTCGCCCGGCGCGGCCGAGATCACCCAGCCGATCGCCAGGGTTCGCGCACCCTGACGAGCGTGACCTGTGGCTCAGGATCTCCGGGAAGGTCCTGACAAAGCGGACACGATCTGTAACCTGGGCGGTCGTCGCGACTGTCTGCGCGCTGGGGATTGGGGGAGTTG
Organism: Amycolatopsis palatopharyngis; assembly: GCF_003385185.1. Taxonomy (GTDB): domain Bacteria; phylum Actinomycetota; class Actinomycetes; order Mycobacteriales; family Pseudonocardiaceae; genus Amycolatopsis; species Amycolatopsis palatopharyngis. The sequence goes on along the minus strand of NZ_PQHZ01000013.1, from coordinate 117,932 downwards.
GAATGGTCGCGGGAGGGGAACCGCTTCCCCGCCGATCGCACAGCGGATACGCGGACCGCAACCTCGGCTTTGCTTGGCTTCGCCTGGTGGCTGCCTTCATCGTGATCACCAATCACAGCGCGGGACTGGCCATGTACAAGGGTGCCTCCCTCGTGCCGTCCTCTTGGCAGTTCGCGCCGGGGCACCTCGCGCTGATGGTGGTGTTCGCGATGAGCGGTTACCAGATCAGCGGTAGCTGGCAGCGCGACCCGAGTTGGTGGCGGTTCTGTGCGCGGCGACTGCTCCGGATCCTGCCTCCGGTCCTGGCTCTCGTCGTGATCACGGTATTCGTGATCGGCCCGATCTACACGACGTGGTCGTTGGGGGATTACTGGGCCGACAAGCAGACCTGGCGGTACCTCGTCGGCACCTTCCTCGTGCTCCTGCTGCAGCACGACCTGCCCGGTGTCTTCGCTGACAACCCGTACCCGTACTCGGTGAACGGGTCGATCTGGACGTTGCCGATGGAGCTGGTCGGTTACGGGATCGTGCTCATCGTCGGCTTGCTGCTCGTGCTCCGTGTCCCACGGCTGGTCGTTCTGCTTCCGCTGACGGTGGGAGTGTTCGTCCTGGACACGCTCATCAAGGCGGATGGGGGCGATGCCGGCTCGCTCATAATCAGCCTGCCGACCGGCCCGTTGGTCGGCTACATGGTCCCGTTCGTGCTCGGGATGGTGCTGTACTCGTTTCGCGAGAAGATCCCGTTGCGCCGGTTTCCGGCCCTGGTGCTGTTCGTCGCGTGGCTGCTGCTGCGCACGTCGTCCTTCGAGCAGTTCCTGCTGCCGATCATGGCCACCTACTGCGCCGTCGTAGTGGCTCACCACTGGCCGAAACAGCTGGCGGGGAGTGCGCCTTGGGTGATGGGCAGCTACGGCACGTATCTCTGGGGGTTTCCGGTGCAACAGATGATTGTCGCAGCCGGAGTTCGCGATCCCTGGATACTCGTGGCCTGCGGGGTCGTGGCCGCCTACGTCTGCGGCGTCCTCTCCTGGCGCCTGGTCGAGGTACCCAGTGCCCGGCTGCGGAAGTACCTGCGGAAACCGCAGGCAAGGAAGCCGTCGTCTGCCCCGGCTGCCGGGGAGGTCAGCCAGGAGGCAGCACAGCGCCAAGCGAATCGATCGTCCGGTTCAGTTCCGCGGTGAGTGCTCTCCGATCACCCTCGCGTGGTTGCGACACCCAAATGTTCACCGCGGTCTCGTTCGAGGCGTACCAGGACATATGCATTCTCCGGTCGCCGGACTCGGTGCTCAGTGCCGGTTGCGTGGCGTCGAGCTGAGCGTATCCGCTGCTCGACGCCAGACCGCGCATGTCGTCGGCGAGTGCTTGGGCGCTGTTCGCGTCGGGTGTGGGGATCACCAGCAGGAAGTAAGACCTGTCTCCTTCGGTCGAACCCCGGTGGATGACCTTGGTCGCATCGTGTTCGCGGAAGGTCGCCGCTGCCTGTTCGGGGTACAGATCGAGTTCGACACCCTTGTCGATCGACAGGGTGGAGTTGTTCGCGCTCGCCCTGCCCGGCAGCGCTGGTAGCCGGTCCTCCAGTGCGACCTCGGCGGAGTCGCCGGGTATCGCGTTCGTGCCGGGCTGCGCGGCCGAACCGCCGGAGTCTCCGCCGTCACGGCCCAGCCACCAGGCACCACCGATGATCAGCGCAAGCACCAGCAGCACGCCGAGCGAGATGAAGATCCAGGTCGGTTTCTGGCCGCTGCCGCGGGATGGCGTATGCGGCGCGGTGGCGGCTGGACCGCCGGATGCCGGCATCCGCTGCCTGGACGGTGTCAGCGGCGGCAGGGCGGGCACGGGGCGCAGCACCTGTGTGGGCTGGTCGAGTGCTGGGTACGCCATGGACTCGGTACGCCGGTGATCGGCCGGGCTCGGCGCGGTTGTCGGCCTGCCGTTGTCCAGCAGTGCGGCCGCGGGTGACTGTCGTTTCGGGGCTTCCGCCGGTGCCGGTTCCGGAGCGGGCGGCTCGGGGGCCTGCGCCGGCTGCGGCTCGTGGCCGGGGTTCGTGCTGCGCCAGGCCGTTTCGCTCCGGCGAAGGGGCGATACCCTGGGAGAGGCCATCGCCCCGCCCGACGCCGACGCGAGCAGTTCGTCGCGCAGCCTTCGATGCTGGTCGTGGGTGATTTTCCCGTCGGCCAGCTCCGCATCGAGGCGCCGCAGTTCCTCCTGCCAACCCATCTCCGACCCCCGCTCGTGACCACTGCGCTCGTCGCCCGCCCGAGTGTGCCCGGGTGCTGCCGCCAGTACAGGTTATTGCGCGGGTCGATCCGGGAATGTGAGGTGGCCGGGCTGCGTACAGTTGAAGTATGTCGTGGTTTGGTCGAGACAAGACACGGTCCGTTTCCGCCGATGAGGCGCTCCCCGGCCGGGATGCGCCACTGGCCGTGCCGGAGCGGCACGCGGTTCACCACGATCGGCGGATCAAGCCCCCGTTCCCGGAAGGCATGCGTACCGCCGTCTTCGGGCTGGGTTGCTTCTGGGGCGCCGAGCGGCTGTTCTGGCAGACCCCCGGGGTCCACTCGACGGCGGTCGGCTACGCGGGCGGGCACACCCCGAATCCGACGTACGAGGAGGTCTGCAGCGGCCTGACCGGGCACACCGAGGCCGTTCTCGTCGTCTACGACCCCGCGCAGGTGAGCTACGAGACCCTGCTGAAGGTGTTCTGGGAGGGCCACGACCCGACCCAGGGCATGCGGCAGGGCAACGACGTGGGTACCCAGTACCGCTCCGCGATCTACTACACCGACGACGCGCAGCAGGTGGCGGCCGAGACGTCGAGGGATGCGTTCCAATCGGCCCTCCGGTCGGCAGGCCAGGGCGAGATCAGCACCGAACTGGCCCCGCTGCGGGAATTCTTCTACGCCGAGGACTACCACCAGCAGTACCTGCACAAGGTGCCGGACGGCTACTGCGGCCTCGGCGGCACCGGTGTCAGCTGCCCCGTCGGACTTGGGATCCAGGAGGGTTAGTCCCCCGGCTGCACTGGCCGTGGCGCTGCTCCCGGCTCGCGCAGCCGGCGCTCACCTCAGCGCGGTCCTGACGAGTGCCCCGATCTCTGGTCCCGCCTGTGCCACGGGGTCGCCGTGCGCGTTCCAGATGCCCGAGCGGCCTGCCGTTTCGCTGAAGCCGCAGCCGGTGGGACCGGCGAAACTGGCCGTCGCGACCCACACGCCGTGGACGCCCGCCACCCGGCGGGCGCGTTCGTCGTGCACGGCTTCCTCGGCAGCGGAATGCACGACACCAGCGACGTAGATGTCGATGCCGAGGGCGACGCTGTCCGCCGCGTGCTGGACGACACCGGTGTCCTTGCAGATGGCCAGCCCCAGTCGTAGGCCGTCGACGTCGAGCACGGCAGGCTCGGTTCCCGGGGTGAACCGTTCGGTTTCCTTGGCTCCCAACCACATCTTCCGGTACGCCACCCTCGCCCCGGCACCGTCGACAGCCAGCATCGCGATGTGCGATCGCCCCGCCTCGTCCAGAGTGGGGGCGCCCGCCAGCGCGATCGACCCCGTATCGGCGCAGGCTTGCACCAGCGGTGCGAGACGGGGGTCGTCGACGGCGATCGCTTCGGCGTCGAGTTCGTAGCCGGTCAGGGAGAGCTCGGGAAAGACCACCACCCTGGCCTCGGCAGCCCGCACGGCGTGCGCATGTGCCAGCGCGTTCGCGGCGGAGTCGTGGCTCACCGTCAGGGGCTGGGCCACCGCGATGACGAAGGGATCATCCACCCTGCCGAGATTACGTGCGCCACGGGCGACGGCCTCGCTCAGCACGTCCTCCCGACGGGCAAACCAATTACTGCCGATTGGCTCTGGAGTCAAGGCAGAGCCGGGCAGAGGATGGTGGACATGAGCGAGGAAACGACCAGTACTTCCGTCGGGCACGTGTCCATCCCAAAGACGATCGCGGCTCTGTCCGGCCCCTTCCGGCCACAAGACCTGGCGTTGGTGAACGACACCGTCGTACGCGTCGCCGAGCTGCATGGCGAGTTTCCCTGGCATCACCACGACGAGGACGAGTTGTTCCTCTGCTGGGACGGCAGCTTCCGGATCGAGCTGGAAGGGCGGGACCCGGTCGTCCTGAACGCGGGTGACCTGTTCGTGGTGCCGAAGGGAGTTCAGCACCGGCCCGTCGCCGACGAAGCCGCGCACGCCCTGCTGATCGAACGGCCGGAGACGAAGCAGTACGGGAACTGAGGTGTTCGGTAGCCGGGCAGCCCTACCTCGCTAGCATGTCGTCGCGTCCACGAGCCCGTGGTCGACGAGGGGGGACGGGTGCACAACGAGGTCAACTCCCGCAGGCCGAGAGTGGTAGCGGGTAGATACGCGATCCTGGACGAGCTCGGCCGGGGCGGCATGGGAGTCGTCTGGCGCGCCGACGATCGGGTCATCGGCCGTCAGGTCGCGCTGAAGGAGCTGCGCGCGCCGCTCGGCGCGGGTGCGGCCGAGCGAGCGACCTACGTCGAGCGGGTGCTGCGCGAGGCCCGCACCGCGGGCAGGCTGAACGATCCATCCGTCGTGATCGTGTACGACGTGCTCACCGAGCAGGACGTCACCTACATCGTGATGGAGCTCGTCAACGCGCCCACCCTGGCCGAACTGATGGCGCAGCAGGGGCCGCTCGACGCCGCCAGGGTCGCGGATATCGGCGCGCAGGTCCTCGGTGCCCTGCAGGCGGCGCATGCGGCCGGAATCGTGCATCGTGACGTCAAGCCCGCCAACATCATGGTGCTGCCGAACGGCCGGGTGAAGCTCGCCGACTTCGGGATCGCCAAGGCGATGGACGATCCGAGTCTGACCATGACCGGCGGCATCATGGGATCGCCGGGTTACATGGCTCCGGAGTTGTTCGCCGGGGCGAGTCCCGCGCCCGCCTCCGACCTCTGGTCGCTGGGCGCGACCCTGTTTCACGCCGTGGAAGGGCAGGCTCCCTTCCGGCGCGACAGCACGGCGGCCACCGTGCACGCGATCATGTACGAACAGCCGCAGGTGCGCCGTTGCCGGGGACAACTGGCCGTCGTGGTCCAGGGGCTGCTGACCCAGTCCATGCCGGACCGGCTGACCGCGGAGCGGGCGATGCCCCTGCTTTCGGCCGTGGCCGGCGCAGACGCCACCCAGGCCTTGCCGGTCGAGGAGGCACCCACCCGGTACGTCGACGCCGCCACCGCTGCCGTGCCGAACGAACCGCCGCCCGCACCGTGGCACGACTCCGGGGCAGGGGCTGACGTCGAATCCGCTCCGCCCGGGAACGAGCCGAGGCGGCGTCGCGGTCTGCTCCTGCTGGCGGGCACCGCGGTGGCGGTGATCGTGGCGCTCGGGGCGATCTTCCTGATTCCACCGGACTCCGAGCGCGGCGCCGCCACGGCGGCGGACACCGATGACTCCGGCGCGTCCGCGCCTGCCGAGCTCGATGCGACGACCCGCGCCGGCGCGACCCCGGAGAACCCGGCGACGTCGAAAACACAGGCCGCCACAGGCGAGACCGCCGAGCGGGTGGAAGCGGGCCCGGTGGACAGGGCGGACAAGTCCGGGAATGCCGGCGAGAGTGACCCGGGGACGGGGAAAGACGTGGAACGCACCGAGGACGGCGCCCCCGCGCAACCGGCCGCGCCCAAACGCGACCTGCTTCCGCTGACCAGGTACAACCACCCCGAGGGGCCGCATTTCAGCGGGACCAGCAACGTCGACGTGCCACCCGGTTTTTCCGCCGAAGGCGTGTTCGGCTCGCTCGCGGCGGCTCCCGAGCAGGGAGCCCGGAAGCTGTACGCGTGCACGCTGGCCAATCGCGACGGGGACTGGTTCTCCTCCATCGACCAGTCGGGCGGTTGCGAAGGACAGCGGGCGATCGGCCTGCTCGGCTACATATTCGCGGCGGCGCCGGAGGGTGTGTCATCGCTGCCTCTGTACCGCTGCAACGCGGGTGACAGCCACTTCGACTCGCTGAACTCGAACTGTGAGGGCGAGACCCGCGAACTGCTGCTCGGCTACCTCATCACGAGCTGATCGGCCGGCACGGTTGTCCCATTCGTGACCGCGTATTGAGTAGCGATACTCAAGGCTTCGCCCGCTCCGCGTTCACTCTCGCCAAGTCCGCGTGGATGCCGCATGAGCAGGACAACGCCGTCACGGCCACCTCGAGCGGGTGGCCGTGACGGCGGCGGACCGATCCGTCAGCGGAAGTTGATGTCGCTGCAGGAGTAGAACGCGTTCGTGGTGTCCGCGACGTCCCACACGGCGTAGATCATGTGGTGGCCCGACTTGCCTGCCGGCAGTGTGCCGCTGTGCCGGACGGTGAAGGGCGGACGCTGGCCGTTGAACGGGACTGTGAGGAACGGTTCCAGCTCCAACTGGGACCGGGTCAGCGGTTGGTTCGGGTTCCAGCCGTCCTTGGTTACGTAGTAGTGGAACTTCGTCGTCGCATGCGCCGCGGTGAGGGTCCAGACGAACTCGAACCGCTGGCCACTGGTCAGATTGGTTTTCGGCCACGCCTTGCTCTGGTCGTCCAACTGGGCGAAGCGGCTGTTGTTGGCCGAGCAGAGTTCGCCGTCACTCGGACCCCGGCTGGGGAACCCCTTCGGGCCCTCGACGCTCTGTGGCTCCCACTGGATTGCTCCACAGTCGCTGACGTTGCCGAGTTTGCAGTGGTAGGAGCGGCTGGGTGGGTTGTTCGTGTAGCCGTGCGCGTTCGCCACACCGGCGAAGGCCAGCGGCAGGATCAGGGGCACCAGGCCGAGTACGCCGATGCCGAATGCCCGCCGGATTCGCTTCCCGAGCATTGTTACTCCTCTCGCAGGGGGTACCGCTGAGTGTCAGCTACTGCGAGATTGGTGTAGACCACTGAGCGGCCTACAACTGATGTAGCAGGGATACGGCAATTCGGGTTCACGCTCTACCCCGAACGGGGTATAACCCGGTGTATGACGCCCGCGGCTGTTGCGTTCCTGGCAACCACCGCGCCGGGCGGACAGAAAACGGACAAGAAATCGAGAGGTGCTATCTGGGGAAGCGGCTCGCTCTCGCGGCACCGCGGGGCGGGTTCGGCGCTCGTTCGGCCTGCCGACCTGCCGGGACTGCTGAGAGCGGACGACGGGACTCGAACCCGCGACCCTCACCTTGGCAAGGTGATGCGCTACCAGCTGCGCTACGTCCGCACTGCACCGTTCGCCGGTGCGGGGCACAGTCTATACAGGTCGCTTTCAGTCCTTGCGAGCCACCCGGTCGGTGGGACTCTTGTTACGGCGGGCGTACAAGGGGTGACGACGGCCGCTTCGCTCCGTATGGTGTCAACATTCAACCGAAAGGGTTACGGACCCGGAGGGGGTGCCTGGCTGGATGACGGTGTCGAATCCGCGCCGGGACGACATGCGCGCAGCGCCCTCGGCGGCCGACGAGCCTGCGCTGCTGCAGCGCCTGCGTGAGGGCGATGACGCGGCTTTCGGCGAGCTGTTCGAGCTGCACGCGGTGGCCGTCCGCCGCCTTGCGCTGGGGATGGCGTCGGACCGTTCCGAGGCCGAGGACATCACCGCGGAGACGTTCTTCCGGGTACTTCAGGCACTGCGCCGCGGCTCCGGTCCGAGGGACAACGTGCGCGCCTACCTGCTGACCGTCGCTCGCCGGGTCTGCTGGGAGTGGCACGGCGCTCGTCGCGACGTTCCGGTCAGCGACGACGAACTCACCACAAGGGCGGGCGCGGGGGCGGACTCACAGGCCAGGGCCGCGGAGCACAACCTCATCTCCCGTGCCTTCTCCAGCCTGCCCGAGCGCTGGCGCTCGGTGCTGTGGCAGACGGAGGTCGAGGGTGAGCAACCCGCCGTGGTCGCCCCGCACTTCGGTCTCAGTCCGAACGCGACCGCCGCGCTGGCCCGCCGCGCCCGGCTCGGGCTGCGCGCCGCCTACCTGCAGGCCCATCTCGCCGTGCACCGCAGTTCCGACGGCTGCCGGACGGTGATGGAAAAGCTCGGCGGCTACACCGCGGGCAGCGTCACCGGCGCCGAGGCACGCAAGATCCGCGCACACTTGATCATCTGCCCCACCTGTCGTTCCACCCATGACGAGCTGCGCGACGTCTGCTCGACACTGCGTGCGCACGCAGGTGTGGTGGCGCTGCTGGTGCCCGCATCCGCCCTGGCCTTCGGTTCGGGGGCGGGTGCGGGGATGAGTTCGTTGGGCTCCATCGGCTCCTCGCTCTCGACGGCTGGTGCCGCGGGCTCCGCAGGCGCTGCGGGTGCTGTTGGCTCTGTCGGCTCTCTCGGTTCGGGCACAGCGGGCGGGTTCGCCATGGCCGTCGGTGCGAAGGCCAAGATCGGCCTCGCGCTGGCCTCGACGGCGGCGGCTGGCGCGTTCGGAGTTGCCGTCGGCCCGGTTGTCGACAACGGCCCGACCCAGACGATCGGGCTTCCCGGCGGCGGTACCGCGGAGTTGAGCATCGCACCGTCGACAGCAACGCCGATCCCGCGGACCTCGGAGGTAGCGGGGACCGGCTGGCGAGTGCCCGTGGTGCCTGGGCCGTCAAGGACAGAACAGCAGGATCCCCCGGAAGCCCCCGGGCAGCAGCGGGCGAACGAGTACGAGGCTCCGCGGCAACTGGAGCTTCCTGGCAAGGCCGAGCCGGACCGGACCGTGATCGGCGGTCACGAGCTACCCGGTACCAGCAGCGCACCGGAGGACCGCGAGACCTCGGACTCCGAGCCGCGTATCGACAAGCCGGACGAGAGCACGCAGGACACCACCGTACTGGACACCACGAGCAGCGGATCCGGTGAGCCATCGACGGGGCCGTCCGACACGTCGACCAATCCGGTCACCCCGACCATCCCGATCACCCCGAGCGAGAAGACCACCGGACAACCGGGCGGCGGCGCGCGGGCGACCGACGAAACCAGCGCACACGACAAGCCCCGGCCTCGCGACACGATCGAGCGCTCGGGTGACACCCCAAGGGACTCTGACACCACAACGGACTCCGGTACCGCTCGGGACGACGGGGAAAGTTCCTCCGATGGGCAGGCACGCAGTGACCTGGAGTCCGCGGATACGTCCCGGGACTCCGGTGAACAGGCGCGACACCCCATCATTCGGATCATCGTGATCCATGGCTTCGTCGCAGACGGTGACACGCGAGCTGACGACGCTGGGCTGGACGAGTAACGCCCGTTCTGGCGTCGCGCGCCGACTGTTGATCACGGTAATGTTGAGGCGAGTCATGCGACCGGCACCGCGGTCGATCGGTTAGGGCAGTGAGCGTGGTGCAGCCCCGTCGGCGAGTGAGGCGAGATCAGAGCGCACACCCGTTCCAGGAGGAGACGATGACCCGGCTGGTACAGGGTTCGGACGGCCGGGCCTGGGAGGTCCGTGCCCAGATGGAGTGGCGCAGGCCTGCCACAGCGGATGATTTCGAGCACGATGTCGCGGCGAGCTACGCGCCGGGAGTCGCGATGATGGTCGTGACCCTGATCCTGGCGCTCGTCCTGATCATCTGGATGCCCGAGGACGTCATCGTGCCCAGCTGGATACCACTGGCACTGCTGGTGCTCGCGCTGTTCTTCCCGCTGCGCTGGATCCTGCGCCGTCCGTGGACGGTCGTGGCCGAGACGGAGGGTGACCCGGAAGGGGACCGTCCGTCCGAGCGCTGGGTAGGGACCGTGCGCGGCGTTTTCGGCGTGCGCGGTGAGGTCAACAAGATCGCAAAGTCGATTCAGCGGCACGATCTACCGGACTTCGAGGGTCCGCTGCACCCCGTGGAGTGAGTCATGCCGGAGTTACCCGAGGTCGAGGCGCTGGCGCACCACCTGCGTGAGCATGCTGTCGGGCGTACGGTGACCCGGATCGACATCGCCTCGCTCGCCGTGCTGAAGACCGTCACGCCACAGTGGACGGAGTTGCACGGCAAGCCGGTAACCGGCGCGGCCCGGCACGGTAAACACCTCGACCTCGTCGTCGATGACGACCTGCACCTGATCGTGCACCTGGCCAGGGCGGGCTGGCTGCGCTGGTCGGACGCGTTGTCCCCGGTGCCGCCTAAGCCGGGTCGTGGGCCACTCGCGCTGCGCGTGCACCTCGGCGGTGCCGGTTTCGACCTCACGGAGGCGGGCACGAAGAAGGGCCTCGCTGTGTGGATCGTGCGCGATCCGGCCGAAGTGCCCAGTATCGCCCGGCTCGGCCCCGACGCGCTCTCACTGGATCGGACCGGGCTGGAGCAACTGTTCGCCGGCCGCACCTCGCGGCTCAAGACCGTGCTCACCGACCAGTCCGCGCTGGCCGGTATCGGCAACGCCTACTCCGACGAGATCATGCACACGGCGAAGCTGTCGCCGTACGCGACGGCAGGCAAGCTCCCCGCGGAGGCGCTCGACCGGCTGGCCGAGGCCATGGAGTCGGTGCTCACCAGCGCAGTCGAGCGGTCGGTCGGTCAGGATGCCGCTCGGCTCAAGGGCGAGAAGCGCTCCGGCCTGCGGGTCCACGGCAGGGCGGGGCTGCCGTGCCCGGTCTGCGGGGACACCGTCAGGGAGATCTCGTTCGCCGACAAGGCGTTCCAGTACTGCGCGACCTGTCAGACCGGCGGTAAGCCGCTCGCCGACCGGCGGCTGTCCCGGCTGCTCAAGTAGGCGGCTCACGAACTGGGCGGCTCACGAACAGAGCCCAGCGACAACGGCGGGCATCGGGCTGGCGGGCACGGTCGGCTCGTCGCGCAGTTCGGCCGCCAGGTCGAACGTCGTCGCCACCAGCACCACCTGCCGGGTCCCGTCCGCCGTCGTCATCGAGACGCTGAGGTAGCCCGGCCCCGCGCCCGTGTTCCCCCAGATCGTCCGCTGTCTGCCGGGACACCGCAGTGGCCCGGTTTCCACGCCGAGCGCGTGGTGACCGTCCGGACCCGCCTCGCGGAGCAGGCGCTGCTCTCGCGGCGCCAGCAGCCTGCCACCGAACAACGCGCGGTGGAAGTCGGCGAGATCATCCACAGTGGACATCATGGCGCCCGCTGTCCAGTCGTAGGACGGGCTGAAGACGGACATGTCCTGCCCGGTCAGGTCGTAGCCGTGCAGGTGCCTGCCGTGGATGTACGGGTCGATGAGCGGGAAGGTGGTCCGGTTCAGGTGCAGTGGGCGCAGGATCCGGTCGCGGATCTCCCAGTCCGCGGCGTTGCCGGTGACCCGCTCGATGATCAGCCCCAGCAGCAGGTAGCCGGTGTTGGAGTAGCCGGTCTTCGCTCCGGGTGGGAACGAAGGCGGATCGACCAGCGAACGCCGGATCACCTCTCGCGGCGGATACACATGCCCCCGGTCCTGGTCGACGAGGTAAGGGTCGAAGAAGTGCGGATCGAGCGGATCGTGGATTCCGCTGGAATGCTCGAGCAGTTGCCGCACGGTGATCCGTTCCGGCTCGTAGCCACCGCCTCGCACCACGCCGGGCAGCACATCCGCGAGCGTGTCCGACAGCGACAGCCGTCCCTCGCCGACGAGTTGCAGCACCACGGTGGCGGTGAATGCCTTGGTGTTGCTGGCGATCCGAAAGCGGTGCTGTGCGGTGGCCGGCTCGCCAGTGGCCATGTCGGCCTTGCCCGCCGCCACCCTGCGTTCACGTGTGCCGTCCCTGACGTAGACCACGACAGCGGGAAAGCCCTGCCGCACCAACTCCTGCGCGGCCGCCCGGACCGCGTCCTGCCGATGGCCGGCGAAGGCCGGGGTGCTCGCCATGGCGAGAATCGCCACAGTCGTGACCACGGCGGCGAGCATGCTGCGTCGATTTCCGCGTCGATTCATCCGCTCAGCCTCGACGTTCATGCTCGGTTTGACCACGGTGCGAGCACGACCGTTCACGGTGGGGTCAGCCCCACCGGCAGCAGAACTTTGCGATAGACCTTGCACGTGACCGCTACAGCGCAGAGCATTGACGCCGTGACCGGGCTGCCTATCGCGCAAATCATCCCCTGGGGTGTCGCGACGCTGGCGGTCGTTGTCATGGCCGTGCTGCTGATCAAATCGCGGCGGCCGAGCAGTTTCGTCGATGATGCGGTGCTCGAGGCCGTGTACCTCATGTCCAAGGCCACCCCGGACCTTCGGCAGGGGCTCGACCAGGTCGCGGCCGACCGGATCACCACCCGCCTGCTGGAACTGCTCAAGTGTGTCGCGGTGGGCATCACCGACGCCGAGGGCACGCTGCTGTCCTGGGACGGCGAGGCCAACGACCACTACGTGGACCTGGTGGACGCGATCGGCACGACGATCCGCAAGCATCGCCGCGAGGTCGTGCCGCACGACAAGATGCCGTGCAACCACCGCGGCACCTGCCGGATGCGCACGGCCGTGATCGTGCCGCTGGTGGTCGAGGACAAAACCGAGGCCACGCTGATCGTCGTCGGCCGGACCAGGGGCAAGCGGCTCGTGCAGATGGCCGACGCCGTCGCGCAGTTCGTCTGCACCCACTTCGAACTCGCCCGGCTGGAGGAGTCCCGGCACCAGCTGCAGAACGCCGAGATCAAGGCGCTGCGGGCGCAGATCTCCCCGCACTTCGTCTACAACGCGCTGAACACCATCTCCTCGCTGATCCGCACCGATCCCGAGGAGGCGCGCGAGCTGCTGCAGGAGTTCGCCGACTTCACCAGGTACTGCTTCCGTAGCGACGGCATGTTCACCACCCTGTCGGACGAGCTGCGCAACATCGACCGGTACCTGACCATCGAGAGCGCGCGGTTCGCGGGCAGGCTGAACGTCCGGCTCAAGATCGCGCCCGAGGTGCTGTCGGTCGTGGTGCCGTTCCTGCTGATCCAGCCGCTGGTGGAGAACGCCGTCAAGCACGGTCTCGCCAAGAAACCGGGTGGCGGCACGGTCACCGTGACCGCGCAGGACTACGGCGCCGAGGCGTTGATCAGCGTCGAGGACGACGGCGTCGGTATGGATCCGGACCTGCTCGACGACATGCGCGACTCGAAGAGCAGTGCACACATCGGGCTCAGCGGGATCAACCGGCGGATGCGGCAGGTGTTCGCCGGTGAGTACGCACTGATGGTGGAGACCGCTCCTGGCGCGGGCATGAAGGTCACGATGCGGGTGCCCAAGTTCGTTCGCGGAGTACGCCCGGACATGCTGGCGCTGGCCGCGCAGGCGGATGCCGAGGAGCAGGAGCCCGCGGTTCCGCAGCAGACCGGCCGTGGAGCGGTCGCGGGCCGCCTGACCTGACCTCGCACTTTCCCGGGAAAGCGCGGTACCTCGCGTGTGCACCTACCGTCCCGGGAAAGCGCGCACGCTCGTCCCGGCACCTTCCAGCCCGTGGAGTACCCCAATGCCACATTGGGGACACTCAGCGCCCCCAATGCCACATTGGGGACATCCTGAAACGCACCCCGAGCGGCGCAACTCGCCTTCGCCGACCTCGCACTTTCCCGGGAAAGCGCGATACCACGCGTGTGCACCTACCGCGCTTTCCCGGGAAAGCGCGACTCACTCGGGTAGTACGGAACTCCCAGTACGCTGGTTCCATGAGCGTGACGGACCTACTGGCATCCCGGATTCCCAAGCTCGCCGAGCACCGTGACCGCGACGTCGTCGCCGTGGTGAAACTGCACGGGGTGATCACCCCGCAGCAGTCTCCACTGGGACGTGGCTCGATCAACCTCGCCGCGGTCGAGTCCGCGTTGACCAGGGCGTTCGATCATGACCGGCTACAGGCCGTCGCCCTGCAGATCAACTCCCCGGGCGGGGCGCCAACACAGTCCGGTCTCGTCGCCGAGCGCATCCGGCAGCTTGCCGACAAGCGGGGTGTTCCGGTCCTCGCCTTCGCCGAGGACGTCGCCGCATCGGGCGGCTACTGGCTGGCCTGCGCCGCGGACGAGATCTTCGCCCACCGCACATCCCTCGTCGGGTCGATCGGCGTGATCAGCGGCGGATTCGGCTTCACCGGGCTGCTGGAGCGGTTCGGTATCGAGCGCAGGCTGCACACGGCGGGGGAGAACAAGTCGCGGCTCGACCCGTTCAGCCCGGAGAAGCCGGAGGACGTCGAGTGGCTCGGCAAGCTGCACACCCAGCTGCACGATCTGTTCGTCGACTGGGTCAAGGAGCGCAGGGGTGAGCGCCTGGTCGAAGGCGAGGACCTGTTCACCGGCGATGTCTGGCTGGGCGCGAAGGCGGCCGAGCTGGGCCTGATCGACGGTGTCGGCAATCTTCGTGAAGTGCTGGCCCAGCGGTACCCGGACGCGACGATCACGGTCGCCGAGCCGAAGAAGCCCCTGCTCGCCAAGCTGGGAGTGGGCGCGCCTGCCGCGGCGCTGCTCGAAGCGGTGGAGACCAAGGCGACCTGGGCGCGGTTCGGCCTCTAGTGGTTACTTCCTGTCCCCGGCCACGGCGCCGGTTCGCCCGCTCGCGGTGTGGACATTGCGGCTCGTACCCGGCAGGATGCTTGTCACTGTGAGTGCTCATGATGACACCCAAAAGCTGTTGGTCCTCGCCGTGGACGACGAGCTTCCGGGGCTGAACCAGCTCAAGCACTGCCTGGACGAGAACCCGCATATCGGGCGGGTCATCCCGGCGGTGGATGCCTCGGAGGCGCTGCGCCTGCTCGGCACCGGGGACGAGGAGATCCGCTTCCGCAAGGAACGCGGCCTTCCTCCGGTCGACGCCGTCTTCGCCGACCTCGACATGCCCGGACTGTCCGGGATGGAGATGTCGCGCGTGTTCGCGTCGCTCAACCCCGCCCCGGTGCTGGTGTTCGTCACCGGTCACGCGGAAGAGGCGGTCAACGCGTTCGACCTCGGCGCGGTGGACTACGTCCTCAAGCCGTGCAGGCAGGATCGGCTGGACAAGGCCGTCGGCCGGGTGCTGCAGAAGATGCAGGCCACGCCGGTACGGGAACTCGCCCAGGGTGGCGAGTCGCCCCGGGCCGACGAGGAGGTGATCCCGGTCGAACTGGCCGGGACCACCAAGCTGATCCCGCGGTCGTCGGTCCGCTGGGTGGAGGCGCAGGGCGACTACGCCCGCCTCTACACCACGGAGGGCAGTCACCTGGTGCGGATCCCGCTCGCCCAACTGGAGGAACGCTGGGAGATGGCCGGGTTCGTCCGCATCCACCGCTCCTTCCTGGTGGCGTTGTCGCTGATCACCGAACTCCGTATGGGCCAGGGCGGCTACCAGGTGGTGATCGGCAACGAGGAGAAGGTGCTCCCGGTGAGCAGGCGGCACACGCGAGAACTGAAGGACAAACTGGTCGGTTCCTCCCGGGGCGGCTAGCCCGATGCGCGCCCAGGTCCACTCATGAGCGACCGGCACCGTGTGCGAGTCGGGTACGGCATTGAGCGAGGTGCGGCCCGCCGGCGAGTGAGGCAAGAGGCATGAGCGAGGACATCTACCGCGACGTCGGTGGCGTGCGTGAGCCCGACCCGACGCTGGGCAAGAACCTGAGCAGACTGCCGGAGCCGCCGACGGAGCAGATCCCCGCCGTCCCCAGCGAGCCGGAGCCGCCGCCGAAGGTGCGCCGGAAGAAGGTCGTCCTCGCCGACCCGCGCCAGCAGTCGCACACCCTGCGCGCACGGGTGGAGCTCGAGGAGCAGACCAGCTGGGGCGAGTTGCTGATCAAGGATCTGGTCAAGGTGCAGCTGCGCGCCTCGCTCTGGCTCGCCGTGCTCGTGCTCGGGGGGCTGGGTTCGCTGCCGCTGGCGTTCTATTTCTCGCCGACACTCGCCGGAGTCACGTTCATCGGGGTTCCGGTCTCGTGGCTGTTGCTCGGGGTCGCGCCGTTTCCCCTGCTGTTCGGCGTCGGGCTGTGGTACAACCGGCTCGCCGAGCGCTACGAGCGCGATTTCGTCGACATGATCGAAAACTGACTCCGGGACCCGGCCGGAAGCGGGTGTTCCCGCGGACCGGTCCGGCCCGGGCTAGCGAGGACGTAGTTGAACGTGTGGGCGTTGGTCAGCATGGCGCTGGTCGCCGCGATGACCTTCTACCTCGGTCACCGCTCGTCCCGCTTCGCCAACACCACGCACGACTTCCTCGTCGCCCGCCGTACCGTGCGCTCCCGCCGCAACGCGGCAGCCATCTCCGGCGAGTATCTCTCCGCCGCGTCCTTCCTCGGTGTGGCCGGCATCATCCTCAAGGAGGGAGCCGACGCCCTCTGGTACCCGATCGGCTTCACGGCGGGCTACCTCGCGCTGATGTTGTTCGTGGCCGCTCCGCTGCGGCGCTCCGGCGCGTACACGTTGCCCGACTTCCTCGAGGCCCGGCTGGGATCCCAGCGGCTGCGCACCGTCTCCACCTGGTTCGTCGCGGGTATCGGTGTTCTCTACATGGTGCCGCAGCTGCAGGGCGCCGGGCTTGCGATGACCACACTGATGCCTTCGGCCCCGGCCTGGCTCGGGGCTTCGGTGGTCACGTTGATCGTGGGTGTCAACGTGATCGGTGGTGGCATGCGGGCGATCACCGTCGTGCAGGCCTTCCAGTACTGGCTGAAGCTGTTCGCGATCGCGGTGCCCGCCTTCGTGCTGAGTGCGGTCTTCATCGCCGGCGGTGCGGGGGAGTCGGCCGGATCCCTCGGTTCTCCGGACGCCCCGAACTTCCCCGAGGAGACGACGGTGGCGGTGAAGACCGACGTCTCGCTGCAGGTCAGGTCGGAAACCCCGGTATGGACACCGGCCGAGGCGGCCAACCAGATGGTGTGGGTTCCTGGGTACGAGTACGAGGTCGAAGCGGGCACATCACTGCGTTTTCCGGCAGGCGCACCGGTGCCGGTGGTGCAGGCGGCCACCGCGGACAACTCGAGCTGGCTGCGGCCGAGTTCCGGCGGGACGCAGGGACTGCTCAGTACCTACTCGTTGATCCTCGCGACCTTCCTCGGCACGATGGGCCTGCCGCATGTGCTTGTGCGGTTCTACACCAACCCCGACGGCAAGGCCGCTCGGCGGACCACGGTGCACGTACTCCTGCTGCTCGGGCTGTTCTACCTGTTTCCGACCATCCTCGGAGCACTGTCGCGAATGTACGTCCCGCGGCTGCTGATGACCGAGCGGACGGACGCCGCGGTACTGCTGCTGCCCTCGGTCATCCTGCCGGGTATCGGCGGGCAGGTGCTCGGTGCGATCACCGCTGCAGGTGCGTTCGCGGCGTTCCTCGCCACCTCGTCCGGGCTGCTGGTGAGCGTCGCGGGCGTCGTCTCCACCGACGTGCTGCGCAAGGGCCGTGTCCGCGATTTCCGGCTGGCCGCGGTGCTGGTCGCGTTGATCGCCTGGGGTGTCGCCATCACGCTGGAGCCAACGGACCTCTCGTTGAGCGTCGGTATGTCGTTCGCGCTGGCCGCCTCCACGTTCTGTCCGTTGCTGGTGCTCGGCATCTGGTGGCGCAAGCTCACCTGGGCAGGTGCCATGGCCGGGATCTGCACCGGTGGCGGTCTGGTGGTCGCCGCGCTCGGGTTGAACGCCGTCAGTAACTACACCGGCGGATGGGCGCCGTGGTTCCTGGAGCAGCCCGCGTTGTTCACCGTGCCCGCCGCGTTCCTGATCACCGTCGTGGTCAGCCTCGGCACCGCGCGGAGCAGGCCGGACGATCTGAACCTGGTGATGCTGCAGTTACACGCACCCGACCCACTCGGATTCATGCGCGACCGCGCCATCGCCCGCTTCGGCAAAGCCGAGGAACGCGTACGCCTAGGCAAGGGCCGCCACCGCAAGTAACGCGCTTTCCCGGGAAAGCGCGAAGTCACCCCGCCCAGCCCCCACCGGTCCAGGGATGGTGTGTCTGCAAGTACCACCAAGCAAGATCCACTTGTGCCATAACTACCCCCAACCTGGACGACGACGTAACCGGGTTGGAGGTAGTTAGCGGCGTTGTCGATCTTGCTTGGGCGTACTTGCAGACGCTCCAACCTGGTGAGGGGCGCGCTCGGGGTTACCCGGGCACTGGGTGGGGTTTTACGCGCGGGACACGGATGTACGTGCGACGATGGGGGCGTGGTGAACCTTTCCGACGTGCCCATGGCCTCCGTGACCGAACTGCCCGCGGACCGCTTCTCACTGCTCGACGTGCGTGAGCACGACGAGTGGGCCGCCGGGCACGCTCCCGAAGCCGTGCACATTCCCCTCGGGGACCTGCCCGCCCGGCTCGACGAGCTGGCGACGCTGCCCGAGGACCAGCCCCTCTACGTCGTCTGCCGGACCGGTGGACGCTCCGCGCAGGCCGCCGCCTGGCTCAACGCGAACGGCTGGGACGCGGTCAACGTCGCAGGCGGCATGAAGTCCTGGCATACCGAGGGCCGGCCGCTGGTCAGCGACCACGAGGGCGCGGACCCAGAGGTGCTGTAGGCCGTGCCGGTCCCCACGCGCGTTCGCAGAGACAGGTCCTGACCGTGCAACCGGGCCACCCGCAGTACCCACCCATGCCGCCCCCGGGGCAGGGCGGTGGTGCCGTGCCGTACGGGGCACGGCCGCAGCCGGTCGCGTATCCGGCACCACAACCCGCGCCTCAGCGGACCCATCGCCCCCGGGCCAGGGTGCGCTGGGTGGCGACGGTGCCCCCTGGGGCGGCTCCGCGGCCGAGACCGGCACGTTCGCAGCCGTACACCGGCCCGCCCCGCTACCCCGTGATCCCGCGCTGGGGCTTTCCCAACCTGGTGTGGCGGTCGCCGACCGCCGTGCCGGGTACCGCGTCCGGCGGACCACAGCCGATGCAACGGCTGGTGCTCATCGCCAGGAACGTGAGCGCCGTGCTGTGGATCCTGGCCGCGCTCGCCCTGATCGCCGCCTGCGCCGAAGTGTGGCGCTACGTCCTGTTGGTACAGAGCAGGAACTCGGCGCTGAGCAGCGACGTCGTGGCCATGTCGGACGTGCTCGTGCTGATCGCGTCGATGCTGACGTTCGTGATGGCCGCGTTCGGGTTCGCCGGGACCGTGTGGTGGCTGTTCGTCGCGCGCACAGCGGCCGCCGAGGAGTCCGGCGCCGCGCCTGCCCGGCCGTCCTGGCAGGTGTTCGTCGGGACGATCGCGCCCGGCCCCAACCTGGTGCTGGCTGGCCCGATCCTCGCCGAACTGGAACACGCGGTGCTGCGCAAGCCGGTCGCCGAGCGCCCCCGCCCGTCCCGGCTGGTCCTGACCTGGTGGGGCGCTTGGGTCGGCAACGGACTGCTACTGCTGCTGATGGTCTTATGGCGGACAAGAGACGGGGTGCAGGCGCAGGCGGACGGGGTTCTGCTGAACGCCGTCGTCGATCTCTCAGCTGTGCTGCTGACCGTGCTGACCGCCCTGGTCGTCGGCCGTTTCACCCGCCTGCTGGCGCCGATCGGCGCGTTGTCGCCTCGGCAGCGCCCACGCGTGCTGAGCGTCAGCGGCGCTCCCGAACCGGTACGCCAGGAGCGGCCCGTCACGGCCACGCGGTAGTCAGGCGACCGGGAGGGTGCGCAGCCCGCGGATGACGAACTCGGCCCTGCGCTCGGGTTCGGCTGCGAGTCCCAGTCCGGGCAGGCGGCGGGTCAACGCGCCCAGCGCCGCGGCGATCTCGATGCGGGCCAGTGGAGCGCCGACGCAGTAGTGGATGCCGCCACCGAAGCCGAGGTGCGGGTTGGGCGTGCGACCGACGTCGAGGGTGTCGGGATCGGCGAACACCTCGGGGTCACGGGCGGCGGCACCGAGCAGGGCTGCGATCTTCTCGCCCTCGCCGACACGGCAACCCGCGATCTCGACGTCCTTCGTGGCCGTGCGCTCGAACAGCTGTAGCGGCGAGTCGAAGCGGATGAGCTCCTCCGTCGCGGTGGGCAGCAGGCCGGGATCGGCCACCAGGCGATCCCACTGCGCACGGTGGGTCAGCAGGGCGGCCACACCATTGCCGATGACGTTCACGGTCGCCTCATGGCCCGCCATCAGCAGCAGCACCGCCGTCGCCACGACCTCGTCACCAGTGAGTTCGCTCGCCACCAGGTGACTCACCAGGTCCTCGCCCGGCTGGCGGGCCCTGCTTCCGGCCAGGTCCCGCAGGTAGCCCGCGAACTCGCCCGCGGCTCGCTCGGCGGCATCGCGCTGGTCCTCGGGCAGCCCGTACTCGTACATCTTCACGATGGCGTTGGACCACGGGACCAGCAGCGGACGATCGGCGGGCGGCACGTCCAGCAGTTCCGCGATCACCTCGACCGGCAACGGCGCGGCCAAGTGCTCGAGCAGGTCGGCCTGCCCGTCCGCGGCGATGTGCTCGACGAGCATGCCGACCATGCCCTCGGCCAGTGCCTCCACGGTTGGTCGCAGCCGTTCCACGTGCCCACGGGCGAAGGCCGAGGACACCAACTTGCGCAGCCGGGTGTGTGCGGGCGGCTCGTTCTCCAGCAGCGAGTTGCGGTGCAGCAGATTGAACGAGACGAACCGGTCGGCTGGCGTGGCGTCGGTCCAGATCCGGCCGAGACCGCGATGCCGAAGTACTGCCGAAGCCGCGCCGTGGGAGACCGCGACGGCCAGTCCGAGTCCGTCGTGGTGGTGCACCTCGCCCTCGGCTCGCAGTGCGGCGAACGCCGGATACGGGTCGGTGAGAAACTCGGGATCGCGGGGGTCGAACATCCGGTGACTGTAGCCGCGGCCCGATTCCGTGGACCAGTGTGCGCTTGTCGCTGCCAGCGGACCGGCGGCCGCTGATCTTGTGCTCGCCGAGCTGGCTGGTGCACCCGCAGGCCGGGATCCCTCCGCGCGTTAGGTAGCGTCTGCCGGGACGTCAGCAAGGAGGCGACATGGGCAAGGGTGCGCGCAAGAAGGGTCCCAAGAAGGACTCGACGCGGAAGCCGAAGGTGCGCGATGTGTTCGTCGGGCGGCCGTTCGAGGGGCTCGCGGCCGAGCCCGAGCTGATCGCGCTGCGCGAGTTCGTCCCGTCCGCCACCGCCCGGCTGTCACTCAAGGACAGTCCGGACAGGACGGTGACGCTGGCGACCGTGCTGCCGATGGCCGCGGCGGGTTTCGTGCGTACTGACGGGGAGATCTTCGTCGGCATGCAGGTGCAGACCCGGTCCTCCGACATCAGTCGTGACCTCGGCCGTTCCCTGCGCTGGGCGCTGGAGGCCAAGGAGGGCGACGTTCTCTCCGTGCCGGACACCACCAGCCCGCCGGAGCAGGGAGAGCGCCTGCAGGACCTGCTGGTGCCCGAGGCCGAGCTCGACATCACCCTGCACAAGGACTTCTCCTGGTGGTTGCCGGAGGACGCGGATGCGACCGGTGACATCGCCATGTCCCTGGAACGCGCCAACGCCGCGATCATGCCCACCGAGCGGATCGGGCCCGCCGCCTACTGGGTGGAGGCCGGGGACAAGGCGCACCTGCGCTGGGTCTGGCCGGAGCAGGAGAACGTGCTGCTCCAGGCGCTGGCCCGGTTGTCGGCCGCGGGCGAGATCGGCCTCGGCGAAGGGTCTCGCTACGCCGGGTCCTTCCGCGCACACGGCCTGCTGGTCCCGGTGTGGGACCTCGACCCCGAGGCGCACGCCAGGGAGTGGGAGGAGCCGGCCGGTCGGCTCGGGGAGCGGTTGACCGCGGCGGTGAAGTCGCTGGACAGCGAGCCGCTCAATGCCACTGAGCGCCGGGCGCGCGACGGTCTGGTCGGCCGCCAGCTCACCCTGCGCTGAATCCGGACGCGATGATCCTGCACATCTGCCCGCGAGGCGAATGGGCCGCCGTTCCCGCCGGCGGCGAGTACCGCACGGCCTCGCTGGATGACGCAGGCTTCATCCACTGTTCGGAGCGCGGGACCGTGCACCTGCCCGCGAACCGGCTCTACGCGGGCCGAACCGACCTGCTGCTGCTGGAGGTCGACCCCGCTTTGGTCGACGCCGAGGTGCGTTGGGAGCCTGCCGACCCACCCGCGCCGGGCATGCCCTGGTTCCCGCACGTCTACGGGCCGCTGCCGCGTGCCGCGGTCGTCGCGGCGCATCCGTTCCCACCCGATACCGACGGTTCCTTCCGATTGCCGGAGGCGCTGGCGCTCGGTTGACCGGTCCGCGTTACCGTGACCGCGATCAGCTCCTTATCGTTCGATGATGAGGAGCTTTCGGTGGATTGCTTTCCGCCACAGCGGCTACTCGCGAATGGGTCGACAAGCGGTGGAGATGCGTGCGCGTCCCTGACGTGCGTCGCGTGATCACCCTCATCTGCATAGGCGACACTGTGTGTAGAACACTGCGCGCCGAGAGAGAGGACAGGCGGTGCACGGCGAACTCACGGACTTCGGCGAGTTCGTTGAGGCCAGCCTTCCGGGGTTGCTGCGATACGGGCACGCACTGACCGGCAATCCGCACGACGCCGCCGACCTCGTGCAGACCGTGCTGGAGAAGATCGGTTCGCGCTGGACCCATGTGCAACGCAAGACGGGGGACCCGCTCGCCTACATCCGCCGGTCAATGGCCAACGCCCACATCAGCCGCTGGCGCCGGCTGCGCCGGGAAAGCCTGGTCGCGGACGTTCCGGAGTCCCGATCGGTCACTCCTGCGGACCCGTTCGAGCACGAACCGTTGTGGCAGGCGTTACGCGCACTCCCGCCGAGGCAACGTGCGGTCATCGTGCTGCGTTATTACGAAGGACTGTCCGAGGCGGAAATCGCCGATTCGCTCGGTATCAGCACGGGAACCGTGAAGAGCCAGGCGAGTAAGGCGGTCGCCTCGTTGCGGACCAAGCTGACGGCTGCCGACGAGCCAGGAGGGAGGGAACCATGAGCGAGAACGCCGAAGACCCGCTCGGCGACGAACTCCGCACGCTGTTCGCCGACGGCCGGCTGGACCTGCACCCGACGCCCGACGCTCGCGCGTCGATCGTTTCCGGCGCGCGGCGGGTACGCAGGCGGCGCGCCGCGCTCACCGGTGGCGGCGGTGCTGCTGCCGTCGTCGCGCTGGTGGCCGGTGCGGTACTGCTCAACAACCGGCCCCCAGCTGAGGACGCGTCACCGGCCGGCACCGGCACTGCGCTGGCCATCGAGTCCGGCTCGCCCGCCATCGCGCCCCCCGAGTTCACCTCACCGAGCTTTACCCCCGTCCCGCCCCCCGAAGTGCAGGACGAGCCCCGCACCGATGCCACCGCGGAGGCGAAAGATTCGGTCACCGAGCAGGTCGTTCCATCGTCGGAGCCGAGCAGCGAGGCGCTTCAGTCGCCGGTACTCGGCCCGGACGGCTATCGCGGGCTCAAGCTGGGGATGTCGTTCTCCGACGCCACAGCGACCGGAGAGTTGGCCGCGGGCAAGGAAACACCGCCCCCGCCGGAGGGCTGCGGGATCTACGAGCTGACCGAGGGCGACTCGGCGGTGCGGGAGGTCGTGGTCTCGGCCGAACGGGGAATCGTGACCTTCAGTGCCTCGGGTGCGCGAACGCCGGAGGGGATCGGCGCGGGATCCTCTCTGGACCAGGTGCAGCAGGCCTACCCGGAAGCCGAGTCCGGCTCGGCCACCTACTCGACGCCGACCGGTGGCGGCGGTAGTTATGTGTTCTACGTGGCCGACGAGCAGGTGGACTCGCTACAGCTGATCGCGCCCGACGTCCCCTGCTGAGCTCAGCGCACACGATCAAGGCCACCCCGGCACGTGGGAACGCGGCGAGGTGGCCCTGACGGTATGGCGGGAGCCGTTCTCAGATCGTGCCGCCCGCGACCGGGGGCATGGTCGGGTCTTCGCCGCCGTCACCGACGGACTCGCGGTGCAGAAATGCCTCGACGTCGAACAGGTTGCCGTTCGAGCGCCGGACGATCTTGAGCAGCGAGTCCATCTGTGCGACTTCCTCGACCTGCTCCTTGAGGAACCACTGCATGAACTGCTCACCCTGGTAGTCGTCCTCGGCGCGGGCCGCCTTGGCGAGGGTTTTGATATCCGCGGCGACCTCCTTCTCCTGGTCGAGGGCGAGCTGAACGAGTTCGGCGACGTCAGAGAAGTCGTTGCGGACCTCTCCAGTGCCCGGAATCTCCACGTGGTGGTCGGTGTCCATCATGTACTGGACGAGTGCCATGGCGTGGTTGCGCTCTTCTTTTGCCTGCTTGTAGAAGTGCTTCGCGAGCTGGGGGAGGTCCTCGTTGTCGAACCAAACGGCCAGCGCGATGTACTGCTGGGAGGCGTTGAACTCGTTGTGCACCTGCCCCTGCAGTAGCTCGTAGAACTTGGAACGCGGTTGCTTCTTCGTGAGGGCCATGCTCCAAATATAAGGGAAATCGGTGGCAGAATTCCAGTCGAATCTAGTGACGTGACCCCTATTAGTGTATCCTTTGTGAGCGAAGGTAAAACTAATTATGTTTAGGCTATCCTAATAACCGAAAGACATTCATTAACTCTTTCCGGTGGTTATTAGGTTAGCCTCCCTTATTCTTATCGAATCGGGTCTCGCGTTACCGGGCAGGACATGCAGCGCGGGCCGCCGCGCCCCGAGCCGAGTTCCGAGCCGGCGATTCGCACCACCTCGATGCCGGCGTCTTCGAGCCGCGCGTTCGTCTCCACATTGCGTTCGTAACCGACCACCACACCCGGCGCCAGCGCGAGAGTGTTGTTGCCGTCGTCCCATTGCTCGCGTTCCGCGGTCACCGGGTCGAGGCCGGTGTCGATGACCCGCAGCCGGTCGATGCCCATCGCCTCGGCCGCGGCCGAGAGGAACGGTGCGGGACCGTCCACGCGAACCGATTCCTTGCCCGCGTGCTCGTCGGGCCGCAGCGTGTACGCCACCAGCGACTCCCGGGCCAGCGGATACATCACCACCGCGTCCTTGTCGACCATCGTGCAGACGGTGTCCAGGTGCATCGTCGCTCTGCTCTGCGCGATCGGCACGACCAGCACGGTGTGGGCGATGCCGTCGGTGAACACCGAACGGGCCAGGGACTCCGCCCCTGCCGCACTCGTGCGCTCGCCCACGCCGACGGCGAGCACGCCGGGTGCCAGCAACAGCACATCCCCGCCCTCGATGGGTGCCGAGTGCGCCCCGTACGCGCGACCGCTGCCCTGGAACCGCGGATGGTAGGCGTAGATGAGGTCGAGCAACGCCGTTTCCCGCTCCCGTGCGGGCATGGCAAGCGAGGAGATGGCGGCCCTGTCGCCGATCCACACCGAGGAGTCACGGGTGAACAGCAGGTTCGGCAGCGGCGCTACCGCGAAGTCGTGCGGGTGATGCATTTTGCGGACCAGCGAGGGAGTCTCCGCGGCAGGCAGCTCCTCGAAGGTCGCGCCGGACATCAGCACCTCGGCCAGCGTCGCCGAATCCACCTTCCCGAGGTGTGCACGTAGCGAATCGGCCAGATCCGTGCCCAGCCGCTTGCTGTCCACCGCGGCGTGCACGCCCGCCGCGTGCGCTCGCGGATCGTCGAGCGCGCCACGCAGCACCTCGGCCAGCAGCAGGACCTCGACACCCCGGTTGCCGAGCACGTCGGCGAAGGCGTCGTGCTCCTGCTGTGCCCGGTCCACCCAGGGGATCGAGTCGAACAGCAGCTGGTCGTTGTTGCGTGGGGTGAGGCGTTTGAGTTCGTTGCCCGGCCGGTGCAGCAGCACAGTGCGCAACGGGCCGACCTCGGAGTCCACGCGGGGCTTCGGTTCCTGAGAGCTGTTGGAAGTCACGGCGCCAGCGTAATGATTCGGCGAGTGGTACGCGGGTGACGAAACGAGACCGCGTGGCGGCGTATCGGACGACGACGCGGCGCCACGAGTTTCGACGGAATTGAACGCCTCAAGCGCGATTCGTTGCGCTGGGCGTCACGTTCACGGGAGCCAGCTCACCCGGCCACGAAGCAGGGCGTACCCGACGAACGCGACGATGTCGAGCAGGGTGTGTGCCACGACGAGCGGCCAGATCCTGTTGGTGCGCTGCCAGAGCCGGCCGAAGATCAGACCCATCACGAGGTTTCCGACGAACCCGCCGAAGCCTTGGTACAGATGATAGGAACCGCGCAGCACGGCGGAGATCAGCAGAGCGGAGTTCTCCCGCACACCGAGCTGCCGGAGCCGGGTGAGTAGGTAACCCACCACCAGCATCTCCTCGGCGAAGGAGTTGCCGAATGCGGACAGGGTGAGCGTTATCGGCCGCCACCACGTCTCGTCCAGTGTGGACGGTTGTACCGTCAGATTGATCCCCAGCTGCCACCCGATGAGGTACAGCGCGAGGCCGGGAAGTCCGATGAGAGCGCTGAGGCCGACGCCCCACAGCAGATCCCGCCGAGGGTGCCCGCGGTCCAGTCCGATCTCGGCGAGTCGCATCCCGCCGCGCCACAGCAGGTACACCCCTAGGGCTCCCCAGCCGACGAGCTGCGTCGCGCTGAGCAGTTGCTTGAGCAGATCGATCAGGTCAGCGGTGGCCTGCGGCACATTGATGGCGACCCGTTGCTCGGCCAACGGTTCGGGACGTAACAGAGAGTCCACAAGGGAAAGCAGACTGCGCACACCGGACAGTCCCAGAGTGATCGAGAAGACGAGAATGACCTCGATGAGCACGCCGCGTCGCTGCGCCGGATCGGTCAGCGGGACCGGCTCCGCAGGACGCGGCGGGTTCAGCCAGCGGCGGGTTGTGTTGAACACCGCCGCACGGTATCCCAGCACCAGAAGCCCTGGTCAGGTGGCTAGATGGGGCAATCGACGCCGATTTGGAGGATGATGGTTGGTCAAAACGTTACTGCCAGGGTTTAGGGTTCCACGGCGAACGTAAGAACGTAGCCACACAGATCCGTGGGGGAGCGGATCGCAGCGAAAGGGAGGACTTTCTCGTGGCGACAACATCGGATCCAGGGGCCGCGGCTCCTCCAGGTCCGAAAAAGAAGTGGCACGAAACGATCGCGCCGAGGGTCTTCTGGCCCTCTGCGGTAATTATCGCGGTGTTCGTGCTGTTCACGGTGATCTTTCCGGACACCATGGGCGACGCGATCAACGCCGTTCAGGACTCGATCATCGGTACCTTCGGCTGGTACTACACGCTGATCGTCTCCGGGTTCGTGGTCTTCGCGCTCTGGATGGGGCTCGGTCACTTCGGTGACATCAAACTCGCGCCGAAGGACGAGGAACCGGAGTTCAAGCTCACGTCCTGGTTCGCGATGCTGTTCGCGGCCGGAATGGGTATCGGCCTGGTGTTCTGGGGAGTGGCGGAGCCACTGAACCATTTCGCCAGTCCGAAGCCGGGTGTCGAAGGCACGCAAGCCGAGCTGGCCCAGCAGTCGCTGGTACAGACGTTCCTGCACTGGGGCCTGCACCCCTGGGCGATCTACGTGGTGGTCGGCCTCGCCGTCGCCTACGCGATCCACCGGAAGAACCGGCCGGTCTCCATTCGCTGGGCCCTCGAGCCGTTGCTCGGTAGCCGGGTCAAGGGCTGGATCGGTGACGTGATCGACATCGCCGCGATCGTCGGCACGCTCTTCGGTGTGGCGACCTCGCTCGGTCTCGGCGTGTTGCAGATCGCCTCCGGCCTCGACTTCATCGGTCTCGTCAGCAACCCGGGTAACTGGACCTACATCATCCTGATCGGCGGCATCACCACGCTGGCGATCGTCTCGGTGGTCACCGGTCTGAAGAAGGGCATCAAGTGGCTGTCGAACACCAACATGGTGCTCGCCGGCGCGCTGATGCTGTTCGTGTTGATCGCGGGTCCGACCCTGTACATCTTCCGGGAGTCCGTGCAGTCGGTCGGGCTGTACTTCCAGAACCTGTTCCGCCTGAGCTTCGACACCACGGCACTGCAGGGTTCGGAAGGTCAGGACTGGCAGGGCAGCTGGGCCACCTTCTATTGGGGCTGGTGGATCTCCTGGGCGCCCTTCGTCGGCGTCTTCATCGCCCGTATTTCCCGCGGGCGTACGGTCCGCGAGTTCGTCGCGGGCGTGCTGCTGGTTCCCACCACCATCACCTTCATCTGGTTCACGGTCTTCGGCGGAACGGCGCTGTACCGGGAGCTCTTCGGTGGCGGTGGCCTGGTCGGCGCGGACGGCAGCGTGGACACGAACGGCTCGCTGTTCGGCCTGCTGGACGGGCTGCCCGGCGGCTCGGTGGTCGTGATCGGCGCGATCATCCTGATCGTGCTGTTCTTCGTCACCTCGTCGGACTCCGGTTCGCTGGTGGTGGACATGCTCGCCTCCGGTGGCGACCCGGAGCCACCCAGGTGGAGCCGCGTGTTCTGGGCGGCGGCCGAGGGACTGGTGGCCATCGCGCTGCTGCTCGCGGGCGGGCTCAGCGCGTTGCAGATCGCCGCGATCATCATCGCGTTGCCGTTCAGTGTGGTGATGCTGGGTATGTGTGTGGCGACCTGGAAACAGTTCAGCGCCGAACGCGCGGTCATGCTCCGCATCCAACGCAGGCTGCAGCGCGATGAACTCACCGAGCACGTCTCGCAGAGCCTGATCGAGGACGGGCTGGTCGAACCGAACGGCGATTCCGTCGACGACGGGAGCACGACCAAGGCCAAGACGAAGACCTGATCTTCGCCATCCGGCCTGCAGGGCCCCGGGCGCGTTTCGAATTCGGAGCGCACCCGGGGCTTTTTGCGTTCGGGCCGGTAGTCCGGCGAGGAATTACGCTCGGGCCATGGCACAGACTCCGAATATCGCGACCACCGACCGGGTCGGCCGGGCCGAACTGCTCGAGTTCCTTCGCGACCGGCACCGGTCGATCCTGTCCACCAGCCGGGCCGACGGCAGGCCCCAGCTCTCGCCGGTTACCAATGGGGTCGACTCCGAGGGACGCATCGTGATCGCGACCTATCCGATGCGGGCCAAGGTCCGCAACGCCCGCCGTGAACCCCGTGTGGCGCTCTGCGTGCTCTCCGACGAGTGGAACGGTCCCTGGGTGCAGTTGGAAGGCGTCGCGGAGGTGCTGGATCTGCCCGAGGCCGTGGAACCGCTGGTCGAGTACTTCCGCAGTATCTCGGGTGAGCACCCGGACTGGGACGAGTACCGCGAGGCGATGCGCAGGCAGGGCAAGAGTCTGCTGCGGGTGCGCATCGAGAGCTGGGGTCCGATCGCCACCGGCGGTTTCCCGCCCGAACTGGTCTGAGCCGCCCGCCTACCCCGGCTGGCGCAGGAACGGACAGCCAACGAGTCTGCGCAACTCGACGGCGAGTTCCGCCGGACTGCTGACCGCCCGGGAGAAGGCGAGCCGCACGTCGTGATCACCGGCCTCGGCCTCCACCCGCAGGCGCAGGCCGAACCGGTCGACGCCGAGCGGGCGGATGCGCCCGCCCCGCAGCTCCTCCGGCAGATGCCGGGCGAGCTGGTCGACCACATCCGCGTGTGCGGACTCCAGATGCCGCAGCCACTCCGCCTCGTAGGTGGCGAACGGGTCGGGCGTGGCCGCGCTGAACATGTGCGGCCGAAGCGAGTGGGTGCCCTCCGCGTCCGCGAGCACCAGTGATGCGGGGGTCAGCCTGAGGACGCTCAGTCCGTGGCCGACGTCGAGCAGGCGCGGATCGGGACGGTCGTCGACGATCGAGACGGCTCGCGCCCTGGCGGCCCGCTCGTCGAGTCTGCGTAGCCAGCCGGTGATCCAGAGCAGCCCGCGGATCGGTTCGCGCAGGTCGACCGGTGCCCGATCGGTCAGTTCGAGCATCACGGCGACCTCGGCCCTGCCCGCGGCACCGGTCGCGTGCACCAGATCGTGGTCGTCGGGCAGCAGCACACTGACGCTGCCGCTGGCGTGCACGTGGTGCAGCACCGGCGAGACGCGTGAGTCACCACCGGGGCGTTCCGCGGCGGGCATCAGTATCGCGGGGCCGCCGCGGCTGGCGATGGTCTTGGCGCGCTCGGCCGGAAACGGCGCCGGCGGGCGACGGGTCTGTGTCTCGGTCACCACTCACCTCCTACTTAGGTGAGCCTAACCTAGGTGCAGGGGGAGCGGAAGGGCTCGATGTCTGCCAAGCCCTCTCAGTCTCAGCGGACGGTTCGCCGGTACCAGACCTGCCGTTCGCCACTGGGTAGTGCGATTCGGGAGATGAGCGTCGTCAGGACCGCGCCGATGGCGAGCCACAAGAGCGCTGCGAGCCCCTCGTTCAGCAACACCTGCAGGTTCTCGTCGGCCGGGGTGAACAGGTTGTCCAGGCCGAGGGTGATCCCGCCGGCCCAGTCGGTGATGAATCGGGCGAAGGAGTTGTCCGGATTCGCATCGCCGATCACCAACAGGATGTGGATGGCCAGCACCGCGGCGAAGATGCCGCAAACGACACTGATGATCGTGTTGAGGACACGGACGGCACGCAGTCGGCCGGTACCGCGCTCGACGTATTCGGCGCGTTCCTGGCCTTCGTAAGGTTCTGGATTCGCCATACCCCAGTTTCCCATATGGCCGCTCTTCCTGCCGGTTCGTGGCGGCCGCCACGGGTCAGCCGGGACCGCGGCCGGACCAGGTCCAGGCGTAGCCCGGGTCCTCGGCGGCTTCGGCGGCCTCACCGAGGTCCAGCGGGGCGAACGTGTCCACCATGACCGCCGTCTCGTCGAAGAACTCCGCACCGATCGAGCCCTCCGCGGCGCCGGGCTGCGGCCCGTGGGTGAAGCCGGAAGGGTGCAGTGACATCGACCCGATGCCGATGCCCGAGCCCTTGCGGGCCTCGTAGTCGCCGCGCACGTAGAACATCAGCTCGTCGGAGTCGACGTTGGCGTGGTTGTACGGCACCGGGATCGACAACGGGTGGTAGTCCACCTTGCGCGGGCAGAACGAGCACACCACGAAGTTCGGGCCCTCGAAGGTCTGGTGCACGGGCGGCGGCTGGTGCACGCGACCGGTGATCGGCTCGAAGTCGTCGATGTTGAACACCCACGGATAGAGGCAGCCGTCCCACCCGACGACGTCGAACGGGTGGTTCGCGTAGGTGTAGCGCGTGAGGCCCCCGCGGTGACGCACCAGCACGTCGACGTCCGTGCCCTCGGCGAGCAGCAGCCCGACCGGCCCGCGCAGGTCGCGTTCGCAGTACGGCGCGTGTTCGAGGAACTGGCCCTTCGCCGAGAGGTAGCGCTTCGGCGGCCCGATGTGCCCGCGTGCCTCGAGGATCAGCAGCCGGACGGTTCCGTCGCCGGCGCCCCGGCCCGAGGCGTGCGGTACGACCCGGTAGGTGCACGAGGTCGGGATGACGACGTAGTCACCGTCACCGACGTCCAGCGCGCCGTAGATCGTCTCGACCGTCGCGGCGCCGCCCTGTACGTACAGCAGCTCGTCGCCCATCGCGTTGCGGTAGAGCGGGCTGGGTTCGGCCGCCACGGCGAAGGCGATGGTGACGTCGGAGTTGGCGAACATCCGCCTGCGTCCGGTCACCGCGTCGGCGTCACCGGCGAACTTGAGGTCCTGGGTGCGGTAGCTGCGCGGCTTGAGCGGGTGGTTGGGCCGCAGTGGGCCGCGCTCGTCCGCCACGGCGACGGCGTTCACGATCGCGGTCGGCAGGTTGCGGTGGTACAGCAGCGCGGAGTCGGCGGAGAAGCCCTCGACCCCCATCAGCTCCTCCGCGTACAGGCTGCCCTGTGGTGACCGGAACTGCGTGTGGCGCTTCGCCGGAATCTCGCCGACCTGTCGATAGAACGGCATCGGACCCTCCTCCAGATACGACCAGATGCGTTCGCTGCACGGACACTGTTGTCCTCATGTCGTACGCTACTAGCGTGTCAGTCGTGTCAAGCGCTGTGGAACTCCCGCCACCCGGCCCCCGTGGAATCCCGCCCCTGCTCGCGCGCCTTGTCGACGACTCGGCGCTGTTCCCTCCAGGCAACGCCGCCATGCCCGAAGCACTGCGGGCGCACTTCGAGGCAAGGGGAGGTGAGCACGCCGGAGTTCTCGGGGTGTTCCTCTGCCAAGCCTCCCGATTGCCCGAGCTGATCACCGAACTGATCAAGGTGCGTCCGACCAAGCCGCTGCCGCTGTCGTTGATCATCGACACCGGCCTCGGCGGAGTGCCGAAGGCGATTTCGATCGTCGAATCACGCAGCGAGCTGCTGGCGCTGCGGATGGTCGAGATGCCCGCCCCTTCGGACGTGGACGAGGTGTGGCTGGAACGGGTCTCGGAATTCGTGCCAGAGGATGTCGAGCGGGTGGTCGAGCCGCGCCGCGGGGTCGGCTGGCTTGACGGCGTGCGCAACGTGATCGAGCACGGCAGCTGGCCGAAGATCCGCTGCGGCGGCCTGTCCAGTGAGAACTTCCCGAGCGTCGACGAGGTCGCCGACTTCCTCTCCGTGGTGAGCACCGTCTCCGGTGCCTCCTTCAAGGCGACGAACAGCCTGCACCGCGCGGTACGGCACGCCGATCCCGACACTGGATTCACCCATCACGGGTTCCTCAACCTGCTGGTGGCCTCGGCCCGGTGTCTCTCGGGCGGGAACGTGCGTGAGGCGCTGGAGGTCACCGACGGCGAAGCGCTCGCCGCCGAGGCGGCCGACCTTTCGGCGGACGCGGCCAAGGCCGTGCGGGCCCTGTTCGCCTCCTACGCCTCGGCGACGTTCGACGAGCCGATCGCCGACCTGAAGGGGCTCGGGCTGCTGTGAGCAGGGAGAGCTCGCTGACACTGGATCGCGGGCTCGCCCTGCTCCAGGCCGTTGCCGATGCCGGTGGCGAGGCAGCGACGATCTCCGAGCTCGCTGTGACCATCGGCGCGAGCCGTGCTGCCGTCTACCGGCTGCTGGTTCCGCTCTCCGAACGCGGGCTGGTGTGGCGCGACGGCAGCAAGGTGCGCCTCGGCGTCGGCCTGCTCCGGCTGGCGGGGCAGGTGCTGCCGCAGTTGCGCCAGGCCGCCCAGCCGGTGTTGCGCGAACTCGCCGAGGGGGTGGGCGCCACGGCGCACCTCTCGGTGGCCGAGGGGGACCAGGTCCAGGCGGTAGCGGTCGTCGAGCCGACCTGGACGAGCTTTCACGTCGCTTATCGGGTCGGAAGCAGGCACCCGGTCTCCCGTGGTGCGGCGGGCAAGGCGCTCACGCTGCGCCAGGGCGGTAAACAGTGGGTGCGCACGACCGGCGAGCTGCAGGCCGGCGCTGTGGGCATCGCGGCACCCGTGCGCGGGGTACCCGGCCTGCGCGCCAGCGTCGGGGTGGTCTCGCTCGACCCACTCGAGGCGGCCACGGTGGGCCCCCAGGTAGTCACAGCCGCAACCAACCTGGCAAAAACCCTGTCCCCAACCCCACCCCAACCCCAATCCCCAGTCCGCCCCTGACCCAGCCCGGTTGGGATGTCTGCAAGTACGCCCAAGCAAGATCCACTTGTGCCATAACTACCGCCAAGCGGCCCGGGGAGCTCAGGCCAGTGTCTGCCAGAGGGCGAATGCGGCGAACCCGGCGAACGCGAACCCGGCAACGCGCTGCAGCAGCTTGGGGCGCAGCCTCCCCCGCAGCTTGTGCCCGATGACGACGGCCAGTCCTGCGACGGTCGCCATCCCGAGGAACGCGCCGATGCCGACCGGAATCGGCTGCGCGAATCGCGCCGTGAGGCCCGCTGTGGCGAGCTGGGAGGCATCGCCCCACTCGGCGGCGAAGAGCACACCGAACGACGTCATCGCCGAGCGCAGGAACGGCAGTGGGTGGGGGCCGGTGCGGGCAGCGTCGGCACCGCTGTCGTCGGCTTCGGTGAACCCTTCGCGGAGCAACATGTACGCACCGAGGCCGAACATCGCCGCCACCACGGCCGATACCAGGCTCTCCGGTAACAATGTGAGCACGCTGCCGAACGCGACCGCGATCACAGCTTGCAGGGCAAAAGCGATACCGACGCCGACGAGGACCGGTAATGCGCGGAAACGGGTGGTCAGGACCAGGGTGGCGACCATGGTCTTGTCCGGCAGTTCCGCCACCAGTACCAGCGCAAACGTGCTGGCCAGAGCCAGCAGTGCGGTCGACATCGAAGATCCACGCCCCTTTCACTTCCACGATAAAGGGGATAACGAAAAATGCCTAGTACATGGGAATTGCGAATCGCCGATTTCGGTCCAGGTGCAGAATTGCAGAAGGGGAGTCTCATAATTAATTTCGGCACCCCGAACTCAATTTTTGGCTAGGCTTGCACGGTCTGTCGAACGCCGAAGGAGAGTGAGCTGTGCCAGACCGTGACGTGGAGCAGGTGATCGCCGACGTCTGCCGGAAGATGTCCGCGCACTACGTCTTTCCCGACGTCGCCGAAGAGGTTGTGGGGGTGCTGCGCGCCAGGTCGGCCGGGGGTAGCTACACCGAGCTCGACCACCCCGCGCTGGCTGAGGCCGTCACCGCGGATCTCCAGTCGGTGAACGGGGACAAACACCTCCGGCTGCGCCATCACATCGAACCGCTTCACGCCCACCGCGAAGAGCCCGAAGGGTTCGCCGAGTCCGAACGGGCGGAGGCGGCACAAACCGGACACGGGATCGCCAGGGTCGAGCGGCTGGACGGCAACGTCGGCTACCTGGACATCCGGTTTCTCTTCGGGCCGGAGATCAGCGGCGAGGTGCAGTCCGCTGCGATGACGTTGCTCGCCTCCACCGACGCGTTGCTGATCGACGTGCGGCGAAACCGCGGTGGCAGCCCCGCAGCGGTGGCCCTGATCTGCACCTATCTCTTCGACGGGCCGACCCACCTCAGCGACATCTACTTCCGTGAGGGCGACCGCACCGAGCAGGTGTGGACCTTGCCGTACGTGCCGGGTCCCGCGTTCGGTGCGGACAAGCCGGTGTACGTGCTGACCGGGCCGGACACGTTCTCCGCAGGCGAGGACCTCGCGTACACGCTGCAGCAACTGGGCAGGGCACGAACCGTGGGCGAGACGACTCGGGGCGGTGCGCATCCCCGCGAGCAGTACCGGGTCGACACCCACCTGGACGTCACGATCTCCTTCGCGCGCTCGATCAACCTGGTCTCGGGAACCAACTGGGAGGGCACCGGCGTCCGCCCGGACGTGCCCGCGCCCGCGGCCGACGCGTTCGAGCGGGCCTACCGACTGGCGCTGGAAGACATCGGGACTTCGGGTGCACGTGATGCCTGAGCTGACCGGCGAGCTGGTCGTGGACGACGTTGTTCCATTGCGACCTGCGGTCTTAATCGTCGGAGTACTGCGCCGAATGGTCTAATGCCGCGCCCAGCGATTCGCATCTGAGCGAATTGTCGTACGCACCACCTGCGCCCTCGATATGTTTTTCTGGTGCGTTCACTCGACTTTGCCGCCGGGTTGTCTTTCTTCAGTGACGTGAGCCTTGCGGCGACAACAGTCGTCGCCATCTGCGCCGCGATCACCGCCGTGACGGCACTGGTCGGCGCTGTCCGCTCCAGCCGGCGGAAGGAGCGAGCGCGCCGGCTCAAGATCGGCTGGCAAGTGGGGGCGGACGCAGGGCTCACCGGCGCCCTCATGCACAACGAGTCGAAGCTCGCCTTCGAAGAAGTCGTGCTGACCGTCACCTGCGGTCTTCACGGGCGGGAAGCCCGGCAGGACGTCGGCGTTCTGCCGAGTGGGCAGGACTATCTGTGGGCGAGCGGATCGGTACACCAGTCGATAAGCTCGCGCCCGGCCGGACGTCCTGTCGAGCTCGGCTCCGGTACGCCACACGAGAACAAACCGCATGGCGTGCAGGTCACCTTCCGAAACGGCAAGGGCTTCTGGTTCCGGGATGAGGCGCAGGTGGAACGCGTGCGATCGTTGGTGATCTGGGCGGAGAAGACCAGGTCGGTCACCCTCGCCCGCTACTTCGGTCGCCGCAGCAACTTCCGGCGGGCCTATCCGGTCTCGGTCAAGGTGCAGCCGTTCGAACGAACCGAGGACCTGGAAGACGCCTTTGCGAAGCTGGCCGCGACCGGTGACGCGCCGCGCGGTCACGACATTCCGGACGTGGTGGTCGGACCACACGACTGGATCGGGCGGGTCGCCCGTGAGGAATCGGTCATCGAACCACCGATCAGCGCGCAGCGGCTGCGCCAGATCTCGCCAGTCGCCTTGGACGCACTGAGCAGGAACGGCCGGTTGTACGGGATTCCCTACGTTTTCGACACCGTTGCGTTGATCCGGAACAACGCGTTGACCGGTGACGGCCCGATGCCGACCACCTTCGCCGACGTCGTCGCAGCGGGACGTGCCGCGCTCAGGTCCAAAGGGATAGAGGACGGTGTCGCACTCGCTCTCCAGGTGGGCAAACCCGACGCGAACGGGAACGCCGGTGACCCCTATCACCTGTGGCCCTTGTTCTCGAGTCTGGGCGGATCGTTCTTCGGTTTCCGGGAACCGGGCGACGACGGGGATGACAGGTTCGACGACATCTCCGTCTGGCGGCAGGGATTTGTGGATGCGTTCGTCCGGCTCGCTGAACTGGGCCGGGACGGCACGTTGAGTTCCGAACTCGGCCGTGCCGAGGCGTCCAGCGTGTTCCTGGAAGGACGAGCGCCGTTCTACGTCTGTTCGTCCAGGGCGCTTGCCGCGATCCGAGCCCGGCACCTGGACGTCACGGTCAGCGCGGTCCCGCCGGTGGGTGAGCAGGCCGCACGGCCATTGGTTTCGGCTTACGGTCTGTTCATCTACCGAGGCGCACCGAGCCTGCCCGCGGCACGAGATCTCGTGACCAGCTACCTTTCCCAGCCACGAGCTGGTCTGGACCTGAACCGATTCCAGCAGCTTGTGCCCGTGCAGGAAGAGGCCATGTCCACCGTCGCGGAACGGGACCCGGTCCTCGGCCCGTATGTCGACCAGTGCCGGACCGGCCTGATCATGCCGTCGCGGCCGGAAATGCGCGAGGCATGGCAGCTTCTCGGCCGCACCGAGTACCAGGTGCTGGCCGGCGACGGTGATCCGCGAGCGCTGGCGGAGGCGGCCGCCACCGCCGGTTGGGAACTGCTCGGCCCGGTACGCGGCGCGGACTGACCCGAGATCGGGACTTAGGTCCTGGGAAAATCAGGACCACGGGACCTGCCTGCGCCGGTCGGCGCGGAGGATCGTTCTCGGTGTGGAGGTCCTCGAGTTAGCGCGGTGGCAGTTCGGCATCACGACCGTCTACCACTTCCTGATGGTGCCGCTGACCATCGGACTTTCAATCCTGGTCGCGGGCATGCAGACGGCGTGGGTGCGTACCGGCAACGAGCGCTACTACAAGATGACCAAGTTCTGGGGCAAGCTGCTGCTGGTCAACTTCGCGATGGGCGTGGTGACCGGGATCGTGCAGGAGTTCCAGTTCGGCATGAACTGGAGTGCCTACTCGCGTTTCGTCGGTGACGTGTTCGGGGCGCCACTGGCGATGGAAGGTCTGGTCGCGTTCTTCGTCGAGTCCACCTTCCTCGGGTTGTGGATCTTCGGCTGGGATCGGTTGCCCAAGCGCGTGCACCTGGCCTGTGCCTGGGCGTTCTCGCTGGCCACGGTGGCCTCCGCCTACTTCATCCTGGCCGCCAACTCCTGGATGCAGCACCCGGTCGGGGTGGAGTTCGTCGACGGCCGGCCGACGATGAACTCCATCTGGGCGGTACTGACGAACAACACCGCGCTGGCCGCCATCCCGCACACGATCGCGGGCACCTTCTCGGTCGCGGCGGCCTTCCTGGTCGGCATCGCAGGCTGGCGCCTGGTGTCGAAGCGGCGGACCCACGACGAGCACCGCGAGGTGTGGCGGTCTTCGCTGCGCCTGGGCGCCTGGGTCGGGGTCGTGGCCTTCGCGGGACTCGTGGTCAGTGGCGACGCGCAGGGCAAGCTGATGTTCGAGCAGCAGCCGATGAAGATGGCGGCGGCCGAGGCCCTCTGCCACACCGAGCAGCCAGCCAGCTTCTCGATCATCGCCGTCGGGGACGTCGCGAACGCCGAGTGCGAGGACGTCAAGACGTTCACTGTGCCCGCGCTCTTGTCCTTCCTCGCGCACAACGACTTCACCACTGAGGTGAAGGGGATCGACGACCTGGTCACCGAGTACCAGGCGCAGTACGGCACGCACTACCCCGACGACCCGGCGCTCGGTGAACTGGCCGGGCAGCCGATCGACTACGTGCCCAATCTGCCGGTTACGTACTGGGGATTCCGGGTGATGATCGGCTTCGGCGCACTGTCGGCGGGTATCGGTGTACTCGCGCTGTGGCTGACCCGGCGAGGCCGCATCCCGGAGTCGAAATGGTTCCCGAGGATGGTGCTGGCCGGGATCGCCACGCCGTTCATCGCCAACAGCGCGGGCTGGATCTTCACCGAGATGGGCAGGCAGCCGTTCGTGGTGGTGCCCAACCCGACCGGCGTGGACGGGGTGTGGATGTTCACCGCGCAGGCCGTCTCGCGGGTGACGGCCGGTGAGGTGTGGGCCTCGCTCATCGCGC
Organism: Amycolatopsis palatopharyngis; assembly: GCF_003385185.1. GTDB lineage: Bacteria > Actinomycetota > Actinomycetes > Mycobacteriales > Pseudonocardiaceae > Amycolatopsis > Amycolatopsis palatopharyngis. The sequence continues at coordinate 79,785 of NZ_PQHZ01000013.1, read as the reverse complement.
TTACCGCGATCTACGCGGCGCTCGGGGTGGTCGAGGTGTTCCTGCTGCGCAAGTACGTCCGCGGCGGAATCGAGGGCGTGCTGCCGCCGAAGAAACCCCAGGTGGATGACGATGCCGACCAGGACTCGGGCGACGACGCGCTCGCGTTCGCGTACTAGGGAGGGCGACGCGCGATGCTGACCGGACCCATCCCAGCCCCCACCCTCTCCGGGGGGCAGCCCCAGGTCCAGCCTATCCGGATGTGGGTTATGCACCACCCCTCACCAGCAAGTTGTGGACAACTCGGTTGGTTGTGCACAACTTGGGGACAACTTCGCGTCCAACCAGCCAACATCATCGAGGGGAGGGCGTGATGGACCTGCCCACCATCTGGTTCTGCATCATCGCCGCCTTCTGGCTCGGTTACCTCTTCCTCGAGGGCTTCGACTTCGGCGTCGGAATGCTGCTGCCCGTGCTCGGCAGGGACAACACCGAACGCCGGGTCATGGTCAACACGATCGGGCCGGTCTGGGACGGCAATGAAGTCTGGCTGATCGTCGCTGCCGGAGCGATGTTCGCCGCGTTCCCCGCCTGGTACGCGTCCCTCTTCTCGGCCGCCTACCTCCCGCTGCTGCTGGTGCTGCTCGCGCTCATCGGTCGCGGGGTCGCGTTCGAGTACCGCGGCAAGGTCGACACCGACAGCTGGCGGCGCGCCTGGGACGTGGTGATCGTGCTCGGATCCTGGATCCCGCCGCTGGGCGTCGGGCTCCTGCTCGCCACCACCGTGCTCGGCCTCCCGCTCGATGCGGACGGTAACCGAGTCGGCTCGGCGTTCGAGGCTTTCCGCTGGGACACCCTGCTCGGCGCCGCTGCCCTCGCCGGGTTCTCCCTCGTGCACGGTGCGACGTTCCTCGCGCTGAAGACTTCGGGCGACATACGTGGGCGGGCACGTCACCTCGCCCTGCGGCTAATGCCCGTCGCGCTGTTGCCGTTGCTCGCCTTCATGGCCCTTGTGCAGTGGCGGCACGGTTCGCTCTGGACGGTGGGATTGCCGGTGATCGCGCTGGTCGCTGGTTTGGTGGCCTGGCAACGACTGCGCGCAGACCGCGAAGGGCAGGCGTTCGCCGCGCTCGGCGTCGTGATCGCCGCCGCTGCCGTGACACTGTTCGCCGCGCTCTACCCGAACGTGCTGCCATCCACCCTGGATGCGGCCAACTCGCTGACCGTCGACAACGCGTCGTCCAGCCCTTACACGCTGACGGTGATGACCTGGGTCGCGGCCTTCGGGGCGCCTGCCGTGCTCGTCTACCAGGGCTGGACCTACTGGGTGTTCCGCAAGCGGATCGGCACTCAGCACATTCCGAAGGTGCACGTCCCCCGATGAGATTTCCCGCCCGCGCGCCCCTTTCCGCCATAGTGTCCAAATCGGACACGGTGTCCAAGTCGGACACAGCGCGGAGCGGGAAAGGTCCGCTCGGCGCGCTGCCCGCCCTCTCGGCGGCGGCGCGCCGGGCGCTGGCCCTCGCGGCCGGACTGTCCGTGCTCAACGCTGCCACGCTGGTCGCGCAGGCGTTCCTGCTGGCCTCCGTACTCGCCGCGATCGTCGACGGCAGCGCCGGTGACCTACGGGCCAGGCTCGCCGCGCTGCTCGCGGTGGTCGTTGTCAGGTCACTTGTCGGCTGGGCGCTGCGGGTCGTATCGGCCAGGGCGGCGGCTGGTGCCAAGGAAGAGCTACGGGCCCGCACCGTCGACCAGGCGCTACGCCTCGGGCCGGAATGGATCGCGTCGCGTGGCCCAGGGCAACTCGCCACCCTGACCACCCGCGGCCTCGACGCGCTCGATGCCTACTTCACCGAGTACCTGCCCGCACTGGTGACGGCGGCCGTCGTCCCATTGGGGGCGGGTGCCGCGATCCTGCTTGCCGATTGGCCGTCCGCGATCATCATCGCCGCCACCGTTCCGCTGCTGCCGATGTTCGCGATCCTCGTCGGCACCTACACCGCCGACCGGGTATCCGGAGCGACCGAGGCCCTGCACCGGCTGTCCGGTCACCTCCTCGAACTGGTCCGAGCCCTGCCGGTGCTCACCGCCTTCCGCCGTGCCGAGGCGCAGGCGGAGGCCGTTCGCAGGGTGTCCGACCGGCACCGGGAAGCGACGGTGTCCAGTCTGCGCATCGCCTTCTCCTCGGCATTCGTGCTGGAGCTCGCCGCCACGCTTTCGGTGGCTCTGGTCGCCGTGGTGATCGGCGTGCGGCTGGTGTCCGGCGACCTTGGCCTCGCGGTCGGCCTCGGCGTGCTGATCCTCGCCCCGGAGTGCTACCAGCCGCTGCGCTCGGTCGGGGCGGCCTTCCACGCAGGGCAGGACGGTGCCGAAGCCGTGCGCAGGGTGGCGGCCATCCTCGACGAACCCCTGCCTCGTGACGGCACCGCCACTGCACGCCGGGGCGAGGTCCGCGTCGAGGGGCTACGTGTGCGACGCCGGGATCGCACAGCCCCGGATGGTGAGTCCTTCGTGGTCAGCCCGGGCCACACGGTGTGGCTACGCTCGCCAAGTGGAGCGGGCAAGTCCACGACATTGGGGGTGTTGCTCGGCTTCGTCCGGCCCCATGAAGGTGCGATCACCGTCGGCGGCGTACCACTGGAAGAAGTCGACATATCGACGTGGCGCGAAGCGGTTGCGTGGGTGCCGCAGTCGCCTGCGTTCGCGGGCGGAACCGTGCGAGCGGAGCTGGAACTCGCCGTTACGGGTGCCCTGCCCGGCGGCGCGATCGAGTTGGAACTTGCCCGACTCGGCATCGGTGGCCTGGTGGACGAACCAGTCAGCCACCTGTCCATCGGCCAACGCCAACGGGTAGCGGTTGCCCGCGCCCTGCTGCGGGTGCGCCACACAGAAGCTTGGCTGCTGTTGCTCGATGAGCCGTTCGCGCATTTGGACACGGCCAGCGCCCAACTCGTGCTGAGCGCGGTACGCGACGCCGAGCGGGACGGCGCCGCCGTCATCATCGCCGCACACGAGCGCACCGCGACCGATCCGGTCGCCAACTCCGGGCATTCGCCGACGAGCTCGCACAGCCATCCGGACGAACGCAATCCTTCGGCGAACTCCCGGCCGGTGCCCTTCCGCGAGTTGCTCGACCGGCGGCTCGTGGGCGGAGCGGCGTTGGGGGCGGGAGCTCTGGTCGCCGGAGTCGCACTGACCGCGACCTCCGGCTGGTTGATCGCCCGTGCCTCCTTGCAGCCGCCGATCCTCACCCTGACGGTCGCCGTCGTCGGAGTCCGCACCTTCGGGCTCGCCCGCGCCGGGCTTCGATACGTCGAGCGAATCGTCACCCACGACGGCGCGTTCCGGGTGGCGGGCAGGCTCCGGGTCAGGCTCTGGCAGTCGCTGGTCCGGCTCGGACCCGCGCGAACGACCGCCCTGCGCGCGGGCGAGGGGCAGCGCACCCTCGTCGACGACGTCGACACGGTGCGGGACCTGTTGCCGAGGGCCGTGACCCCGCCGCTGGTGGCGGCGACGGTGCTTGCCGCGGCGATCGGAGTACAGACCGTGGTGCTGCCGGAGGCCGGTTTCGCACTCGCGGTGGCCGTGCTGTCCGGTGCGGTGCTCGCGCCCGCACTCGCGTTGCGCTTGGAACGGCAAGCGACGTCGGCGCTCGCCGCAGGCCGCCGCAGTGTCGCGGCTCGCGTGCTCGCCCTGTTCGACAGCGCCGCCGAACTGGTCGCGTTCGGCGCGGACCGCAGCCGCAGGGCCGGACTGGCCGTCGACGACTCCAGGTTGGCCACGATCGCGCGCAGGCAGGCACTCGGGGCGGGAGCAGCGGACGCCGTCATCACCCTGGCCACCGGGGCCGCGACGCTCGCGAGCACGGCGCTCGCCGCGTCCGCCGTCGCACAAGGACGGCTCGATCCCGTACTCGCACCCCTGCTCGCACTGGTTCCGCTGGCGCTCGCCGAGGTCCTCGCGCTCCTTCCGCCGGCCGCCCAGCACTGGGACACCCTGCGCGGTGCCCGCACCCGCCTCAGCGCGGTTCCAGGAGTTCCCCAATGTGGCATTAGGGACGTTGGAGTTCCCCAATGCCACATTGGGGAACTCCCCATCGCCCTCCGTGCAGCCGATCTGCGATGGCCGGGAGCGGCAGAGCCGGTGTTGCGGAATGTCGATCTGGAGATTCCCGCCGGGACGCACGTGGCGGTCGTGGGGCCTTCGGGCGCGGGTAAGTCCACCCTGCTCGCCGCGCTGCTCGGCTTCCTCGACCCGGATCGCGGTGAGATCAGCACCCCCGCCCGTGTTGCCTGGGCGCCGCAGGAACCCCAGCTCGTCTCGACCACGGTCGCCGAGAACCTTCGCCTCGCGGCCCCGGAAGCCACCGAAGAGGAGCTGGTCGACGCCCTGCGGACCGCCGTCGTCGGCGACCTCGACCCGGCCACCATCCTGCACAGCGCGGGCGCGGGCCTCTCCGGTGGACAGGCACAGCGTGTCGCCCTGGCCAGGGCACTGCTCGCCGCTGCGGAAGCCGATCTGGTGTTGCTCGACGAGCCCACCGCACACCTGGACGAGCCCACCGCGCGGCTGCTGCGAGCGAACCTGCGCACCGCGCTCGCCGGTACCACGGTCGTGCAGGTGACGCACCGGCCAGAGGAAGCTGCCGACGCGGACATCGTGCTGGAGGTGTCCGGCGGCAGGGTTCGGCAGATCAGCACGCCGTCTGTCAGTGTTCTGTGCTGAGATCAGGGGCGTGAGCAAAGCCGTGGAGGAGTCCAACCGCCGGATGCTTCGTGCGCGCGACGCGATGGACCGTGCCTACGCCCAGCCACTGGACATCGCCGCGCTAGCCCGGCTCGCTCACGTCTCCGAAGGACACTTCAGCCGCACCTTCCGTGCCACGTTTGGGGAGACCCCGCACCGGTATCTCCAGCGCAGGCGGATCGAACGGTCCATGTCCCTGCTCCGCGAAACGAGCCGCAGCGTGACCGACATCTGTTTCGAGGTCGGTTTCGGCAGCCTCGGCACGTTCAGCCGGACGTTTCACGCCATCGTCGGTGAGTCCCCGAGCTCCTACCGCAGGCGAGTGGTCGGCGGGCCCGTACCGACGTGCTTCGCCATGGCCTGGATGAGACCGATCAGTTTCGGAGAAGCTCAGGCCGATGCGCGTGAATAGCGTTACCGGCATGTTCAACGCGATCACACAATCCCAGATATTCGTCCTCGACCAGGACGAGGCCCTCGACTTCTACGTCGGCAAGCTCGGCCTCGAGATCAACACCGACGCCGACATCGGCTTCATGCGCTGGCTCACGGTCAACGTGCCGGGGGACCCCAGCAGGCAGATCCTGCTGGAGAAGCCGGGCCCGCCTGCGATGGACGAGGCGACGGCGGAGCAGGTGCGTGAGCTGGTGAGCAAGGGCGCGATGGGCGGCTGGCTCATCCTCACCACCGACGATTGCCGGAAGACCTATGAAACGTTGCTGGCCAAGGGCGTCGAGTTCACCGAGGAGCCGACCGAACGCCCGTACGGCATCGACTGCGGTCTGCGTGACCCGTTCGGCAACCGGATCCGCTTTGGTCAGCTGTTCCAGCAGCCGTGATGCCGGGTACCGGGGAGTCGTCGCCGGCTCCCCGGTCGGCCTAGGCTGGGCGGTACAGATGGAACCGACCCTTGCCGCGCGGGCGCTGTCCGCCGCCACCGAGATCACCACGAGCGCCTTGTCCGGCGACGACCCGGACGCCGTGCTCGGCTACGTCGTGCGCCGGGCTGCCGAGCTCGCCGATGCTGACCTCGGGCTGGTCATGGTCCGGGCAGACGACGGCAGGGCCGCCGTGGAGGCCGCACATCCGGATGCCGAAGGGCTACTCGGACTCGAACTGGCCGCGGACTCCGTTGCTGCGGAGGTCGCTCGCGGCGGCGAACCCGTCGTCAGCGACGACTTCACCACCGACCCGCGCACTGCCCCCTTCGTGCCCACCGAGCTGAGCGACTACGGGCCCTTTGCCGCGGCACCGTTCGGTACCGGTGGGCGGGTACTCGGCGCGCTCACCGTCTACCGGCGTCGCGGCGCGCCGGCCTTCGCGGAGCCGACGGTGGATCTGCTGACCGCGTTCGCCGCGCAGGCCGGTGTGGTGCTCGCGCTCGCAGAGGGAGCCAACGCCCGCCAGCGTGTGTCGCTGTTCGAGGAGCGGGAACGGATCGCCCGCGAGCTGCACGACGTCATCGTGCAGCGGCTGTACGCGGCGGGGATGCAACTCGACCGCGTCCGGCGGCGAATGCGCAAACGGTTCGCCACCGCCGACGGCGCGCGTCTCGCGGAAGCGATAGACCAGCTCGATCAGACCATCGAGGAGATCCGCGGCACCGTCCGGGCATTGCGATCGCCGGAACCGGAACAGCGGTCGCAGCCCGCCACCGCGACCGACCTCGCGGAGTCCGCCCGCGGTGAGGTCCGTATCGCGGGTGAGCTGCTGGGCTTCCCGCCGACGCTGGAGCTGTCCGGCGAGCTCGCCGACATCCCCGCTGAACGCGCCGATCACGTCCGGGCGGCCTTGCGTGAAGCCCTGTCTAATGTGGTCAGACATTCCGGGGCGAGTGAGACGCGCGTGACGTTGTACCGCGACGAGCACGAGGTCCGGTTACGCGTGCGGGACAACGGCTGTGGCGTGCCACGCGATGTCGCCAAGCGCGGGCTGCAACACCTTGCCGAGCGCGCGAGCGGCGCAGGCGGAAAGTTCTTCGTCAACTCCTCGCCGAGCCTCGGAACCCTGGTCGCGTTCGACGTTCCGCTGCGGTGACCGAGGTTTAACGGTCTCCCCGCCGCGCCACCCAGGCGGCGGCTTGTGTGCGCCGCTGCATACCGAGTTTCGCCAGCACCGACGTGACATGGTTCTTCACCGTCTTCTCGGCGAGGAACAACCGCTGCGCGATCTCCCGATTGGACAGTCCGTCACCGATGAGGGAGAGCACCTCGCGCTCGCGTTCGGTGAGGGCGGCAAGCTCGTCGGTGGGTGGGTGCCGGAAGGACTCAAGTACCCGGGCCGTGGTGACGGGATCGAGCAGGGAGTGGCCCGCCGCGACCTCGCGCACAGCGTTGACCACGTCCTGCCCGCGGACCTGTTTGAGTAGATAACCAGACGCCCCGGCCATGATCGCGCCGACCACGGCCTCCTCGTCGTCGAACGCGGTCAGGACGAGGCACAGCGGTGCGTTGTGCCGGGACCGGAGTTCCCGGCACAACGTGATCCCGTCCTGTTCGCCCTCGCCGAGCCGCACATCCACCACCGCGACGTCGGGCTCGACGTGCAGGGCTACAGCGAGGGCTTCGTCCACACTGCCCGCCTCGGCTACGACCTCGATGTCGGGCTCGTCGCCGAGTAGATCCCGCAGCCCTCGGCGGACGACCTCATGGTCGTCGACGAGAAGCACCTGAATGGCCATAGCCCCCAGGATACGGCGTCGAGGCTGCCGTGCGGGGAACAGGACAACCGTAATCCGGCACACGTCGTTGACAATTACCGTCGCGATTAAGCCATTTGCGCGTAACGTCCACGGATTTGCGTCGATAAGAGCGGGTGTGCCGGCACGAAAAAACGTGTTCGGCGGTCATTTTTCTGTCCTGCGAAGGGTTTCTCTCGTGTCTGTACTGCGTCGTACGCTCGTGACCGCTTCCGTCATCGTCATCGCCGGAATGACCTGTACCGCAGCGGCTTTCGCCACTGATGCGGCCGAGGTGCAGGCCGACAAGAACTGTTCGGATTTCGCCACCTGGCGCGAAGCGCAGGACGAACTGCAAAAGGACCCCTCGGATCCGCACGGGCTTGATCGTGATAGCGACAGTATTGCCTGTGAATCACTTCCGGGTGCGCCGAAGGACAATGTTCCCACCACCTCCGCTCCGCCCGTTACCACCACCGAACCGCCCGCCACCACCGAGCCGCCGGTCACCACCGAGCCGCCGCCCGCCACACCCGCGTTCGCCGACAAGGACTGTGCCGACTTCGCCACGAAGGCGGAAGCGCAGGCGGCGCTGGACGCCGACCGTTCCGACCCGCACCGGTTGGACGCCGACAACGACGGGCTGGCCTGCGAGACTCAATTCGCCCGGGGGTCGAGTGATCAGCAGGTCCGGGTGCACCCGGTGGGTGGAGTGGCCACCGGCGGCGGGCTCTGACCGGTGACGAACAGCACTGCGCCCGTGCGGCGCCGGTGGCAGCTCGTCGCTGCCGCCTGCGCCGCCGTGGTGGTCCTAGTCTCGGTACTGGTGACGGTGTTGCTCACCGGGCAATCCGAACCGGCCACCACCGCCGGACCAGCTGCCACCACGTCGGTCGCGACATCCACAACGGAGCAGACCGCGATCGGGGCTACCGCCGGTGGCGATTCGGGGGAACTGCCCCGAGCCCGTCCGGCCACCATGGAGATCCCGGCCATCGGAGTGAGTACCGGAGCGATCATCGACCTCGGCCTGGAACCGGACGGGGCGCTGGAAGTGCCCGGTGACGCCGTGACCGCGGGCTGGTTCACCGAGAGTCCTACGCCCGGCGAGCTCGGACCGTCGATCATCGCCGGGCACGTCGACTACCGGAAGGTGCCGGGGGTGTTCTTCCGGCTGCACGAGCTGCCCGTCGGGGAGAAGGTCGTGGTTCACCGGGAGGACGGGACCACTGTGGAGTTCACAGTGGACCGGGTGGAGCGCTATCCGAAGGCGGAGTTCCCGACCGAGGAGGTCTACGGCAACACCGACGCGCCGGAGCTGCGGCTGATCACCTGCGGCGGCGTGTTCGACTCCTCCTCGGGTGAATATGCCGACAACGTCGTCGCGTACGCGACGATGACCGGAAGCTCGCAGGGTTGATTCGTGGTCGTCGTCCTGAAGTCCCGGCGGCTGCCCGGGCTTCAGGACGAATCGGTGGCGCCGAAGACGCGGAGGAGGCTGGTGTGCAGTGTTGCCGTTGCCTCAGCGCTGGACATTCGGCCGGCGTCGACCTCTTCGCTGGCGGCGTGGCCGAGTTTGATCGTGACCGCGACGAGCCAGTCGGGCGAAAGCTGGTTGTCGAATTCTCCGGTGTCCTGGCCGCGCTGAACTACTCGCTTCAGCCGGTTGGCGACTGGCTCGTGGCGTTGGTGGTCGGCGTGCGCGCTCACAGGTAGCGAGCTGAGCTGCTGAAGCAGGACGGGATATCGCCCGGACGTTCGCCGGCCGGCGTCGAGTAGTCGCAGCAGCGCGCCTGTGGCTGAGCCGGAGTCAAGGTCGGCAGCGTCCATGGCGGCAACAGCTTCGCCGGTGAGCCGGTCGAGTACCGCTGCCAACAACTGCTCCCGCGAGGGGAAATGGGCGTAAACCGTCTGGCGGGTCACGCCCGCGCTCGCGGCGATTGCTTCGACGCTGGCTTCAGGGTCGGCGTCGAGTACCTGGACTGTCGCATCCAGGATCGCGGCCCTGCTGCGTTCAGCGTCGGCGCGTGGCTTCCGAGCTCGGGACGGAGTCATCTCTTACACCTTGTCAAAGTTATCCGGAGGTAGATATCTTACAGCCTGTCAAGGATCGCGACTGAGGCCCATAACCTGGCGGGAGCACCATGAGCACCCTCAACGGCACCGACCCGAAGCAGTTCATCGCCGACTTCGTCACCTCCTTCACGGACGAACTGCTGCGCAGCGACGAGGACGCGTCGCTGATCGTCGACCGATTTCACACCCCGGACATCGTCCAAGTCGCGGACGGGCATCGAATGGACCGGGACAAGCTGATCGCACACACCCGGCCTGTGCGCAAGAACCGGCCCAGCCTCCGAATCGAGGTTCACGAGGCGCTGCTGAACGGGGAAAGCATCGCCGCTCGCTACACCCTCCACGTGCAGAACCGCAAGAGAGACCTTGTCGTCGAGGTCTACTTCTTCGGGCAGTTCACCCCTGATGGGCGGATGCGGCAAGCACACATGCTCACGCACACGGTTCCTGTCGAGGAGGGGGCGGCGGCATGATCGAGAACACCTACACCGTCAGCGGTATGGCCTGCGCCAGTGCGCGGGCTTCGTCACCTTCGCCGACGCGAGTGTCGTGGCCGGGTGACCAGACTCAGGCGGTGCGCCTGCAAGTACACCCAAGCAAGATCACTTCTACCTCTAACTACCGCCAACCAGTCACCGGTTGGCGGTAGTTAAAGACGAGTTCGATCTTGCTTGGGTGTACTTGCAGCCGAACCAACACAACTGCGGGAGGGGCGAGTCAGGGGCCCGGCGCTCTTGCGTACCGTCAGCTGACGGCGGCTGCTACCGCCTTGCCGTAGGCGGCCAGGCCCTTTGCGTTGGGGTGCAGCGGGGCCGCGGGCGAGGTCGGTACCAAGCCCTCAAGGTAGCGGTCTTCGGGTGCGGCGCAGACGTCGTGGCCGACGGTGACCGGTGCCAGGTCAACGAATTCCGCGCCGTGGGCCACCGCCTGCTCTCGCATGGCGGAACTGAGCTCATCCACCTTGGCCTGCAGGTAGTTCGCGTCGCGCGCCCAAATGGGCTGTACCGGATGGCAGCCGTCCTCCCGGATGTAGGTGCCGTAACCCGCGACAGCGATCTGCGCGTGCGGGGAACGTTGCCGAATCTCCTCGATCGCAGCGCCGAGCTGGGGTGCCCAGGCCTCGATCGCATCGGAGATCTCGTCGTCGCCGCCCGCGGTGTACCGGTCCTTACAGGAGAACCCGGCAGGCTCGGGGAAGAGGTTCACACAGCTCAGCGCGGTCTGGACCAGGCCGATGTCATTGCCCCCGATGGTGAGAGTGACCAGGTCGGTGTCCTCGCTGAGCGCGTCGTACTGCGGCGCGACCATGCCCCACTGCCGCTGCGAGAAGTCGCCGACCTTCGCGCCGCCGCAACTGACGTCGGTCAGATCCGCGCCGAGTTCCGCCGCGACCACCTTCGGCCAGGCCTTGGTGGAGCGGGTGCACACCAGATCCTCCTGGATCGGCACCCCGGTACCCGAGACCGAGGAGTCGCCGAGGGCCACGTAGTCGAGCGCTTCACCTGCCGCCGATGCCGGAGTGAGGGCGCTGATCGACACCATCGCTGCCGACAGAACCAATGCGCCGCCGAGCATGCGGCCGCGGGACGTACCCACCATGGGCGAACTCCTCGTTGAGTCGTTGCAGACAACTGCCTTTGCAGAGGATTACAAGTCTCGGGCGCGCGGCACTGGATTTCACCTGGGAGTTCGGTCAGTATCTGATTCCTTGGTTTGTGACCAGTCACAGTGTTGGCAGGAGAGGAGGTATTCGATGGCGGACGGGCAGGACTGGCGAATCAACGGCGTCCCCGTGTACCGGCGCCTGATGCGGCGGCTGCCCGCGCTCACGACCACGGTGATCGAGTCGATTCTGCGGGATGTCCCGTTCTATCGGGAGCTGCCCGAAGAGGAGCTCGCGGGCGACATCGCGCGCGTCGTCGAGGAAAACCTCAAGCTGGTGGCCACGGTGTTCCGTGAGCGCCGGGCTCCTGGCGAGGCGGAACTGGCCGGCCTCGCCGAATCCGCGGGGCGACGCGCCGAGGAAGGTATCCCACTCGAGGTCGTGCTGCACGCCTATCACGTCGGCTCGCACGAGGCGTGGCGAGCGATCACCGAGGACGCCCTCCCCTCGGACATCGCGGACCTGCGCTCCACCACCGATCTGGTGATGTCGTACAACCGCGCGGCGATCACCGCGGTGTCCGGCGCCTACATCGCCGAGTTGCGGGCGATGTACAGCCAGCAGCAGAGCGTCCGGCACACCCTGCTGTCCGCGCTGCTCGCGGGCGAGCCCGCCGACGAGGCGGCCGAGCGGGCCGGTGTGCGCCTACCGGCCGCCTTCCTCGTGCTCGTGCTGCGGTTCGGCAAGCACAGCGACGAGCAGGAAGCCGGTGTCGGTGCCACCATCGCCGCGCGCAGGAAGCTGCGCCGCGCACAACTCGAGCTCGACCGGTTCGCCGACGAGGTGCCACTGTCCCTTCTGGACTCGGAGTCCGGAACCGTGCTGATTCCGGAAACGCGGAAACTCGAGACTGTTTGGGGCGATCTCGGTCTGCTGGTGCAGCGGATGGCGACGGCGACCGGGGTCGAGGTCACCGCCGCCGCGGCCAAGGCCGCCCCAGATGATGTCGCCGCCGCTGCCATCCAGGGCCGCGAGGTACTGGACATCGTCCGGTCATCGGGGCGCCCCGCCGGCTTGTATCAGCTCGCCGACGTCCTGCTCGAGTACCAGCTCAGCAGACCCAGCCCGGCGCGTCCCGCGCTCGCCGCCCTGCTGGATCCGCTGGCCTGCAACCACGACCTGCTGACCACGCTGCGGATGCACCTGAGCAATGAACTGAACCGCAGACGCACGGCGCGCATGCTGCACATCCATCCGAACACTGTGGACTATCGGCTGCGCAGGATCGCGGCGTTGACCGGGCTCGACCCCGCGCTTCCCTCCCAGCTGCCGGTGCTGGTCGCCGCACTCGCGGCGCGGCGATCGGTGGAAGGTCACGACTGACGCCGTTCGGTAGCCCTCGACCTGGCGACGACAGTTCCCGATCTCGCACTTTCCCGGGAAAGCGCGCTTCAGCTCGCCTGTGCCGACTGTTGGGTGATCGAGTGCTGGACCACCGAGATCAGAATGTCCTTGACCGAGTCCCTGTCCCTGGCGTCACAGACCTTGATCGGCACCGACGGTGAGATCGTCAGCGCGTGCCGGACATCTTCGACCTGGTGGTGCAGGGTCTGGTCGAAACAGTTGATGGCCACGACATAGGGCAACTTGCGGTTCTCGAAGAAGTCGATCGAGGCGAACGAGTCGCCGAGTCTTCGTGTGTCCACCAGGATGACCGCCCCGATCGCGCCGAGGGCGAGGTCGTCCCACATGAACCAGAAGCGATGCTGGCCCGGCGTGCCGAAGATGTAGAGGATGAGGTCGGAGTCCAGGGTGATGCGGCCGAAGTCCATGGCAACCGTCGTGGTGACCTTGTTCGGCGTTGCCGTGGTGTCGTCCACGGACAGGCTGGCCGCGGTCATCGCGGCCTCGGTGGTCAGCGGCTCGATCTCGGAGACGGCACCGACCAAAGTGGTCTTGCCGACACCGAATCCGCCCGCCACCACGATCTTGGCTGAGGACGTCGGTCCTCTTGGTACCTCGTGGTTCATCGCGCGGCGCCTGCCAGCCGGTTGCGCAGCTCCGGCGTCATCTGCCTGCTGAACTGGTCGACCAGCAGTGTCATCTCGTACACCACAAGCCCGATGTCGCTGTTCGGTGAGCCGAGCACGGCAAGGCATGAGCCGTCCGACACCGCCATGAGAAACAGGAAGCCGTTGGCCATCTCCACGACCGTCTGCGCCACCTGCCCGCCATCGAACACCTGAGCCGCACCGCGTGCCAAGCTGGTGAGCCCCGAGGCCACGGCCGCCAGCTGGTCTGCGCGGTCCGGTGGGAGTGCCTGCGACGCCGCAAGCACAAGGCCGTCGGCGGAGACCACCACGGCGTGCGCCGCTCCCGGGACCCGCGTGGTGAAATCCGTGACGAGCCAGGCGAAGTTGTCCTTGCCGGCCTGCTGCTGTGCCGGTTGTCCTTGTGGTTGCAATGGATTCGCCCCCGTCACTCGTGTTCCCTCGGCCCGTTGCCGCCAGTTCGTCCGTTCGTACCCGGCCCGGCGACGGCATCGGAGATCCTGGCCTTGCCCGGCTCCTCCTTCAGCGCGTGTCTACCGTCCTGGTATCCGCGCTGGAAGCTCACCATCCGCCTACGGGCCGCTGCGGCCGACATCGCAGGGTCTCCCGCGTTTCCCGTGGTCGTGTCGGCGAACGCGTTGAGCTCGCTCGCACCGACCGAGCCCGGCACCAGGTTCGCGTTCGGTACGCGTTTCGGCAGTCCCGCGGTCGTGGTCTCCGCGGTTTTCGACTCCAACAGTGCCTGCGCCGCCTGCCAGCCGTTGTCCGCCCTGCTGGTCCACCTCTCCTCTGCCGAAGGTTCCCGCTCGACGGCAACGGCTGCTTCGACGGACTCGACAGTGGGATCCGGCGGGGTGACGGCGGCCGGCTTCGACTCGTCGGGCTGGCCGTCCTGGTCGGTGAACCAGCGGGACATCACCGACTGGTAGATCGGCAACCGTTTGGTCGGTTGTTCCTCCTCGGGCCCGGCCACCTGCTGCGGCCTGGGGTTGGTCGGCACATGACGCGTTGTCCGAGGAATCCTGAGTGGCGCAGCGGTGTCGACGGCGTTCGCGGGGTTGACGAACGGGCCCGCGGCGCGCGTCGTCCCACCGACCATGTCGTCCAGCCGCATGGGTTTACGCGGAGGCGGCAAGGTTCCCTCACCCGACGCGCCCAGCAAGTGCTCGTCGGACGGCCATTCGACCGCTGTCGCACCGGTGGTCGCGACGGCCGCGGACGAGTACGCGCCCGCGTGCGCCAGAGCGCCCGCGGACCGTGGCATCGGCTCGGTCAACGGGAAACCGCCGAGCAGCTCGGTCGGCACAACGATGCGGGCGATGACGCCGCCCTGCAGGTCGTCCTCGTTCTCCCGCAGCCGTACTTCAATGCCGTGGCGCCGCGCGAGACGGGCGACCACGTATAGACCCATCTGCCTGGTCACCGAGACATCGAGGTCCGGGGGGTCGGCCAGGCGCTCGTTGGTCTCGGCGATCTGCTCCTCGCTCATCCCGACACCACGGTCGGTGATCTGGATGGCCAGCGTCCGCCGCCTGGTAATCACGGCTCGCAGATCCACAGTGGTGCCCGGCGCGGAAAAGAAAACCGCATTGTCGAGAAGTTCGGCGAGCACGTGCACCAGATCGCGTACAGCGAGTCCCTGTACGGCGACATCGGGCACGGAACCGACTTCGACACGGGCATACTGCTCGATTTCCGACACCGCCGCCCCGATGACGTCGGCGACCGGAACGGGCTTGAGCACGGACTTGCCGAGGCCGGCGCCGGAGAGCACGAGCAGACTTTCGCCGTTGCGCCGCAACCGGGTGGCCAGGTGATCCAGCTCGAACAGGCTGGCCAGCTGGTCCGGATCCTGCTCCTCGGCCTCCATCTGGTCGATCACACCGAGCTGGCGTTCGACCAGTCGCTGGCTCCGCCGAGACAGGTTGACCAGGATGTTGTTGACGTTCTCCCGCAATAACGCCTGTTCGGCGGCCATTCGCAGGGCACGCTCGTGCACGACGTCGAAGGAGCGTGCGACCTCCCCGATCTCCTCGCGGGTGAGCACCGGTACCGGGGCGACGGCGTTCTTGGACGCCTCCATCGGATTCGGGTCCGCGAGAATCCGTCGTACGGTCTCCGGCAGCCGGACGTAGGCGACCTCCAGGGCGGTACTGCGCAGGATCCGCAACGGGCGCAGCAGTGAGCGGGCGATCACCAGCATCAGCGCGAGTGCGGCGACGAGTGCGATCGCCACCACGATGCCGAACTGCCAGGCCGCAGCCGTCGCGTTCTGCGCGAGCTGGTCGGCCCGGGCACGAAGGTCGGCGAGAAGTGTGACTTCCACCTGCCGCTGTTTGTCGATGGTCGCGAGGCCGTTGGCAGTGAGTCCGGGAATCGGCACGGCGAGCGGCTTGTCCGCGTCCGCGCGGGCGAAGGCGACCGTGCCTATCCGCTCCCGGTTGTCGACCTCGGGCCCGCTGACGGTGTCGGAGTACAGCCGCTGCTGAGCCGGGGTGGCGTTCGCAGTGAAGCTGTCGATCGCCCCGCTCGAACCCGCTTCCGCCGCTCGTGCCTGGTACAACAGGTCAGCGGGGAAGCTGTCGCGCCACGCGGCGATCTGCAGGGCGGCATTCTCCCGCGCGAGAAGTTCCTTGCCCTCACTCAGCGACTGCGTGGTCGAGCCGAGCCGCAACAGACCACGATCCACGATGCCGGTGTTCACCTCCCGGCCGAGCTGCACCAGCGAGTCCAGAATAGACGAGTACGTGCCCAGCGCGGAGAGGTCGGAGAAGTCAGTCGTACTGGCCGCGGTGCGCAGTGGTTCGAGCGCCTGCAGACGTTGCAGGCCGTTGAAGTAGCGCTCCCGGAACGACTGATCGCCCTCGGCGAGCTGGTCGACGGCCGATCTGAGTTCGGCGACGGCGCCGTCGACCTTCGCGACCTGCTCGTCCAGGTCGGCGGAGTCGCGTCTGCCGCCGCTGGCGATGGAGGCAACCATCAGCGTCCGCTCGCCCTGCAGTGCGTGTACCGCCGCCGTCAGGTTGGCCACCAGGTCGATTCGGTCCACGGTCTGCTGGAGTTCCACGGCCCGGTTGGTCTCGTCCAGCGCACGAAGGCTACCGAGCGCGAGCGCGGTCAGCGTCGGGATGATCAGGACGGCCGCGAGTTTGGACCGCAGGCGCCAGTTGCGCAGCCGCCAACGGGAGGATTCGCCGTTAGCCTGCGACTGGTCGTCGCCCTGCAGCGCAGCGTCTGTCTGATAACTCGGATCACCACGATCGCGCGAGCCGCCGCTCCCAGGTACCCGCTCACTTGCGGGATCGGGATCCGTGCTCGCCCGCGGTTCGTTCTCGGTGGTCCTGCCCCCCAGTTTTCCGGGCACTACCAGCACACTCCCCGGGGTCCGGCCTGCGCTCCGCGTGCAGCCATCAGGCTCTTCTCCTCGCGTGGACACTCACTAGCTCACGGCGGACGAAGATAGCGAAGAAAGGAGGTGGACGTAACCCTTCGAGTGATGGGTTCTGGGGTAGATACCGTAGATGTATTAGTAAATCGCGCTACGGCGTCGTTAATTCTACCTATACCGGCTGGATTGCTGAAGTTTCACCTACTTTCGTCGGGAAATTTCCGAGGATTGTTACCTCGGCACGTTGTTACGGGAGCTTGGGTGTCGCTACTGTGACGCCCCGTTGCCTGGGGTGGCACTGCAACTCCCTACTCGACCCGAATCGGCACTCTCGCGAGGAGAAGGCTTTGTTGCGACACGTGATCAGTACCGCTCGACACCCTCGACGGCGAGTCAGGGCGGGAGTCCTGGTCGCCGCATTCGGCCTGCTCGCCTCGACGAGCGGTTGCGGACTGCTCGGCTCGTCCGACGATGCCGAGGGCGGCGGCGGTGACGTGGAGAAGGCCGCCATCAAGGTCTCGATCATGCCGACGACCGATCTCGCCCCGTTCCACCTGGCCATGAAGAACGGCTACTTCACCGAAGAGGGACTCGACGTGCAGGCCGTCAACGCACCGAGCGGGCAGGCGTCGCTGGCCAAGCTGATCGGCGGCGAGGTGGACATCGCCTACAGCAGCTACACGCCGTTCTTCGTGGCACACAGCAAGAAGGCGGCTGACATCAAGTTCGTGGCCGATGCCTCTTCGGCTGGACCGAGGACGACGATGGTGGCCGCGATGCCGAATTCCTCGGTGAAGGGCGTGAAGGATCTCGCGGGCAAACGCATAGCCGTGACCGCGACGAACACGATCTCCGACGTGCTGGTCAAATCGGCGATGCGAGCCAACGGCGTCGACTTCTCCGACGTCGACTGGATCAGCACCCCGTTCCCTGAGATGGCCGGCGCGCTGGAGCGTGGCGATGTCGACGCGGCGTTCCTGACCGAGCCCTTCATCACCCTGGCCGCCAAGAGCGTCGGGGCCGTGCCCGTTGTGGACACCGCGACCGGGCCGACCGAGGACCTGCCCACCGCTGGCTACGGATCGCTGGCCAAGTTCGCCGACGGTAACCCGAAGACAGTCGGCGCGTTCCAGCGCGCGATGCAGAAGGCAACCGACGAGGCGGCTGCCGATCGGAGCAAGGTCGAGCCGTTACTCGTTGAGCACGGCAAGATCGACGAGGACACAGCCGCCCTCACCTCGCTGCTGACCTTCCAGTCCGAACTGAACGCACAGCGGCTGCAACGCGTGCCGGATCTGCTGCTGGAGTTCGGCGTGATCGAGCAGGAAATGGATGCGGCGACGATGATCGCGAAACCGTCAACGGCCTGACGCGTGCCGCGGGTACTCCGGAATCTGACGGGCCTTGCGGTCTTCCTCGCGCTGTGGGAGGTGACCGTCAGGTCGGGGATTGTGCAGGAACGGTTTCTGCCGCCGCCGAGTGTCGTGCTCGGTCAGGTCGCGGGGCTGCTCGGGGACGAGTCGTTCCTGCGAGACGTGATCGCCTCGGTGCTCGCCTGGGCGATCGCGCTCGGCATCGCCGTCGCGATAGCGGTCCCGGCAGGACTGGTGCTCGGCAGCGTCCCATTGGTGCGGGTCGCAACGCGGGCGATTGTCGAGTTCCTGCGCCCGATCCCTTCCGTCGCCCTGATTCCGCTGGTGATCCTGGTGGTCGGCGGCGGCCCGGAAGCGAAGATCACCCTGGCCGTCTACGCGGCGATCTGGCCCATCCTCTACAACACGATCTACGCGCTCGACGAGATCGACCCGCTGTTGCTGGAAACCGCGCGCTCGTGCGGTACCAGCAAGGTGCGAATGCTGACCGACGTCGGTTTGCCGCACGCCGCACCGTTCATCTTCACCGGGATCCGGTTGTCCGGGGCCATCGCGCTGATCCTGGTGGTGAGCACCGAGTTCCTGGCCGGCGCGAGCCGGGGGATCGGCAACTTCATCCTGGAGGCGAGTAGCGGTGCGGGCCGGATGGACCTCGTGCTGGCCGCGACGCTGATCGCAGGCCTGGTCGGGTTTCTGATCAACGACGGTCTCGAACGGCTCGGCAGAAAGCTGTTCGGCTGGAGCACGATCACCGCGGATGTGACATGAGCGTACGAGGCCGTACGGTGCACCGCACCCTTCGTCATCTGCTCCGTAACTGGGCGCTGTTCGTCGCGCTCGTGCTGTTGTGGGAGTTCGCCACGCGGGTCGTGGACGACACGTTCTTTCCACCGCCGAGCGCAATACTCGGTACCGGTGTGCGAATCTGGTTGAGTGGCCCGGTCGACCAGTTGTTTCTTACCGACACCGTATTCGAGGACATCGTGCCGAGCCTGGCTCGGGTACTCGGCGGTTGGCTGATCGCGGGGGTTCTCGGTGTCGCCGCTGGTGTCGCACTCGGTCGTTCCCGCACGGGGATGGACTACGTGGGGCCACTGTTCGCCTTCGCGAGGGCCATTCCGCCGCCGACGCTGATCCCGGTGTTCCTGGTGTTGTTCGGAATCGGGACGACCATGCAGCTCGCGACGATCGTTTTCGCCTCGGTGTGGCCGATCCTGCTGAACACGGTCGACGGGGTGCGGTCGATCGACCGGCTCCAGCACGAAACGGCGCGGTCGCTGCGGACACCGCGGCAGTACTGGATCGGGATGGTCGTGTTGCCTGCCGCACTGCCGAAGATCTTTGCCGGCCTTCGGCTGAGCCTGTCGATCGCGGTGATCCTGATGGTCGTATCCGAACTCGTCGGTGCGGTGAACGGGATCGGCTACGAGTTGCTGTTCGCGCAGCGGCAGTTCGACTTCCCAGTGATGTGGGCGTGGATCGTGTTGCTCGGAGCACTCGGGTACGGCCTCAACTCGCTGCTGCTGTCCGTCGAGCGCCGCGCGTTGCGCTGGCAACCGGCGCGCAACATGCCACAGGCTCGACTACTGGAAGGCGCATGACATGCAGGCCATGCTGGAAGTGAACGGTCTCTGCCATACCTTCTCCGCAAAGGACGATGCGGGCGTCGCTGTGCGGGATCTGTCGTTCACGGTGGAGACCGGGCAGCTGGCCTGCATCGTCGGTCCTTCGGGCTGCGGGAAGTCGACGTTGCTGCGGTGTATCGCGGGACTGATCGAGCCGACCGGTGGCGAAGTGCGCCTGCACGGTGATCCGGTGTCCGGAGTGCCCGACGATCTCGCGGTCGTCTTCCAGGACTACAGCAGATCGCTGTTCCCGTGGTTGTCGGTGCGGCAGAACGTGGAGTTCCCCCTGCGGTGGCGGGACCTGAGCCGAGCCGAGCGCAGGGAGCGGGCGATGGAGGCGCTCGGCTGGGTCGGGCTGCCCGACGCCGGGGCCAGGTATCCCTGGCAGCTTTCCGGCGGCATGCAACAGCGGGCGTCGATCGCCAGGGCACTGGCGAGCAGGCCGGCGTTGCTGTTGATGGACGAACCGTTCGCCTCGGTGGACGCGCAGACGAGGTTCGAACTGGAGGACCTGCTGCGCGGCGTGCAGCGGGACCTCGGCAGCACCGTCCTGCTGGTGACGCACGACATCGACGAGAGTGTCTATCTCGGTGACCGCATTCTGGTGCTGTCTCCCTCGCCGGCGTCCATTGTGGCCGACCTCCAGGTGGATCTCCCCGCTGAGCGTGATCAGATCATCACACGAGAGTCCGCAGGGTTCGTGGCCTTGCGCGGGGAGGTAGCGCGGTTGCTGCGTGGCGGAACGCAGTCCGCAGCGGTGTCGTGATCAGTTACGGTTCCTGCGGCCTGCTGGCGGGTCCGGTTTCGTCGTAACCGACCACGGGAGCCACTTGGTGACCGAGAGCGCTGGCCCCGATCAACCGGCGTGCGGCGAGGTTTCCCATCGGCATGAACGTGGCGGCCTGGGCGTCGCGCCACATGCGCTCGAACGGCAGTGCCTTGCTGTACGCGGCACCGCCGACGACGTCGACCAGCCGCTGCAGCACGCGTACGGCGTTGTTGCTCGCCACGTACTTGACCAGCGCGCAGCGCGAGATGCCTTCCTGCACGCCGAGTTCGAACAGTCTGCCACCGCTGACTTCGTCCGCGTGCCGGTGAATCAGTGCGCGGGAACTCTCGACGAGGATCTGGCACTCACCGATCGCGTCCTGCAGCACCGGATCGCTACTGCGGCCGCGAGTCGTGACCTGACGGCAGGCCCAGTCCAGCGCACCCGCCGCGATTCCGGTGTAGACGGTGGCGAAAGCAGGCATGGCCCAGGCCCACACGGTCTCCAGCACCCTGGCGTCGAGGTGCCTGACGGGCAGGGAGTGCACGACGGCGGAGTCATCGACGAGCACATCGGTGAGCTCGAGGTCGTTGCTCTGGGTGGCCCGCATGCCCATGGTGTTCCAGGTCTGGTGGATCCGGACGCCGGGCTGGTCCAGGGCGATCTGGCAGAGCAGCAGGCGCGGGCCGCCTTCGGCATCCTCGTACCGGGCAGTGGTGGAACAATGGGTGGCGACGGAGGTGTTCGTCGCGAAGCTCTTCCTGCCGGTGAGCCGGAAACCCTCCGGCACGCGGACGGCCTTGGTCTTGGCATCGGTCATATCGTTGCTCAGTCCCATTTCGCTGGTGACCGACGCCCAGACCAGAGTGCCCTCGGCTGCCTGGCGAAGCAGGCCTTCAAGGCGTGGGTTCCCGGTTCGCCGCCAGACACCCGCCCACTGGCCGAGCGGGGAGATGTGCATGGTGACCGCGAGCGCGGTGGCGCCGTCACCCATGGCGAGGCGTTCCAGCACGGGCAGGATCTCGGGCAGGCCCGCACCGAGCCCGCCGAGTTCTGTGGGGACGGTCAGTCGCAGGAACCCGGCTTCCCGGAGATCGTCGTAGTTCCGGAAGGGAAAGGTGTTCTGCTCATCGAACTCGGCGGCTCGCTCGGCGAACTTGTCCGCGAGGACGCCTGCTTGCTCGACGAAACGACGTTGAGTGCCGGTCAGGCATGGCTGCATGGATAAGCCCCAGTTGCTCGGTCAGTACAGGGTCTGTGGGTTGGGATCGACGCGAATATGGATCAGATTGGGCTGGTCATCGGCGAGTGCGGCGGTCAGCGCGGAGGACAGCTCGTCGGGCTCGGTGACCTGATGGGTGCGGCAGCCGAGGGCGCCTGCGATGGCGACGAAGTCGATGCCATGGAGATCGACTCCGGGTAGCTTCTCGCCGCCGATCGCCTCACCGAGGATGCGAACGGCGGCGTACTGCGAGTTGTCCATGATGACAAAGGTGACCGGGACGTGCTCCTGCGCCGCTGTCCACAGTGCCTGGATGCTGTACATCGCCGAGCCGTCACCTATGACGGCGACGACGCGTCGCTCGGGGCGGGCAAGTGCCGCACCGATCGCGGCGGGTAGGCCATAGCCGAGGGTGCCGCTGGCGACGGTGAGGAAGCCGGTGTCGCGAGCTGTGATCGGTAAGTGCTCGTGCAGGGCGGTGCGGTGACTCGGTGCCTCCTCGACGACGATGGCGTTGCCGGGCAGCGTCCCAGCCAAAACCGAGTACACAAAGGATGGTGAGATCGGCACGGTCGCTTCGGGTTTCGCGGGCCGTGGCATTGACGCGGGTGGGGTACGGCGGCTCTGCGGGAGCCGGTCGCAGAGGTGCCGGATGGCGAGGCGCGGTGTCGAGCGGATGCCGAGACCCTGCGGGGCGCGCGCGAGGATCTGTTCGTCGTCGCTGATCAGGAACAGGGGCGGTAGCGAGGTTTCCGGCTCTCCACGGTGGACGTGGTAGGTGAAGGCTGGCGCGCCCAGGACGAGTACCAGGTCGTGGGCGGCGAGGGCCCGGGCCAGCGCGCGGCGTTCGGGGTGCAGGAAACCGAGAAACAGGGGATGGTCCTCGGGGAAGGAACAGCGCGAGGACATCGGGCTCGCCCACACCCCGGCGTCAAGCCGTTCCGCGAGCCGGACGAGATCGTCCACCGCATCGTCGGCGTCAACGGCAGGGCCCACGACGATGCCGGGTCGTTGGCAGTTGCCGAGTGCGGCCGTCAGTTCCTCGATGGCTCCGGGATCGGGGGCGAACCCGGATATTCGTGGCCGGACGGGAACCGGCAGGGTTTCGGTGTCCCAGTCGTCGGCGGGCACCGAAACGAAAGTCGGTCCCTGTGGATGCTGTGTGGACACGTGGAAGGCGTGCGCGAGTGCGGCGGGAACATCCTCGGCGCGGGCTGGTTCACAGGCCCATTTGACGTAGGGCCGGGGAAACGTGGTCGCGTCGGTGGCACCGAGAAACGGTTCCCCCGGCAGCAGTGAGCGAACCTGTTGTCCGGCGAGCACGATCATCGGCGTGCGATTGCGGTAGGCGGTGAAAACATGTCCGAGGCCGTGGCCGACGCCGCCTGCGGAATGCAGGTTGACGAGCACCGGCCGCCTGCCTGCCTGCGCGTACCCGTCGGCCATCGCCACCGCCACGGACTCCTGCAACCCGAGCACATAACGGAAATCCCCGGGCCAGCCGGTCAGGAACGGAATCTCGGTGGTGCCGGGATTGCCGAAAACGGTCGTCAGCCCCAGTTCACGCAGCAGATCCCGGGTGACGTCCCGTACCGTGCCCATGCCCCATCAGCCCCAGTCGCGTGTCGTGTGGTGCACGACACTAACGGGTAGGGGCAAGTGTTTGTCAGTGGTTGACGGAAGATTTCCGGCTGGGAAGTGCCGCCGGTACGAATGCGTCCATGCGTGGTGTTCCGTCGTATCCGCCCTCCGGATCGCTCAAGCCGAAGAGCTTGCCCACAGTCGGTGCGACATCCACCGTTCGTGCCTGCGCCGAGGAGACCGCGCCCTGACGGACCACTGGATGGCCGCCCGCGACGAAGAACGGAATCGGCTCGGTGACCGGATGGCCATGGTTGCCGGGGATGGGGTTGGACAGCACGGCGGGTTCGGTGAACCGCCATCCGGCCCTGCAGTAGGCGACGAGGTCACCCGCCTCGGGGCCCAGCCGTAGCTCATCCGGTTCGTGTACCGACAGCACGCCGGGAGTGTCTGCTGCCAGATCGCGCATCCGGGCGAGCGCGGCCTGCCGCCGCTCGGCGGGCCCGGTGAAGGTGAGTAGGTCAGCGCCGCCGTTCTGGGCTACCACCACCGCACCCGCCAGCAGCGGGTCGGCGTCCATTCGCGGCTGCAGTGAGATCACGCGGTGTGGCAGGGACCAGTCCATGGAGTGATCGGCAAGCACGAGCAGCACACTGGAGGACCAGCGCCCGGTGCTCTTGAGGTGTGTGACGAACCGGCCTACCTGTTGATCGGTGGAGACCAGTGCGGCCGTGCGTGCTGCCCGCAGGGTCGTACCCGTGAGATCGCTGTGGCCGACACGGTCCACGTCGCCGAGGTTGACGAACACGAGTTCCGGATCGGCGTGCTCCACCATGGAAATCAACGCGTCGGTCGTGGCGAGGTCGGGTGCGTGCTCGCTGACCGGGACGATCGGGAAGGGCTCCCAGCGCACGCTCGCGCGCTCGCCGAAAATGCCGTACAGGTAGGTCTTGCTCAGCACGCTGCCGGTGACGTGACCGCTCTCGCGCAACCTTTCGAGGAGCGTGGGGGCGCGCAGGTCGGAAGGCCGGTCGAGGGTCCGGATCCTCGCCTCCGCCCGGTCGTACACGGAGTTCGCCGGCACGCCGGAGCGATTGGGACGTATGCCGGACATCATCATGGTGTGGTTGGGAATGGTCTCCATGACCGGCAGTGACCTGGCGGCGGGAAAGTGGGTTCCACCGTCGCGCAGCGAAAGCAGGTTCGGGGTGCGCAGCGGGCCGATCTCGTCGGGCCTGCAACCGTCGACGACGAGTACATAGACCCGTAGCGATCCCGAATGCTGCTGGGCGAAGGCGGTACGCGAACTCGCGGAGAACACCAAGCCCGCGCTGGTGCCGGTGGCGAGACGGAGGAAGTGCCTGCGGCCGACGCTCATCGCAACGGCTCCCGCACCTGCTGGACCCGCTGGGTGCTCGCGGGAACGGCGAACGAAACGGCGTGCCGGGCGCTGCTGCCGGGATCGGTGCGGTCGGCGAGTTCGAACCAGTCCATCTGTACCTGCCGGGCAGAGACCTCGATCACGGAGTAGCCGTGCGAGTCGAATTCGAGGTGCTTGATGTGCGGGTTGTTGGCGCGAATTGCGGCCTCCACGGGCAGCGATGCCGTTCGTGGAGGCACTCGGAGGATGTCGTCGAGGTTGTCGCTGGTGACCGAGGTGCAGACCAGTTCGGTACCGACGGAGTTGCGGTTGAGCGGGTAGGTGAGTGGATCCGCGGGGAGTTCGCAGGCCCATGCCGAGTGGATGTCGCCGGTGAGGAACACGGTGTCCTGCACGCCGTGGTCGCGCAGGGTGCTGAACAGTTCGGTGCGGTCAGCGGTGTAGCCGTCCCACTGGTCGACGTTGTAGGGAGCGCCCTCGACCGGAGGTCCGGTGAGCTGGGAGAGCGCCTGCAGCTCCCTGGTCGACAGCGTCGACGGGAAGCGGACCGGGGCGATCATCACCGGGTTGCCGACGAGTTTCCACTGTGCGCCGGAGTCCACCAGGCCGGAGGTCAGCCAGCGCAGTTGCTCGTCACCGGTGATGGTGCGGTCGGGATCGTCGGCGGCGCGATCGAGCGGGTTGTCGACCTGCTTGCTGCGGTATGTGCGCAGGTCGAGCATCGAGAGTTCGGCCAGTGAGCCGAACGTGAACCGGCGGTAGAGACGGCCGCCCGCCTCGTAACGCACGGGCATCCACTCGGCGTAGGCCTGCTGCGAGGCGGCCCGCCGATCGGCCCAGGTGCCTTCGGCGGGCTCGGTGTGGTTCTCGGCGCCGCCGGACCAGGCGTCGTTGGCCGACTCGTGGTCGTCCCAGGTGACGACGAACGGCACGTGCGCGTGCAGGGCCTGCAGATCCGGGTCGGTTTTGTACTGGGCGTGGCGCCGCCGGTAGTGCTCGAGCACGGTCATCTCGATCGGCGGGTCGTGCGGGCGCACCACGGTGTCGCGGGCCTGGTACTCACCAGGCGCGTACTCGTAGAGGTAGTCGCCCAGATGCAGGACAAGGTCCAGATCCTGCCGGTGCGCGAGGTGCCGGTAGGCGGCGAAGTGACCTGCCTGCCAGTTCGCGCAGGAGACCACGCCCATCCGCAGCCGATCGACGGGAGCACCGGCGGCGGGCGCGGTCCGGGTCCGGCCGGCCGGAGAAACCGCCCCGCGGAACCGGAAGCGGTACCAGTACCAGCTGTCCGGATCAAGCCCGCGGACGTCGACCTTCACCGTGTGATCGCGGGCGGGACCGGTTGCGGTGTCACCCTGCGCCACCACGGTCCGGAACCCCTCGTCCAGCGCGACCTCCCACTGCACGCGGACGTCTGGGCCGGCGCCGGAGCCCGGGCGGGCGTCCTCGGTGGGAGTCACCCGCGTCCACAGCAGTACCCCGTCCGGCAACGGGTCGCCCGAGGCGACACCGTGTGCGAACGCCGCAGGCACACCGCCGGAGGGAGCCGCGAAGGCGGCCCCGCCGACCAGCCCGGTCCCGGCCACCGCCACCAGCGTCCCACCGGCCCGTAGTACGTCCCGTCGACTCAGCGCGCTCATGCGCGAACACCTTTCACGATCCCCCGCCGGAAGTCACTATCGAGCGACACCCGTTCAGGAGAATTTCAGTAGCGCGTCGTCAGGCAGCCTGGATCCAGTCCTGGCATCCACTGGTCTCGAACAGTTCCCCCTTGTTGATGGTCACCGTCCCGGGACCCTCCAGGATGCTGTTGTTGATGATCGAGCCGAGGTCACCCGAGGTGTCCTTCAGCCGCGCCCAGTAGCACGGCAAACCACCGTCGGGGCCCGCCGTTTTGTACTTGCCTGGCTGGACGTCGACACCGACCTCCCACGTTCCGGGTCCGAACTCCACCTTCGGGCCGGGCGGAGGTGGAGGTTCGGTGGTCACCGTTTCGGTGACGGTTTCCGTCACGGTCGCAGTCACGGTGGTCGTTTCGGTTTCGGGCGGGGCACTCGTGATGGCTGCTGCGGTCATCGGTGAGCCGGTAGTGGAGCCACAGCCGGTGAGTGCTCCCGCAGCGATCCCGGCGGCCAACGTGCTGAATGCGATGACGAGCTTGCTGTTCATAGACATGGTCTTGCCTCTCACGAATCAGTTCTGCGGTGCGTTCGGGTACCAGGAGGTGACGGTGGAGACGAGGTGCAGCAGGTTCTGCGTCCGCATGATCGGCGCGGAGGCTTCCGGCTCGAAGTCCCGCCTGGCCTCGGTGCGGCGCCAGATGCCGGATTCAGATACGGGAGCACTCATGTGCGGGGCCAGCGTGGCGAGGAAGGCAGTGATGTCGTCCTCGTCGATCTCCTTCTCCCGCAGCGCATGAAAGCTGCCGGCGAGCACGCGGAGCATGCCGACCGAGCCCAGCAGGGAGCGGCTACGCAGGTCGGACGGGCTGAGGGTGCCCTCGGCGACGTCTGCGAGTTCGGTGAACGCGCCAGTGATGCTGTCCAGGAAGCTGTGCACGCCCTCGACTACGGCTTCTTCTGAGAGTTCGGCCTCCCTGCGCTTGCTGATCCGCCCACCGACACCGACTGCGACAGCCTTCGTCAGGTCCGCGACGTGCTTGGCGCCGATCAGATTGACGTTGTTGCGGGTCATCCGGTCCTGCTCGAGGTCGACGCGGCCCTTGAAAAGCGCGTGGTCGAGCACCCGGTCCAGCGTCCGGTTGGCGATCTTGGAGCCGTCGAACCGGGCCCGCAGCGCCGTGGAGATGCCTTTGGCGTTGTCGGCGACGTCGACGAACATCTGCCGGGCGAGCACCGAGTTGGGTTCGACGTAGATGTCGAGACCGATGGACTCGTGCTCCAGGCGCGTCAACGCCGCACGGAGCTCGACGAGCTTGGCCTCGATCCTGGCGGAGCGGTCGGCAGAGCGTGCGCGGGTGAGATCCCGTTCGGCCTTGGCGACTTCCTCGGAGAGCCTGCGCATCTCCAGTCGCGTGCCGAGGATCCGGTGCTGACCGTCAATGGTGCTCAGGGCGCCGAGGGCGCCGGTGGACCACGGGATCTCGAGATAGCCGACCTTGTCATCGCTGTTGTCCAGCGGCTGGAAGTCGCAGCCGCCGTTGTCCCTGGCCAGGAGGGCGGGAGCGACCCAGCTGTCGTGCTTGGTGACGTACTCACCGAACGCCTTGGCGTGGCGGGTGTCGACCTTCCGGTTGTCCGGGTCGGGCTGGGCCGGGTCCGGCACGGGCAGGATCTTGTCCAGGTCGAGCAGCGGGACGCGGGTGCTGTAGACGGTGCGGCCGCCCTGCACGCTGCGCATCGCGAGGTAGGTGTCGTAGCGCCTGCCTGCGGTGATTCTGGTGGTGTCGACGGTCAGTGACATGGGTTTCTCATCTCTTGGTGTGGTTGGGAAGTTCGCCGTCGGCAGTGAGTAGGCGGCGAAGTTTGGTGAGTGCGCGGTGCTGGGTGACCCGGACCGCGCCGGACGTCGAGGACATCGCGTCGGCGGTCTCCGTGCTGGTCAGTCCCACAACGAGCCGGAGAACGACGATGTCGCGGTGTTCCTTCGGGAGGGTGTCGAGCAGGGCGCCGAGCCGTTCGCTGAGCTCGTCGCGAAGAGCTGCTTGCTCGGGGCCGGGTCGATGGTCGGGCACGTCGGGCGCTTCCGCGATCAAGGTCGCCCGCTCCCGCATGTTCCTGCGGTGGAAGTCGGAGACCTTGTGCGCGGCGATGCCGAAGACGAAGGCTGTGAACCCGGGGCCAGTCGCCCGGTAGCTGGGGAGCGCCTTCAACACGGCGATGAGCACTTCCTGCGCGATGTCGTCCGCAGAGGCGTAGGTGCTCTGTGCCCGCCCGGTGTGCGCGCGGCAGTACCGGATGATCTTCGGCCGTAGCTCGGCCAGCAACTCGTTGAGCGCTGCCCGATCGCCGGCCACGGCGGCCGCGACCAGCGCCTCGGCGTCCGGGTCCTCGTTGCTGAGCGAATTCATGAGCGCACCTTCGGGGCGGGAGAAACAATCCGACTGGGTGTTGACGGATAGAGTGAAGCATCTGAGATGTTCACAGTCAACAGGTAGTTCGTTGTCATGTTAGGGTTACGCCTGATTACACTGGAGGTTCCCATGTCAGACGACGCCTTGGTGACGGCGGCAGATGTCGCACGCCTGGCGGGTGTCGGTCGCGCGGCGGTGAGCAACTGGCGCAGGCGACACGCCGACTTCCCCGAGCCGGTGCTGGGCTCCGGAGCGACACCGTCGTTCCGGTTGACGGAGGTGGAGCGCTGGTTACGCCGGCAGGGCAAGGTGTCGGGGGATCGTCCGGCGGAGGCGCTGTGGCGCGCGCTCGACGCAACCAGGGGTGATGGTGGCGTGCCCGAGGGGGTAGCCGACGTCGCGACCTACCTCCGCAATCCGGAGTCGGCGGCGGTACTCGAGCCCCGCGTACAAGCGGTCCTTGACGACCTGGGTGACGAGTCGCCGGACGAGCTGATCGAGTTGCTGTGTACACGGCTGTTCGAACGGCAGCAGCGCCAACACCTGGCGACGCCAGCAGAGCTGGCGCGCATTATGGTCGAACTCGCGGCCCCGATTGAGGGCACGGTCTTCGACCCGGCATGCGGGCCGGGCAACGTGCTGCACGCGGCAGCCGAACGCGGTGCCGACCGGCTGGTGGGGCAGGAGATCAATCCGGGGCTGGCCCGGCTCGCGCAGGCCAGACTGAATTCACGGGACATCGCCGAGGGCGACGCGTTACGTGCGGATGCCTTCCCTGAGCTGCGGGCCGACGCGGTGTTGTGCGATCCGCCGTTCGGCTACCGCGACTGGGGGCACGAGGACCTCGGCATCGACCCACGCTGGGAGTATGGCTACCCGGTGAAGAGCGATCCGGAGCTGGCCTGGGTGCAGCACTGCCTGGCCCATGCGAAACCGGGAGGTTCGGTGGTGCTGGCGCTGCCTGCCGGAGTGGCATCGCGCCGTTCGGGACGGATGATCCGGCAGGCGCTGCTGCGCCGCGGAGCAGTACGCGCGATTATCGCCCTGCCCGCGGGCGTGTTGATGTCCACGGGTATCGCAATCCACCTGTGGGTGCTGCGCAACCCGGATCAGGGTGCCGTCGACCCGATAATGCTGGTGGACGCGAGTCGTCACCAACCCGAACGTCGTGGCCGGGCCGACTGGTCGGCGCTGCGCGAGGAGGTACTCGGGGCGTGGCGGCAGTACGTAGACAGCGGGTCGGTCGAGGAGATCGCCGGGGTGCGGCGGGTGGTGCAGGCCATCGACCTGCTCGACGAGGACGTGGATCTCACCCCGAGCCGCCATCTCCCGCCGCCCGCGATGGAGCTCGACGTTCCCGGCCTGGAGCGCACCCGGACGGAGCTGATCCGCACGCTCGGTGAGCTGCGCGAGCTGCTACCGGAGATGCGGGCGGAATCGCGCACGCCACGCGCCTACACCACCATCAACGACCTGGCACGAGCCGGTGCGCTGGTTCTGCGCCAGCAGGTCAAGCAGTTGGACCTAAACGAAAGCGAGGACGCCGACGGCCCGCTCGTGCTCACCGGACGGGACGTGGCCACCGGCAGTGAACCGACCGCGCGGCTGAATGACAACCAGATGGACCAGATCGCCCTGGAACACCTGCGGCCGGGTGACCTCGTGGTGCCGCTGCTGGTGGCGGGAGACGGGCGTCCGAAGCCGCGAGTCATCACCACTGAGGGCCTGGTGCTCGGCCCCAACCTGCAATTGATCCGGGTGGACGACGAGCGGCTCGACGCAGATTTCCTCGCCGGGCATATCCGTGCGTGCACCAGCCTCAGAGCGAGCAGCAGCACACTGTCCGGCGTACACCGACTCGACGTGCGGCGCATCGAGATCCCGGTGCTGGACATCGGACTGCAAGAACGGCTCGGCGCTACGTTTTACGAGCTGGCGATGTTCGCGGACGGAATCCGGCAGGCCGCGAACCTGGGCACCGGACTGACCCGCAGCATGACCGACGGGCTGGCCGCAGGCACTCTCGCACCATTGGAGTAGAAACATTCGCTACGCCCCGACCGACAAGACGATCGTTACCCGCAAATCCCTGAGGGAGAACCTGTGAGCACGACGAACACCCGGCTGGCGAGCTTCATCTGGTCGGTGGCAGACCTGCTGCGTGGTGACTACAAACAGTCCGAGTACGGCAAGGTGATCCTGCCGTTCACCGTGCTGCGCAGGCTGGACTGCGTGCTTGCGCCCACGAAGGACAAGGTGCTGGCGCGCAAGGCGGAGCTGACGGGCAAGGTCCAGAACATGGACCACATGCTCAAGAAGGCTTCGGGGGTGGATTTCTACAACACCTCGAAGCTGGACTTTCAGGCTGCGGTGCGGGATCAGGACAACGTGGCGAACAACCTAAGGTCCTATATCGGCGCGTTCTCGGACAATGCTGGCGAGATCTTCGAGGCATACGAGTTCCAGACGCAGTTGGCCCGGCTGGACGGGGCGGGGCTGACCTATCAGGTGGCGTCGAAGTTCGCCGAGATCGACCTCAGTCCGAAGACGGTAAGCAACCACGAAATGGGCTACGCGTTCGAGGAGCTGATCCGGCGGTTCTCGGAAATCTCGAACGAGACCGCGGGTGAACACTTCACCCCGCGCGAGGTGATCCGCTTGATGGTCAATCTGTTGCTCGCGCCGGACGAGCAGGAGCTGACCACGCCCGGCGTGGTGAAGACGGTACTCGATCCCGCCTGCGGGACGGGCGGGATGCTCACCGCGGCCGAGGACTTCATCCTCGAGCACAACCCGCAGGCGACGGTCGTGCCGCACGGGCAGGAGCTCAACGCGGAGTCTTACGCGATCTGCAAGTCGGACATGATGATCAAGGGCGAGAACGCCGGAAACATCAAGCTCGGCAACTCGTTCAGCCAGGATCGGCACCACAGCAAGAAATTCGACTACCTGCTGGCCAACCCGCCGTTCGGGGTGGAGTGGAAGAAGGTCAAGGACGAGGTCGAGAACGAGGCGAAGGTCGGCCACGCCGGCCGCTTCGGTGCCGGATTGCCGCGTATCAACGACGGGTCGCTGCTGTTCCTGCAGCACATGATTCACCACATGAAGAAGCCTTCGGAAGACGGTGCCGGCTCGCGACTGGCGATCGTCTTCAACGGCTCGCCGCTGTTCACTGGCGCGGCCGAGTCGGGCGAGTCCAAGATCCGGCAATGGATTCTGGAGAACGACTGGCTCGAAGCGATCGTCGCCCTGCCCGACCAACTCTTCTATAACACGGGCATCTCCACCTACTTCTGGATCCTGTCGAACCGGAAGGACAAGGCGCACCGCGGAAAGGTGATCCTGCTCGACGCACGGGAGCACTGGGCAAAGATGCGCAAGTCATTGGGGGACAAGCGTAAGTACATCCCGGACGAGGAGATCGCGAAGCTTACGGCGCTGTATGGCGAGGCGCTGACGGCGGCGGAGGATGCCGAGCACCCGATGCACGAGAAGGTGAAGGTCTTCGCAACGCGCGACTTCGGCTACCGCCGGATCACCGTGGAGCGGCCGCTGAAGCTGCGCTTCGAGGTCACCGAGGAGACGCTGGCGGAACTGGAGGTCGCCAAGCCTCTGGCGAAGTACGAGCACCGGGAGAAGCTGGTTGATGCGCTGCGCCCGTTGATAGGGGTGTCAGCGTTGTTCTCCCGCGCCAAGTTCGCCCCAGTGCTGGCGGAGGCACTGTCACCACTGGGCAAGCTACCCGCCGCAGTCGACAAGGCAGTGTGGAATGCGGTATCGGTCAGCGATCCGGAGGGTGAGCTGCAGCTCGACAAGAAGGGCAACCCACTGCCGGACACCGACCTGCGTGACAACGAGAACGTGCACCTCGACGAGGACATCGACGAATACATGGCCCGCGAGGTGCTGCCGCATGTGCCGGACGCCTGGGTAGACCACGACAAGACCAAGATCGGCTATGAAATCCCGTTTACACGACACTTCTACAAGTACGTGCCACCAAGGCCGCTCGAGGAGATTGACGCCGAACTGAAGGACCTCGAGACTCAAATCCAGCGCCTTCTCAATGAGGTGACCGAGTGAACCTCCGCCTTCGCCACCTCGCCGACATCAACCCGCCCACTCCCGAATTTGATCGCCTCTCTCCAGACGATGAAGTTACTTTCATGCCGCTAGAGACGGTATGGGCGGACAGCAGGGTTGATATGAAGCGAAAGCGGCCCAAAACGGAGGTCTCTACCGGCTATACCCGATTCCGGAACGGTGACGTGGTCGTCCCGAAAGTCACCCCGACTTTTCAAGCAGGGCGGTCGGCTATAGCGAAGGGCCTTTTGGGTGGGATTGGAGCCGGCAGCACAGAGCTACACGTGTTAAGGCCAAAGCTTACGGTTGATGCTCGCTTCCTCCGCTATGTGGTGCTGTCCGCACCCTTCCTGACTGAGGGCGTCACCGCCTTCCAGGGCGTTGCGGGCCTACAACGCGTTCCAGATGACTTCGTCCGGGATTTTCCTGTCGCCGATATTCCCCTGGAGGAGCAGCGGCGCATCGCCGACTTCCTCGACGCCGAAACCTCCCGGGTCGACCAACTCGCGCAACTGCGGAAGAAGTTTCGCGCTACTCTTTTCGGTCGATTTGATTCGGAAGTTAAGGCTGCCACAGGTAGACTGTTGGCGTGGGGCGGCTCTCGGTCCCAGGCTCTTCCTGTTCGCAGAGTTGTCTCACGTGTCAAGACACGAGCAACTCCTCCCTCCGCTGGTCGAAACTATTTCGGAGAAAACAAAGCAGGAGTACCATGGTTTGCTCCGGCCAGTTTTGTTGGTGGAATCCAACTCGGGCAGCCGCAGAAGCATCTGTCATCGGAAGCTGTTGCAGACGGAGTGGTCCCGCGTTTTGAACCGGACTCCGTTTTGATCGTTGGAATCGGCGCTACTGCTGGTAAAGTGGCGTACCTGGACTTTCCGGCGTCGGGTAATCAACAGATAACGGCCATCGAAACGAATAGGTTGATAAGCTCCAAGTTTTTAGCCTGGCAGTTGTGGGCTGCTCAATCTGAGATTCTAGATCTTGCCCCATACACGACCTTGCCAATTGTCAACAACGATTTCCTGCGCTCGTTTCCGGTCCATGTGCCAGAGCGAAGAGTGCAGGAGGATATTGTGGACCGTATAGAATTGTCTTGGAGGCATCTGGCCGATACGGGAGATGCTATTAAACGGCAACTCGACCTTCTCGCGGAGCGGCGGCAGGCGCTCATCACAGCGGCTGTCACTGGGCAGCTCGACGTGACCACCGCTCGCTCGGGGGTGCGCTGAGCCTTGGACATGCCGCCGCCCGATACCCAGCCCCCCGATTCGGCGGTCGATGCCGCCAAGGCGAAGGTCGGCGCGGCGGCGCGGGCCACCATCGACAGTGTCCGTGCCTTCGCCGAGCGCACCGCCGCGCTACTCAACGCGCCAGCAGCGTTGCGGGCGAGCGCCCAGCAGCAGACTGCGATCTTGGCCGACCGGCAGGTACAGGTCGCCCTGCACGCCAAGCCGATCACCGAGCTGCGCGACCTCGCCGGCAAGGGCGCACGCCTCGGCACGCTCGCCGATGCCGGCTACAGCACGGTCGGCAGCGTCGCCAACGCGCAACCGTTCCAGTTGGAGGCTGTGCCGGGGATCGGGCCACAGACGTCCCAGCGGGTGTCGTCGGTCGCGCGTCAACTCGCCGCGCAGTTGCGGCGCGACACCCGGGTTCGGCTCGACCCCGACCGCCAGGACCCCGGCCAGACCCAGCTGCTCGCGATCCTCGCCGCCACTCGCCGCGCCGACAGTGCGGTCGCGTCGTTGCGGCAACCGCTGCAACAGTTCGTCGCGCAGACCACTCCGCTGGTGGCGCAGGCCGAGCGCGCGGCCAGCCGCGCGAGCATGTTCTTCAGTGGGCGTGCCAAGAAGCGTTCTGCCCTCGCCGCGTTGGCGCAGCTCGACGCGATCCTCGCCGAACCCCGCGTGGTGTCGCTGCAACAGACCGTGCAGCAGCAGGAACGGGCGCTCAACCCCGACTCCTACAGCCCGCAGCAGCTGTGGCAGGAGTACGCCAACGAGGCTGCCTCGGTCAACGCGCTGCTGTCCACAGTCGGCGGTGCCGGTGAGCAGGACGAGACCGAAGCTGCCCAGGGCTACATCCCGGAAGAGCTGCGGCAGGCGATCAGCGCGGTCCCGCTGGACCTCAGCATGCTCACCGCCACCCTCCGCGGCTACCAGGCGTTCGGCGCGCAGTACGCGATCCATCAGCAGCGCTCGATCCTGGGCGACGAGATGGGGCTCGGTAAGACCGTGGAGGCGCTGACCGTCATGGCGCATCTGGCTGCCAAAGGCCAGCTCCGTTTCCTCGTCGTCTGCCCCGCGAGTGTGCAGATCAACTGGATCAACGAGATCGGCAAGCACACCAAGCTCAGCGCCCACAGCCTGCACGGCGCCGACCGGGACTCCGCGACCCAGCGGTGGTTGCGCGCCGGGGGCGTCGCGGTGACCACCTTCAACACCCTCGACCGGCTGGACGGTGTGCTGAACAGCGAGGTCGCCTTGCTGGTGGTGGACGAGGCCCACTACGTGAAGAACCCGAACGCGCGCCGCTCGCAGGTCATCGCCGCGGCAGGCACCAACGCGCAGCGCGTCCTGTTCCTTACCGGAACTCCGATGGAGAACCGCGTCGAGGAGTTCCGAAACCTCGTCCAGTACCTGCAACCGAAAGTCGCCGCGCGGGTGAATGCCACCGACGCGATCGCGGGCGCCAAGCGGTTCCGCCGCGTCGTCGCCCCGGTGTACCTGCGCCGCAACCAGGAGGACGTGCTCACCGAGCTGCCCGACAAGATCGAGATCGAGGACTGGGTGCAGCCCACTCCCGCCGACGAGAAGATCTACGAAGCCGACGTGCGCGACCGCAAGCTCATGCAGATGCGCCAGGCCGCCTGGAAATCGCCCGACTCGGCCAAGCTCGACCGCCTCGCGGAGATCGTCGACGAGGCGCGGGAGGACGGGCGCAAAGTGATCGTGTTCTCCTATTTCCTGCAGGTGCTGAGCACGATTCAGGACAAGCTCGGCGGCGCCGCGATGGGCCCGATCAGTGGTTCGGTGCCAGCGCCCGCGCGGCAGGAACTGGTCGACGCCTTCACCCGGCACGAGGGCCACGCCGTGTTGCTCAGCCAGATCGAGGCCGGTGGCGTTGGGCTGAACGTGCAGGCCGCGTCCGTGGTGATCCTCGCTGAGCCGCAGTGGAAGCCGAGCACGGAGGAGCAGGCGATCGCGCGGGCCTACCGAATGGGCCAGATCCGCAAGGTGCAGGTGCACCGGCTGTTGGCCAAGGGCACCGTTGACGAGCGCATACGGGAGATCCAGGAACGCAAGAGCCTGCTGTTTGCCGAATTCGCGCGCAAGAGCGACGCCAAGGACGCCGATAACCGGTCTGTGGACACCAGCGAGCACCGACCGGCCGTCCTCGACGACGAGGCCGTCCCGATGGAACGGCGAATCATCCTGGCCGAGCAACACCGACTCGGCATCACCTGATCACCAACGAAGTAGGTGCTCGCGGACGAGTTGTAGCCCGAACAGCGGTTCTGCATTGAACATGGCTGTTGACGAATGCGCTGACGCCCGGACTCGTGAAGCCCACTTTCGGAAAACTGCTCCTGATGGGTGGCATTCGGTTGAACCCCCATACTTCATCCCGTGCTGTCGTACCGTGTTCGCGTGGGGAACGCAGGGGGAGATGTGAACGGGTATCAAGTCACGCTGGAGGCGATCGCCAGCGCGGGAAACGCTGCTGCGGACCTGGCTGACCAGCTGACCTCTATTGACCTGGCGGGCACTCTGACCGGTGTGCCGGAAGCGTTGCCTGGTGCCCGGTCCGCGCAGGCTGCACGCACGTTGTCCACTGCCTGGAAGGATGAAATCAGGCACTACGGCGACGCAGTTCGCGAGCACAGCGAAACGCTCTTGGCCGCGAGTACGCACTATGCGGTGAACGAAGACGCCGCCGAAGCGGATATACGGTTTAACCGCACCGGCGGAATGAGACCGATCTAGATGGCCGCCTTCGGTGAGATCCGTCAATGGCAACCTGACCTGCTCGATGCCGCTGAGCAGCAGCTCAAAGCGCGCAGTGATGATCTGCTCGGGTTCAGTGACGAGCTAGCCGCCGCGGCCACGCCAACCGGCTGGACGGGAGACGCTGCTCAAGCAGCATCGGCTCGACTCGCTCAGCACACGGACGGTATTGAGCACCTGGTCGCGGGCGTCAACGCCGCCCGTACCGCGCTGATGACTGCCTCGGACGCGATCACCGCTCTACTGCTCGATGTGTCCGAGGCAGATGCACTGGCCCAGGCGCATCAGATGACGGTTAGTGATCACGGCAGTGTCATCGACCCGGGGCCTCCGCCGGAAACCCCACCTGATCAGCTGGAGGCTGTAAGCCAGGAGCGGCAGCAGGTCAGGACCGAGTTGCTCGATCGAATTCGGCAGATCACTCAGCGCGCTACGGAGATCGACAACGAACTCGCCGACGTTCTCGGCAAGGTAGAACGCAACGAGATCGGTGACGGCGGCGCCACAACGTTGACGGCTGCAGCTCAGGCTGGCGCCGAGCAGGGTTCGCTACACGACCGAATTCTCGCCAAGTACCAGGTCTCAGTCGACCCGAACGGGATGACCACGTATCCCAGCGGTGCGCTCGGATGGCTTGCTGAGCGGTTCGGGATGGAGCCGCAGGAGGTCACCGCGAGCGAGGCAAGCCACCTTGATGACATTGGGATCGCTGGCGCCGTAGACGCATACGGCATCTACAAGACCGCACTCCACGACGCCGAGAACGTCTTTGGCGAAGAGGGCCGCAAGGCGCTCACCGATGGGCACGCGGACGCTTTCCGTCACGCCTATTGGAACGCACTGCTCGCGAACCGGTTCGGCCAGGACTGGACCGAGGGCTACACCACAGCGCACGAGCGCAAGCCGGACAACCCTGCCTCGTCCGAAGCCATGGATCTACACAACAACGAGGTTGGCCGGCGAATCGCTGCGGAGCATCCTGACGCAGGTCCCGACGAGTTAAAGCAACACATCGAGCAGGCAGTGCGGAATGGCGAGATGGTCGTGGTTGGCCAGGACGGCAGGCTGGTTCCGAGTGATCAGGTCGGCATCGGAGACACAGGCCGAGCCACGGATCCACCCGCACCTGGAGGCCACGATCCGACACCTCATGACGATGGAAACAGTTCCGGCGGATACAACTACGGACGCGACGGCGACAACTATGGCACTTACCAGAACTAGTCAGAGTCGATCGCTTGTCCTCCGGCTGCTCCTAATGACGGGGCTGATCTTGCTGATGCCATTTGCAACAGCTTGCGGCGATGAAGGGACCGAGTTGCGCGCGGACGAGCAGTTGACGGCCAAACTACAGGAGCTTCGCCAGGCAGGCGGATCGGTTCCGCTGCGCCAGCTTGTGCCTGGTGAG
Source organism: Amycolatopsis palatopharyngis (assembly GCF_003385185.1). Classification (GTDB taxonomy): domain Bacteria; phylum Actinomycetota; class Actinomycetes; order Mycobacteriales; family Pseudonocardiaceae; genus Amycolatopsis; species Amycolatopsis palatopharyngis. The sequence continues at coordinate 41,783 of NZ_PQHZ01000013.1, read as the reverse complement.
TGGGACCAGGTGCACAGTTTTGCTGAACCCGTATCGCGCGAGCTTGTTCAGCACACCGTCGGCGGGCAGATCGACATGGGCGAGATGTTCACTGGGCCCGGCAACATCCTTGTCTTTACCAATGCGGGTGCTGTTCAACAAGCGGTGTCCGTGCGCGTCAACGTGTTCGACGGGACCTACGGCCACGGCGTCCGCGTCGTTGCCGATCCGCCGAACACCGGAAGGCTCCAACTCGTGGACGGGAAGCCCTAATCGGTGCACGACCGACGTAGAACGAGGGTCGCCTGTGCGATTGCGTTCGTCCTGACGATGGGAGCGGGAGTTGTGGCCTGCTCGGCAGGCGTTGGCGAGAACGACAGAGTGTTCGCACGAGGAACTACGAGTGAACACGTCCAGACCGTCACGATCCAGCAAGCACTGCGGTTCGGTGGCATTGTGTTGCCGCCCTCGGCGAAGGTGCTGGGCGCGCGGGACGAGAACGGCCAAGACCAGCTCTATGTCCTGGCGATAGTGCTGGAGCCAGACGAGATTGACGTTCTCCTCTCAGACTCAGGTTTCACAGCACGCTTGCGGGCGGGGGAGCGCGTCTTCATGCAGCCGGTGGAGGGGTTCGAGCTGGGCAGCGGTACGGACGTCGCGTCTGGGGACGACCGCCTGCCAGCTGGCAGAGAGCGCGCTCACGGTGTCAACCGAACAGTCCTCGTAGACCGGAGCGATCCGACAGCACCGGTCGTGCACCTGTGGCTGTTTACCACGTGACCCTGTCGTCGCTCGCGCTATCGGAATTACGAGCGCAGTGCAGTCACGGATTCGAGAAGCCCGTTCTTCTCGAGTTAGCGGCCGACGATCCTGTTGCGGAACGCGCGCCACTCGGCGGGGGAGAGGACGAGGGCGTCGCCGCTGGCCGGGGCGGGGTGCTTGCTGTCGTCTAGGAGGACATAGGCGTCGTGCTGGGCGACGCGGACGCACGCGCCTTGGTTGTCACTGGCTGACGCCTTGCGCCAGACCGCTGCGATGAGGTCTACGCCGTCGACCGACGGCTTCCGCCCGGTGCCCAAAGCTCCTCCGCGATGTCCTCGATCAACGCCACCGAGCGCTTCCGGCTCAGTGCCTTACCGCGAAGATGTTCCCACAGCCGGGACGCGCGTTCGATCTCGGACACGTTGGACGTAGCCATACCGCCGGAGAAGGTGTCGACGTAGAGGACAGGTTTGTCATCCGAGTCCTCGAAGGTGAGCAGGTGGAAGTTGTGACCGGGCGCGCCATGCAGCTCGGTCAGCGGGATGACCTGGACGGCCACGCTTTGTAGCTTCGCCCGCTCTACCAGGTACAACAACTGTTCGTACATGACGGCGGGTCCGCCGACCTCGCGGCGGAGGGCGATCTCATCAATGACTGCCCAGAGCTGTAGTGGCTCTGCTTCGGTCAATCGACGCTGACGCCCCAGACGGACATCAGTGCGATGCTCGACTTCCAGTGGGGTGATGTCGATGGCGGTCTCGAACACCTCTCTCGCGTAGGACTCCGTCTGCAGGAGGCCGGGAACCATGTACGACTCGAAATTCTTGATCTGGACGGCCTCGGCTTCGTACCCCACGTACGGCCGAAAGCGGTCCGGTAGCGACTGGGCGGCCGAGTGCCACCAGCCGGTGGACTTCGACTCCCTGGCCAGCTCCTTCAACGCCGCCACGGTCTCCGCGTCCGCGCCGTAGAGTTCGGCCAGCGCCTGCACGTCGCGCACCTTCGGCTTTGCCACGCCGCGTTCGAGACGGCTCACCTTGCTCTGCGAGAAGTCCTCCACCTCCTCGGCAGCGGTTGTGGTGGTGTAGCCGGCGGATTCCCGGAGCTTGCGCAGCTCGGTACCGAGTCGTCGGCGACGGGGATTCGAGTCATTGCGTTCGGCCACGCCTCCACCATCGCGTATCCGGCGGGTCATGTCCCCAGCGCAAGCGGGCTTTCACCCGATTTGGCGACTATGCAGCGTAGCTAACAGTCGATCATATGTTGATGTGAATAGCTACTAAGCAGCGCGGCGTCACCCTATCCAGCGACTTCTCGATGCACACCGCTTGCGACTACATTAAAATGACTAGCTACACAAGCTAGTCGTAGCGGTGGCTCTGTCATGACCCCGACCTGGCAGAGCCACCGCCGTCCATGCCAAGGGGGAGAAGAGTGCGCCGCCGCATCCGGTATCGAAGCTCCAGTGGCAGACGTCGTCGTCTGACTGTTCACGCCCGGAGCGGGCGAGTGTGCCTCGTCTTCGATGACGGATCCTGGTGCGAGTTGCGCGGCCTGGAAGTGGGCCCGGTACGAGCAGCGTTGAAGGAGAAAGCAATCCTCGCAGCCAACGAGCCGGACCTGGACGAGTTGGCATGAGTGACGACTTCGCGCCGCATCTCGTCGCTCTCCGACACGCTGTAGCCGCAGGTTTCCAGTTCCAGCAGTTAGCCGAGGGGCTGTCCGGCGCACGTATGCGAGCGGGCACGATCGAGGTGCTGCTCGTGCGGGACACCACCGATTGCGTTGCGGCCCGCTACCGGCTGGACGACCTGGAACGTCCCGGGCCATGCGCGCTCTGGTCAGCTGGAGGCACCGTCGCTGAAATCGTCGACAGGTTGCTCGGGCTGCCACAGCACGGCGAGTCCGGCGCGCCGAGCCTGGCGCGATCGAGCGGACTGTGGCTGCCACGCTCGCCGAGGTGATTGAGCGGCCCACAACGCCCAGCCGCGGCCCCATCTCCAGGTGTTCAGCAGCCTGTGACCATCCGGCCAACCCCGCTCACCGGGGCCGGGCCCCTGGTGGGAGCAAATCGCCACTCCCGCCGAACAGAGCTTGATCCTGCCGGGCCGGGTGTTCCCTTAAGATCGAGACGTGGTGGTAGCGACGGCTGACGACGTCCGGTTCACCGTTCCGCTGTACACGATGGCGGAGGCGGCCCGGTATCTCGACGTGCCTACGACCACCTTCGGTGCTTGGGTCAAGGGTTACCGGCGCGAGTTTGTCGACCGCCCGCCGGTAACTGGGGAGGCAATGATTACCGGCGTGGAGCCCGAGGTGCGGGGAGGGCCTTCGATTCCCTTCGTAGGCCTCGCGGAAGGCATGTTCCTGTCGGCCCTCCGGCGGGCGGGCATGCCCCTACAGCAGATCCGGCCGGCGCTCGAGGAAGTTCGCACGAAGATCGGTGTTGAGCACGCACTTGCCTCAAAGCGTCTGTACATGGCCGGGGCACAGTTGCTGTGGGAGGTCAGCAGGGAAGAGTCCGTCGATGACGACACCCGGCATGGCGCTCGCGAACTCATCGTGCTCCGCGACGGGCAGTACGTGTTCAGCCGGGTGATCGAGCGGTACCTGCAACGGATCGAGTACGACGACACCTACGCCCGCCGGGTGCACTTGCCGAAGTACGAGGTGGCTGACATCGTGGCCGACCCCGAGACGAACTTCGGCCGCGCATACTTCACGCAAAACGGCACCCCCTTGTATGTGGTGCAGGGCCTGCTGAAGGCGGGGGAGGCGATCGAGGATGTGTCGGGCGACTTCGACCTGCCGGTCGATCAGGTCACCGAAGTCGCCCAGCGAGAGGGCCTGCTGGCGCCGTGAGCGGTAGTGAGGCGCCGCTGCGGCTGTTTCTGGACCGCAGCACCCAGGGCAGGCGCTTTGTTGACGCCGTCCGCGAACTCGTCAGCGACGTCGAGACGATCAATGATCGGTACGGGACCAAACCCGCGGAATCTGTTCCAGATACAACGTGGATCGCCGAGGCCAGTGCCGACAATCGAATCCTCGTCGGCGCCGACCGAAATATTCTGCGAAACCCGCTTGAACGACGAGCTATCTGCCTGGCTGGAGCGCGCTACGTCGTCTTTGGCAACAACAACATCCCGATGCGGACGATGATTGAACGCTTTGAACATCATTTGCCGCGCATCATCGAACTCACGTCGGTGTCCGGCCCATGGGTTTATCGAATAGCGCAACACGGGATCGAACGCTTAAAACTGAACTGTGCACCGGGAACGTGGGGTGTCCGCTGAACTCAGTTGCAGGTTCGATATCCCGAGTTGTTCTCGTGGCCCGTCACCTGCTCGATCAGGAAACGGCCGTCGTAGATGCGCCGAAACTCGTAGTCCAGCGACCACAGCGTGCATGAAGCACCGTCCGGGCCAAGGGCAGGGTCCTGCAGGCTGGTGAAGGTCAGCCACACCTGAGCGTGGTCCGAGCCCAGGTCGGCGTCGAGGATCTGGAAGTCGTAGTCGTAGCTGGTGGAGACTCCCTGGGAGAACTCAGCGTAGCTCACCTTGCCCTGCAAAGTCGGCGAGAGCTGGTCGTACGCGCTCGCATAGTCTCCGTTGTTGATTCCGCCGAAATACTGCGCGAGGGTGTAAGCGATCTCGGTGGTCCGCGTGTCGGCGGCGTCCGGTAGAAGGACGGGGTCCTCACCGGGCGGTCCCAGTGGGGGACTGTCACACGACACCGGTCGCGGCGACGGCATGTTGGCCAGTCTGTGCTTGACCTCCGTTACTTGAACGGCCAGCGTCGGACCGACCGGCGCTTCCGGCCCGGCGATGACAACGCCCGCGACTTGCCCTCGGGCGTCGATGAGTGGGCCGCCGGAGTTGCCGGGTTGGGTCACGATATCGGTTTCGATCAGGTTGTTCAGCACTTTTCCGTCGACCGATTCGGAATGGTCACGTTTCAACACGGTGCCCTCGGTCATCCGAAGTGGCTCATTCAGTGGATAACCGAGCGCGGCCAGGTTTTGCTCGATGCCCGGATCGGATTCGGCGAACGTCAACACTCTTCCAGATGCGTTCCGGCCGAGCTCAATTACTGCCAGGTCAGCCGCCGTGTCCAGGCCGGTGACCCGTGCCGCAAACGGGATGCCGTCCACCTGAACTGCGACCGCGGCGGCTCCCTCGATCACATGCGCGGCAGTGACCACAGTTGTCGGGGCGACGAGGAACCCAGTTCCGGACCCGGTGCCGTCGCAGGTGACGGCATACACCGGAACCACACCGGTCGAGAGTTCGGAGAACAGTGCTGGGAAGTCCGGCTTCTCATCGGCCGGAGCAGGTTTCGGCCAGGCTTCGATTGAATCGATGGTGGAGACGTCCGGGGAGACCGCCTCGTACCTCGTCCACTCATCGACAGACCATGGCGAAGCGCTGTCCGGTACGAGTAGATACACGCCGACGGTGCCTGCCACGAGCACACATACGAGACCTGCCAGCCAAGCGGCCCAAGACCGCCGCCTTGGCGGGGTGGTGGGCAAGCGGCAACCCAAGCAGTAACCGATGTTCTCCGACGTTGGCCGGCCGCAACGTGGGCACCACATCAGAATCCTTCCCGTCGCGTACTTACTAGTCGAACGGGACGCGCAAAACGCTACGGTGAACAATCGCCAATGAAGCGCCCTATTTTGTAACCCACTGATTCGGCTGTTCGGGGGTTGACGGGTGCGCGGTGATCGCGCGGACTGGTATAGCTATTGAGGTCATGACAGCCAAGAGGGGTATTCATGGTCGCCGCGCGGAAAACCTCGTGGACAGACAATCAGCTGGAGCGGCTGTGGAACTACATCACCCGACTGGCGGAGAACCGTGCGACTGCCCCTCCCTCCATCCGGTGGTTCCGCACACCCAGTTCCTGAGGCTGCCGCTGTGTCGACCCCCGGTTCACAACGGTCCGAACACCGTCGTTAACAGCGGTTCGGCAGAACACGACAGCAGGTAGGTCGGCACCTGCGTACGTAGCCTGCGGAGTGTGCGCTGACCAGGAGTGATGGTCCCGATTGGAAGGAACACCCTATGACCGCCCACCACGAGCGGGCCTTCGAGGATGCCATCGAAGCCGCGCTGATCGGCTCAGGTTGGCAGCGTGGGCAGCAGGAGGGGTACGTCCGGGAACTCGGCCTGGACACCGACCAGATGTTCACCTTCATCGGCGCTACCCAGAACGAGGTCTGGGAGCAGCTGCGTGTCTCCTACGGCGTCGATGCCGATGAGGCACAGCGGCAGTTCGCCCGGCACGTGGCCAGGGAGATCGACAAACGCGGTGCGGTTGACGTGCTCCGGCACGGCGTGCCCGACCGGGGCCACCTCATCAGGCTCGCCTACTTCCGGCCAGCGCACACGCTCGCCGACGACGCGCTCGTCCGCTACGAACAGAACCGCTTGTCCGTCACTCGACAACTCGCCTACTCGGAGCGCGACCGCGGCAAGGAACTGGACCTGGCGCTGTTCGTCAACGGCGTCCCGGTAGCCACGGCCGAGTTGAAGAATCCGCTCACCGGTCAGACCGTGGAACATGCGAAGGACCAGTATCGGCGCTCCCGGGACCCGCGCGAGTTGCTGTTTGCCAAGCGCACCCTCGCGCACTTTGCCGTGGACCCTGAACTGGTCTTCCTCACCACCCGGCTCGCCGGCGACAAGACTCGCTTCCTGCCCTTCAACACCGGTTCGGAGGGTCCCGGTGCGGACGGCGGGGCTGGTAACCCACCCGCGGCCCCCGGTCGCTACCGCACCTCCTACCTCTGGGACGAGGTGTGGCAGCCCGAGGCGTGGCTGGACATCATCCGCCGCTTCGTGCACCTGGAGGAAGGGGAGCAGCAACGGGGCGGTCGCAAGCTCGGACCGCACGCGAGGAATTTGATCTTCCCTCGGTACCACCAGTGGCACGCCGTCCGCAGACTCGTCGATCATGCGGTGGGCCACGGTTCTGGGCACAACTACCTCGTGCAGCACTCGGCGGGCTCCGGCAAGTCCAACACCATCGCCTGGCTCGCTCACCGGCTGTCCAACCTGCATTCCATCGACAACGACCAGGTCTTCGACAAGGTCATAGTGATCACCGACCGGTCCGTGCTGGACCGGCAGTTGCAGGACACCATCTACCAGTTCGAGCACCGCGCCGGCGTGGTTACCAAGATCAGCGACAAGTCGGAGGGGTCGAAGTCCGAACAGGTCAGCGCGGCACTAGCCGGTGAAACCACAAAAATTCTCATCGTCACGCTGCAGACCTTCCCGTTCGTGCTCGAGAAGGTCGACGGCCTCCGCGGCAAGCGGTTCGCGATCATCGTCGACGAGGCGCATTCCTCACAGTCGGGAGAGTCCGCGGCAGCGTTGAAGCGGGTGCTGACCAAGCTGGGCAGCGACGACATCGACGACGACGCCGACCCGCTCACGGCCGCGGCGCTGGCGCGCGGGAAGCACGAGACGCTCTCGTACTTCGCCTTCACCGCCACGCCCAAGCCCAAGACTCTGGAGCTGTTCGGCCAGCGTGAAGGCGACACCGTGCGCCCGTTCCACATCTACTCAATGCGCCAGGCGATCGATGAGGGGTTCATCCTCGACGTGCTGAGCAACTACGTCACTTACAAGACGTACTGGCGGCTCACGGGCGGGGACGACGACCGCGAGGTCGACGAGCGTAAGGCGAGTGCGGCTCTGGCCCGCTTTGCAGAACTGAGTCCCGCGAGTCTGCAGCAGCGGGCGGAACTGATTGTTGAGCACTTCAAGAAGCACACTCGTGGCCGGCTCGATGGCCGAGCAAAGGCCATGGTCGTCACCCGGTCGCGAGAGCACGCGGTGAAGCTGTACCGCAAGATCCAGTCGTACGTAGAGATGCGCGGGTACCAGGACTGCGGAACACTGGTCGCCTTCTCGGGCGAACTGAAGGTCGACAACCTGGACTCCGACGCCGTCACCGAAGCGAAGCTGAACGGCATCACTGAAAACGCCCTACCCAAGGCCTTCGCCTACACAAAAGCCGATGACCCGAATGCCGAGGCGAATCCCAAGCCGGAGTACCGGATTCTGGTGGTGGCGGACAAATACCAGACGGGCTTCGACCAGCCGTTGCTCACGACGATGTACGTCGACAAGTCGCTCAAAGGTGTGGCCGCGGTGCAGACCCTGTCCCGGCTGAACCGAACCCACCCGCGCAAGGGCCAGGATGACCTATTCGTGCTCGACTTCGCCAATGACGGCGAAGACATCCAGGAAGCGTTCAAACCGTTCTTCGAGGGCACGATCACCACCTCCACCGACCCGAACCTCATCTACGACGCGCAGCGCGCCGTAATGGACCACCAACTGCTGGTGGAGTCGGAGATGGAGGCCTTCGCCGACCAGTACGAACGCGCCCAGCAGCACCTCGGGGACCGCACGAAGTGGGAGCGTGCGCACGCCGAGTTGTACCGCTTCACCGATCCGGCGTGCGACCGATTCGCGAAGCTTCTGGAAGAGGACCCGGAGCGAGCGGAGGATTTCCGTGCCACGTTGCGCGACTACGTCCGCAAGTATGGCTTTCTGGCCCAGGTCGTCGGCTTCACGGATCGCACACTGGAACGGCTCTACGTCTACGGCAAGATGCTCATCCCTCGACTGGCCAGGCGGCAAGACCCCGGCATCGACCTGGGACAGGTTGACCTGACGCACCTGCGAATCGGCAAGACAGGTGATCACGACCTCAGCCTCACGCCCGAAGGTGAGCAGATGCTGCCGGGGTTCTCCGCGGACGGAGCGGGCGCCCAGAACGAGCCCCCACGAACGTCTCTGGCCGAGCTGATCGCCAACCTGAACGAGCGTTTCGGCAGCGACCTGGGGGAGCATGACATCGTGCGCGGGTCTGCGGAAGCAGCGATGGCCGAACCACAAGTACGTGCGGCGGCTTTCGCCAATGACGAGGAGAACTTCGGCCACGTGTTCGACGAAGTCTTTGAGGATAAGCTCTATGAGCGGATCGAGAACGACACCAAGGCCGTGCGCAAGTTCGCCGACGACGCCGACTTCAATTCCGAACTGAAGAGCATCGCCCGTCGGTACGCATACGAGTCGCTGCGCCGTGACGTCGCCTGAGGCGCATGTGACTCTGTCCGGCCGGTACGAGCTGACCGCGCCGATCGGGCGAGGCGGCATGGGCGAGGTCTGGTCGGCCTACGACAAGCGCCTCGATCGTGCGGTCGCGGTGAAACTGCTGCGCCCGCAGGCTCTTCCCGAAACAGGGGATCGGCCGGCGCTGGTCAAACGCTTCCTGCGGGAATCGCGTCTCACCGCACGAGTGGAACATCCCGGAGTGCCGGCGGTGTTCGACGCTGGCTCCGATCAGGACCGGCTATATCTGGTTATGCAGCTGGTTCCGGGAATCGACCTCGCCGACTACCTCGTAGAGCGGGCTCCCGTGTCGATCGGCTCGGCCGTTGCCGTCGCCGCACAGGTCACCTCAGTGCTGGCCGCGGCGCACGACATGTCACTTGTGCACCGGGACCTCAAACCACGCAACGTGATGATCCGGCCGGATGGAACCGTGGTCGTGCTCGACTTCGGTGTCGCCGCGTTGCTGGATGCCGACATCACCCGCCTGACCACGACCGGGGAGATGGTCGGTAGTCCGGCGTACATGTCTCCTGAACAGGTAGTCGGAGGGAAGGCCAGTACGCGCAGTGACCTGTACTCGTTGGGCTGCATCCTGCACGAACTGCTGGCCGGGGTTCGGCCGTTCACCGCGGAAGGGTCCTTCGCGGCCATGCGGCAACACGTGGACGAGCCTCCGCCACCGTTACGTTCCCAGCGCGCGGACGCGCCGGAGGAGTTGGAAGCCCTCGTACTTGACCTACTGGCTAAAGAGCCTGCGGACCGCCCAGCGGACGCCGCGGAAGTTTACGCGCGACTACGCCCGTTCCTTCCGGTGCGAGGTGACACGGATGAGCCCGCAGCTCCCGGTTCCGCACCGGATCCAACCAGGCCTTACCGCCAGCCGTATGCGCCTGCACCCCGCAGGCGGAGCGATCCAAGTCCGGCCCCCATCCCTGCGGGAGATGTGGGCCAAATGCGAGATGAAGCCGCGGACCTGGCGGAGGCAGGTCGCTTCACCCAGGCAGCCGAAGTGCTCACCGGCATCCTCGTCCGCGCAGACCTGGAGTTGCCGCAGCCGCAGTCACGAGGCGTGCGGCTACAACTGGCGAACACACTGCTGCTGGGCGGCGACTACGCCCGAGCTTTACCTCAGTACGAGCGCCTGATCGACGACGTCGCGCCGGAGCGCGGGCCGGAGGACCCGGACGTGCTGGCCTGGCAGGTGCAGGCTGCTATCTGCCGCGACGCGCTGGGCCAGTCGCAGGAGGCGCTGGCCCAACTCAATCCGGTCCTCGATATCCAGTGGCGACGACTTGGCCAGGTCGCCCCCGAAGTGGTCGAGCTACGTAGGCACACCGCGCTGCTTCGAGTGTCGTCCGGGCAGACCAGGAAGGCACTGGCGGACCTGCGAGAACTCATGGGTGACCTGGGCCCAGGCCACCCAGAAACAGCTGAAGTCGCTGAGATTATCCATAGGCTTGGCGGTTAGGTTTACGGCATCCGGAAACCCCGTAACAGGATGAGGGCCCATGAAAGATTACCCAGAGATCGGGACTTTGACTGGGGTCTATCTCGAGGACAGTTTTGTCATCGAGATCGCGGAGGAGTCGGACACGGTCAAGTTCAAGGTGGATGCAGTGCTTGCGAAAAATCATCCCATGTATAGAGAGCCCAAGCATGGCGAGCAGTACTGCTACGCAGACGGCTGGCTGGTGTTCGCCGGTGCGTCTCGTATCGACTGGGTACGGCGCTGTGAACAGCGTTTCACGGACGCAGCAGGCGATGAGGATCTAGGAAACATCGACTATCTCAAACTAGAGCAAGATCATTGGCTCGTTGGTGGCGACTGGGGAGAGGTGCGAATATTTGGTGATGTAGTACCGGAACTTGTCTTCGCCAGCGACGCGAGTTAGTTGATTGACCCCGATGGAAGCGCTTCTAAAAGTAGGATCCTGCTTGGGCACGTCGGATGGCGGCTTCCGTGCCAAGTTCCGCTCGGGCGCTGGGTTGGGCCAGGTAGTAGCTGATCATGTAATAAACTAGGGCAGGGTCAACTCCGAGAGACTTGCCCTGCAGGGCAAGTCCAGCGGCGCGCGGAGGCTTGCCGCCCCAGAGTTTGGCTGTACGGCGTCGCGCGAAGTGATTATCCGAACCTCGGATCCAGACTTCCGGGCCATCACCGTTGAGCGCGGACACGTGCATCACGCTGTTCCATGGCAGTTGTGACTCGTAGCCCCAGCTTCGGTGTTCCAGGCCGTGGGGTGTGAGCAACAGATGTCCGCGAGCGATCCTCTTTCTAGCGATCTGGACGAAATAGGTGGCGAAGAACAGTCCAATCGCGCCGAAGACCACCGCTGCACCAAGTGGAGCTTTTGATTCGCCCGTACCCACACTGGAGGCGAAGTCGTATGTCGCAGCGGCGAAGATCGCCACCAGCAAAGCCATTAGTAGACTTGAGCCGGCGAAAGCGATCCTTGAGTATGGAACATTTGTGGCGGGCCGTCCTTGTGAGTCAGTAGCCGCGCTGATCTTCCCTCCGCCACCCTTTCGCAATCGAACTCTGCTGTCAAAGCCGACCACCATGATGGTAACGAAGAGCAGGCCAAAGATCAGTAAGTACTTGGCGGACCCAGGAGATTCACCGGTTGCCATAACTGCGGCGCCCACAAACGAAACTAATGCCAGGAAGCCAATCCAGGCTAGGCCGAAGTACCATTTCATTTTCTTGGTGTTCGCCCATTCCGATGGCCACGGCACTAGACTAGAAGATGGCATTCCACGCGTCCCCAACCGCACCGCCGACAGCTTCGGCCGCACCGCCGATGGCTTCTCCTGTGTTCACTATGGCTTCGCCGCCTGCTGCGAAGGCGTCACCGACCGCCCCGATCCCGTTCTCATAGATGGAGTCTATGGCTCCGGAGGTGAAGATGCCTACTCCTGCGCCCACCACGGCACCGACCGCAGTACCCACCCCTGGCACTGGAACGAACGAGCCAACGAGCGCGCCTGTTCCGGCGCCGGCAACTACTGACGCTGCGAACCCACCCGCACCTGACACGACTGCTTGACCAACAGGTTTGTCGGCGACGGCAATGTCGTAGACAATTCCCGCGGCTGCTAACGCGCCACCAGCCCTGATAGCCACTCGTCCAGCACCTGCCTTGGCGTCGGCGGACTCCCTGGCAAGGTCATCTGCTGACTGGCTCATCGTTCGCGCCGTGTCCACATCGCGGTAGACGGTACTGGGTTGAGCGCCGGACGCGGAGGTCGCTTGTGTCATGTACCTAGCGGCGTCATCGGCGAGGCGAGTTGATTCAGCCAGGAGTGTTGCTGAGTGTATTGATCGGAGTGTCTCGACGGCACCGTTAGCCAGGTCTCCAATGGTCAGAAACCACTTAGTCTTGATGTCGTTGGCTACGTTGTTAATGGTGTCATCGATAAACTTCTGCGTGCGCCTGACGGCCTCCGTAGCGTCCCTGGCGGAATTGAAGGCCGTTACCAATCCAGTGTGCGCATTTTGCGCTGCAACCGCCTGACCATGTGCGGTCACTGCATCGGGTGTTGCTGAGTCGTCAGTCGGCGGAGGACCTGGCGCAGGTGGTGCGGGTCCAGGTTCATGAATGAGGTCGCCGCGCCTACTTCTGTCTCTGTCGCGTGGTCCACCACGATGCTCCCCCGAGTTCGGTCCAGCGCTGACCCTCCCGGTCAGCGGTCACGATTAAAGCACACACATGCGCTCTCAGTGACCCGATCGTGTTGGTTCTGATCCAACGAGAAACGCGTATCGCTTCGTCTTGCCACCTCTGGCAGCGAGGAGGGGAAGTGGAAGCTGATTGCTGTGGGTGACCTTGGCGCCACGTCGTCCTGTGGTGCAGCCACAGGCAGGTCTCAAATCGGCCACGGTCGAGGAAGTTCTCCCGGCCGTGTCAACGGAAAGTCTTCCCGTAGCGCTGTTCGGGGTACGGCTACGCACCCCCGACAGACGAGGTCCAGATGAAGAAGACGTTGTTCGCGTTGTTCGCAGCGCTGGCGTTGATGTTGCTGAGCACGCCCAGCGCATCCGCCAAACCAGTGCCGGGCGACGTCGTTGTCATGGCTGAACCGGGGCACGAGTGCGGTACGGCGGTGGTGACGTTGATCAACACCACCAAGTACTACTTCGGCGCCGTGTACTCGTCGACGGTGACTCCGACGAACGGCGCGGGTAGCAAGCTCGCCGTCGACAACCGTGCGGATGGTGACCTCGATGGCGACCACTCCAGGACCATGAAGTTCGCCGAGGACGAGGGCAAAGATCGCCAGGCCATCGTGGACGTCTACGTCACCGAAGGTGCCGAGCAGGACAACTACAAGGACGAGAACGGTCTGCGCCCCAGCGCATTCGATCAGGTCATCGTGAGCACCGACTGCTTGCCGAATCCCGGTGACGCATGCGAGGCCGACGGGAAGCCTGGCACGGTCGGCGACGACGGCGAGTGCGTGCCCGACCCGCAGCCGGGTGACGAGTGCCTGACCGACGGTGGCCTCGAGGGCACCCTGGACAAGGACCTGGAATGCGTCGCCGACCCGGTTGACGCGACGACCACGCCGCCGCCGTCGGAGACCACGAACCCGACGACCACCACCCCTGCCACACCGTCCACCTCGACGACGACCTCAGCCGCCGGCGGCGGAGCCCCGGGGTTCCAGGACAAGGACTGTGACGACCTGACCACCCAGCAGGCCCGTTCCCTGCTGGCTCAGGACAGGACCGACCCGCACAACCTGGACGCCGACAACGACGGCGAACCGTGCGAGATCGACCAGGTAGCCATCGCCAGCAACACCGGAAACCTGGCTTCCACCGGTGTATCCGGTGTCGGCTCGATGGTTCCGTTGGGTGGGCTGCTGATCGCGGTTGGTATCGCCGCTGTGCTCCTTCCGCGCCTGCGCCGCAACTGACCGTCTCGTAACGACCTGTCAAGCGCCAGCACTTCAACGGAGGTGCTGGCGCTTGGCGTTTTGGGTCGGCGGTTCGTTCTGACCGCTGGCGGCGACCGTTGATCTCCAGGATGCTGTGGGCAGACTGGAAGGACTGGGAATGAACCAGCTGCGCGAAGACACTCGTCTGCCAACCGACGAACGGGTGCGGGTCTTCGGCGGACGCCGGATCCTCGCGCTGGACGGCACTGAGCCCGAGGCGTTCGCGACGCGGGGCGAGCGGATCGTCGCCAGCGGCTCGCGCGCCGAGCTGCTCGACAGGTTTCCCGGCGGCGAGTTGATCGACCTCGATGGTGCGCTCGTGGTTCCGGGGTTCAACGATGCCCATTGCCATCCTTCCCAGGCCGCCCTGGCCCGGATCCGGGTGGATCTCACCGCCACGCAAACGCCGGAAGACCTACGGGAAGGGTTGCGAGCCAGGGCCTCCGCCGTACCAGCTGGCGAGTGGGTCGTCGCGCAGGCGTTCGACGAGCGGCGTCCCGGGATGGGTGCCGTCGACCGTGCCTTCCTGGACTCGGTGAGCCGCGAGCATCCCGTCGTCGTGGTGCACTACACCTTCCACAAGGCCGTGGCGAACAGTCGCGCACTGGAGATACTGGGTTACCGCACACCCGAGGATGCCCCGTATGGCGGGCAGCTGATGACCAATGTGGACGGTGAGCTCAACGGCTGGCTGATCGAACGCGCCTGGCTGGATCCTTGGTTGCCCGGCTCTGGCCGGGACTCGATCGTCCCGGTCGGGGAGGAGTCCGCGCAGGTCGCCGCGCTGGCCGAGGTGAACGCCGAACTACATGCCGTCGGCATCACGTCCTACTGCGACGCGATCGTGACGCCCACCGAACAGGACATGTACTCCGCCGCGCTCAGCCGAGGCAGGCTCACACCCCGAGTGGCAATGCTGTTGTGGCACAGCTACTTCGACGAGGCCTCCTGGACACCGTCGGCGGCCCCGGAGGATCGCCTGCGCCTGGCCGGAGTCAAGCTGATGCTCGACGGAGCCCTGTCCGGCGGCACCTGCCTGTGTCAGCAGCCCTACGCCAGCGCCACCGGCCGGGACAACGGACTGCAGATCGTGTCCGATGAGGACTTTGCGACAACCGTCCGCCGTGTGCACGCAGCCGGTGCCAGGGTCGCCGTGCACGCCAACGGTGATCTCGCCATCAGCAAGGTGCTCGACGCTGTGGAATCGCTGCCCAAACCGGAAAAACCCATCAATCACCGCATCGAGCACTGCAGCATCGTGGACGACCGGATCATCCAGCGGATCATCGCGGCCGGCGTCACGCCGGTGCCGTTCGGCGCCTTCATCCATTTCCACGGCGAGGCGATCGAAGCGTTTTACGGCACAGAGCGGGCAGCGCGCGCATGCGCTCACCGGTCGATGCTGGCTGCTGGACTGGCCGTCGCCGGGTCGTCCGACTTCCCGCTCGTGCCGATCGATCCGCTACTCGCGGTCCAGAGCATGGTCACCAGGCGGTCGCGTGGCGGCGGAGTGTTCGGTGCGGGCCAGCGGCTTTCGGTTGCCGAGGCACTTGGCGTCTACACCCACGGATCCGCACACGCCACCGGCGAGGCCGCGGTGAAGGGCAGGTTGACACCGGGGCAGCTCGCGGATTTCGCCGTGCTGGACAAGGACGTGACGAAGATCGGCGCAGAAGAACTACGTGACGTCGCTGTGCGGTCGACCTGGGTGGGTGGGAAATGCGTTTACCGTGACTCTTCTTGATCGCATCGATGCGACGTTCCCCCGTTGTCGTGAACTCTGTTCCCCGTTATCGGAGTACGTGCCAGGCTTTGACAACAGGACATCGTTGGCATGGGGGAAATGTGAAGAGGATGCACGTCCTTTCGGCTGCGGTCGCCGCGGGGACTATCGGGATCGGTGTTGTGGCCATGGCCTCGCCGGGGTGGGCGGCGAGCGGACCGGCCGATATGTCCAGCCAAGCCTGCAGGCTTGCCGCATGGGGACCGACCGTGGATGCGAAAGATATCCATGGCCGGGCCGGCCGCGGTGGTTGCGCCAGCGGAAACTCCGTCAATTACCTGTGGGCCCGGGTGTATCGAGACATCAACAACTGGCCGGATGCTCTGCGTGGCGAGGCAGTCGCGAGGCATGTGACCAACGGCTGGGTGGACGTGAGCGGACCGTGTGGCCCTCGCGCGTCCTACTATGCGCAGGCTTCTGACAGCCGGGGTAACGCCGTGGAGACGCGGCACGTCTTCGTGTGCTGATGGACATCACCCTTGACGGCATCAGCTACGCCTACGGCCGCAAGCTCGTCCTGCGCGACATCAACTGGGTGATCAGTCCGGGCGTGACCGGCCTGCTCGGCGAGAACGGTGCCGGGAAGACCACCCTGTTGTCGGTGCTGGTCGGTCTGCTGCGACCCAAGGCCGGGGCGATCACCATGGAAAGCGACCGCCCGGACACTCGGCCGCGGTTCGGCTTTGTCCCACAACGGTTCTCTCTCGCCGGTGAGATGCGCGTGGTGGACACCGTGAGCTACACGGCGTGGATCAACGGGGTCCCGCGCCGCGAGTGCGCGGCGGCCGCTGGCCGTGCCCTGGATGCGGTGGACCTCTCGGACAAGGCGGACGCTCGGTCCCGTTCCCTGTCCGGTGGACAGCGCCAGCGACTGGGACTCGCCGCCGGACTCGCCCATGACCCCGATGTGCTCGTGCTTGACGAACCCACCGTGGGCCTCGACCCCACGCAGCGCGTGCGGGTCCGTGAGGTGATCGCGGCTCTCGGCCAGACCCGCACCGTGCTGCTGTCCACGCACGTACTCGAGGATGTGCGCTACGTGTGTAGGCGGGTCGGAGTCCTGGCCTCCGGCAGGTTGGCCTTCGACGGCACCGTGGCCGAGGTCGAGGCGACCATCGAGGCCGGGACAGCGCGGACGAGCGGCCTGGAGTCGGTGCTCGAGCGCGGCTACCGCACCCTGCTCGACACATTGGGCGACGACGCGTGATCCGAGTTCGCTCCAGCCTGTGGCCGTTGCCGCACGTGCTGCTCGTACCGGCGGCCGCGATCGCTCTCGTCGTGCTGTTCTCGACCTGGTCGATGATGCCCTGGCCCTATCCTCGGTGGGGCCAGACGTCCGCTCAGTGGCACCAGCAGTTCGCCTGGGCAGGCCCGATCGCGGGCGCCGCGGCCTGCTACTACGCGGTCCGGGTCAACACCGCCGACCGGATCTGGTCCCAGCCGCGCGCACCTCGCCTTGGGTCGGCGGCCGTCGGCCGGCACCTCACGTTGCTCATCGCCTGGTTCGTCGGCGCCTATGCCCTCGCGCTTCTCCCGCTGACGCTGGCCGCTGCCGTTCGCGGCGCTATCGGCTCTCCGGCGCCGCTGGTCATCCTCTCCGGGGTGCTGGCGATGACGGCCGCCATCGGGCTCGGATACGTGCTGGGCACCCTGGTCCACTCGATGGTCATCGTGCCGATCACCGCACTCGCGCTGTACGCCCTGTTCGTGCTCTCCAACGCGGGCGCCGACACCTTCGCCCCGGTGGCTCCAGTCCTGTATCTCGAACCGCAGCTCGGTCAGACCGAGTCGACGCCACTGGTGGTGTTCCGGGTCGCGCTGTTCCTGCTCCTCACCGGTTCGACAGCCGCGCTCGCGGCCACAGTGCTGCACCGCAGGTCGTCGGGGCAGGGCCGCAACCACGCTCTGCGTGCCGCCGACATCACTCTTTACGCCATCGCGCCGGTCGCCCTGATCGCCGTGGCCCTAGCCAACCAGCCTGCATTGTTCACGGTCGAACCAGAGCCCGCACAAGTGTGCGGGGAGGCTCGTGGCATGACCTACTGCGTGCACGCGGCTAACGAACCCCAGTTACCCGCGCTGATCGCCGCCTTCGACCCTGTCTTCGCCCGATACGGGACCGAACCGCTCAACATCCAGGCTGTCTGGGACGAATCGCTGGTTCTCGGCGGCGAACTCCGCACAGCGGCAGCGGGAAGCACGGTGATCATCCCGCTGAGGGCGGATGGAGTCATCGATGCGGTCCCCTCCGGAGTGATCGAGTCCCTCACGGGCGTCCGCGCGTGCATGACGGCGCCGGCCACGGAGCAGAGCGGCGACCTCACGACCGTGCAGCTCGACCTGGCCGCGTACCTCACCGGCGGCAGTCCACCGAGCGGCACCTTCGCTGGGATGAGTGAGCGACAGGTGCAGGACTGGATTCGGGGACACCAGCGCCAACTCAGCAACTGCACCCTCACACTTCGCGACGTTCCGCGCGCATGATCCGCACTCTCGTCCTCAGTCGTGGCATCCACCGGGCCCTGGTGGTCGCGATCCTCGCGGCTGGTGTCAGCGCCGTGATCGGGCGCAACGTCATTGATGTCGACCTGTCGCCCGTCCACCCGAACCGGCTTCCGGTCGCCGAACTGTGCGCGATCGTGGCCGCCACTCTCATGGCCATCCTGACCCGCCCCCGGTTCTGGGAATGGGATCGCACGTCTCGCGGCCGGCGCGCCCACGTCCTCGCGGGCGTCGTCGCAGCGTTGGAGATCATGTTGCCCGCGCTCTGCGTGCTCGTCGTGGTGCCCGGACTGCCGGAGCGGACGCCGTGGGTTTGGGTGCTCGCCAACGCCCTCACCATGGCGGCGCTCGTGCAGGCTCTGGCCCCGCTCACCGGCCCGCTCTGGGCCGGGCTGCTCGGACTTCTTTCCTGGCTCGGATTCGGCCTGATCCACAACCTCGAGCCAGGCCTGCGTCACGTCGTGCCGACGGCCGCCTACCCCGAAGCGGACGCGCACTGGGGCGCGACCGTCGCAATCATCGCGATCGCGCTGCTCGTCCACGTCCGGACCTGCGGCGCCACCGCGCTGTCTCGTCGACGATCCGCGGACTAGGCGCCGCTACAACTGCCCGGCGAACATGCCCAGCCGGGCCAGTGGTTCGAGCAGCGCGTGCTTCTCGCGGATCTGGGAACGTGCTGCGCCGGTCCCGGGGCGCGTAGCTCAGGTGTTCCCCGCACGCTCGGTGGCGACGATGTCCCGGACCGCCGGGGCGATCTCCTCGCCGAACTCCTGGATGACCCGTGGATCGTCGGTGGCGAGAACGAACGTGGAGATGCCGTACTCGACCGCCAGTTCGGCCAGCGAGTCGGGCGCGACGTCCTGCGGGCCGACGTTCAGCAGCCGCCGCACCGCGTGTGGATCCCGCCCGGCCTCGCCCGCGCTCTCGTCGATGATCGCGTTCAGCCCGGCCAACGCCTCCCGGCCGGGAAGGTAGCCCAACGACGGCAGCCAGCCATCCGCGAGGCGGCCGAGCAGGCGCAGCATCCGCGGCTTGTATGCGCCGAGCAGTATCGGAATCGGATGCGCCGGCGCCGGACCACGCTTGGCCCCGGTTACCTGGTAGTGCTTGCCGTCGACCCGCACCCCGCCTCGCTCGTCGACATCCCACATCGCACGGATGACGCGGATCGCCTCCTCGGTGGCCTCGACGGACTCGCCGGGTGTCAACCGCCGTCCACCCATCGCCGCGATGGCGTCCCAGAAGCCGCCCGCGCCGAGCCCGAGTTCGAAACGTCCCCCGCTGAGCAGGTCGAGGCTGGCGGCGGCCTGCGCGAGCACAGCAGGCGGTCGCAGCGGCAGGTTGGCCACGTTCGTCGCCAGACGCAGTCGCTCGGTGCGCGCGGCGATGTATGACAGCAGCGTCCAGGTGTCGAGGAACCTTGGCTGGTAGGGGTGGTCCTGGAAGGTCGCCAGATCGAGCCCGGCCTGCTCACTCGCCTGCGCGAGTGTCACCGCGTGCTGTGCCTGCGCCGCAGTCGGCGTGATGAAGGTTCCGAAAAGCAGTTCGTGCCCGTAGTCCGCCATAACCACCCCTTTGATTGAGGGCTCAATCATATCGACAGCCGTCGGTGTTCGCCACGTGTCTGATGTAGCAAGCGAGGCACCGAGAGCGATGGAGGATAGTCCGGGCAGGTCGTCCGGCGCGATCCTTGTCGAGAGTGAGTTCATGAAGACCTTGACGCTGCGTTCCGTCTGGCCGGGAAAACCGGCCCGGCTCCTCGTACCGGCTGTCGTACTGGCCGCAGTGGCGTCTGTTGGTGCCTGCGCTGGTGGCACCGGCGATCCGGCTCAGCCCGACGACCTGCCAACCGGCACGACGGTCACCGTGGTCGAACCTGCCGAGTCCACCTCGGCGGGGTCCGCTACCCCTGTCCGGGAGTCAGCAGCGACAGCGACGGTCCCGGACGTGGTGGGCATGAACCACCAACAGGCTCAGGACGCGATGCAGGCAGCAGGGTTCTACGGCCTGCGCGAGGTCGACGCCACGGGGCAGGGGCGTGCGCTTTTGTGGGATCGGAACTGGATCGTCGTCTCTCAGTCACCCGAAGGTGGCGTGGATGCCTCCGTTGATTCGACGGTCACGCTCAGTTCGAAGAAGGAAGGCGAGTAGGACTCCGCCGGTCGGCTACTGACCGTCCGCGTCAGCAGGTGGCGTGCCGTCCGGCCAGATGCACGGGGAGGACGCACCGAGGGAGAGGTCACCTTCATCGCTTTGCTGCACGGACATTCGAAAGGCGTCGTCGTTGTTCTCTACCGAAACGAACATGTCGCTCGCGGACCGCTTGTCGGACAGTACGCGGAAGCCGTTCGCCGTCCAGTAGTCGTACAGCGCGTCGACGGACTCCTTGTTCCGGTCGGCGGGCAGGCCATCCAGCCAGTACGTCTTGCCGACCTCGAAGCGACCCCGGGGACCGTTGTCTGTGGGATCGAGGCATTCCGCCGAGTCCTCGTACTGCACGGTCAGTGTCGGCTTCTCCGGCAAGGCTGCCACCGCGCGCTGGATGTGTTCGTCGGCGCGCTGCGCGGCCTGCTGTTCGGTCATGGTGCGCATTGGCTCTTCGCTCCCGGTTTCTCCGCCGTCTTGCCCGCCACTCCCGCCGCACGCTGTGAGCGTCAGGAGCAGGCATGCGATCACGCTTGCTTTTCGAAACAACCGCGGTCCTCCTCGATCACTGTCGCTCAGCTCGGTTCGTTGCCGACGACGATACGACCCATGTTCCGCAGGGATGACGAGTCCTTGTTCCAGTACTCCGAATGTGCGTCCGTGGAGTAGCCACCGGTGTACCAGTCACCTTCGGTCCCTGCGTCCGAGGTGAACGGTGTTGCTCCGAAATCCTCGCCGATCGGCTGCGGGCCGTGGATGAATGTCGGGGTACCGCGGATGATGTCGTTCTCCGCGGTGCTCGCGTAGATATTCGTGTCCTCAGGCACCTGCAGCTCAGAGGCGTGGTCGACCCCGACGCCGGGGCTGCCGATGAACACCACGTTGTCGACGTCGAGTTGGGCGTTCTCGCCCTGTGCGGAGTGTCCGATCACGGTGGAGCCGTAGCTGTGCCCGATCACCGTGTTGTTGGATGCTTCGCCCTCGTGCGTGGCCCGCAGTCCGTCCTGGAAGCCGCGCAGGTCGGCGGCGGCGTCCTCGGCGTAGTGCGCGTTGGTCGCCTGACCCACGTCGCCCGGGGCGTCGTAGCCGACCCAGGTGATCGCCGCGTTGTCGCCACGCGATAGCCGATCGGCCTGAGACAGGATCAGGTCTCCCCGGTCCAGTTCGCCGCCGATCTTCGCCAGGTCCGAGCCCGTGCCCGGCACCGAGGTCACCACGTTGTCGGCGGTGTCCGGGTTGCCGGTCGCGACGATGCCCCGGCCGTTGCCCTCGGTGGAGTAGTCCAGCAGGTAGGACTGCGGCACCGTGTCCGTCGGTTCGCGTTCGAGACGCTCGTCGATCGCGTTCATCCCGCGCAGGGTCTCGCCGAGGCGCTCGTACTCGCGGTTCTGGTCCGAGGTCCGCGCGTCACCCAGCTCTTCCAGTTCGGCGTGCCGGCTGTTGAGCTCGGCATGTTCCTCGGCGAAACCGATCCGGTTCGCGCGGTCCCGGTCCTCGACCGGGATACCGTCCATCCCGCCGATCACGTCACCGTGGGTGTAGATCGCGGACTCCTGCTGCATCGGCGTGAGGCTGTCCCACCACTGCTTCACGTCCTGCGCCGACGCACCGTCGCCCGGAATGTCGCTCGGCGTGATGATGTTGCCCTCGCCGACCGCTTCCAGTTCGAGCCCAGCAGCCGACGGCAGCGTCTCGCCCAGCGCCGAGGACGCCGCCTGGTCGGCTTCGCGAACGTCTTCGAGAGCGCCCTGGATCGTCTCGGTCAGGTCGCGGGCCGTCTGGCGATTCGCTTCCTTCTCCTCCTCGGTCCGCATGTCACCGGGCCCGCCCGCACCCGCGCGCACCTGGCCGGTGTCCGGGTCCACCGACAGGAGGTAGGTGGAATCCACGGTTTCCAGTACGCCGCTGACGGTTGTCTGCGCTTCGGTGATCGCGTCGGACAGATCGCGAAGTGCGGGCGGGATCTTCTCGATGTACTCGGCCGCGGTGTTGTACTCCGACCGGACGTCCTCGAAATGTGTGCGGGCCGCTTCCGCCGCGTCGCCCCGCCAGCCGTCGAGCTTGCCGAGCGTCGTCTTGATGTCGCTGGCCGTCGCGGTGAGCTCACCGGCCAGCCGGGACCACCTGTCCGCGATGTCGTCATACGCGCCCGGATCGGCGTCGCGAAGGTTTCTGAAGGTCACCACCGGCGATCAGCTACCCGAATCGAGCGGGCCGAGCGAATCGATCACAGTTTCCTCGACCTCCTGGTAGCTGGTCGAACTGTCCTGCAGCAGTCCGCCCGCCATCGCGGTGCGCTTGCAGATGTCGTCGATCTGGAACTCCCACTGCGTGGCCAGCGAGCCGACCTTGCTCGTGGTCGTGAAACCCTCGTTGGCGCCTTCGTGTGCCGCGACGCCGCCGCTGAACTCCGACATCGCCTCCCGGGCCTCGTCCGCGAGGCCGATGAACTCGTCGCCGGTGGTGGACAGCTCACTCAGTTCGACGCCATACCCGTCCATCCCCGCCCCCTTCGGTCAGGTGTTCACAAGTCGGTGATCGTAGCGGTGAATCGCTCGTGCGGCTCGCTCTCGACAGGCTGCCGCAGGAGCGCACGAGACTGTGACGCGCCGGAACCGGCCGCTGGTTCCGGAAAGCGGCCGAATGCTGCGGCGCGCTTGAGGCAAAGCTCTGAAAGCCGGCCGCAACGGGCTCGTGGCGGCCATGGCAATCCGTGCGGCGCGGTCGCTACGGTGTGCGGGTAGTTGTCCAGACCCCTGCCACCGAGGCGGTGGCGAAGGCGAGGTTTCCTGCCCGCATGTCTCCCGTTCCGGAGTTCGCGTTACGCCAGGTGGAGCGGTGGTGTGCGAAGAAGGTTCCTGCACGGTTGAGCGATCAGATTCGCGTGGAGTGCAAGCGCCGAGGCCGGTCGCTGACGATCGTGGAACGGCATGCTCCCACTCCGCTGCTCGGCCCGGAGTGGACCGAGCAGAAGGTGGCGCAACTGCGGCTCGACGAGGACGGCGTCTGGTCGGTCCTGTGGGCTGACCGCAACGGACGCTGGCGTTCCTACCCGGACGCTCCACAAGCCACGCAGCCCGTTTCGCTGCTGGAAGAGATCGACAGCAATCCCCACGGAGTTTTCTGGGGCTGACCGGCAGCGCCGGTAGGCTTCCCAGCATGCCGACCCTGCACGAGGAGGTCCTCTCCAAGCTCGGCCCCCGCATCGTCACCGGGGGCCTGGCCGCGGGGGCGACGATCAACCTGGAATGGGTCCAGCAGGAGTTCGACGTCTCCCGCACGATCGCGCGCGAGGTCGTGCAGGTGCTCGCATCCATGCGCCTCGTGGACAGCCGGCGCCGCACCGGAGTGACCGTACTGCCGGCGCACCAGTGGGACATCTACGACCGAGCCGTGATCCGCTGGCGCCTCACCGGCCCGGAGCGCGAGTCCCAGCTGCACCAGCTCTCCCAGCTGCGCGCCGCGATCGAACCGCCCGCCGCCGCACTGGCCGCGCGGTACGCCGACGACTCCCAGCGTGGCCGGATCGTCGAACTCGGCGAGGCATTGGAGACCACCGGCTCAGCCGGTGACCTCAAAACCTTCCTGGAGTACGACATCGCCTACCACCGGCTGCTGCTCGAGGCCTCCGGGAACAACATGTTCGCCGGCCTCGCACACGTGGTGGAGGAGGTGTTGCGCGGCCGCACCGACCACCACCTCATGCCGCCGCAGCCCAAGGTCGAGGCGCGCCGACTGCATTCGGTGGTGGCCGAGGCCGTCTCGGGAAGGGAACCCGAGGTGGCCTCGGCCGCCATGACGGCGATCTGCGCCGAGGTCGTAACGACGCTGGGGCAGCTCGCCGACCCTTCGATCAGGTAACCACCCAGAGCAGCGACGCGATCGCGAACGCCGAGAGTCCCAGCGTCGTCTCCATCACGGTCCACGTCTTCAGCGTGGTCTTCTCGTCCATCCCGAACAGCCTGCTGACCAGCCAGAAGCCCGAGTCGTTCACATGCGACAGTACGGTCGCGCCCGCCGCGATGGCCACCACGAGCAGCGCAACCTTGAAGTCGCTCAGTCCTGCCTCGGCCACCGACCCGGCGATCAGGCCGGCCGCGGTCGTCAGGGCGACCGTCGCCGAACCCTGTGCGACCCGCAGCAGCGTCGCGATGACGAAGGCCTGCACGATCAGCGAAATTCCGAGGCCGGAAAGGCTCCCGCTCAGGGCTGCGCCGATACCGCTCAGTTCGAGCACGCCACCGAACATCCCGCCGGCGCCGGTGATCAGGATGATCGAGCACACCGGACCGAGTGCGTTGTCGACGATCTTGCTGACCGAGGCCATCGAGGCGTTCGGCTTGCCGAGGACGAGGATCGCGGTGATGACGGTGATCATCAGCGCGACCGGGGTGACGCCGATCAGGCTGAGGAAGCCGACCCAGGCCTGCCCCTCCGCGAGCACACCCGAGGTGACCAGCGTGGACAGCACCGTGTTGAACGAGATCAACACCAGCGGGATGAGCAGCAGCATCAGCACCGTGGCAAAGGACGGTGCGCGCTGGGCCAGCTTCGTCTCGGGCCGGTCGGCACCGTCCTCAGTGGCTTCCGAGGCGTTGTTGTCCCGGCCGTCGTTCATCTCGCCGAACACGACGTTCGACACCGGCACGTACACGCGCTTGCCGAGGAAGCGGGAGACCAGCATGACGCCGACGTACCAGGCGACGATGGCCACCGGGATCCCGACGAGCAGGGTCAGTCCGACGTTGCCACCGAGCAGGTTTGCCGCCGCGACCGGACCGGGGTGCGGGGGGACGATCGCGTGCATGGCGGCGAACGCGCCCGCCGACGGCAGTGCGTAGAGCAGCAGCGATCCGCCGAAGCGCCGGGCAACCGTGAGGATGATCGGCACCAGAACGACCAGTCCGGCGTCGAAGAAGATCGGGAAGCCGAACAGCAGCGAAGCGACACCGAGGGCGAGTGGCGCCCGTTTCTCCCCGAAACGGTTGATGAGGGTGTCCGCGAGTACCTGCGCCCCGCCGGTCACCTCGAGCAACCGGCCGAGCATCACCCCGAACGCGACCAGCAACGCTACCGAGCCGATGGTGTCCGCGAATCCGAACATCAGCACGTCGGGGATGTCCCCGGGGCTGAACCCGACGGCAATGGCCGTCACCACGCTTACGAGCACCAGCGACACGAAGGCGTGCAGCTTCACCTTCATGATCAAGAACAACAGCAACGCGACGGCACCGGCTGCTATCAGCAACAGGGTGGCGGTGCCGAATTGTGGGTCGATGGCTTCCACGACAACAACTCCGTACCTCGGTTACCCAGTCGGCCCTGGGCGTGTGGGCCAGCACACTGCCTCAAAGGTAGTACTTTTGGCAAGTCCTCCGGCAACACGTAGGTAACGTTTGCCTGTTAGTCCAGCTCGGCAGCGGCCATATCGCTGTTCCACTCGCCGCTCGACCTGTAGGCAGCACGATTGATCCAGTTTTCGAGCAGGTCTCGGTAGTGGCTCGCCCGCACGGACGTGTCTCCAGCCGGAATCCGCTCGTAGAAGTTGAACGGGCGGATCTTGCCCGCCTCCGACCACTGCAGATAGGACAGGAACATGGCCCCGTTACCGAACCGCAAGCCGTGCACGATCGGCACGCAGGCGTAGTGGATCAGCGTCACCTCGATGCCTCGCTGCGCGAACTCCCCGGCCTCCCTGAGGAGCATCTCGCGCATCCGCTCCTGGCTGCGCGCCGATTCACCCGCCCAATCGGCAGGTAGTTCGCCACATTCGGCGAGGAAGTCCGGGTCCAGGTAGTACAGCCTGATCCGCCAGTGCGATGGCGGGTCGTGGGAGGTGAGCCACGCCAGGATCTGCGGCCAGGTGGTGTTCAGGGTCAGCCCGAGAACATCAAGTGACCGTTCCCTGCGCCGCCCCCGCTCGGCGATCTCGTCGAGGGTGGTGAGGACCTCGCTGACGTTGTAGGCGATCCGGTCCTCCGTCTGCGCCGCTACCGTGTCCCGCACACCCCGGACCTGTCGGCCGAGCTGGTAGATCGCGATCAGCACGACTTCCAGCATGACGGCGACGATGGCGGCCAGCAGCTGTCCGTCCAGCTTCACCACGTACCGCTCCAGGAGCGTCCTGGTCGCACCGATCGTGTTCAGGATCAGGTAGATCGCCGTCAGCAGTGCCAGCGCCGTGGTCACCGCTTCCCAGGCGCGGCCCAGCCGCCCTGCGAGGTTCGGCCCGGCCTGGCGCTTGCGCTCATGACTCCGCTTCGCGTGCACACCGACGAACGTGGCACAACAGGGTGGGCGCGGGCAGTTCCTTCAGCCAAATGCCTGCGTCTGCGCCCGGTGCACCGCCTGTTCGGTCCCGAGCTCCGCGCGCGCACGCTCGTTCGCCAGGTAGAAGCCGACGAGGTGGTAGACCAGCGTCGGGTCCACGGCGAGGAACTTGCCGGGTATGTCGATCAACGGCACCGGCCCCTGCCGATCCTGGCGCTGCACTTTCGGCAGCCGGTCCTGCCGCCACAGCCTGGTGATCTGTCGTCGTTGCCACGGAGTGTCGTCCTCCGCGACGACGACGATCTGCGGGCCGTCGGAGTAGCGGGGAAACACCCCGATCACGCGGTCCCACGGCAGGAAGGACTCGAACGTCCAGCCGCGTTGGTAGATGCCCTCCGGAGACAGGCGCAGATATCCCCTGTCGAATCGTCCGGTGGTCATCAGCAGTGGCATCGAGGCGAAGAACAACGCCAGCAGACCGAAAACGAAGAATGCGCCGCCGAATACGGAGTCACTCACCGATTCCACCGCCGCCATCACGAACACCAGGGCGATCCCGCCCATCAGCAGGCCATACCCGTAGTAGATCTGCGACGAGTACGGGATCCGCAGCGCGCCGCGCCCGTCCTCGGTCCGGACGTTCGTGACCGCCTCCACCGGCTTCCGCTGCCGCAGACGCGTTTCGTAACCGAGCCATGCGACGAGCGCGCCGAGCGCCGCGAACGCCAGTGCGTACCTGCCTCCCGCGGACGAGCCGATGGACAGGTAGTACAGGCCGATTCCCAGCGGTGCGATCACCAGCAGGGCCACGCTGAAACCGAAGGCCAGGCGGTAGCGCGAGCCGCTCGCGGGCCATTCGGGTGGCCGGCGCAGGGCTTCAGAAGACGGCATCCCAGGCGTCCTTCACGCCGCCCGCGACCGCGCTGGCCCCGTCGGCGATCGCCTTTCCGGTATCCACGATCGCCTTGCCGCCGTCCTCGATCGCCTGGCCGACCTCGCCGATGCCGTTCTCATACAGCGAGTCGACCATGCCGGAGGTGAAGACGCCAACCCCGGCTCCCACAACCGCTCCCACGGCGGTACCGACCGGGCCGCCGATCATCGTGCCCACCACGGCCCCTGCCGCGACCGACGCACCGAAGCCCACGCCTCCCGACACCACGGCCTGGCCAACCGGCTTGCCATTGGCGATGTCGTAGGCGATCCCGGCGACGGCTAGGCCGCCACCGAGCTTCAGCCCGAACGAGTTCACCTTGCTCGGCACCTTTGCGGCGTCGTCGGCCAGCGCGCTGGCCGCCCTGGTGCTGGCTGCCGCGCGGTCGACCTGGCTGTAGAACCCCTTGTGGTCGATGACGATGTTGCCGAACGACTTCACGTGCCGCGCCGCCTGCGCGGCGTCGTCGACGTAATGCTGCGCGCCCTTCAGCAGGAACGAGGAGTACCTGGCTCCCGCGCCCGCCGCGATGGTCGTTCCCGCCACGGTGGCGACGTTGAACCAGGGGTTCGGCGCCTCCTTGTTCGCCGTGGCCGCAATCGTCTCGACGCTGCCCTTCCACGACCTGTGGACACCGTCGGCGTCGGCCGTTGCCTTTTCGAACGCCTTCACCTTGGCGGCGTGGGTCTGCTGTGCCGCGACCGCCTCCCCGTGCGCCTGCACGGCCTCGGGGGTCGCGGCTTCACCGGTGGGCGCGGCACCGGGAGCTGCGGGCCCCGGACCGGGATCCGCGATCACGTTGCCGTTGACCGCGAGACCCGCTGTGGCGGCCTCGCCGCGGATGCGGGTCATATCGGCCTGGGCGCGCGTGAGGTCGGCGGCCAGATCGTCGAGGTTCTGGGCCATCGTCTTGGCGATCTTGGCGAAGTCGTCCGCCTCGCCCGCACCCTGGGTCATGCGGGTCCGGAACGCCTCCGACGCGTTGCCCGTCCACCCCGCGTCGGCACTGTTGCGCGCGCTGTAGATCCGCGTCGCGGTTTCCGTGATTCGCGCGGCCAGCGAGTCCCGTACCCAGGTCGCGGCCGTGGTGATGCTGCCGGGATCGCCCTCGATCTTGGTGTCGATCGGCATCCTCACTCACCCCCCGATGCCGTCACGGCATCGCCTGCCTGTGCCTCCGTCTCGGCATACGCTGCGCTGCCGTCGGCGACCGCGTCGCCCGCCGCGTTCGTGCCGATGACCAGCTGTCCCGCGCTGTCGGTGAGCTTGCCGAGGATGGCCGCCACCGCCGCGCTCGCATCGCCCGCGTCCGGGGTCGCCGGTGTGCTGTTGCCCAGCCCGTCGAGGTGCGTTGCGGCCTTGCGCAGGGTGCTCGCGATGCCGTCGATCACGCCAGGATCGGCCTGGTAGCCGGTGCCGTCAGGCATCGCCTTCACCCCCGGCGCCGTGCCGGTGCTCGGGCGGGATGATGACGTCCAGCAACAACAGGTCGAACGGCTGAACCTGCTGGATCTTGTCCAGCGTCGGGGTCGGTACGACCATCCACGGCTGCTGGTCGCCGCAGCAGTACTTCAGCCGATCAAGCGCGGAGTACGCCATGAGCGCCATCCGGCCGTCCCTGGTCTCGCGCAGCTCGACCACGGATTCGCTTGGGTCACTGACGTGCGAGGCGCAGGGTAGGTAGACGACAGGTGGGAACTCGGGCGGGATCGGAGTCGTGGCCTCCGGCTCCATGGCAGTGTCGTTCACGGAGGTACCCCCACTGGGAACTCGGATCCAAACAGGCGTGACTTGGACGAGTCTCGCCGCCGTCCGGTTCCCCGGCAACTGTTGTGGTCGCGTGAGTACTCACAGTGAACAGCGAATACGTTGTCCGGACCCCTATTCGCGATAACGAGCACACGATGGCGATCATCGGCATCGGCAGCTTTGTAGATGGAATGCTCTACCCCCTGTTCACCGAACACGACTCCGAGATCAGGAACGCGGTTTCGTCGTCAGGGGCCCTTGGTTCAAAGTGGACCGTGCCGGCCTGAATGTGGGCAATTTTGCCTAACCCGAACGGCGGAACAAATACGGCGCAGGTTGGTGAATACTGAACGGCTTGCCGCGGAATGGTGGGCCCTGACTCGCGATTGCGGCTCAGGCTGTGAGTCGTCGTGGTGAAGGGGAGTGCAACATGCGCGGCATGAGGGAGGAGCTTGCGCCGCTGCTCGCGGTCCAGGGGGAGCCGGGGGAACTGGAGGCGCTCGGCCTGCTGGCGGCGGGCCGGTCCACGGATCCGGTCGTATTGGTGGAGCTGGTCAATGGCGCGGGGGATCGGCAACAGCGGGTCGTAGCCCGGCTGGCCGAGGCGGCAGCGCAGGCTGTGCGCGCTCGTCGTCCACTGTGGATTGATGCGACCTGGTTGCCGGAGGCCACGGCGTTGGACGGTACGCCGCGCGGGCTGCTGGAGTACCTCGACGTTCGGATACGGGCGGTACTCGAGGGATGCGGTGCCACCACCGACCCGCAGATCCCGCCACTGATCCCGGTGCTCGGGACGGCTCCGAGCGACCGGGTGTTGCACTGGGTGCGGATGCTGGGTGAGCGCCACCCGAGACATGTGGTGGTTCGGGCGCGCCGAGATCCCTGGCTGGCCCGGCGCAACCTCGTCGGTCAGCTCCTGCGCATCAGCAGGACGACCGGTGTGCCGACCCGCAATATGCACCTCCTGCTGGACGAAGGACACCTCCCAGCCGTGACGGCCGGGAGGGTCGAGGACCTGCTGCACACCATCCAGGTACTCACCCACCGGATCGGCCCCGCGTCTGTGGGGCTGCTTGCCGGGTCGGCGTCGCAGGGGGACGCCGACGCCGGTCCGCGCAGGGAACTCGCCTTGTGGGAGGCGTTGTCCGCGCGCTCCCCGGTGCCGGTGCGCTACGGCGACTACGGGGCCGGTGTCGCAGGCCCCCGGTTGGAAACAGCGGGTGGAGGCAGGTAAGCCACCGGACGACGCCCCTACTTCTGGGCGCGCGGGAAACGAACCTCGTTGCGGTCGATCTTGGCGTTCGCCGCCTCTATGAGATCGATGCCGAGCATGTCGGCCAGCCGGACCAGGTAGAGGGTGACGTCGGCGATCTCGTCGAGTACCTCGGGCCGCAGCTGCGGGTCGCGCATGGCGCCCGCGGACTCCTCCGGAGTCAGCCATTGGAACAGCGCCGTCAGCTCGCCCACCTCGCCCGACAGCGCCATGACCAGGTTCTTCGGTGTGTGGAACGGTTCCCAGTCGCGCGCGTCGGCGAACTCGCGCAGCCGCTGGATCAGATCGTCGAGGTTCACGCGCCTTCTTTATCATGCCGCCGCGACACGGCTGCGCTACTCCATTCGGACTACGCTCTGTATTTGATTCGGCACAGTTGGTTTACTCAGAGTGGATCAACCGACGCGACCCAAAGGGGTGGTGATGACCGATTGGCGGCGCGAGGCTGCCCGCGCTGTCGAGCAGGAGCTGGAGCATGCTCGCGAACTCGGCGAGTGGAACCTGCTCGACACGTTGACGCCGCTGCCTGAGCCCGGTCACTACTCGGTCGACCTGCGCGGGCGGCGCATCGAACCGGACAATCTGCGTCATCTCTGCCTTGCGGGCCAACAGGGACCACGAAAGGGACTCGCCATTCCCGCCGACGCCGCGCGGTTCAGCGACGGCGTCCTCTACCTGCGAGTGGATGGGCCCGTTCCGGCTGGCTGCGACCGGGCCTGGACCGCCGCGCTGAGTCCCCGATTGCTGTTGCGCAGGCTCGCGGAAGGCCTGCGTGCTCCCACCAGGGCGCCGTTGGCCGACCGCCTCGCCGCCGGTTCGGTGGACGAGATCCCCTCCCGTGGCTGTGCCGCCGCGCGGCTCACCGACGAGCAGCAGGCCGCCTACCGCGCCTGTCTCGCACCGGGGGTGCAGCTGGCCTGGACCCCGCCCGGCACCGGAACGACCTCGGTGATCACCGCGGCGGTGGAAGAGTTGGTAGCCGTCGGTAAACGAGTGCTGCTCGTCTCGCCGGTGGGGTCCGCCGTGGACGACGCGGTACTCGCGTTGCGACGGCGCCTCTCGCCCGGCAAGGTCGCCCGCGTCGGTGTTCCCGCCGACCAGCACGTCGTCGCGACGCTCTCATGCGAGCTCGACGCCGAACGCCGGGCTGTGCAGGAGGATCTCGCCGAGCTGGAAGGCGCGGGGGAAGCGCTGGCCGTACTCGACGCCGAACTCGCCGGATACGACCACGATGCGTTCCTCGCCGCAGGTGAACGTCTCGAACAGGCAAGCCGGCTGCGAGCGCTGTGTGGTGAACTCATCCTCGTCGAGGAACAGCATTCCGCCGCCGCGCGAGAACTGGAGGCCGCACAGGCAGGACTGCGCGGAGCGCGCGAGAACTGGACGGAGATCGCCGAACAACGCGCCCAGCTCGAACGAATGGCTGACCTCACCAGCGAACTCGACGGTCTGCCCGCCACCGGTGTCGCATGCGCACGTGGCCGGTGGTCCCAACGCAGGAACCGGCGCGCACTACAGGAGCGGTGCGCCGAGCTCGCGGAGCGCATCGCGGAGTGCGCTGCCGCGGCCCACCCCTTCACGCCTGCCGACCTCGTGCGTCTCGACGACGAACTCGTCACCGCCGAACTGGCGCTGGACCTCGCGGCTCGTACCGAGTCCGAGCTGCACACCACGGCGGAGGCACTACGCCGCAAGATCACCCAGATCCGCAACGCCGGCGTCGCCACCGAGCAGGATCGCCGCTTCCACGCCGACTGCAGGCGACACGACCTGCCGTCGCGGCACCAGCACCGAGAGATCCTGCGCAGGCGAGCCGGCGACACCAGCTGCCGAGATCGGCTGCTGGAGCGGCTCGGCTGGCTCACCGAGCGGACACTGCGGCTGCGCGAGGAGGCCGAGGCAGCCGCGATCGCCGGCGCCCAGGTCGTGGCCACGACGCTCGGTACTGCCAGGGCACACCAGGTCGTGGCCCAGCAGAAGTTCGATGTGGTGCTCGTCGATCAGGCGGCCGCGGCCAGGCTCGCCGAGGTGCTGCTCGCCGTGTCCAGGGCGGCGGAGAGCGCGGTCCTGTTCGGCGACTTCCTCCAGCCGGGACCGGTGGTACGGCCCGCGTCGATCCGCGCACTGCCCGAAGTGCGTACCTGGCTGACCACCGATGTGTTCGCCCACTGCGGTATCCGCTCCCCGGAGGACGCCGCGCGGCATCCAGGCTGTGCGGTGTTGACGAGGCAGTTCCGTCTCGGCGGGTCATTGCGCACGCTTGCCAACAACCTGCATTACAAGGTCCTGCACTGCGGCAGTTCACCGAGACGCGATCCAGGACCGGTCGCCGAGATCGTGCTGATCGATGCCTCGACACTGGGATCCGTTCCGGCCGGAGTGGCGTCCTGGCCGCTCGGCGCGGTACTCGCGAGGACCCTCGCGGCCAAGCGCACAGGTGGTTTCGGCGTGCTCACGGCACAGCGGGAACAGGCAGGTGCTGCCCTCGCCGCGCTGCGCGACGCCGACGAGGCCCTCGCCGTGGGCGTCGGAACTGCCAGGTCCTGTCACGGCCGTGGATACGACACCGTGCTTTTCGATCTTGCGAATGGTGGCAACTGGACGGGCACCGCGCGGGCCCGCCAGTTCGGTGCCGCGGTCACACGGGCCCGCAGGACCCTTTTCCTGCTTGCCGACCTGGCCACCGTGCGCAGTGCGCCGATCGACAGCCCGCTGGGTGTACTCAACGGGGTCCGGCTGGACCAGGCGGTACCCGTTGTCGGTGCGCACAGCCTGCTCGACCCGGAGGCCTTCATACCTGCCCGTGACCTGCCAGCGCGGCTGGATGAGGCCACCGAGTCGATCTGGCTGGCACCCGAGACCACCCCCACCGACGAGGTCCTGTCCGGTCTCGGCAGGGCGGTCGCCAGGGGAGTCACGGTTCGCGTGTTGCTGCCGGAAGGGCAGGGCGAACTGGAGTCCCTCGTCCGGGATTGCGGCGCCACGGTCCTGCGGGCCGCCAGGGTGAGCTGCGGTGCCGTGGTCCTCGACCAGCAGGCCGTCCTGCTCAACGCGACCCGCCCAGGGCCGGACGATGCCGAGCCGGAGCCGGTATTGGTGGGGCACCGCGGGCGCCACCTGGCCGCGAAGCTGATCACCGACCTGGTGCCGCACTTTCCCGGGAAAGCGCGGACACGTGCGCGCGCAACCACCGCACTTTCCCGGGAAAGTGCGGCGCTCTGAGGGCGTCACCTGCGACGTTGACTTTGTGTGCGCGGCGGGCCGGTGAAGTCCACGCGCATGGATGAGCGTGTCAACCGTTCGGGTGCGGCACTATGGACCAAGTGGACCCCGCCCTGCGCTCGTACCTGCACTCCCTCGATGCGGAGTCCCTGGTCGGGTTGCTCTGCGACCAGGCGGCCCGGCACCCGCAGTTCCGCCGTGAGCTGGAGGTGCGGGCCGGGCTGAACAGCACCCAGGGCGGTGATGTCGCCGAGGCACACCGCATGCTCGACGACGCCGTACCCGCCGACCTCGAGCCATACGGCGCCGGCTTCGACCTCGCCACCAAGATGAGCGCCGTGCTGGACACCCTCCAGCGGCTGCTGGACGCGGGCACACAGGCGGATCTGAGCCCACTGGCGCGGCGGACCGTGGACGAGATCAGCTCCGCCCTCGGCGAGTTGGACGACACCACCGGCGCGGTCGGGGCCGAACTCGGCCGGGCGGTCACGTTGTATGCCCGCGCGTGCGCAGCGCACCCACCGCCGCCGGACGCGCTCGCGGACTGGATCCTCGGCATCGAACTGCACGGTCCTGGCTGGCCGGAGATCCACCTCGCGGACTTCGCCGAGGCGCTCGGCGAGACCGGCCTGCTGTGCATCAGGGCGGCCGTGGACGGCGTACTCGCGGACGAGGGCGCCGACGGTGGCAGCCTGGCCCGTGCCGAGCGGTTGAACGAACAGGTGGCCGAGGCCACCGGGGACGTCGACCTGCTCGTCGACATCCTGTCCAGGAAGCTGCCCCGCCTCGACGTCAGCCTGAAGATCGTCCGGGCACTGCGCGGCGCGGGCAGGCACGGTGAGGCAATCGCACACGCGGCCCGCGCCTTCTCCAGGGACAAGCAGACCCTGCGGGACGCGGCGGAGCACGAGCGCGACGAGGCTGTGGCGTTGCTGCACGACCGGGCGGGCCGGGGACCCGCGGAAGCCGATGAACTTGTCCGGATGTTGCTCGCGGAGCAGCGGTTCGAGGAGGCGTGGCGGGCCGCCGAGGAGCACGGATGCTCCCTGGAACTGCGCCTCGAGGTGGCCGAGAGCAGGGCCGCCGAGCACCCGGGCGAGGTGATCGGGGTCTACCGATCACACGTCGAGGAGCTCATCGCGCACAAGGACCCGCACTACTACCGGCAGGCGGCCAAGCAGTTGCGCAAACTGCGCACCCTGCACCGGCGGGCCGACACCGCCGAGGAGTTCAGCGCGTACCTCGCCGACCTGGTGCGGACACACCGGCGCAAGACCCGGCTGCTGGCCGAGGTACGTGCCGCGCGCATCGCCCTGCCCAAGGCCGCCCTCGCGAAGGCCGCCAGGTAGCCCTGCCCCTGCCGCGCTTTCCCGGGAAAGTGCGATTCGTGCGTGCGCAACCACCGCGCTTTCCCGGGAAAGTGCGAGGGGTGCCAGCGTGGGAACCGCTCGTTGTGCCCGGCCGCCAGGTAGCCGGGTCAGGTAGGAGTGAATCGGCTAACCCCCGGGAATCCGTCGGACGCAGCACTGGTTGCCGCCGGTGACAGGCTGCGATACCCGACGTGAGGAGCAGTACCAGTGAAGGCCATCACCTACTCGTCCTTCGGCGGCGCCGAGGTTCTGGAACAGTCCGAGGTCCCCGATCCGAAGGTGGGCCCGGACAGTGTCCTGGTCAAGGTCAAGGCCGCTTCGGTCAACCCGGTGGACTGGAAGGTGCGCGAGGGGTACCTGGACGGCGCTTTGGACGTGTTCTTCCCGGTGATCCCGGGCTGGGATGTGGCCGGGGTCGTGGAGAGCCCTGGAATCTCGGTGCCGGAGTTCGCCGAGGGCGACGAGGTGATCGGTTACGTCCGCGAGGACGTCGTGCGCCGCGGCACCTTCGCCGAGAAGGTCGCGGCTCCGGTGCGGACGCTCGCCCGTAAGCCGAAGAACGCCACGTGGGAGCAGGCCGCGAGCCTGCCGCTGGCCGGGCTGACGGCCTACCAGTCCCTGGTGCACACGCTGCAGATCAACGAGGACGACACCGTGCTGATCCACGCCGCCGCAGGCGGGGTCGGTTCACTCGCGACGCAGATCGCGGTCGCCTGCGGCGCGAGGGTGATCGGCACCGCTTCCGAGCGCAACCACGACTACCTGCGCTCCCTCGGCGCCGAGCCGGTGACCTATGGCGACGACCTGGCCGAGCGGGTCCGTGAGCTCGCCCCGACCGGCGTCTCCGCCGTGCTGGACCTGGTGGGCGGTGCCGCGCTGACCGCGACCGCCGAGGTCCTCGCACCGAAGGCCCGGGTCGCCTCCGTCGCCGATCCCGGTGTCACCGAACTCGGTGGCCAGTACGTCTTCGTCCGCCCGGACACCGCCGACCTCACCGCACTGGTGGAGCTGGTCGAGCAGGGCAAGGTGACCGTCGAGATCGCCGAGACCTACCCACTGGCTGAGACGGCCGCCGCCCACAAGGCCAGCGAGCAGGGGCATACCCGAGGCAAGATCGCGGTACTGGTCGACCAGTAGGTGTGCGCGAGCGGCCGCGATGACAGCATGGGCCCATGACCTCGCAGAGCCGTGGACGTGACACGACGCCGGTGCCCGGGCCGGACGGAATCAACTCCTTCGTCAAGGACGTGCTGTCCGACTTCGCCGCACTGGCCGCCGATCCCGACTTGCTCCGGGTCGAGGTCCTGGCATCCGAGGTGGCCGGTGCCTGGTGGGAGGACCCGGAAGGGGAGGACGTCGCAAGGGAGCTGATCGATCGTGCCAGGAAGAAGGCCACCCCTGGCGCGGCCGCGCTGCTGACCTCGCTGAGTGTTCTCGCCCCTGACCCGGGCGTGCGCGAGGCCGCCGCCGTCGGCCTGCGCGCCGTGCTCGGCCGCGGCATTCCGGAACCGGAATGGGCGGCCGGGCTCGGCGCGGTGGGCATCGACGAGTGCTGGCAGCTCGGCGACGTCTACGGCGACACGGCCTCACTGCTGGCCGTTCTGCATCGCGATCAGGACCGGATCGGGATCTTCGCCCTGCTGCACCTGTCGGACGGGTCGCTGCCGGATGTCACCATCGTGGACAACCCGGACGACCTGCTCGCCGGAATGCGTGGTCAGGCCGAGGAGAACGAAGGCCTGCTGCTGGTCGAGCGGATCGAGCCGGCCCGGCTGCGCGGTCTGCTCGAGCGCGGTATCGCGGTGATCGACACACTCGAGGAACCCGAGGTCACCGAGGAGTTCATCCGGTTCAGGGCGCTCGCCCTCGCCTACTGCCGGGTGCTGCCGGACGCCGAGCCCCCGCCTGCTGCCGAGCCACTCGGCGACTGGGAGACGGTGGTCGAGGAGTTCCTGAGCGCGAATCCGGGACTGCCGGACACCGATGACACGCGCTACTGCGTCCGACTGCTGATCGACTTCGGGGTGCAGACGGAGCCGAGCAGGCCGCTGCGGATCAGTCCGGAGCGGATGGTCACGTTCCTGGAGGACTGGCTGCCCGGCGAGATCGAGCTGTCCGAGACCGAGCAGGAGGTCCTGCCCGACGTCGTCCTCGCGTGGACGCGCTGGGCCGCGTTGCGCCAGGGACTGCCCGAGCTCGCTCTCGCGGAGCTGGACGAGACGGTGCAGGAGAGCCTCGCGAGCTTCGGCGAGGACTCGCTCGAGGTCTATCTGGACGGCGACGAGGAGCTGGAGGGCCCGGTCGAGCTGACCGAGCTGCTGGAACGGCGGATGTTCGCCGTGCCCACCACCGTCACGGAACTGGGCGACACCCAGCTGGAGCTGGAGCCCACGGACCCGGAGCAGCGCAGGCTACTGGTGATCGGCGAGCACCCGGAGTACCACGAGGCGCTCACGGAGGACTCGGACATCGAGGAGATCGACGGCGTCGATCCGCGCGAGTACCTCGCGCTGAAGGCCGCGGTGGTGGACCAGCTCTGGGAGAACGAACCCCCGCAGCTGTGGTCGGCCGTGGTGCGCATGCGAGACACCGGGCGCGAGCGGGACGACATCCTGGACGAGCTGGTCGCTGTCCTCTCCGCGCAGGCGGAGACCGCGAGCGAGCCGGACGCGGAGGAATTCGAGTTCGACCTGGACGCCTACTGCGAGGCGCTCGAAGCCCTTGGCTGACGCCTTGTCGCCTCGATAACGGCACTTCGCAGGCCTGCGCCTCCGCTCACACCAGTGGCGCGGTCTTCGGGTCCGGCTCGCCGTGCTCGGCGGGCCGGACCGCACGCCGTTCGCGCCGGCCGATCGCGTCGTCGAAATCCAGGACGAAGGCGCCGACCGCCATCGCCAGCAGCACCACGATGCCGAGCATCGCACCGATCCAGGTCATGATGATCGAGAACATCGGCGGCTACCCCCTTTGCAGGGTGAGTTGGTTAATTCCAGGGTCACCTCGCCGGGTCCCGGTTACTATCGGCCAACCGGTTAGTGCTCACGGCTACGCATCGGCCGATCGGCTGAGGGATGGTCGCGGAGCGCGATCAGCCGGCGGCCCGGTCCACGGCGTCGATCAGCCGGTCCCCGGCCAGTAGCGCCAGATCGTTGTGTCCGGCGCCGGGCACCTCGACCACCTCGGCGCCGCCCTTCGCGGCCACCTCGCGGCTGAGCTCCGGCGGCACGATCGCGTCGGCGGTGCCATAGACAACGGTGAGGGGAGTTTCGCTCGCCGCGACGTACTCGGCGACGGGGAACCGATCCCGGAGTAACAACCGCACGGGCAGGAAGGGGTAGTGACGCTGCCCCACCGCGGCCAGCTCGGTGAACGGAGAGCGCAGCACCATCGCGGACGGCGGGTGCTCGGTCGCGAGTTCGGCGACGACGGCGCCGCCCAGGCTCTCGCCGTAGTAGACCAGCTCATCCGGTGCGATCCCGGCCTCCCGCACGAGGAATTCGCGGGCCGCGCGTACGTCCAGCGCGAGGCCTTCCTCGCTCGGACTGCCGGGATTGCCGCCATAACCGCGGTAGTCCAGCAGCAGCACAGACAGGCCGCGATCGGCCAGCGCGCGGGCCAGCGGTGCCCGCAGCGACCGGTCCCCGCCGTTGCCGGGTGCGACGAGCACGGTCGCCCGCGCACCGGGGACCGGCAGGAACCAGGCGCCGAGAGCGAGGCCGTCGGTGGTCCGCAGGGTGACGTCCCGCCCGCCGGGCAGAACGTCGGACGCGGGGGGAAGTGGCCCGCCGGTTGGCAGGTACACGAGCTGGCGCTGGAAGACGTAGGCGGCGCCGAGCACCAGAACGACGACGGCGGTCACCGCCGAGATCGCGATCCACACCCTGCGTCGCACCGGCTAGAGCTTGCGCAGGCGGACCCGGTTGATCGAATGATCCGCGTCCTTGCGCAACACGAGAGTGGCCCTGGGGCGGGTGGGTTTGATGTTCTCCACCAGGTTCGGCTCGTTGATCGTGTGCCACAGGTGTCGTGCCTCGGCCCGCGCCTCGTCGTCGGGCAGGCCGGCGAAGTGGTGGAAGTGCGACGCCGGGTCGGCGAAGGCCGTATGCCGCAGTTCCAGGAACCGGTCCACGTACCAGCGCTCGATGTCCTCGGTGTGCGCGTCGACGTAGATCGAGAAGTCGAACAGGTCCGACACGGTCAGGCGGGGCCCGGGCTGCAGGACGTTCAGCCCCTCGATGATCAGGATGTCCGGCTGGCGCACGACGTTCTCCGCACCCGGGATGATGTCGTAGGCCAGGTGGGAGTAGACGGGCGCGCTGACCCGCTCCGCACCGGACTTCACCTCGGTGACGAACCGCAGCAGGGCTCTGCGGTCGTAGCTCTCCGGGAAGCCCTTGCGGTGCATGATCCCGCGCCGCATCAGCTCCTGCCGCGGGTAGAGAAACCCGTCGGTCGTGACGAGGTCGACCCGCGGGTGGTCCGGCCAGCGGGCGAGCAGGGTGCGCAGGACACGAGCTGTGGTCGACTTGCCGACCGCGACGCTACCGGCGATGCCGATCACGAACGGCACCTTCGTGCCCTTGCAGTCCTCGCCGAGGAAGGTGGTCGTCGCCTCGTACAGCCGCTGACGGGCGGCGACCTGGAGGTTGATCAGCCTGGACAGCGGGAGGTAGACCTCGGCCACCTCGTCCAGGTCGACCTGCTCACCGAGCCCGCGCAGCTTCAGCAGCTCGTGTGCGGTGAGTGGAAGCGGTGTCGCCCTGCGTAGCTCGCGCCACTGATCCCGGTGCAATTCGACATAGGGGCTCAACTCGCGGACTCGTGGCATAAGCACACTCCTCGCCCGTCGGTGGGCCAGCGCCGAAAACTCGATCACGCCGAGGGCGACGAATCGCCGATCACCTCAACGCGAGTTAACGGTAGGCCTTACTGGCGCTGAACGCGCTGTGACGTTGTGCACGCTGACGCCGATTCACCGCGCGGGGAAGACGTCATCCCAGGCAGCGCAGACCTGCCGTGCGCATGTGTGCGGGGAGACGTCTCCGACACCCGTGCCGAGTCCGGGCATCGCGATGGTGTCGATCGCCTGATGGACGTGCACTCCCTGCTCGAGCCGGCCGTCGCGCCAGAGCTGGAACACCGCCCGCGCCGCGAGGTATGGGTGCACGGTGTCCGGTGGCAGTCGCTCGCCGGGCTCCCGCATGGTCGGTGCGCTGATCAGCCACGCCGGGGTGCGGGCTCCGGTGGGCACCATCAATGCTTCCCCGATCGGCAGTTCTCCGCCGTGATAGGCGAGGACAGCGCTGCGGACGTTCTGCTCGACCTCGGGAAACGCCTGTGCGTAGGTAGCGTCGACGCCGCCACGCATCCAGCCGTAGGAGTTGGCCGGGCTGACGACGGCCTGGGCGGAGACGTCGAGGACGGAGCCGTGGTGCAATCGCACTCGGCCCCGCATTTCCCGCACTGCCTGCTGCCAGGCCTCGGCGAGGGGACTGTCGATGGCGCACAGCACCAACTCCGGCGTTCGGGGAGTCACGTGCTGTCTGCTTGCGGTGTGCGTGCCCGATTCAGCCGTCACGCCTACAGCATGACAAAAAACATCAGCTGTCGTAACCGGGCTGCCTACCGGCTATGCGAGTGAAACTCATGACACCGCGGCTGCGTAACCTGGCCAGGTGCCGCTCAAGACCATCGCCTACTTCGGACCGCGAGGAACGTTCACCGAGCAGGCTGCGCGCAGCCTTGCCACGGATCAGGAACTGGTCCCTGCCGACACGATCGCCGGTGCGCTCGCCGCGGTGCGCGCCGGAGACGCGGACGCGGCCTGCGTTCCGGTGGAGAACTCTGTGGAGGGTCCGGTCAACGCGACCCTCGACGGGCTCGCGATCGGTACTCCTCTGGTCGCCGTGGCCGAGGCGCTGCTGCCGGTGCATTTCAGCATCCTGACCCGGCCCGGCATCAGGGAAGCGGCCGATATTCGCACGGTCGCCAGCCACCCGCACGCCCTCGCGCAGGTACGGCAGTGGCTGGCGGACACGCTGCCGGATGCGCAGACGGTCGCGGCTTCCTCGACGGCAGCCGCCGCTGTTTCGGTCCAGCGGGGTGAGTGCGACGCCGCGGTAACGGCACCGGTGGCCGTCGAGCACTATCCACTACCGATCCTCGCGACGGGCGTCGCCGACGTGCTCGACGCGAGGACGCGGTTCCTGCTGGTCCAGACGCCCGGCCCGCTGCCGCGACCCACCGGGGCCGACCGCACCTCGGTGCTGGCTTCGACCGCAAACCGCCCTGGCGCACTGGCCGAGCTGCTCACCGAACTCGCGTTCCGAGGCATCAACCTGACCCGCCTCGACGCGCGGCCAGCACGAGGTAACTTCGGTGAGTACCGGTTCTTTC
Organism: Amycolatopsis palatopharyngis; assembly: GCF_003385185.1. Lineage (GTDB taxonomy): Bacteria > Actinomycetota > Actinomycetes > Mycobacteriales > Pseudonocardiaceae > Amycolatopsis > Amycolatopsis palatopharyngis. The sequence continues at coordinate 319 of NZ_PQHZ01000013.1, read as the reverse complement.
TGGACTTCGAGGGACACCTGGCCGAACAGCGGGTCGGGGACGCCGTCGCGGCGCTGCACCGGCGCTGCAGCTCCGTGCGCTTCCTCGGTTCGCATCCGCGGGCCGATCGCGTGGCGGACACGGTCGCCCCCGCCGCGGCCAACGACGACTACACGAACGCGGCAGAATGGGTAGCAGCCGTGCGCGCGGGGGAGACCGCGTGACGCGGTGAGTGAATTTGGCGCGTGCGGCTTCGAATTAGGGTGGTGGCGGGTGACGGGTGGGCGGGTGGCGGCCGTGCAGCGAGGGGAGACAGCGTGAGGTTGTTGCTGATCAGACA
>NZ_PQHZ01000129.1 GCF_003385185.1 Amycolatopsis palatopharyngis | reverse complement strand
CCTTCCGGGAAGCGCCAGTCGAGGCCCTTCATGACCTCCTTGTGCAGCCAGCTCGCCTGGTCGTGACCCTCGGGCGCCTCGAAGACGGGCATCCGGTCGTGGTGGGCGTAGACGTCCTCGTAGGACTGGACGCGCTCGGCGATCAGCAGCGTCGAGTCGGCGGCGCCGGGCACCTCGGTGTCCCAGTACTCACGCATCTCGGCCGCGGACTTCAGGTAGTAGCCGTCCCCGCCGAACTTGAACCGGTTCGGGTCACTCAGTGTCTTGCCGGACTGCACACACAGCAACGCGGCGTGCGAGTCGGCCTGATCCTGGGTGACGTAGTGCGAGTCGTTCGTCGCCAGCGGGGTGAGTCCCAGCGTCCGGCCGACGTCCAGCAGCCCCTCCCGCACCGACCGTTCGATCGGCAGGCCGTGGTCCATCAGCTCCAGGAAGAAATTGTCCTTGCCGAAGATGTCCCGGTAGTCGGCCGCCGCCTGGATCGCCGCGTCCCGCTGGCCCAGCCGCAACCGGGTCTGCACCTCACCGGACGGGCAGCCGGTGGTGGCGATGATGCCCTCGGCGTTCTCCGCGATCAGCTCGCGGTCCATCCTCGGCTTGCGGTAGTAGCCCTGGATACTCGCCAGTGAGGACAGTTTGAAGAGGTTGCGCAGGCCGGTCGCGTTCTCGGCGAGCATCGTCATATGGGTGTAGGCACCACCACCGGAGACGTCGCCGCCCTCACCGAACTCGTCGGCCCCGCGCTGGTTGCTCTGTCCCCAGAACACCGGCTTCTTGTGGAAGCGGCTCTCGGGAGCGACGTAGGCCTCGATGCCGATGATCGGCTTGATGCCGGCCTTCGTCGCCTGCTGGTAGAACTCGTCCGCCCCGTACATGTTGCCGTGGTCGGTCATCCCCACGGCCGGCATCTCCAGTCTGGACGCCTCCGCGAACAGAGGAGCGATCTTCGCCGCGCCATCGAGCATCGAGTACTCGGTGTGCACGTGCAGGTGGACGAAGGAATCGTTCGACACCAGCGAAAACCTCCCCTGAGTGGATCAACCGGCAACGCGCGCGGCCGGGTGTTCCACCTTAGTCCTG
>NZ_PQHZ01000128.1 GCF_003385185.1 Amycolatopsis palatopharyngis | reverse complement strand
GTCGGGCATGTGCCACCGCGGCCCCGTGCCGGGGACGCTCGATCAGGTGGCGCCTGGAGTGCCAGGTTCTGCTGCGCCGTCGCAACAACGTCGGCGCCGTCGAGGAAGCGGATCCCCGAGCCGCCGGATCTTCCGCATGTGGGTATCTCCTCGAACGACACTACCAAAAAATACCCCATGGGGTATCGTCGTGCGGGCGTGGGTGAAGGGGAGGGCCTGCGCTTGCGTGTCAGACCGCTGCCCGAGCTGCGGTTCGCCAGTAGCGGCAGGGGCGCGTTGCAGCAGTAGGTGAGCGGTGTTTCGCCGGATACCCCCACGGGTAGTCGGGCAGGATGAAGGGAGGACGTGGATGCAGCCGCCCGTTGGAACAGCTGGAGCACGTGTTCCGGTCGCTGGTGGGCTCGGGTGATCCTCGCGGCGGGTTTCGGGCTTGTGATCGGCGTGACGCTGGGTCTGCTCGGCGCGGGTGGGTCCATTTTGGCGGTGCCCGCCCTGGTCTATGGGATCGGCGAGCCGGTGCGTCAGGCGATCCCGGCGTCGTTGGTGATGGTGGGGCTTTCGGCGATGGGTGGGGTCGTCCCCCGGTTACGTCAGGGCATCGTGCGGTGGCCGATTGCCGGGGTGTTCGGTGCGGCAGGCGCGGGAGCGGCCTTCGGTGGAGCAGCCGTGGGCCGGCTGGTGTCCGCGCAGGTGCTGCTGCTGGCGTTTGCCGTCGTGATGGTGGCCGCGGCGGTGCGGATGCTGCTCGGGCCGACCGAACCGCGCGGGGCGTGCACCGTCTCTGGTGGGAGGGTGAACTGGCGCTCGTGTCTGCCCCGGGCACTGGGTGTGGGTGCGGCCGTCGGGTTCTTGACCGGCCTGTTCGGCGTCGGTGGCGGGTTCCTCGTGGTGCCCGCCCTGGTCCTGATGCTCGGGCTGGACATGCCGGCCGCGGTGGCCACGTCCCTGCTCATCGTGACGATCAACTCGGTCGCCGGACTGGCGGCTCACTGGGACGCGGTGACCGAACTGGACTATTCAGTGGTCGCGGCCTTCACGATCGCCGCCCTCGCGGCGTCGGTGGCCTCGGGCAGGCTTGCCGGCCGCGTGGACGCCGAC
>NZ_PQHZ01000127.1 GCF_003385185.1 Amycolatopsis palatopharyngis | reverse complement strand
ATGATTCTTGATGATGGTGGGGACGCGACGATGCTGGTGCACAAGGGTGCGGAGTTCGAGCGTGCTGGGGTGGTGCCGTCGTCGGAGTCCGATGATCCGGAGGAGTGGCAGGTTTTCCTGGAGTTGTTGCGGGCGTCGGTGGCGGCGGAGCCGGGGAAGTGGTCGAAGATCGGTGCGGGGATTCATGGGGTGACCGAGGAGACCACGACGGGTGTGTTGCGGTTGTATCAGTTGGCGGCGCAGGGGGAGTTGTTGTTCCCGGCGATCAATGTCAATGATGCGGTGACGAAGTCGAAGTTCGATAATCGGTATGGGATCCGGCATTCGTTGATTGATGGGATCAATCGGGGCACGGATGTGTTGATCGGTGGCAAGGTCGCTGTGGTGTGTGGGTATGGCGATGTGGGTAAGGGTGCTGCTGATTCGTTGCGGGGGCAGGGTGCCCGGGTGATTGTGACGGAGATCGATCCGATTTGTGCGTTGCAGGCGCAGATGGATGGGTATCAGGTGAAGACGTTGGAGTCGGCGCTGGCTGAGGCTGACATTGTGATCACCACGACGGGTAACAAGGACGTGGTGATGGTTGAGCATATGGCGCGGATGAAGCATCAGACGATTGTCGGTAATATTGGTCATTTCGACAATGAGTTGGATATTGCTGGGTTGGCGCGGTATCCGGGGGTTCGCCGGGTGAACATCAAGCCGCAGGTTGATGAGTGGGTGTTCCCGGATGGGCATTCGATTTTGGTGTTGTCCGAGGGTCGGCTGTTGAATTTGGGGAACGCGACGGGGCATCCGTCGTTTGTGATGTCGAACAGTTTCTCGAATCAGGTGATCGCGCAGGTCGAGTTGTTCACGAAGTACACCGAGTATGACAACGAGGTGTATCGGTTGCCGAAGAAGTTGGATGAGAAGGTCGCGAAGATTCATGTTGAGGCGCTCGGTGGTGAGTTGACGAAGTTGTCGAAGGATCAGGCCGAGTACATCGATGTCGATGTCGAGGGGCCGTACAAGTCCGATCACTACCGCTACTGATCCCTGCCGCTTTCCCGGGAAAGCGCGGTACTCGCGTCCGCGCGGTGCTCGCACTTTCCCGGGAAAGTGCGAGATATGGGACGGGG
>NZ_PQHZ01000126.1 GCF_003385185.1 Amycolatopsis palatopharyngis | reverse complement strand
TTTGTTGGTGTGGGGGGCAGAGTAGTTGGTGGAGGGCTTCGGCGGGGGTGTCCCAGCCGAGGGTTTCGCGGGGTCGGCCGTTGAGTTGGGTGGCGACGGTGGCGAGGTGTTCGGGGGTGTGGACGGAGAGGTCGGTGCCTTTGGGGAAGTACTGGCGCAGGAGTCCGTTGGTGTTTTCGTTGCTGCCGCGTTGCCAGGGTGAGTGTGGGTCGCAGAAGTAGATGTCGAGGTTGGTGGCGATGCTGATGTCGCGGTGCAGGGCCATTTCGGTGCCCTGGTCCCAGGTCAGGGACCGTTTGAGCTGGTCGGGCAGGGTGGCCATGGTGGCGATCATGTGATCGCGGACGGTGACAGCGTCGCGGTGGGGCAGGTGCAGTAGCAGGCAGAACCGGGTGGTGCGCTCGACCAGGGTGCCGATCGCGGAGCGTTTGCCGGCGCCGAGGATGAGGTCCCCTTCCCAGTGCCCGGGCACGGCCCGGTCGGCGACCTCGGCGGGCCGGGCGGAGATCGAGACCATGTCCCGGATCTTGGCCTGCCGGGCGGGGCGGTGACCGTGGGGTTTGCGCAGCGCCCGCCCGGTGCGCAGGCAGGCAGCCAGCTCACGGCGCAGCGCTCCCCGGCCTTGCACATACAGCGACTGGTAGATCGTCTCGTGCGACACGCGCATCTCCGGATCGTGCGGGTAGTCCCGCGCCAGCCTGGCACTGATCTGCCGGGGCGACCACCGTGCGAGCAACCCCGCCTGCACCCGCCCACGCAGGCGCTCATCAGCGGCGAGTTTCGCGGTCTTCGGCCGACGCGCCCGCGCCCGGGCGTGGTCCTCGGCCGTGCTCGCCTTGTAGCGCAGCCGCCCCGATGGGCGATCCGGGCGCGGTCCCGTCCCGTTGATACGCAACTCCCGACTGATCGTCGAAGGATGCCGCCCCACCTGCCGCGCGATCTGCCGGACCCCCGCACCAGCCGCCCACGCCAACGCGATGTCCTCCCGCTCCGCAAACGACAGATACCGCCCCGACACCACCCCAGCTCCGTTACTACTCACCCCACCAGCCTGGGCGAACCACACCGCCCCAGTCGTGCCCGACACACCCGCCACCGCACACGCACCCGGCACCGACAACCCCCGCCGGACACCCTCCCAAAACAACACCCGCACACACCGAGCCCGCCCAGGCCGCTTCCCACCCATCACAACTCCTCATCACAAGGCGTTGCAACCACCCACTGACCCCAAG
>NZ_PQHZ01000125.1 GCF_003385185.1 Amycolatopsis palatopharyngis | reverse complement strand
CCCGTTTGTGGTGGTTTTCCGGGCTTCGCGGGGACGGTTCTGTGTCCCTCTGTATTACCTCGATCTCGAACTTGCGTTCGAATAACATCGAGGACGTGGACGACACCGGCAGATCGACATGGCAACTCCCCGCCGGGGAGCTGGCGGGCTCGGTGCTGGCCGTCATCGAGCGGCAGCGGCAGGCGCATGCCGAACTGCTGAAACAGATCGCCGAGGTCGAACGCCGCGGCATCGCCAGCGAACTCGGCTTCCGCACCACCGTCCGCTGGCTCGTCACCGCATTCCGCGTCTCGACCGCCCAAGCCCGGGAATGGGTCGCCCAAGCCAAAACCCTGTACCCGACCGCCAAGGTGACCGGCGGCGAGGACCCCGCCCGGTTCCCACACATCACCGCCTCGCTACGGGCCGGCCGGATCAGCGACGGGCACGTGCGCGCCCTGCGGGAGACATTGACCAAAGCCGCGAAGAAGCTGCCCACCGACACCGCGCTCGCCGACGAAGAAACCCTGCTGCTGCGCCTGGCCGAACAAGCCCCACCCGAAGCGGTCGACAAAGCCGGACGACACCTGCTGGCGTATCTGGACCAGGACGGCACCCCCGACACCGACCGCGACAACGACCTGGCCGACCCACAACGAGAGTTCCACTCCCACTACGACCGCCACGGCTGGCTACGCTTCACCGGCCGCCTCGACCCCGACACCGCCGCACTGCTGGAAGGCGCGTTCCGCGAACTCGCCGCCCCCCAGCCCGCGCACGACGGGCTGCCCGACACCCGCAGCCCACAGCGACGCCGGGGTGACGCGCTCGCCGAGATCATCGGCCTCGCCGCCCGCACCGACGACATGCCCCTCCGCAACGGCGAACACGCCCTGATCACCATCACCGCGACCAAAGCCGAGATCGAGTCGGACTCGGCGCTCCTGTTCGTCGACGGCCCCGGATTCCGCACCTCGAGCGCGATCAAACGCATGTGCTGCGGCGCGAGCCGGATGGTCGCCGCGCTCCTGGGCCCCCACGGCGAACTCCTGAACCTCGGACGCACCGTCCGCAACGCCACCCCCGCCCAACGACGCGCGTTGGCGTTGCGGGACAAGGGATGCACTTTCCCTGGCTGCACCCGCAGTCCTAAATGGTGCGTCCCCCACCACGTCCGACACTGGGAACACCACGGACCCACCGACCTCGACAACCTCGCCCTGCTCTGCGAATCCCACCACCGACTCGTCCACCACGCCGGCTGGACCATCACCATGACCACCGGCACCCCCCGATACATCGCACCCGGATGGCTCGACCCCACCC
>NZ_PQHZ01000124.1 GCF_003385185.1 Amycolatopsis palatopharyngis | reverse complement strand
CTAATACTGCAACGGCAGTTGGTCGTCGTGTGGTAGATCATCGTTGTGGTGGTCGATGTGGTGATGGGGCAGCTGGATCGGGTTCATGATCGGATCGCGGGACGGTTCAGGCGGTCGGAGCCGCGGGGCCGGGCTCGGGAGTATGTGTCCGGGCTGGTCGCGGGGTTGGAGCGGAAGAACGGCTGGACACTGGCGGAGCAGTCCGGTGAGGTGTCTCCGGATGGGATGCAGCGGTTGTTGCGCTGGGCGGACTGGGACATCGACGGGGTGCGTGACGACGTGCGGGACTACGTGGTCGAGCATCTCGGCGAGCCGGGCGGCGTGCTGATCGTGGACGACACCGGGTTCCTGAAGAAAGGTGTGCGCTCGGCCGGGGTGCAGCGGCAGTATTCCGGGACGGCGGGGCGGATCGAGAACTGTCAGATCGGGACCTTTCTCGCCTATGCCGGTGATCATGGGCATGCGCTGATCGATCGGGCGCTGTATCTGCCGGAGCCGTGGATCGCCGACCGGGACCGGTGCCAACGGGCGGGGATTCCGGATGAGGTCGAGTTCGCCACGAAGCCGCGGCAGGCGATGGGCATGCTGGCGCGGGCGTTCGAGGCGGGTGTGCCGTTCGCGTGGGTCACCGCCGATGAGGCCTACGGGCAGGTCAAGTACCTGCGAGCCTGGCTGGAGGAACACGACGCCGCGTACGTGCTGGCCACCAAGGTCAACGACACCCTGATCACCGCCGAGGGCACCGAACAGCGGGCCGATGAGCTGATCGCGGACCTGCCCGCCCGGGCGTGGCGGCGGTTGTCGGTCGGTGCCGGCGCGCACGGGCCGCGCGAGTACGACTGGGCACGGGTGCCGGTCCGGATTGGCTGGCAGGCCGGGCGCGGGCACTGGCTGCTCGCCCGGCGTTCGATCTCTGATCCGACCGAGATCGCCTACTACATCTGCTACGGGCCCCGCCGGTCCACCCTGCTGAACCTGGCCTGGATCGCCGGGGCGCGCTGGCGGATCGAAGAGTGTTTCCAGCAGGCCAAGAACGAAGCCGGACTGGATCACTACCAGGTCCGGTCCTGGCGGGCGTGGTACGCCCACATCACCCTGTCGATGCTCGCCCACGCCTGGCTCGCCGTCGCCAAATCCCTTGCCATAAAAGGGGAATCGGTATCGCCGAACCAGACATGATCAGCTTTACACTACCGGAGATCCGGCGCCTGCTCACCAAGCTGGTCCTGCGTGTCGCCGACGCCGCCGAACACATCTGGTCCTGGTCACGCTTCCGCCGCCGACGACAACACCAAGCCCGCCTCAGCCACTACAAACGCCGCGGCTACCCACTTCCTTAACTGCCGTTGCAGTACTA
>NZ_PQHZ01000123.1 GCF_003385185.1 Amycolatopsis palatopharyngis | reverse complement strand
GGGGTGAAATCCGGCGGGATGGGTACGGACAGTGATGGCATCCGATGCTGTGAGCGCGGATCAGAGGAAGATGAGGAAGTCGGAGCGGGAGCGGTCGGCCGAGCAGGCTGCCGCGGCGGCGATGGTGGCGCAGGCGCGGGAACGTGGCCTGTCGCTCACTGGACCGGACGGGCTGTTGAAGCTGTTCACCAAGAACGTTCTGGAAGCGGCGCTGAACGAGGAGATGACCGAGCATCTCGGGCACGCGAAGAATCGTGCCGATTCGAATCGTGATTCGGCGAATGTGCGGAATGGGGCCCGGGGGAAGACGGTGGTTTCGGACGCGGCTGGAGAGGTGAACATCGAGGTTCCCCGGGATCGGGAATCGACTTTCGAGCCGAAGATCGTGAAGAAACGTCAGCGTCGACTGACTGACGTGGACGAGATCGTGTTGTCGTTGTATGCGAAGGGGTTGACCACGGGCGAAATTTCGGCGCATTTCGCCGAGATTTACGGCGCGTCGGTGTCGAAGGAGACGGTGTCTCGGATTACCGACAAGGTGATCGAGGAGATGCAGGACTGGGCAAGCCGTCCACTGGAGCCGGTCTACGCCGCGGTGTTCGTGGACGCGATCGTGGTCAAGGTGCGGGACGGCCAGGTCGCCAACCGGCCGTTCTACGCCGCGATCGGCGTCACCACCGACGGCCGCAAGGACGTGCTCGGATTGTGGGCCGGTACCGGCGGCGAGGGCGCCAAGTTCTGGATGAGTGTGCTGGTGGATCTCAAGAACCGCGGCGTTAAGGACGTGTTCTTCCTGGTTTGTGACGGCCTCAAGGGGTTACCGGAGGTGGTGGAGCAGGTGTGGCCACAAACGATCGTCCAGACGTGCGTTCTGCATTTAATTCGTAATTCGTTTCGGCTGACTTCCCGGAAATACACGGACGCGTTGAAACGCGACCTGAAAGAAATCTACACGGCACCCAACGCCGACGCCGCCGCAACGGCACTGGACGAACTGGACGAGAAATGGTCGAAGAAATACCCAGCCATGGTTCGACTCTGGCGTAACGCCTGGACCGAATTCGTTCCTTTTCTGGACTACGATATCGAGATCAGGAGGATGATCTGCTCGACGAACGCGATCGAGTCGTTGAACGCACGCTACCGGCGCGCGATCCGGGCACGTGGGCACTTCACCACCGAGCAAGCGGCGATGAAGTGCTTGTATCTTGTGACCCGCAGCCTCGACCCCACAGGGACCGGGGCGGCACGATGGATGATGCGTTGGAAGCCAGTGATCAACGCGTTCTCCATCACCTTCGGTGACCGCTGGCCGGTGACCGAGACCTACTAATCGACACCGCCGGAAACACCGTTCGCGTTACGGACCC
>NZ_PQHZ01000122.1 GCF_003385185.1 Amycolatopsis palatopharyngis | reverse complement strand
CTGTCTCAGGATCGGTGTCTTTGGCTCGGACACGCCGGACTGGTTCCGGCGGGATGGGCACAGTGAGTGATGACATCTGATGTTGTGAGCGCTGAGGAGAAGACCACCAGGCCGGCGAGGACGTCGTCGGCGCAGGAGCAGTTGGCGGCCGCGATGGTCGCTCAGGCGCAGGAGCAGGGCTTGGCCCTGACCGGCCCGGACGGGCTGCTGAAGCAGCTGACCAAGACGGTCCTGGAGACCGCGTTGAACGCGGAGATGACCGACCACCTCGGGCATGCCAAGCACCAGGATGAGCCCGGTCGCGTCGGCAGGAACAAACGCAACGGCGTTCGGTCGAAGACCGTGGTGTCGGACGCGGTGGGCGAAGTCGAGGTGGCGGTGCCGCGGGACCGGGAGGGGTCGTTTGACCCGGTGATCGTGAAGAAGCGGCAGCGCAGGCTCGGCAGTGTTGATGAGATTGTATTGTCGTTGTATGCGAAAGGGTTGACGACCGGGGAAATTTCCGCGCATTTCGGCGAGATCTATGGTGCTTCGGTCAGCAAGGAGACGGTGTCGCGAATTACCGATGCCGTCGTTGGCGAGATGGCTGAATGGCAGAGTCGTCCTCTCGATGAAGCGTATGCAGCCGTGTTTATCGATGCTGTGATGGTGAAGGTTCGGGACGGCCAGGTCGCCAACCGTGCATTTTACGCGGCGATCGGGGTGACGCTGGAAGGTCGCAAGGACGTGCTCGGGTTGTGGTCCGGCCCTGGTGGCGAGGGCGCGAAGTTCTGGCTGCAGGTGCTGCAGGACTTGAAGAACAGGGGCATGAAGGACGTGTTCTTCGTGGTCTGCGACGGCCTCAAAGGTTTACCGGATGTGGTGGTGGACGTGTGGCCGCAAGCTCGGGTCCAGACCTGCGTGATCCACTTGATCAGGAATTCGTTCCGGATCGCGTCGAGGCGGGACTGGGACGCATTGAAGAAGGACCTGAAACCGGTTTATTCCGCCGCAACCGTGGGTGCTGCGGAGGTGGCGTTGGACGAACTAGATGAGAAATGGGGTGGCAAGTATTCGGCACTGATTCGCTTGTGGCGTAACGCATGGGAGGAGTTCACGCCGTTCCTCGACTACGATGTGGAGATACGGCGCGTGTTGTGCTCCACGAACGCAATCGAATCGCTGAACGCGCGGTACCGTAAAGCCGTGCGAGCGCGAGGTCATTTCCCTACCGAGCAAGCAGCACTAAAGTGCCTCTACATGGTCACCAGGTCCCTGGACCCGACCGGAAGAGGGCAAGCCCGGTGGACCATGCGATGGAAACCCGCATTGAACGCGTTCGCCAACACGTTCGGTGACCGCTGGCCGGGCGCCGAGAAGTACTAACCACGAACGCCGAAAACACCGTTCCTGTTACAGACCC
>NZ_PQHZ01000121.1 GCF_003385185.1 Amycolatopsis palatopharyngis | reverse complement strand
TCCTAATCAGTTCTGGGAGTGAGCTATCCGGCACACTCCTGCTGGTAGCCGGCCGGCAGGTGAGCACTCTCGGTTCCTGGATTTCGAGTCCTGGTGAAAGACAGTGCCCCTGCCGGTAGGCCGGGAGAGTTGATCGCTGCTGGGATGTCGTGCCCCGCGTGAGGGTGGCGGGAAGCACTGCTTGATTAGGTCGCTGATGGTTCTCCCACTGGCTGCACAGGGTGATCGGCATCGAGAGCGGGAGGACCGTTGCGACTGTTCGTGGGAGATGACTGGGCCGAGGACCATCACGACATCGAGCTGATGGACATGGCCGGACGCCGGCTGGCCAAGGCTCGCCTGCCCGAGGGCGTGGCGGGGATGGCCCGGTTGCACGCGATGCTCGGCGAGCAGCTCGGCGAGGCCGACGACGAGGACGTGGAGGTGCTGGTCGGGATCGAGACCGACCGGGGTCCGTGGGTGGCGGCCCTGGTCGCCGCTGGGTACACGGTGCTGGCGGTTAACCCGTTGCAGGCGGCCAGGTTCCGGGACCGGCTGGGGGTCTCGGGTGCCAAGAGCGATGCTGGTGACGCGCACGTGCTGGCGGACATGGTCCGCACCCACGCCCACGAGCTGCGCCCGGTCGCCGGGGACAGCACCGAGGCCGAGGCGGTCAAGGTCGTGGCCCGTACCCACAAGACGCTGATCTGGGAACGCACCCGCCACACCCAGCGGCTGCGGCACGCGCTGCGCGACTACTTCCCGGCCGCGCTGATCGCCTTCGAGGACCTGGACGCCGCCGACACCCTGGAACTGCTGGCCAAAGCGCCCACTCCGGCTCAGGCCGCCCGGCTCACGACCGCACAGATCAGCGGCGCATTGAAACGCGCACGCCGCAAGAATGTGGCCGAGAAAGCGGTGGCCGTCCAGGCCGCGCTGCGGGCCGAGCACCTGGGCCAGCCCGAGATCCTGACCAGCGCCTATGCCGCCTCGGTCCAGGCGTTGATCGCGGTCCTGACCGTGCTGAACACTCAGGTGAAGGCCTTGCAAAGGCAGGTGGAGACCCATTTTGGGCAGCACCCGGCCGCTGAGATCATCCTGTCCCAGCCTGGTCTGGGGCCGGTGCTCGGCGCCCGGGTGCTCGCAGAGTTCGGCGACGACTCCGCCCGTTACATCAGCGCCAAGGCCCGCAAGAACTACGCCGGAACGTCCCCGATCACCCGCGCGTCGGGCAGGAAGAAGGTCGCTCTGGCCCGGTTCGTGCATAACGACCGGCTGATCGACGCGCTGATGACCCAGGCGTTCGCCGCGCTGAAAGCCTCGCCCGGAGCACGGGCCTACTACGACCGGCAGCGCGCCCGCGGGGCCGGGCACAACGCCGCCCTGCGTCAGTTGGCGAACCGGCTGGTGGGCATCCTGCACGGCTGCCTCAAAACCGGCACCCTCTACGACGAGACGACCGCCTGGTCGCATCACGCCGAGAACGTTGCGGCTTGACATTTCAGCTCCTGGGATGTCTTTCA
>NZ_PQHZ01000120.1 GCF_003385185.1 Amycolatopsis palatopharyngis | reverse complement strand
CCACCAGGGGGTGCGGGGAACCCACCCGCACCCCCACCCCCAACTTTGCAGATCCGGGCCCCGACTTGGCAGATCCAGGGCCCGACTTGGCAGATCCCGCGGCCGAGTTAGCAGATCCCGAGCCCGACATTGCAGATCCCGCGGCCGAGTTGGCAGATCCCGCGCCCGACTTTGCAGATCTGGGGCCCGACTTGGCAGATCCAGGGCCCGAGTTCGCAGATCCCGGACACTGGATCGGCTGGTACCACGAGACTTTGGGCCCCCCACCCCGTAAACATCGAAGTGCGCGACGATCTCGCTGATGGGTCGATGGTCTTTCCGATCACGGATCGGTCTTGACACGGCAGCCGCCTCGGGGCGGACGACGTCTGTCAGTGCGCTCGGCCGTGGCTTTCTTCCATCGAGACGCCGCGCTGTCGCCGTCAAATTATCGCCCGGAATCAGCCCCACTTCATGGCAACGCTCGCCGGGCATTGCCGGCGGTGTTCGAGGGCGGCGCGGGCCACGTCGATACGCTGTTGTTGTTCGGACAGTTCGGCCAACCTCTGATCGATCTTTTCGTCGGCCTTGCCGCTCGCCCGCGAGGAATCCCCGATCTCTGCCAGCGAGAATCCGATCTCACGGAAGAGGAAGATTCACGCCTACGTCCCGGACAGCCGTCGCGGCATAACGCCGTCGTCCCGCCGCCCGAGCTACCTGACGCACCAAGCTGAGTTCGTTGTAAGACCGCAGCATCTTCGACGAAGCTCGGAGTGCTTTCGGTAGCAGACAAGGTAAAGGGTGCTGCGCCGCATCCTGCAATGGTGGGTTCGTGTGGAGGGATCGCTCAGTTTCACCAGCTGGCCGGAGCCGTAGGGTACTCCCCGGCTGGATCGTGGGCGACGCTCGTCGAACGTGGCGCGCGATCCGGTGGGCGGTGCAGCTTCTCGCCGTCCCGCGGTCCGACCGCATCATCGAACTCGGCTGTGGTCCGGGCATGGTCATCGCCGCCCTCGCCACCCGAACGTCCCGAGGATTGGCGGTCGGTGTCGACCCATCGCAGGTGATGATCAGTCACGCCCGCCGCCGTAACAGCATCGCCGTGCGGGCCGGACGGGTACGTATGGTCGATGCGCCGGTCGAGAGACCGTCGATCAGGGATGGGTCATTCGACGCCGCGCGAGCAGGCAACACACTCGGCATGTGGCCTGACCCAACCGCCCGGCTACGCGAATTCGCCGGGCGGTTGCGGCCTGGCGTGGCCATGACTCTCGGATTTGCAAGTCGTCGACCGGCTTGAACTGACTCGATGAGTTTCAACCCCATGGCCAGCCTGGCCGCGGCCTCGGTGACCACCGTGCGGTACCGCACGGTGGTTGAAGGTCGACTCGACGGGTTGGTGATGCTCAGACGATCCCGGGATCTGCGAACTCGGGCCCCGAATCTGCAATGTCGGGCGCGGGATCTGCCAACTCGGCCGCGGGATCTGCAAAGTCGGGCCCCGGATCTGCAAAGTCGGGGCTCGGGCCCTGGATCTGTGAAGTTGGGGGCGGTGGGGGTGGGG
>NZ_PQHZ01000012.1 GCF_003385185.1 Amycolatopsis palatopharyngis | reverse complement strand
GCCCCAGCCTCCGCAGCCCCAGCAGCAGTACCCCTACCCCCGGCCTGCTCAGCGGCAGCAGGACATTCCGCCTGCCACGGCCCATGCCGTGCCGATGCGCATCGAACCGGGCAACGAACCGAGGCCCGCGCCCGCCACCAAGGGGGATCCGCCACGGGAGCGGCCACGCGCCGAATCCGCTTCGGGCGGCCATGACCCCGCGGCAGCCGGGCCGGCCAGGGGCGACACCGCCGACAGCACCGGCAGCACTGCCGGAAACGACGGAACCAACACCGCGGCTCGACCCGCCTCGGCCGCTTCGGACGGTTCGGGAGGCGCCGGCGGTGCCGCCCCACCTCGCCGTCGCCGTCGTGGCCTGCTGATCGGGGCGCTCGCATTGATCGTCGTCGTCGCGGTCGGGGTGACCCTTGCCCTGCCGGGTGTGGCCAACCGGCTGGCGCTGCCGTGGGCGCCGAACGCACCACAGGGTGAGCCGCCGGAGCCGGTGGCGGTGACCAGGGCGTTGCAGGGGCCGGACGCGGGCGCGCCCGCGCCGACACCTTCGGGTGTGGCGGCCGCGCTGCAGGGGCCCGCTTCGGCCGCGGCGCTCGGGGATCTCACCGGCACCGTCGTCGATCCAGCCAGCGGGGAAGTCCTCTGGGAGCAGCGGGCGAACGAGGTCAAAACGCCCGCGTCGGCGACGAAGGTGCTGGCCGCGGCCGCGGCGCTGCTCGAACTCGATCACGGAATGCAGATCCCGACCAGGGTCGTCGAGGGCGAGGAGCCGGGCACCGTGGTCGTCGTGGCCGGCGGGGACGTCACGCTGACGGGGCTTGCGAAGGGCGAGGACTCCCTCTACCCGGGTGCGGCCCGGCTCGACGACCTGGTGAACCAGGTCAAGGAGGCAACCGGCGGCGCGGTGGACAAGGTCGCGCTGGACCTGAGCATCTTCACCGGTCCAACCGAGGCCCCGAGCTGGGCGCCGGAGGACGCGCCGTCCACGTTCGCGGCCGCTGTGCAGCCAGTGGCGCTCGACGGTGGCAGGAAGAACCCCGCGGAGCCGAAGTCGATGCGCCACGAGGACCCGGCTGCCGCCTTCGCGAATGAGTTCGCCGAGCGGCTCGGCGCGTCCGCCGTTTCCGGGACCGTGACGGCGGACGACAACGCGCGGCAGCTCGGTGAGGTGCTGTCCCCGCCGCTGACCGAACTCGTCGACGCGCTGCTCACTCAGTCGGACAATCTGCTCGCTGATGTCATCGGCCGCCAGGTCGCGATCGCCACCGGCGCCGAGCCCTCCTTCGACGGTGCGGGCAAGGCGACGCTGGACGTGCTCGAGCGCAATGGCTTCGAAGTCGATGGCGCGCGGTTGTCCGATGACAGCGGTCTCTCGCCGGAGAACAAGGTGTCCGCCGCGCTGCTCAGCGACGTGCTGTCCGTGGCGGCGGCCCCGGCTGGAGAAGACCCGCGCACGGCGAAACTCCGGCCGATCATCGGCGGGCTGCCGGTGGCGGGTGGCAGCGGCACGCTCGAAGGGCGCTACGACACCGAGGCGTCCGATCAGGGCAGGGGCTGGGTCAGGGCCAAGACCGGGACGCTGTCCGGGGTCAGCACACTGGCCGGCGTCGTGCTCGATGCCGACGGCCGGCTGCTGGTGTTCTCCCTCATGTCGAGCGGTACCGACCTCGGGGTGGCGCGGCCTGCCCTCGACGCCGTGGCCGCGACGCTGCGCGACTGCGGCTGCAGGTAGGGCCATGACGCGGGTAGCGTCGATCCGGTGAGTGTGGTGAGCGAGCAGACCAAGGGCAAGCCGTCCTCGATCGTCGACTGGTCGATGGCCGCGTCGACCGGGGCGCTGCTGGTCCGCAGCGGACCGGTGGTCCCGCAGGAGGAAGCCGAGCTCGCGGTGACGGAGCTGCGGGAGCTGACGATCGCGGCCGAGGCGCACGTGCGGGAGCTGACCGGTCTCGGCGAGGGACTTCCGCTGCTACCGGGCGAGGTGGTGGACCGGCCGGGTTGGGTACGGGCCGCGGCCGTCGGGCTCGGTGAGCTCACCGGGCGCGCGATGCCACGCTCGCAGCCCGGGCCGTTCGCCCCGTTGCTCGCGAGTGGCGCGGGTGTGCAGACCGGGCTGGTGCTGGCCTTTCTCGGGTCCCGGGTACTTGGCCAGTACGACCCGTTCGGCGGACCCGAGCGCGACGGGCAGCTGGTCCTGGTCGCGCCCAACGTGGTCAGCGCCCAGCGGGCGATGAAGGTCGACGGCCACGATTTCCGTATGTGGGTGTGCCTGCACGAGTGCACTCACCGGCTGCAGTTCACCGCGGTCGACTGGCTGCGGGACTACTTCGCCGAACAAGTGGCCACCCTGGTCGGCGATCTCTCCAGCACCGACGGCGTCGGTGACCTGCTCGGCAGGCTGCCGGAGACGGTCAAGGAGCTGCGGCGGTCCAGGGAAGGGGACGGCAAGGGCTCCTCCGTGGGCATCGCCGAACTTCTGCAGTCGCCGCAGCAGCGGGTGGTCTTCGACCGGCTGCTCGCGCTGTCTACGTTGCTGGAGGGGCACGCCGACTACGTGATGGACGCCGTCGGGCCTTCCGTGGTGCCTTCGGTACGCACCATCCGGAGCCGCTTCACCGCCCGCAGGCAGGGCGGTGGCGTATTCGACCGCCTGCTGCGCCACCTGCTGGGGGTGGACGCCAAGATCCGCCAGTACGCGGAGGGCGCGGTCTTCGTCAGAGAGGTGATCGACTCGGTGGGCATGTCCGGCTTCAATGCCGTCTGGACCTCGCCGGAAACCCTGCCCACACGCGCGGAGATCACCGATCCCGCTCGGTGGGTGCGGCGCGTGCACTCAGGAGGGTGAACGCGCCGGAACCAGGGGGCGGCCTGAACGACAGGAACGGCAGGAACGACCAGAACGACAAGAACACCGCCGCACTGGCCCACGTGCGCCGTGCCGTCCGGGAGTTCCTGGCCGAACACGCCGGTCAGCTCGACGCTGGCGAGCTGACCGTGGCGGTCTCCGGCGGGGCCGACTCGCTCGCCCTCACCGAGGCGGCGGCCAAAGCGGCCCGCGACCGCGGCCTGCGCGTGCGGGCGCTGGTCGTCGATCACGGACTGCAGGAGGCTTCGGCACAGGTAGCCGCGACCGCCGCCCGCACCGCGCAGCGGCTGGGCGCGGACTCCGCGGAGATCCTCACGGTCGGTGTCTCCGGGCCTGGCGGGCCCGAGGCCGCCGCCCGAAGGGCCCGTTACTCGGCGCTCCGCGCGGCACTGCCGGGCGGACGCGGACTCGTCCTGCTCGGGCACACCCTGAACGACCAGGCCGAGACGGTGCTGCTCGGGCTCGGCAGGGGCTCGGGCCCGCGTTCGCTCGCCGGTATGCGTCCGTTGGACCCGCCGTGGGCCCGCCCGCTGCTTGGCGTACCGAGAGCGGTCACGCTCGCCGCCTGTGCCGCGCTCGGCCTGCGGCCGTGGAGCGACCCACACAACGAGGACCCTCGCTTCACCAGGGTGCGCCTGCGCACCGAGGTCCTGCCGCTGCTGGAGGACGTGCTCGCGGGCGGGGTCGCGGCCGCGCTGGCCCGTACCGCGGCACAGCTGCGGGAGGACAGCGAGGCGCTCGATCAACTCGCTGGGCAGCTCTTCGACGCCGCCCTGGTCGGTGACGAACTCGATATCGAAGTGCTGACCCCCGCCGCGCAGGCCGTTCGCCGGAGGGTGCTGCGGCGCTGGCTACTCGCCGCGGGGGTGCGTGAGCTGACGGACGCGCATCTGCGCTCGGTGGACGCGCTGATCGGGCACTGGCGTGGCCAGGGGGCGGTATGGCTGCCTGGCGGGTTCGAGGCGGGCCGGATCCGGGGCAAGTTGATCGTCGAGCCCGGCGCGGGCCGTGCTGATCCACGCGCTGATCCATAGGAACTTCGCCTGCCCGAGTTCCACAGATCATCATGACCTCGTAATCCGCGGTTCTCGCCGCGCCCGCTGTCATGTGCTCGCCCGGCCACGGGTCACGGGCGCCCACATGGCACGCTCTGCATGAAACGGGGCTCGCACATATCCTGGCGAACCGGTTTCTCCCGAACCCACCACCAGAGGGGACTGACCCGTGTACGAGGGCGACATCGCCTCCGTGCTCGTCACCGAGCAGCAGATCCAGGACAAGATCACCGAACTCGCCGAGAAGGTCGCCGCCGACTACCCCGCCGATCCCGAGCAGGGTGACCTGCTGCTGGTCGGGGTGCTCAAGGGCGCCGTCATGTTCATGACCGACTTCGCCAGGGCGCTTCCGGTGCCCGCCCAGCTCGAGTTCATGGCCGTCTCCTCCTATGGCTCTTCCACCTCGTCGTCCGGGGTGGTTCGCATCCTGAAGGACCTCGACCGCGACATCGCCGGGAAGCAGGTGCTGATCGTCGAGGACATCGTCGACTCGGGGCTGACGCTGTCCTGGCTGTTGAAGAACCTGGCCAGCCGCAACCCCGCCTCGCTGAACGTGTGCTCACTGCTGCGTAAGCCGGACGCGGTGAAGGTGGAGGTGCCGGTGAAATACGTCGGTTTCGACATTCCGAATGAATTCGTCGTGGGTTACGGCCTGGACTATGCGGAGCGTTACCGCGACCTGCCCTACATCGGCACTCTGGACCCGAAGGTTTACTCCTCGTAATCATCGCCGCCTTGGTCGTGGAACTCCTGTGTCTAATCAAAGGTCGGGTTGTTCACCGCCCACGTGCGGTCAAGCACGGATCTCACCTGCAGTCGGCAGCCATGGCCACCCTCCGGGCGACCCCGTCTGCCGACTTGTGAACAACCCTCGCTGGTGAACTCGCTGTGCCCAGGCCGCCGGAAGTGGGAACCTCGTCTCTGGGAAACGCGTCATACGGTCGAGTTCGGTGCGTTAATCTAAGCGAAGACCGCCACCGCGGGCCCGTGCGGTGCCGTTTCGGGGGAAGGGATGGGGAGGGCAATGCACGACGCAGTGGAACCGCGGATCCTGGCGGTTCCGGTTGTGTCGTTCGTCGTGCAGCACCAGCCCCTTTGTTGAGAGCTCTGGGACAGGAGACAGTGCAGATGGGAAACAGCTTTGCGGATGCCGCGGCGTTCCGTAACGCCGCGGTCACCGGGCAGGTGGGGGTCGATCCCGACGCCGCACAGACGGTGCTGCAGAAGATCAGGCTGGGCAAGGACCAGGTGGAATCGCTGCTGACCGGGGCGAGCGGTCTCGGCGTCGCGCCCAAGCTCGGTGCGAACCCGGTCGGGCAGGCGATGTCCGCCAAGATGTCGCAGCGCGCAGCCGGCGGTGACGAGAACTCCTACACCCAGGCACTGCGCAATCTCTACACCCAGTACGACCAGGCTGAGCAGGCGATCGTCACGGCCATGAGCCGTTACCAGGAGATCGACGACGCCAGTGCCGAGCCGTTCGCCGGCCAGGCGTGAGCGTGGGGGGAATCGGAATCATGGACGACAACACCGGCATCACCGGCGGCCAGCAGAGCCAGCAGGGATCCTCGCCCAGCGTTCCGCTCGGCGACAGTTCGGCCACGGCTGACATCGTCAACCAGGCGCGCAGCAGGCCCGACGGCTTCCTCTACGGCGAGGACAGGGCGATCCTCAGCCCGCCGAACTGGGACGCGCAGGAGAGTCAGCAGCTCTACAACGGCGCGACCATGAACAACGACCCCGGCACCGCCGAGGCCACCGGCGAGTCCTGGATCGGTCACTCCACGAACCTGAACCAGGCCGCCAACGATCTGTACAACGCGATCACCGAACTGGGCGCAGCCTGGGTCGGTGAGGGTGCGGCCGCGGCGCAGGGCTCGCTGGTCGGCATCGCGAACTCGAGCGCACAGGCCGCAGAGGCCGCGCAGACGATGGGCAACCGGCTCAAGCAGCAGGCCGCGGCCGCCGCCGAGGTCAAGAAGATGCCCGCGCCGAAGGAGTTCGACCCGGCGAGGCAGACCGAGGCCATGCTGGCAGGCGGGCCCGCCGCGATGATCGCCGACATGAAGGCGCAGTCCGACGCGGCGAAGGACATCAAGGCCCAGCAGGTCCAGTACTTCAACGCCTACACCAAGGCGATGTCCGAGGTCGACAGCAGCACGCCGAGCTTCGGCCCCGACTCGATCGGGCTCAAGCCCACGGCCGCTTCGGTGGGCACCGGCCCCAGTTCGGTGAGTGGCGTCGGCTCCTTCGGGGGCCTGCCCGGCCAGCACCTCGGGCCCAACCCGCTCGCCGGCGCACCGCTCGGCGGATACGCCGGGGGTGCCGAGGTCGCAGGGCACGGCCAGGCGGGCGGTGTCGGCGCAGGGCATGCACAGGGTGGCCACGCCGGTGCTCCGGCGGCGGGTGTCCCGGCGGCGACCGGCAGCGGGATGGGCACGGGTGCGGGTACCGCCGCGGCCGCTCAGGCTTCCGGTGGTGGCGGTTCCAGCAACCTCGGCATGCAGCTCGGTGGTGCCGCGGTCGGCGCCGGTCTCGGTGCCGCGGGCGCCAAGGCGCTCGGCAAGGGCAACCGCAGCGGCAGCACGAAGCAGTCCTCTTCGGAGACCGGTGCCTCGGCGAGCGGGCAGGGCGCCAGCGCGGCCAGCGTCGCCCCGCAGAGCCAGGGCGTTGTGTCCTCGGCAGGCACGATCGGTGGCGGTGCGGTTCCCCCGGGGGCGGCCCCGATGGGTGGAGGCATGGGTGGTGCCGGCCAAGGTCAGGCGCAGCAGGAAGAGGAGCGAACCCACGCTTCGTTCCTGATCGAGGCCGATCCCGACGAGGCGTTCGGTGCCACCGAGGCCACTCCGCCGCCAGTGATCGGCGCCTGGGCCGACGACGAGGAGCGCTAGTGGCGGTAGAGCTCCTCTCCCCGGTGGAGCTGGACTTCCTTTGGGAGTCACTGGGAGCGGGCGAACTGCCGTACCCACTCGAGGTGCGGTCGCATGGTTCGACGATGGACGAACGGGCGGCCCTGCGCGCGCAGGTGCTGTCCGGGCTGGCCGGACGTGGTCTCGCAGACCGGTCCGGCCGGCCGCAGCCGCATCTGGAGGACTGGTTCGAGGTACTCGCCCGGTCCGAGGTGAGTCTGGATTCGGTGCACATCTCCGCGCCCGACTCGCCGCCGCTGCTCGCGGTCGCGGCCGCACTGGGCGGCCAGGGGCTGCTCGCCGTGCAGGACACCAAGGGCCTGCACCTGCAGGCGGTGCCTGCGGATGGACTTGCCAGCGCCATCGTCGGACTGCTGCCCGCGGCCCCGCGGGGTACCGAGAAGTCCCTCACCGTGCCGCTGGAGCAGCTGCTCTCCGGTTCCGGGGTGGACTTCATGCAGCGCAGGTCGAACGGGGAGCGGGAGACCAAGGGCTCGCCGGGTTCGCGTCCGAACGGCGACCGCTCCGGCGCGGACGACGATCGCAAGGCGCTCGCCAGGTTGCACGCCCAGCCGCGGCTGCGGGGCGGGCAGATCGGCGCCAATGCCCGGAACCGAACGGGCGGACGCAGCCGGACCCCGGTGCTGAGCTGGTTCGACACCGAGGACGGCAGGTATTTCACCCAGGCCAGCAAGGGACACGACAGGCGGGACTGGATCACCATCGCCCCGGCGGACGCGCCCACCCTGCGGCACCGCCTCGGCGAGATGTTGTCGCGTGCGGTGAACTCCGACGCCGCCGCCTACTGACAGCGCCGGCAAAGCGGGCGCACGCGTCGCGCGAAGCCGATGGAGATCGATCGGCGAATCCGGATCGGTGGGCCGGTTGGCTCCCGGTACCGTCGTGGCTACCCTTCGGTGAGCGAGTCCGCCGCACCGAGGGCGTTCGGACGAACATTTCGGGTAGCAGGGGAGAGCAGTGCCCACGCAGGAGTTTTTCTCACCGGTCGCGTTCGACTTCCTGTGGGAGGCGATGCGGATCGGCGAGCTGCCCTACCCGCTGCAGGTTCGCTCGCACGGTGCCACCGAGGACGAGCGGTCCGCGTTACGGCAACGGGTCAACGTCGAGCTCAAGGCCAGAGGGGTACGTGACGGCAACGGCAGGCTGGAGCCACACGTCGAGGACTGGCTCATCCTGCTGGCCAGGCCGTCGCTGAGTATCGACGCGCTGCACATCCCGGACTTCCAGGCTCCCCCGGTGGGCATTCTCGCGGCCTCGGACGGCAAGAACGCGGTCGTCGCCATCCAGGACGCCGACGGCATCTGGGTGCGGCCGATCTACCCGGAGGGTCTCGCCTCGACCGTGGTCGATCTGCTGCCGTCGAGCCCAAGGGGTACCGAGGCGTCCATCACACTTCCGCTGGACGAGGCGCTGGGTGTTCCGCCTGCCCGCAGCATGGCCGCCGCGACCGGCCCCGCCGTTCCCGCCGAGTCCGCCGAAGCGGCGGAGCAGGAGCGGGGCAGGCGAAAGGACCGCAAGCAGGCCAGGGCGCGTGGCGGGCTCTCCGAACGTCCCACCGATCCCAGGCAGGCCTATGCCCAGCTGGCGGGCCAGCCCCGGTTGCGCGGTGGTCAGCTCGCCGCGAACAGCCGAAACTCCCTCGGGAGCAGGCAGCGTTCGCCGGTCCTCGGCTGGTTCGACACGGCCAGCGGGCGCTACCTGAGCCTGTCCAGGGCCGGCTCTGACGGGCGGGAATGGGTGACGGTGTCGCCCGCCGACCCCAAGACGTTGCGCTCGCGACTCGGTGAGATGCTCGCCGCGGTGAGCGATGCCAGGTGAGCGGGGATTGAGTCCCCGAACACCCGGTGGGAACATCGGCGCCGTTCCGACCGTTGAGCTGCGAGAGGCTCTGCAGGGAGACCACCGGAACCGGGCGGTACCCTGGAGGGACCGCACGCCCGTAGCACGGGAGTTGTCAAGACCATGACGGCGGATGTCACATCTACCGCCTAGCCAGGGAGGGTCGAGGCCACCACGGCCGAGTCGAATGGACCGCAAGCGCCTGCTCAAGAACCCACTACTGTGGATAGTTGCGGTTCTGCTGCTCTATTTCGCCTTCAGCTCGATCTTCGACGGGGATCGTGACTACACCCAGGTGCCGACGTCGCAGGCACTGGAACAGATCTCGAGCGGCAACGTCAACGAGGCGAATCTCGAGGACAAGGAGCAGCAGCTCAAGCTCACCCTCGCCAATCCGATCGAGGCCGATGGCCAGCAGGTCACCCAGGTCCTGACGAAGTTCCCCTCGGCGGCAGCCGACAACATCTACCAATCCCTGCTCAACGCCCGGTCCACGGACCAGGCGTTGAAGTTCGACACCACCGTCACCCAGCAGTCGTTCTTCACCCAGATGTTGATCTACATGATCCCGCTGGGCCTGCTGTTGCTGCTGCTGATGTGGATGATGAACAACGCCCAGGGTGGCGGCAACAAGGTGATGAACTTCGGTAAGTCCAAGGCCAAGCAGCTGAACAAGGACATGCCGAAAACCACCTTCGGCGACGTCGCGGGTGCGGACGAGGCCGTCGAGGAACTCCACGAGATCAAGGACTTCCTGCAGAACCCGGCCCGATACCAGGCGCTCGGCGCGAAGATCCCGAAGGGCGTCCTGCTCTACGGCCCGCCCGGCACGGGTAAGACGCTGCTCGCACGGGCGGTGGCGGGCGAGGCAGCCGTGCCGTTCTACACGATCTCCGGTTCCGACTTCGTCGAGATGTTCGTTGGTGTCGGTGCCTCCCGTGTGCGAGACCTGTTCGAGCAGGCCAAGCAGAACTCCCCCTGCATCATCTTCGTCGACGAGATCGACGCGGTCGGCCGCCAGCGTGGTGCCGGCCTCGGCGGTGGGCACGACGAGCGGGAGCAGACGCTGAACCAGCTGCTGGTCGAGATGGACGGGTTCGACGCCCGCAGTGGCGTCATCCTGATCGCGGCCACCAACCGGCCGGACATTCTCGACCCCGCGCTGCTGCGCCCCGGCCGGTTCGACCGGCAGATCCCGGTGTCCGCGCCTGACCTGGCCGGACGGAAGCGGATCCTGGCTGTCCATTCGAAGGGCAAGCCGATCGCCGAGAACGCCGACCTGACGGCGCTCGCCAAGCGCACGGTGGGGATGTCCGGTGCCGATCTGGCGAACGTGATCAACGAGGCCGCCCTGCTCACCGCTCGCGAGCACGGCAGCGTGATCACCGATGAAGCGCTGGAGGAGTCGGTCGACCGCGTCATCGGCGGTCCCGCGCGCAAGAGCCGGATCATCTCCGAGAAGGAAAAGAAGATCACCGCCTACCACGAGGGCGGGCACGCCCTGGCCGCGTGGGCGATGCCGGACATCGAGCCGGTGTACAAACTGACGATCCTGCCGCGTGGGCGTACCGGTGGACACGCCCTGCTCGTCCCCGAGGACGACAAGGAACTGATGACCCGCACCGAGATGATCGGCCGGCTGGTCTTCGCGATGGGTGGACGTACGGCCGAGGAACTGGTGTTCCACGAGCCGACCACCGGTGCCTCCTCCGACATCGACCAGGCGACCAAGATCGCCAGGGCGATGGTGACCGAGTACGGCATGAGTGCCCGCCTCGGTGCGGTCAAGTACGGCCAGGAGCAGGGTGACCCGTTCCTCGGCCGTTCCGCGGGACGGCAGGCGGACTATTCGCACGAGGTCGCGCACGAGATCGACGAGGAGGTGCGCAAGCTCATCGAGACGGCGCACACCGAGGCGTGGGAGGTGCTCAACACCTACCGCGACGTACTCGACGAGCTGGTCATCGAGCTGCTGCAGAAGGAAACCCTGCAGCGCAAGGACCTGGAGCGCATTTTCGCCACGGTGGAGAAGCGGCCGCACATCACCGTGTTCAACGAGTTCGGCGAGCGCAAGCCGTCGGACAAGCCACCGATCAA
Organism: Amycolatopsis palatopharyngis; assembly: GCF_003385185.1. Classification (GTDB taxonomy): domain Bacteria; phylum Actinomycetota; class Actinomycetes; order Mycobacteriales; family Pseudonocardiaceae; genus Amycolatopsis; species Amycolatopsis palatopharyngis. The sequence goes on along the minus strand of NZ_PQHZ01000012.1, from coordinate 163,362 downwards.
GACCCCGGCCGAGCTGGCGATAGAGCGGGGCGAGCCCTGGCCCCCGCCGGAGGAGCGCAGGCCCGAGCGCGAACCGGCGCCGACGCCGGTGCGCACCGCTCCGGGTGCTGGCGATCTCCCAGGCGGACCGCCGAGGCCCGCACCGGATCAGCAGCAGCCCGGCTATCCGCAGCAGGGCCAGCCAAACCCGAACCCGTACGCCCCACCGCCGCCCGGCGGTTATCCGAACGGCACGCGTCCGAACGGCAACGGTGGTGGTACTGGTTCCGGTAACGGCGGCTGGCCGCAGCAGCAGTACGGCGGCAACCCACCACAACCGCCCTCGGGCGGTCAGGCGGGTCCACCGAACTACGGTGCGCCTCCCGGCTGGACGCCTGCCACATCACCGAGTGGGCGGCCGAGTCAGCCGTGGCGGTCGAACGTGCCGAACCAGCCGCAGCAGGACGAGCCACGTACGGCCGACCAGCAGTGGTTCGGCGAGCAGGGACATGGGCAGTACGGCGGCCCGCAGCAGGGCAGCCAGCAACAAGGTGCCCGGTATCCCGAGCAGGAGTACCCCGACCAGGGGCGTGCGGAAGGGCAACACCGGCGCACGAACGACGATCCGGACGGTAACCATCAGCAGTGACAGGGCGTCTGAGCACGGCGGATTGCGCGGGCAGGGCGATCTGCGAAACTCGGCTGACGAGGGTTCTCCGCGGCACAGCGCGGTAACAGGGAACGGTCAGTCCACAGCGGATCAGGTTGTTCCGGTGCGCGCCACAGGTCGGAGTTTCGACCAGGCGCGCGCCGAGAGCGCCGTGCGGGAACTGTTGCTCGCGTGCGGTGAGGACCCGGACCGCGACGGACTGAAGGACACTCCGGCCAGGGTGGCGCGGGCGTATCACGAGATGTTCGCCGGCCTCTACAACGATCCGGACGCCGTACTGGACAAGACCTTCGACGAGAGTCATGAGGAACTCGTCCTGGTCACCGACATTCCGATGTACAGCACCTGCGAGCATCACCTCGTCCCGTTCCACGGGGTCGCGCACGTCGGCTACATCCCGAACAACCAGGGCAAGGTGACCGGGCTGTCAAAGCTCGCTCGCCTGGTGGATCTCTACGCCAAACGCCCGCAGGTTCAGGAACGGCTCACCTCCCAGGTCGCCGACGCACTGCAGCGCAGGCTCAAGCCACGTGGGGTGATCGTCGTCGTGGAGGCCGAGCACCTGTGCATGTCGATGCGCGGAGTGCGCAAGCCGGGTGCGCGCACGACCACCTCCGCCGTCCGCGGGTTGCTGCAGACCTCGGCATCCTCGCGGGCGGAGGCGCTCGACCTGATCATGGGCCGCAGGTGACCACGGCGCCCGGCCTGCCCGACCCGGGCCGCTGCGCGGTCATGGGCGTACTGAACGTGACGCCGGACTCGTTCTCCGACGGCGGCCGCTACGAGTTCGAGGCCGACGCGCTGGTGCATGCGCACCGGATGTGGCAACGCGGTGCCGACCTCATCGACGTCGGCGGCGAGTCCACCCGTCCGGGTGCGTCGCGGGTGGACGCGGAAACCGAGATCGAGCGGGTGCTGCCGGTGATCCGTGCGCTCGCCTCGGACGGGGTGGCGATGTCGGTCGACACCACCCGCGCCGCTGTGGCGGCCGCCGCACTCGAGGCGGGTGCGCAGGTGATCAACGACGTATCCGGTGGCCTGGCCGACCCGGATATGGCTCGGGTGGCCGCCGAGTCCGGTGTGCCATGGGTACTGATGCACTGGCGCGGCCACAGCAAGGATATGAACGCACTGGCCACCTACGACGACGTCGTCACGGAAGTGCGGGACGAGCTCACCGCACGGGTCGACGCGGCACTGGCCGCGGGAGTGCGAGCAGAGGCGATCGTGCTCGATCCGGGCCTTGGATTCGCCAAACGCGCGGAACACGACTGGGCGCTGCTCAGCCGGCTGGATGTGTTGCTGGCACTGGGATTTCCGGTGCTGGTGGGCGCATCCCGCAAACGGTTCCTTGGCCGGTTGCTTGCGGACGCGGATGGTGAGCCAAGGCAGGCGTCCGAGCGTGAGGATGCCACCGCGGCCGTGTCCACCCTCGCCGCGGCGGCGGGCGCGTGGGGTGTGCGGGTGCATGAGGTCGGCGCGTCGCTGGACGCCGTGGCCGTGGCAGCTGCCTGGCAGTCGGGTGTCGTGCGCGTGGACCCGAGTTCGCCAGCGAACACCGGGTCCACGGGGAGCCCAGATGCCTGATCGCATCACGCTGACCGGTCTGCGGGTGTTCGGCAGGCACGGCGTCTTCGAACACGAGAAGCGCGACGGCCAGGACTTTCTCGTCGACATCACGGTTTGGCTGGACCTGCGGGCCGCGGCCACATCGGACGACCTCGCCGAGACACTGCACTACGGGGAACTCGCCGAACTGGCCGCTGGCGTGGTCGGCGGGCCGCCGTACGACCTGATCGAGAGCGTCGCGGGCCGGATCGCCGACGAGGTGCTCGCGGACGAGCGGCTGTTCGCCGTCGAGGTCACCGTGCACAAGCCCGCGGCCCCGATCCCGCTGTCTTTCGCCGATGTCGCGGTCACCGTGCACCGCTCGCGCGAGGATGTGTGAGTGAGGCAAGAGAAATGAGTCGTGCCGTGCTCTCACTCGGGTCGAATCTCGGCGACCGCCACGGTTTTCTCCGGCTGGCTGTCGACGGCGTGCGTGAATCTCTCGTCGTTGTGTCCAGTGTGTACGAGACGGCGGCGTGGGGCGTCCGGGAGCAGCCCGACTTCCTGAATGCCGTGTGCATTGTGGACGATCCGGACCTGGACCACTGGGGCTGGCTCCGCCGCGCACGTGAGCTCGAGCAGGCCGCGCACCGTACCCGGGAACAGCGGTGGGGTCCGCGGACACTGGACGTCGACGTGGTGACGGTCGACGGTGTCCGCTCCGAAGATCCCGAACTGTTGCTGCCGCATCCGGGAACCCCGGAGCGGGCCACGGTGCTCGTCCCATGGTTGGAGATCGACCCTGACGCCGAGGTTCCTGGGCACGGCCGTGCCAGGGACCTGCTGGCCACACTGTCCGAAGCGGACCGTGCCGGTGTGCGGCTACGGGACGATCTGGCGCTCTAGGCCTTTTCGGCCATGCGGCCGGAGCAGTTGTGCGCCGCCGATTGCGATCATCGCGAGCAGCATCGGAAAAATGGCCACGCGCTCGGTCGCCCCGCCCCAGTCGTGCTGTCCCGGCAGCACATCGAGCAGGTGCAATCCAGTGACGGCCGATCCGGCGAAACCGAGTGTCCCGCCGCCGGTGCCGGCGGCCCAGCCGGATCGCCCCGTGCGGAGCAGCGCAAGCCCGAGTAACAGCACTCCGGCGTTGCCGAAGATGGTGGCGGCGAAGGCGCCGATCAGATGCAGACCCACTCGCAGGTCGCCCGGATTCAGCCCGACCAGTACCGTGCCCGCTCCCGCGAGGGCGAGCAGGACCGCCGCCGTATTTGGCAGCTGCCGCTGACCGGGCCGCAGGTCTCCGGAAACCATCCGGCCGAGCAGCAGTCCGCCCGCGGCCATGCACACACCGTTGACGACGAAGGACACGTTCATCGCGGTATGCCATGGAGAGCGGGCGGTGCCGAGGTCACTGATGGCGTTGGCCGCCCAGCTGTACGGTTCCGTCCACGCTGATTCGACCACGATGTGCAGTACGAAGAACTGGATCAGGAGCACGAAACACGCGGCCCCGACGATCCGGTCGCGCTGACCCATCGTGTTCGTCCCTCCGTCGGCAGCTACTCGCAGCCTGATCCCGCTAACGGGTTCCTGCGCTGAGTAGTGTCCATTTTCATGGTCCTCCGCGCGATCTGACGACATCCGGGTCGAGGCCGAGCCCTGCGGTGATCTCCAGCAAACGTTTGCGTCCCTCGCCGGGCATGGACGCGAGCCGGGTTCCCGCGACAGCCCGCCGGTCACTGGAGATTCCAGTCGGCGTGCTCTCGGTGCCGGCGCGAGCCGCCGGCTTGCTCGGTACGGTGTCGTCATGCACTTCACGAGGCCGCGCGAACTCGTCGTCGCCGGAGTGGTCGGTCTCGCTCTGACCTATCTGTTGTTCGAGATCGCCTACGGCTCGATCCCGCGACTGCCGGCCATGGCGGGGATCACCCTGCTGGTGCTCGCGGTCGTGGAGACCCTGCTGGGGTTCGCGCTCCGTGATCGAATCCGCTCCCGCAGGGTCCTCGGCGGCCTCACTTTCGCCCGTGCGGTCGCCCTCGCCAAGGCCTCGTCGTTGCTCGGCGCGCTCATGCTCGGCGCCTGGGTCGCGGCACTCGGCTACCTCCTTCCCCGGGCCGACCGCATCACCGCGGCCTCGAACGATCTGCCTGCCGCCGTTGTCGGGGCTGCCTGCGCCGTCGCGCTCGTCGCGGCCGCGTTGTGGCTCGAACACTGCTGCCGCACACCGGAACCACGTGATCGTGATGCCCGCCGGGATTGACCGGTTAACGCGCGGCAGCCACCGCTCGAAGTACCGACTAGGTCTCAGTCGGATTACCAGAAGGTACGGTGTGGGGCATGACTGGCGTGGGTGACGACTCGCGCGGCCGCTTTCCAGGCGCGCCGGCGCTCGTTGTCGGCTTCACGCTCGCCGTGGGCGCGACGCTCGCGCTGGTGTTCACCGAGGACCTGAGATGGCTCCGCCTGGCGATCGTGGCGGCGCTGTGGGCCGCGCTGATCGGCGCCTTCTTCGCCGTGCGGTACCGCAAGCAGGCAGCTGCGACGGCCGAGTCGGTCGCGCAGGCACAGGCGGTGTACGAACTCGAACTGGAACGGGAGATCGCCGCACGCCGGGAGTTCGAGCTCGAGATCGAAGCGGAGACCCGTGACCGGGTGGAAGCCGATTCACGGGAGGAACTGGAGGCGCTGCGCAACGAGGTGACCGCGCTCCGCGAGAGCCTGCAGTCCCTCTTCGGTGGCGAGGTGCTTTACGAGCGGGTCGCGCTGACCGCCCAGTCGACCAGGATGCGCTCACTGAACGACGAGCCCAAAGTCGTCAACGGGGGCGAGTCCAACGGCAAGCCGAAAGCGCAGCTGACAAACGGCCAACAGCCCGATTCGGCAGCGCGCGGCGAGCATCCCACCGAGATGATGAACAAGGTGCGTGACGGCGAGCCGGAGTTCGGAATCGCCAGGCGTACCCCGAAACAGGTGAAACCGCAGGTGGCGGTGCCCCGCGCCGCACAGCAGGCGCAGCCACACAAACCGCAGGCACCGCAGAAACCACTCCAGCCGCCACGCCCGCCCGCGCAGCAGCCCGCTCCGGCACAGCAACGCGAGCAGGAGAACGCGAAGACCCAGCAGGTGCCGAGGGCACCGAGGCCGCCGCAGGACAGTGGCCCGCCGACCCGCAGGGTGCCACTGAACGAGGTCGGTTCAGTGGCAGCGAAAGCGGCGAAAGCCGCAGGCGAGGCTCGGGCGGAGGCAGCAAGGGCACAGCAGCACGAGGACGCGACCGTGGCCGGTATGCGGCCCGTGCAGCCGCAGCCGCAGCCACAGCAGCCGCCGCCTCCCGCTCCGCCCCGCAGGACGGTTCCGCCCGCGGCGGTTCCACGCAGGCCCGCGCCGAGCGGGCAGCGTGAACCGGAACAGCACGAGCTGACGCGCCCCGCCATGGAGCGCATTGCCCGTGGCCGATCCGCGGCCAGTGTCGTGCCGGAAGATCCGCGGAGGGGCGCCGAGCGTCCGGAGCCGGCGCGCGAACCCGAACCAGTTGCCGAGCCGCAGCCGGAGTTCGACTTCGAGTGGATGTCGGCGTGGACCGGCGAGAGCCGGGCCGAAGGGGACGACACCGCCGACGCGGCGGACAGCGCCGACCCGGCAGTCGAGGACGACACCGCAGGTGGCACCGGCAGGCACGGCACAAACGGTTACGGCACAAACGGTTACGGCTCGCCGGAACCGGAACCCGTTCCGGAGGCAGGGCCCGCGCCCGAGGTTCCCGAGCCCAACCCGACGTTGCCCGAATCGGTGCGCGAGTTGCAACGCGGCAGCCGGCCGGGCGGTCGCAGGCGCAGGGCCGAAGACGCCGAGGGCAGCGAGGGCAGCGAGGGCACAGCGCAGTCGTCGAGCGCGTCCCGGCACGGTGCGGAGGAGACCGGACGCGGCTCCCGGCACGGCGCGAACGAGGGCGGCGGCCGCAGGCGCAGGGCCGAAGACGACCCACCGTGGCAGGGATTCGGTGAGCGTGAGCGGCCGGACGAAGAGAGCGGGTCGCACGCCGAGGGACGCTCGGTCAGTGAACTGCTCGCCGCACACGGCTCCGGCGCGACACCCCGCCGCAGGCGCCGCGCCGAGGACTGAGCCACCTCTCGCACTTTCCCGGGAAAGTGCGAGTCGGCGGGCGTCGGTGGCAGTACTCGAACGCGTGTCCGACCCGTCTTATATCGTGCCGAGGCGTGAGGGGATCGCGGCGAGTCCGGCAAGAACGACACCCCCTGCGCCGGCACACCCCGCGCAGGATCACCGTGCTGCTGCCCGTGCTCGGCCTGGTGCTGGTCGCGTTGTGCGGGCTGCTCGTACTCGGTCTCGCCACGGCACGGGTCGGGGTACTGGCCACCGTCATCGGGGTGGTCGCCGCGGTGCTGCCGGTCGCGGTGGTCGTCGCCACGTTCCTCTGGATCGACCGCTGGGAACCAGAACCCGCTTCCCTGTTGCTGCTCTCGTTCTGCTGGGGTGCGTTCGTCGCGACGCTGACCGCGTTGCTGATCAACGACACCGCCTCCGCGGTCGGTGACATGTTGCTCGGCAACGGTAACGGGGACAAATTCAGCGCGATCGTCTCGGCACCGTTGGTGGAGGAGGCGGTCAAGGCCCTGCCGGTGCTGGCCGTGCTGCTGCGCCGCTCGCACGAGTTCGACGGTCTGGTCGACGGCATCGTCTACGCCGGCTTCAGCGCGGCAGGCTTCGCGTTCACCGAGAACATCTACTACTTCGGCAGGGCGTTCGCGGAGTACGGCTTCGGCGATGCCACGAGCGCCGGTGTGCTCGCCGCGTTCATCCTGCGCGGTGTGCTGTCCCCGTTCGCGCATCCGTTGTTCACCGTGCTCACCGGGATCGGCATCGGCATCGCGGCCAGGACGGCGAGCAAGCAGGTGCGCTTTCTCGCCCCGCTCGGTGGCTATCTGGCAGCGGTGAGTCTGCACGCGTTGTGGAACGCTTCGGCGACCCTCGGCGGCGCGACCACGTTCATCAACGTCTACTTCCTGATCATGGTCCCGATGTTCCTCGGTGTGCTGCTGCTCGTGCTGTGGCAGCGACGAAGGGAGCAGCGGGTCGTCGCTGCCGCACTGCCGGAAATGGCCGAGTCTCGGTGGATCGCTCGCTCCGAAATGGAGTTGCTGGCTAGCCTCGCCGGACGCAGACAGTGGCGCAGGCAGGCACGCAGGGAGTCCGGCAGGGCCGCGGGCAGAGCTGTCGGGGCGTACCAGGCGAGTGTGACCGAACTCGCTTTCCTGCGGCGCAATCTCGCGTGTGGCAACGCCGAACCGGGGGCGAATCGCAGGCATGCGGAGTTGCTGGCGGTGCTGCGCTCGGTGCGGGCGGAAGCCGTCCGCCTGGCCAACGGCGACCGTCAGGAAACCGAGAGCATCCCCCAGAGGGGGTGACCCGGTCCGGGTGAAGCTGGTCACCAGGGGCGCGCAAACCCCCCGAGCGCGAACTATTCTCGCGCCGTCGTCCGGTACCCGCAGCCAAGGTCGGGACTGGAACGAATGGCAGGAGCTGTGAGCTATGCGAAAAGGCCGACGATGACGCGCCCCGCCCGGCTTTCGGTGGGTGTGGTGTCCGCGGGCCGGGTAGGCAGTGTGCTCGGTGCGGCACTGGTCCGCGCAGGTCACACTGTGGTTGCCGCCTCAGGCATCTCCACCGAGTCGGTGCAGCGAGCGGAACGACTGCTGCCCGGTGTGCCCCTGCTGCCCTCCGACGAGGTCGCCCGCCGCGCGGATCTCGTCGTGCTGGCCATTCCAGACGACAGCCTCGCCGTGATGGTGCGTGGTCTCGTGGCGACCGGCTCCCTGCGTCCGGGACAGATCGTGCTGCACACCTCCGGCGCGCACGGGGTCGGTGTGCTCGACCCCGTCGCCGAACTCGGTGCGCTGCCGCTCGCGCTGCATCCGGTGATGACGTTCAGCGGCAGGTCCGAGGACCTGGAGCGAATGGCCACCTGCTGCATCGGGGTGACGGCCGCGGCAGGCGACGAGGCCGCGTGGAACGTCGGTGAGGCACTTGCGGTGGAGATGGGGGCCGAGCCGGTTCGAGTGCCCGAGGCCGCGCGGACGCTGTACCACGCCGCGCTGGCCCACGGTGCCAACCACCTGATCACCCTCGTCGCGGATTGTGCCGAGGTGCTCAGGCGCGCGGAGGTGGCGGATGCCGAGCGGCTGCTGGGTCCGTTGTTGTCGGCGGCATTGGATAATGTGCTCCGGCACGGCGACCGCGCGTTGACCGGTCCGGTCGCCCGTGGTGACACCGGTACGGTCGGTGCCCATCTCGGTGCACTGGCCGAGCACGCGCCGGACGTCGTCGCCTCCTACTCGGTACTGGCCAGGCGAACCGCGGAGCGGGCCAGGAAGTCCGGGATGCTCTCTCCCGGAGGCGCCGCCGCGATCGCCGACCTGCTCGACAACCCTGCTGATGGACGTGAGACACAGTGAGTTCCCCGATCCCCGCCTATCCCGCGACGAAGGCGCCCGCGCCCAAGTTCACCCGTAACCAGCTCAACGTCTACCGGACGGTGGCGGATATGAGCCGGGTGACCGACGCGTTGCGGTCGGTGAGCCGCACGGTCGCTCTCGTGCCGACCATGGGCGCGCTACACGCCGGGCACCGGGAACTGTTTCGCAGGGCAAAGCGGCTGCCGAACACAGTCGTCGCGGCGTCGATCTTCGTCAACCCGCTGCAGTTCGGCGAGGGCGAGGACTTCGAGGCCTACCCGCGGCGGCTGGAGGCCGACCTCGAGGTGCTCGCGGATGCCGGTGTGGAACTGGCCTTCACGCCCTCGGCGGCGGATCTGTACCCGCAGGACCGGATCGTGAGCGTGGGGCCCGGCCCGCTCGGTGACGAGTTGGAGGGCTCGTCACGTCCTGGGCATTTCGCCGGAGTGCTGACCGTGGTGTCGAAGCTGTTCAACATCGTGGGGCCGCACTATGCGTTCTTCGGCGAGAAGGATTTCCAGCAGCTGGTCCTGATCCGCCGGATGGCGCGGGACCTGAACTTCCGGACCAGGGTGGTCGGGGTGCCCACGGTCCGGGAACGTGATGGGCTGGCACTGTCCTCGCGCAACGTCTACCTTTCCGCCGAGCAGCGGGAGCAGGCGGTGGTGCTCTCCGCGGCACTCACCGCGGGCGCGCATATGGGGGCGCGGGGACGATCGGCTGTGCTGGACGCGGCCAACAGCACGCTGCGGGCCCGTCCCGAGGTCGAGGTCGACTACCTCGAACTGCGCGGAACCGAACTGGGACCCGCGCCCGTCGACGGGGAAGCACGGTTGCTGATCGCCGCACGAGTGGGGAACACGCGGTTGATCGACAACGTTCCGGTTCTGCTCGGCTCCTCGGCCGGGCATGGGGTGGAGCAGGACGAGGGATCCACCGAGGACGCAGGGGTATAGGAGAGTCCGCCATGTATCGCACGATGCTGAAGTCGAAGATCCACCGCGCGACGGTGACGCAGGCCGACCTGCACTACGTCGGTTCGGTGACCGTCGACGAGACCCTGATGGAAGCGGCCGATTTGCTGCCCGGCGAGCAGGTCTCGATCGTGGACGTCACCAACGGTGCCCGGCTCGAGACGTACGTGATCACGGGCGAACGGGACAGCGGTGTCATCGGGATCAACGGTGCCGCGGCCCACTTGGTGCATCCGGGTGACCTGGTGATCCTGATCGCCTATGGGCAGATGGAGTCGGCAGAGGCGGCGTCGTTCCGCCCACGGGTCGTGTTCGTCGACGCGGACAACCGCGTCACCGACGCTGGCGGCGACCCCGGACACGCTCCGGCAGGGTCCGGTCTGGTCAGTGGTGCGCTGCCGGTGGCGGCGCCGGACGGCCATATCGCCAACTTCCCGGTCGCCGAGACCGTGGACGCGGCGCGGCTGGACGCCCTGCTGCACGCGGAGAGCTGAGCGAGCCGGTGCACCGCTAGTGCTGCTCACCGTCGACGTCGGTAACACGAACATCGTCCTCGGCCTCTATCGAGGCAGGGGCGACGAGGCCGAGCTGGTCCGGGACTGGCGCATGCGTACCGACGCGCGTATCACCGCCGACGAGCTGGCGCTGACCATGCGCGGACTGCTCGGGCCGCACGCCGACCTGGTGACCGGGATCAGCGCACTGTCGACGGTGCCCGCGGTCCTGCGCGAGCTGCGGGTCATGCTGGATCGCTACTACCTGGCCGTGCCGAAGATCGTGGTCGAACCGGGTGTGCGAACCGGCGTTGCGCTGCTGGTCGACAACCCCAAGGAGGTCGGCGGGGACCGGTTGGTGAACACCCTCGCCGCCTACCATCTGTTCGGCACTGCCTGCGTGGTCGTCGATTTCGGCACCTCGACCAACGTCGACGCGATCTCGTCCAGGGGCGAGTTCCTCGGCGGTGCCTTCGCCCCCGGTATCGAGATCTCGGTGGACGCCCTCGCGGCCAGGGCGGCGGCACTGCGGAAGGTGGAACTGGTGCGGCCGCGTTCGGTCATCGGTAAGAGCACCGTGGAATGCCTGCAGTCCGGAATCGTCTTCGGTTTCGCCGGCCAGGTGGACGGCCTGGTGAACCGGATCGTGCGCGAACTTTCTTCCGATGCGACTCCGGTCACGGTGATCGCGACCGGCGGTCTCGCACCGCTGGTGCTCGGTGAGTCCGAGACCATCACCGAGCACGTCCCCGAACTCACCCTGCTGGGCCTGCGCCTGGTCTATGAACGCAATATGCGCTGAGGGTTATTCACGATCGGTCGGACGGGGGTGGCCCGGGGCTTGCGGAGGGTCACTCACGGCTGGCCGATACCAGTGAGATGCGTGCACCCGGCAACTTACGCCGCGTGAATCACCCTCAGCTGAAGGCCTGCTGAGCGTTGCCGCATCCGCTCAGCTGATCACCTTCAGGCCGACGACGCCGGCCACGATCAGCACGAGGCAGGTGATCCGCGCCGCGGTGACCGGATCACCGAGCGCCGCCATGCCGTAAACCGCGGCGCCGACGGCGCCGATTCCGACCCAGACCACATAGGCCGTGCCGATCGGAATGCTGCGCATGGCGAACGCGAGCCCGCCCATGCTGAGCGCCAGCGCGACCAGAAACAGCAGCGAGGGATTGAGCCGGGAAAAACCCTTCGACGCGCTGAGCGCCGCGGCCCAGACGGTTTCCAGGACTCCGGAAATCACGAGTACGACCCAGGACATATGTCCGACCTCCAAGAAGCACGCAGTGAGTTGTCACGACACTGCGCCGTCTTGTCGATGCCGGGTACGACGCGCTCGTCCGGAGTGGTTCGAGATCCACCACACTCGACGTTAACACCGCCCGCCTGCGAGTGCCGGTGGTGTTCACCACCAGTCGTGTGCCAATACCTGCCGCAGGGCTGGCCGGCGCCGGCAATGGGTAATCCGGTTCGCGTCGGCCGAGGCGGGGTTCGTACGCTATGGCGTCATGACCGATATCCCCGCGTCCGAGAACGCCACTACTGACGATGACCTGCCCGAACAGCTGCGGGTGCGCCGGGAGAAGCGTGACCGGATACTTGCTGAGGGTATCGATCCTTATCCGGTTGAAGTCCCCCGTACACATACGCTCGCCGAGATTCGCGCCACACATTCGGATCTCCCGCCGGACACGAGCACCGGGATGCAGGTCGGAATCACCGGCAGGGTGATGTTCCTGCGCAACACCGGGAAGCTGTGTTTCGCGAGTCTGCGTGAGGGCGACGGAACCGAACTCCAGGCAATGATCAGTCTGGCCAAGGTCGGAGCCGACGCACTCGCGGCTTGGAAGGCCGATGTCGATCTCGGCGATCACGTTTTCGTGCAGGGTGAGGTCATCACCTCGAAGCGTGGCGAACTTTCCGTGATGGCGGACGGCTGGCGGCTAACGTCCAAAGCGTTGCGCCCCCTGCCTGTGGTGCACAAGGAATTGGCCGAGGAAACGCGAATCAGGCAGCGCTATGTTGATCTGATTTTGCGCCCGAAGGCGCGTGATGTGGTTCGGACGCGGGCCACGGTGCTGCGTGCGTTACGGGACTCGTTCCACGAACGTGGGTACACCGAGGTCGAGACGCCGATGTTGCAGACGCTGCACGGAGGCGCCGCGGCGCGGCCGTTCGTCACCCATTCCAACGCGTTCGATCTCGATCTGTTCTTGCGGATCGCGCCCGAGCTCTACTTGAAGCGCTGTGTGGTCGGTGGGATCGAAAAAGTCTTCGAGATCAACCGGAACTTCCGAAACGAGGGCAGCGACTCCTCCCATTCGCCCGAGTTCGCGATGCTGGAGTACTACGAGGCTTACGGGACTTACGACACCATCGCGGTGCTGACCCGGGAACTCGTTCAGGAAGCCGCGGAAGCAGCGCTCGGTACGCAGGTCGTCACTCTCGCGGATGGTTCCGAGTACGACCTTTCCGGCGAGTGGACAACCCTCACGATGTATGGCTCGTTGTCCGAGGCGGTCGGTACGGAAATCACTCCTGAGACATCAGTCGACACACTGCGCTCCTTTGCGAAGTCCCACGACCTCGAGGTCGATCCGAAACTGGGTCATGGCAAGCTGGTCGAGGAACTATGGGAGCACCTGGTGGGCGACCATCTTTACGCGCCCACCTTCGTTCGGGATTTTCCGCTGGAGACTTCACCGTTGACCAGGCAGCATCGCAGCAAGCCGGGTATAGCGGAGAAGTGGGATCTCTACGTACGCGGATTCGAACTTGCGACGGGGTACTCCGAGCTCGTCGATCCGGTGGTGGAACGGCAACGGCTAACAGAACAGGCTCGACTCGGTGCCGCGGGTGATAGCGAGGCCATGGTTCTCGATGAGGATTTCCTTCGTGCTCTCGAGTACGGAATGCCACCCAGTGGTGGTGCGGGAATGGGTGTCGACCGCTTGCTCATGGCGCTCACTGGTCTCGGCATCCGGGAGACGATCCTGTTCCCGCTGGTGCGGCCGGAATAACCCATAAGACTGACAAGTAGCTCTTGGTTAGTGCTGGTCGGACTGACTACACAACAACCGCCACGCCTAACAGCAATCGTGATTTGCGTTTAACGGCGGCAGCGGGTATTAATGTCGGAGTCGAAGCTTCTGGCGGGATCGCGTCTCCAGCGATCAACCGCCAGCTCAAAGCAGGAGGAAACTGATGGCGCAGAAGGTTCTCGTCTCTCTCGTGGACGATCTGGACGGTTCCGAGGCGGAGGAGACGGTTGAGTTCGGTCTGGACGGTGTGAGCTACCAGATCGATTTGTCCGCGGACAATGCCGAGGAACTTCGGGACGCGCTGGCGCAGTACATCGAGCACGCGCGCCGTTCCGGTGGTCGTAAGCGCAGTTCCACTCGCGCGGCGGTGAAAGCGACGGCTCGTCCCGCCACAGTGGACCGCGAGCAGAACCAGGCCATTCGGGCATGGGCTCGCAAGAACGGTTTTCAGGTTTCCGACCGCGGGCGTATCCCGTCTGAGGTGGTCGAGGCTTACCACAAGAAGAACTGACGTTCTTCACGGCTCCTGCTTCGAGCGGGCACCACAGGTCGTGCAGTGGGGTCACCGGATTCTTCCGGTGACCCCACTGCTGTCTTGGCCGGTCACGTAATCGATTTCCTCCTTCGCGGTCTGGCGTTGTCGCGTTTGTTCAAGACAGCCGTGTTGCCCCTGCGGTTTGATTCGACGCATGAGTGAACAAACCGACAACGCCGGCGCCCTGGTGTCCGCTGCCCGCACCTTCGTTGAGGTCGCGGGCTCGATCTCGCCGGAGCAGTTGAGGAATTCGACCCCCTGCGCCGAGTACGACGTACGCGGACTGCTCAATCACTTGCTGTACTGGGGACCTCGTCTCGAAGCCGCCGCACGGCGGTTACCCGCGCCACCACAGGACGCGGGTGAGGACGCAGCGGATCTCGTCGGCGCGGACTGGCTCCAGCGGCTGACGCGGCAGTCGGAGGGGCTGGCTGGCGCACTGGCGTCCCCGGCGGCCTGGGCCGGAACGACCGTGATGCGTATGGAACTGCCTGCCTCGATGGTCGGCGGAATGGTCCTCACGGAGTTCGTCGTGCACGGCTGGGATCTGGCGGTGGCGACCGGGCAGCCGTACGGCTGCGAGCCCGCTGTCGCGCAGGCGGCACTCGGAGTCCTGGCGGCGATGGCCGAGCAGGGCAGGCAGATGGGTGTCTTCGGTGCCGAGGTCGAGGTCCCGCCCTCGGCGGGCACTCTCGAGCGAGCCCTCGCGTTGTCCGGCCGCGACCCGCGATCCGGCGGGCACAGGACGCGGAGCTCTGAGCGCCGTTAGCCCTTGGGGCAGGTGCGCGGGCAGCCCGCGCACTCGGCCTCGTGCGGCAGCAGGTAGGAGAAGCAGCAACTCTCCCTGCGCCGCGTCCAGCCCCGTTCGCCGTCGGTCGCGGTCTCCATCCTGAGTGTGGAGGCCGACGTGAGTGGCGGGAAGCGACGTTCGAGCACCAGGGCGGCGTCGGCCACCGCGGCCCCCTCGGCAGCGCGGGTACCGCCCTGTGCTCCCGCCCACCAGAGCGCGCTGTCGAGCGCGTCGGTGGCGCCGGCCCACAGTGTTCTTGCCCCCAATGGGCTGCTCCTGCGGTAGGCCTTCACGAACCGCGAGGCGTGCGCGACGTAGCGGGCACGCAGTACCTCGGCCAGCGCTCGTTCGTCGGCGACCACCGTTGCCTCTGGCCTGCCGCCGCCGGGGTCGGATGGCAGGCAGTAGAAGGACCGGCCCAGTACCGCCACCCCGTCGGGATCCGGCCTGCCCGTAGCCGCGATCCGCAGGGCGAGTTCATCTGGGCGCAGATCGGGCACGCGGCGCTCGTGGTGCAGCAGCAAAGCTCCGGCGTACGCCGGGATGCGCAGGTACCAGGACATGATGTAGCTGGCGACCGTGCGCTCCGGAGCGGTTCCGTATTCCGCCCGCAGCCAGTCGCGCAGCCGGTTGCGCCACTGGTCGAGCTCGCGCTGGTCGTCGAGCAGGCTGGTGCACCGGAGCCAGCGGCCATCGGCGGGGACGTCGACGCGGATCTCGGCCCGCTCCTGGAGCCGAGCCACCCGCTCCAGAGAGGTGGTGAGGCCGCCGGGGGCGGCGAATCCGGCCGCATGCGGACCCGGGCGCCCGGCGTGAGCGGCATCACGGAAGGATCGGTCGATGCTCACTCGGACCTCCCTGCCGTGCCCGGTTCGGTTGATTAGGTCTGCCTTACCTTACATTGAGTGGGAGGTCGCGCCAGTTGTCAACCACGATCGGGCGAAGGCCACAAAGGTCACCCTGTTCGCGTTGAGCGGACAGGCTCGGCCCGGCGGAATCCTGATGGAGGCTCACACGTTGCAATGAACGTCAACAGCCAGCGAAAAGACGTCGATAACGACAGGTCGCGGCCTCCTCAGGAGTGACCATCGCGATCCGATTCCGGCGTAGTCGGACGCCGGTGCGGCGGCTGGGCCACTACAGTGGTCTTACGGTGCTGAACTCATCGCGGGCCGCATCCCTAAAATCGATGGGGACGTGGTGAGATCGGGCCGCCGGCGCAGCAGTCGAGGGAGTGGGAATGTTCGAAAGGTTCACCGACCGCGCGAGGCGGGTGGTCGTCCTGGCCCAGGAAGAGGCCCGGATGCTCAACCACAACTACATCGGCACCGAGCACATCCTCCTGGGCTTGATCCACGAGGGTGAAGGTGTCGCCGCCAAGGCGCTGGAGTCGTTGGGTATCGCGCTGGAGGGTGTGCGACAGCAGGTCGAGGAGATCATCGGCCAGGGGCAGCAGGCCCCGAGCGGGCACATCCCCTTCACGCCGCGTGCCAAGAAGGTGCTGGAGCTGTCTCTGCGCGAAGCGCTGCAGCTCGGCCACAACTACATCGGCACCGAGCACATTCTGCTCGGGCTGATCCGTGAGGGTGAGGGCGTCGCCGCGCAGGTGCTCGTCAAGCTCGGCGCGGACCTGAACCGGGTGCGCCAGCAGGTGCTGCAGCTGCTCTCCGGCTACCAGGGCAAGGAGCCCGCGGAAGCCGGTGCGGGCCGCGGCGAGGGCACCCCGTCCTCCTCGCTGGTGCTCGACCAGTTCGGCCGCAACCTGACCGCGTCCGCGCGGGAGGGCAAGCTGGACCCGGTCATCGGCCGCGCCAAGGAGATCGAGCGGGTCATGCAGGTGCTGTCCCGCCGCACCAAGAACAACCCGGTGCTGATCGGTGAGCCCGGCGTCGGCAAGACCGCCGTCGTCGAGGGGCTCGCGCAGAACATCGTCAAGGGCGAGGTCCCGGAGACGCTGAAGGACAAGCAGCTCTACACGCTTGACCTCGGCTCGCTCGTGGCCGGTTCCCGCTATCGCGGTGACTTCGAAGAGCGGCTGAAGAAGGTGCTCAAGGAGATCAAGACCCGCGGCGACATCATCCTGTTCATCGACGAGCTGCACACGCTCGTGGGTGCGGGTGCAGCCGAGGGTGCGATCGACGCGGCGAGCATCCTCAAGCCGATGCTCGCCCGTGGTGAGCTGCAGACGATCGGTGCCACCACGCTCGAGGAGTACCGCAAGTACATCGAGAAGGATGCCGCGCTGGAGCGCCGCTTCCAGCCGATCCAGGTCGGTGAGCCCTCGCTCGAGCACACGATCGAGATCCTGAAGGGCCTGCGCGACCGGTACGAGGCGCACCACCGCGTCTCGATCACCGACTCGGCGCTGGTGTCGGCGGCCACCCTGGCCGACCGCTACATCAACGACCGGTACCTGCCGGACAAGGCGATCGACCTGATCGACGAGGCCGGCGCCAGGATGCGGATCCGCAGGATGACCGCGCCACCGGACCTGCGCGAGTTCGACGAGAAGATCGCCGACGTCCGCAGGGAGAAGGAGTCGGCCATCGACGGCCAGGACTTCGAGCGGGCCGCGCGCCTGCGGGACGAGGAGAAGACGCTCCTCGGCCAGAAGTCCGAGCGGGAGAAGCAGTGGAAGGACGGTGACCTGGACGTCGTCGCGGAGGTCGACGACGAGCAGATCGCCGAGGTCCTCGCCAACTGGACCGGGATCCCTGTCTTCAAGCTCACCGAGGAGGAGACCACCCGTCTGCTCCGCATGGAGGACGAGATCCACAAGCGGATCATCGGCCAGGAGGACGCGGTCAAGGCCGTGTCGCAGGCGATCCGTCGTACTCGTGCCGGGCTGAAGGACCCCAAGCGCCCCTCCGGCTCGTTCATCTTCGCCGGCCCGTCCGGTGTCGGTAAGACCGAGCTGTCAAAGGCGCTGGCGAACTTCCTGTTCGGCGAGGACGACGCGCTCATCCAGATCGACATGGGCGAGTTCCACGACCGCTACACCGCCTCGCGGCTCTTCGGTGCCCCTCCGGGCTACGTCGGTTACGAGGAGGGTGGCCAGCTCACCGAGAAGGTGCGGCGTAAGCCGTTCTCCGTGGTGCTCTTCGACGAGATCGAGAAGGCGCACCAGGAGATCTACAACACCCTGCTGCAGGTGCTCGAGGATGGCCGCCTGACCGACGGTCAGGGCCGCACGGTCGACTTCAAGAACACGGTGCTGATCTTCACCTCGAACCTGGGCACCTCGGACATCTCCAAGTCCGTGAGCCTCGGCTTCTCTTCCGGCAACGAGGGCGTTGCCAAGTACGAGAAGATGAAGCAGAAGGTCAACGAGGAGATGAAGAAGCATTTCCGGCCGGAGTTCCTGAACCGGATCGACGACATCATCGTGTTCCACCAGCTGACGGAGGAGCAGATCGT
Organism: Amycolatopsis palatopharyngis; assembly: GCF_003385185.1. Taxonomy (GTDB): domain Bacteria; phylum Actinomycetota; class Actinomycetes; order Mycobacteriales; family Pseudonocardiaceae; genus Amycolatopsis; species Amycolatopsis palatopharyngis. The sequence goes on along the minus strand of NZ_PQHZ01000012.1, from coordinate 145,432 downwards.
CGAGATGGTGGACCTGATGGCCGGCCGCGTCGAGACGCAGCTCAAGGCCAAGGACATGACCATGGAGCTCACTTCGAAGGCGAAGAAGCTGCTGGCCAAGCGGGGATTCGACCCCGTGCTCGGTGCGCGGCCGCTGCGCCGCACCATCCAGCGCGAGATCGAGGACCAGCTGTCCGAGAAGATCCTCTTCGGCGAGATCGAGGCCGGTCAGATCGTCATCGTGGATGTCGAGGGCTGGGACGGCGAGAGCGCGAAGGACGACACGGCGCACTTCACCTTCCGCGGTGAAGCCAAGCCGTCGAACGTTCCGGACGCCCCGCCGGTCGGCGTCGCCGCCTCCAGTGGCGACGAGGCAGGCGAGACCGAAACCGAGTAACACCGCAAAACAACTCCAGAGCAAGCAGAACGCCCCCCGGGACAACTTCCAGGGGGCGTTCTGCTGCGCCCGCGCCAGGTTGGTACGTCTGCAAGTACTCCCAAGCAAGATCGACTTCGTCGCTAACCGCCACCAACTCCCCAACCTGGCACGCGCGAACGGGGATGGGTTGGGGGTAGGAAAACGCGAGAACGATCTTGCTTGGGGGTACTTGCAGCACCTCCATCCCTGGGCGGGAGGGGTGCGGGGACGGTGCGGTTCAGTGCAGGGTGCCCGCGGGGACGGGGAGGTCGGTTTTCGTGGTGAGCGCGGTGCGTACCAGGATGTCGAGCGCGCGGGCGGACTCCTCGACCGACAGACTCGGATGCTCCGTTCCGGCCTGTTCGGGGCTGAACGGCACGTGTACGAAACCGCCGCGCACGCCGGGTAGTTCGGTGGCGAGCAGGTGCATCAGGCCGTAGAACACGTGGTTGCACACGAACGTGCCCGCGGTATGCGAGACCTCGGCGGGCAGGCCCGCGGCATCGATTGCCGCCACGCAGGCCTTGACCGGCAACGAGCTGAAGTACCCAACCGGACCGCCCGGCACGACTGGCGCATCCACCGGCTGTCGGCCCGCGTTGTCGGGGATGCGGGCGTCCTGCAGGTTCACCGCGATCCGTTCCGGGGTGACAGCGGCTCGCCCGCCTGCCTGCCCGGTGCAGACCACGAGTTCGGGCCGATACGCCTCGATGGCCTCGCCGAGCGCGGGAAGGGACCGGTCGAAGTCGCAGGGGAGTTCCGCCACGGCCGGTTGGTAATCCCGGGGCCTGCCGTCCGCCAGCAGCCGAACAGCCTGCCAGGACGGGTTCACGGCCTGCCCGCCGAACGGGGCGAAGCCGGTGAGAAGTACGCGTCGCATGACCACGAACGATACGGCGGATGAAAACGGTGGAGAAAGTTCCGCTGTCGTGTCGATCCTGCCGCACGCTGTTCGACGTCTGGGTAAGGGCAGGGAAACGGACCCAGGCCAGGACAACCGGAGGCATCGACATGACCACCATCACGAGGAACGCCAAGTCCAGCACCAGCACCGCGGGCGAGACCGCCACGCCCTCCGCCGGCAGGCTGGTGAACCTGAGCGCGGGTACACACGGCGCCGTGATCGCCGCGGTGCGAGTCGTGGTCGCGTTCCTGTTCATCTGCCACGGCGCGCAGGGCCTCGGCGCCTTCGGCGGGATCGACGGTCAGGGGGCCGGAGTCGCGTTCGGTTCGTGGCCAGGCTGGTGGGCGACGGCGATCGAGCTCGTCGCCGGTGGACTCGTGCTGCTGGGCCTGTTCTCCCGGCCCGCGGCGCTGTTGTGCTCGGGCGCCATGGCCTACGCCTACTTCGTCGTGCACCAGCCGATGGGACTGCTCCCGCTGCAGAACCTCGGTGAGCAGGCCGCGCTGTTCAGCTGGATCTTCCTGCTGATCGCGGTGCTCGGCCCCGGCTCGTTCGCGCTGGACTCGCTGCGCCGGTCCCGGCGGTCCGTCGTCCGGACGGCATGAGCGCGACCGGCCAGGGCATGCTGGTCGGGTGAGCACGAGTGTTGAAGAGGTCGGAACTGCCGGGAAGGCCGAGCGGAAGGGGCGCGGACGGATGACGATCAACATCCTGCTACTGGTCGCGGCCGTTCCGTTCGCGCTCCTGGCGTTCTTCCGGCTGGCGGGTATCGACGGCAACCGGCACATCGCGGCCACGCTCGCGCTCACGCCGTACGTCACCGCCTGCGGGCTGCTGCTCGGTGTGCTCGCGCTCGTGGCCCGGAGCTGGTGGATCGGCGCAGTCGTGCTCGCGTTGACGGTCGCACTGCTCGCCGTACTGCTGCCCAGGGTCCTTCCGGACGGACAACCGGACAACGGCGGCGCGGTGCTGCGGGTGCTGGCGGCCAACCTGTACTTCAGCAACGGGAACGCCGACCAGGTGGTCGAACTTGTCCGGGACAACGACGTCGACGTGCTTGCGCTGACCGAACTGGACTCGACCGGGGTGGCGGCGCTGGCCGATGCCGGACTGTTCTCGCTGCTACCGCACGAGGCACTGCGAACGGCCGATTACGGCAGTGGTTCCGGCCTGGTGTCCCGCTATCCGCTGGACGAACTGCCGCCGATCGAGCCCTCGACGTTCGCGCAGCCGCGCGCGCGGCTGCACCTGCCGGACGGATCCTCGGCCGAGATCGTCGCGGTGCACGCACGGCCACCCATCTCGGACATGGACGACTGGCGCACCGAACTGGCCGCACTGCCGCCCGCGCCCGAGACGTCCACGCGGATCCTCGCGGGGGACTTCAACGCCACGCTGGATCACGCCGCGTTCCGCCGGGTACTCGACACCGGCTATCACGACGCTGCCGAGCAGCGCGGGAAGGGCTTAGTGCCCACCTGGCCATCGGGCCTCTACCCGCCGCCGGTGACCATCGACCACGTGCTTGCCGACAGCCGGGTGGCGGTGCGCGACTACCAGGTGCTCGACGTGCCGGGCAGCGACCACGACGCCGTGTACGCGGAGCTGGTCCTACCCGGCTGAGGTAGAAGTCAGCAGCTGGTCCAGTGCGGTGAGGGCCGCCAGCGCGCCCATCGGGAGCGAGATCCCCCTGCCGTGCCGCACCTCCGGCTCACGAGGATTGATCCGGATGAGTGCACCACTGGCGGCACTGGCGAGTTCGGCCTGACGCCGAACTGTCGGCACAGCACGTCCGGCCCCTAGTTCGATCACCACGAGGTCGCGCTGCGCGCGGCGCCACTGCCGCAGCGCGTCGAGCTGGCCCTGGCTGCGGTGTCCGATCCAGTCGAGATCCCCGAACATCAGGATGTTCGGGCGGGAGAGCCCGCCGCACCCGGGACAGCTGGGGAGCGGACGCTGCGCCCGCATGGTCTCCTCGTCCACCAGCACCCGGGTGTCGTCCGCGGGCCAGATGTCGTCGTGACAACCGCGCGCGCACTGCAGGTGATGGATGGAGCCGTGCACCTCCGCCACGCCGTTCCCGGGAAAGCCCGCCCGCTGGAACTGCCCGTCGACGTTTGAAGTGAAGACACGCACGCCACCGGGAGTGCGGGAGCCCCACTTCCGCAGCAGCTGGAATCCCTCGTGCGGGACGGTCCTGCGGTAGAGGTCCAGGCGATGTCCGTAGAAGCCCCACGCGAGTTCCGGATCCGCTGCGAAGTGCTCCGGGTCGGCCATCTCGGCGAAGCTCAGGCCCAGCCGGGCGTACGGCGGGTAGGCCCGCCAGAAGCCCTCGTCACCTCGGAAGTCGGGCAGCCCGGAATCGACGCCGGCACCCGCACCAGCGCACACCAGGAGCGCGCCCGCGCCGGAGATCAGCTCGGCGGCGCGAGCGAGGTCCGCATCGGTCACTCGGTTTTGGGGCCGTTGCTCTGTACGACCTCGAACTCCAGCAGGCTCGCACCGCTGGCCACCGGCTTGCCACGCTGCCCGGAGTGCGCCTCCTTGGCCGGGCCCTCGGACCAGGCACGGAAGTGCTCCTCGGACTCCCACTTCGTGTAGACGAAGTAGCGGTTCTCGCCGGACACCGGACGCAGAAGCTCGAACCCGAGGAAGCCGGGCTGCGAGTCGACGGCGTGCAGCCGCGCGGCGAAGCGCTGTTCGAGCTCCGGTCCCGCGCCCTCGGGAACCTCGATCGCGTTGATCTTCACAACAGCCATGCCGTCCAGGGTAGTCCGCCTCCCGGTATCGCACTTTCCCGGGAAAGTGCGATACCGGGCTTGGCTAGCGGCGCAGTGAGCCAGGGAAGAGGAACTCGTCGGTGGGCAGCCGCGTGCCGCGGAACCAGGCGTCGAAGAACTCGCCGAGATCCTGCCCTGCGATATCGGCGACGAAACGCTCGAACTCCGGCCAGCTCGCGTTGCCGTCCCGGTGCGCGGCCGACCACTCCGGCAGCACCCTGGCGAAGGCCTCGTCGCCGATCTGCCTGCGCAGTGCGTGGATGGCGAGGATGCCCTTGTCGTAGACCCCGCTGAACTCGTTGCCCGCCCCCATGTCGTAGAGCTTCGGCGACCAAAAGGCGGTGTTCTCGCGCAGGCGATCGACCGCACGGTGGTAGCGCTGGTCGAGATCCATTCCCTGCTTGCCCTCGGCCCACAGCCATTGCGAGTAGCTGGCGAGGCACTCGTTGAGGCAGATGTCGGCCCAGGAATCGACCGAGACCGAGTTCCCGTACCACTGGTGGGCGATCTCGTGGACCACGGTCTCCAGGTCCGCCCATTGTGCGTACGTGGGCCTGCCCTGGGTTTCCAGGGAGAAGCCGATCTCCTCGTCCAGGTAGATCCCGCCCGCGGTGTCCATCGGATACTCGCCGAAATGTCCACTGAGGAACTCGATGACCTCGCCGACACGGTCGCCGTCCGCGCGTTTCGACTCGGTACCCGGCGCGTAGGCGGTGAGTACGGGAGTGCCGTCGGCGAGCTTCGACCTCTCGATCTCGAACTTGCCCACCGCGAGGGTGGTCAGGTAGCTCGCGACCGGGGTCTGCTCGGACCAGGACCAGGTTGTCCATCCGCCCGCGCTGGTGGTGCCTTCCTCGGTGCCGATGGAGATCGCGGCCCAGCCATCGGGAACCCTCGCGTCGAGCCGGAAGGTGGCCTTGTCGCGCGGAGTCTCGTTGACCGGGTACCAGAACGCGGCCGAGTGCGGTTCGCCGACGACGAAGGCGCCCCCGCCGGAGCTCTGCTGCCAGCCGTTCGCGCCCAGCTCCCCGTTCGCTTCCTTGGGAGTGCCGCCGTAGCGCACGCGAGTGCGGAAGGTGCTGCCCTCGGCGAGCGGGGTCGCGGGGGTGATGACAAGTTCGGTCTCGCCCTCCCGGGCGAACTCCGCGCGGGTTCCGTCGACCTCAACCGAGCCGACCTCCAGTCCGCGCAGGTCAAGGTTGAACCTGCTGAGATCCTGGGTGGCCGTCGCCGTGATCGTGGTGTCGCCGTCGAGGGACCCCGCTGCCGGATCGAAACTCACCGACACGTGGTAATCGAGGGCGTCGTAACCGCCGTTGCCGTCGTTGGGGTAGTACTCGTCGCCTGCCCCGGCCGCTCCGGGTGTTGGCGTGGAACCCGCCTGCCGGGAAGTGTCGGGGGTGCAGCCGATAATGACGACGGTAAGGCCGCAGAGCAGGATCGCTCCGCTGGTGCGGCTACGCATGTCGGGAGCTTAGGCGGTGTGGCGTGAAGCGGGTGCGTGAGGACGTGGTGGACTTCGGCGGGCAGGGGCAGCCGATCGTCCTGCTCCACGGGCTGATGGGCCGCGCGACCACCTGGTGGCCCGTCGCGCGGTGGCTGACGTCGTACGGCCACGTCGTCGGCCTTGACGCACGCGGGCACGGCAGGCTGGCGCGCAGGGGCAGCTGGCACACCGAGGAGTTCGCCGACGAGGTCGCCGAGCTGATCGGCGAAATGGACGAGGGGCCCGCCGTGCTGATCGGGCATTCCATGGGTGGCCTGCACGCGTGGGCGACGGCCGCACTGCATCCGGAGCTGGTGCACGCCGTCGTGGTGGAGGACATGGCGCCGGACCAGCGCGGAAAGACCGTCGACACCTGGCGCGGGTACTTCGACTCGTGGCCGGTGCCGTTCCGTTCGATCGCACACGTGCGGGAGTTCTTCGGCGACGCGGGAAACTACTTCGCCGAATGCGTGGTCGAGCACGCGGACGGCTACCACCTGATGGCCGACCTGGAGGATCTCTACCAGATCGCCGCGGAGTGGGGCAGGCGTGACTACTGGTCGATGGTCGAGGCGGTCGGCTGCCAGGTACTGGTGATCGAGGCGGAGCACAGCGCGATGCCGCCGGGGCAGCAAGCGGAACTCGCCGCGCGGGTGCCCGGCGGCGGTAAGCACATCGTGGCCGAGGGCGCAGGACACGTCGTGCACGACACCGCGCCCCGGGAGTACCGGGGCGCGGTCGAGGCGTTTCTCTCTGGTGTGCTCCGCCGCTGACCGGCGGTGTCAGCCGGCGAGCAGTTCCTTCCACGCCTGTGGCGTAAGGGCCACCGATCGCGTGCCACGCAGCTCGGTCAGCACGCCGGCCGCGCGTGCGGCCTCGTTCTTCGTGCCGGGGGACACGGTGGGCGTGATCAGCGGCCAGATGTCGGCGCCGAGGAAGCCGCGCTCGTCGGCATGGGCGCTGCCGTAACACAGGTGCGCGGTGACGCCGTTGGCGTTCGCGACCCTCGCGACCGCGTCCCTGGTGACGGTGCCGAAAACGCCGTCGGTGGGCACGTTTCGCTCGCCTTGTGCGCGGAGCAGGTGCTGGGCGACAAGCACTCGCCTGCCGGTGTCGCCCGGTTTGAGCAGCGGCCACTCGACCGCGTCGCGGGCCTGCACGCCGAGCACCTGCGCGACCTCTCTGCGCAGCTCCGGCAGTCTGCCGTAGAGGATTCCCCCTGGGCACTCCGTGGAGTTGAAGTCGCGGTGTCCCTTGATGTTCATCGTGGGCACGCCGTACTGGTATGCCATGTAGGCGACGAGCTGAACCAACGAGTCCCACAACCGCTGCGGCACGTCGACCTGGGTGTAGAGCCCTTCGTTCTCAATGCCGATGACCTGGCTGTTGTTGTTGGCGACATTGGTGCCCTGAACGTGCCGGATGCCTTCGCGCAGGATCTCCAGGCTCCGGTGCCTGCCCTCGGTGATGTGGCCGCCGCGGCTGTTGGTGAACTGCTGGCCGCTGTCGATCCAGCCGCGAGTGTCCATGTGAAAGTTCTGAATCGAGCGGGAAATGGCGAATGCCCGCGCCAGGGAGTAGTCGTCGGTGTTGCCCGGCTCGACCGTGTGGTGCACGACGATGTAGTTGGGCACGTGGTTCTCGACGGTGATCGGCCTGCTCGGCGGTCTCGCCAGCCATTCACTCGTGCTGTAGATGCGTGGTTGCTGTACCGGTGCTCTGGCCGGGCCGGATTCCGCAGCGGAAACCGGCTGTGCGGCCAGACCACCCGCCGCACCCACGGCGGTGACGGTCAGCCCGGTCCGGAGCAGGGTGCGGCGGTCGAACCCTGGCTTTTCAGCCATGTTGATCTCCCTCGACAGGGGCGAGTCACTCGCGGGCGCTCGCCCAGATCAGCCGTATTCGGCTATGCGCAGGTGTTCATCAGCAGGGATTGCACCGCAGACGCTAACCCTCGAAGGCAGGTTCGACAATGGTTTACGAACTTCGATCGAGTGTTGTTTGAGTTCTACATGGCACCCAGAGTAGAGCGCTGCTCCATCGGGTTCAGTGCTCGCCAGGCAGAGCGAATCTGCCGTCCTCGATCTGCTCGACCAGACCGTCGGCCAGAAGCGAGTCGAGACAGCGATCGCGGCGGCCTGCCTCCGACCACACCACGTCGAGCTGGGCCTTGCTCACCGCTTCCGGGGTCGCGCGCAGTACGTCCAGCAGCCTGCCGCGAATCTGTCTGTCGGTACCCGCGAACTTCTGCGCCGGCTTGGCCTTTCCCGCGTAGGCAGGCTTGCCAGCGCGCTGCCAGGCGCAGTCGGCGAAGATCGGGCAGTCGGCGCACTGTGGGGAACGTGCGGTGCATACGAGCGCACCGAGTTCCATGACCGCCGCCGAGAACTTCGCGGCTTCGGCGTCCTGTTCGGGCAGGAAGGCTTCGACGTCAGCCATATCCCTGGTGTTGGACGGCGGTCCGGCGTCACCCGCGCCGTGTACCGCCCTGGCGACGACCCTTCGGACGTTGGTGTCCACCACCGGCGCACGCCTGCCATAGGCGAACGTGGCCACCGCACGCGCGGTGTACGCCCCGATGCCGGGTAGTGCCAGCAGGGTGTCGACGTCATCGGGGACGACGTCGTCGTGCTCGCGAGCGATCGCATCGGCCGCGGCGTGCAGCCGTAACGCGCGGCGGGGGTAACCGAGCTTGCCCCAGGCCCGCAGCACCTCGCCCTGCGACGCCGCCGCCAGCGCGGACGGCCGGGGCCACCGGTTCAGCCAGTCGAGCCAGATCGGCTGCACCCGGGCGACCGGTGTCTGTTGCAGCATGATCTCGCTGACGAGCACACCCCACCCGGTGCAGGTGGGCTCACGCCATGGCAGATCACGGCCGTGTTCGGCGAACCAGTCGATCAGGGTGTCAGCGTCGATGGACATCGCCCGAGAGCTTACCGAGCGATTACTCGGCCTCGGTGAGCTTGCCGGTGTGTACGTCGCTGACGAAGCCCCGCACCTGGTCCGTATGCGGCAGGAAAGGACTGCGCTTCACCCGCTGCACCGACTGCCGGACGCTGTCGTTGACGTCCTTGAACGCCTCGACGGCCCAGGTCGGCCGTAGCCCGGTTTCGGCCTCGAGTTCGTCCTTGAAGCCGTCCTCGGTCACCGAGTTCAGGCCACAGTTGGTGTGTTGCACGATCAGCACCTCGCGGGTGCCGAGCTTGCGCTGGCTCAGGGCGAGCGAGCGGATGACGTCGTCAGTGACGACCCCGCCCGCGTTGCGTAGCACGTGCGACTCGCCCTGTAGCAGCCCGAAGATCTCGAACACCCTGATCCTGGCGTCCATGCAGGTGAGGATCGCGATATGGAGTGATGGCTCGGGGGTGGATCGATCGCCAAGAAGGTCGTCGCCTAGTTCACTGTTACGGCGAATCAGCTCGTCGATCGCAGTCATGGTCACCTCCGGAGCGGTACTGGTCCGCAAAGTGCACACGTTCGCCTACCGTTTGGGCAACCGCCTTAGACCAACATCACTGAGTTGGTTCGAGTTCCTCGATCGCACTCCCTCAGGGGCCGAACCAGAGTTCCTCAGCCGTTCGTGGCGGTCCGGAAGTGGCGCCGACGCGAAGTTCCGTCGGCAGGGTGACGACCCGTGGTGTCATCTGTTCGTTCGTGGCGAGCAGCAGCTTCCCCGCAGCCTTGCCCTTCTCCAGCACCGGCTGGTGCACGGTGGTGAGACCGGCGCGGGTGGCCTCGGCGATGCCGTCGAAGCCGGTGACCGTGAGATCCGCGGGCACTCGTAGCCCGCGCCTGCCTGCCTCGGCCAGCGCGCCGAGCGCAAGGATGTCTGAGGTGCAGATCAGCGCCGTGACCTGCGGGTAAGCGTCGAGCAACTGGCGTGCGCCGGAGGCGCCTTCGTCCACCGTGTGCTCGAACCGCTCGACGACCGGAACGGTATTCCAGGCCACCCCCGCCGCCTCGAACGTCTTCGCCAGCGCCGCGAGCCGCGTCCGCTGTACGTGGAAGTGGGCGGCGCGCTGGCGCTCGACCGAAGCGAAATCGTCGTTACGGTCCCTGGACAATCGCATGCAGAGCACGCCGACCTGACGATGGCCGAGGTCCACGAGATGACCGGCGAGTTCGGTGATGGCCGCGGCGTCGTCCGGGCCGACCCGGTCCACGCCCTCGATCGCGGGCTGGTCGATGACGACCGTCGGAACCGGCCGGGAGAGCACCGCGGCAAGGTGCGGATCGTCGTCGGGGACCGAGTAGACCACGAATCCGTCGACACCGGCCCGGTTCACGGCCGCGACGTCCTCCCTGCCGGGGCTGGCCGGTACGAGGTGCAGCCCGACACCAGCGTCCTCGCACGCCAGCGCGAGCCCTTCCAGCACACCGACGGCTGCCGGATCGCGGAACGCGTACGACAGGTTCTCGGTGAGCAACAGCCCGACCGCGCCTGCCGTGCGTGTGCGCAAGGAACGGGCCACGGGGTCAGGTCCCGGGTAGCCGAGGCGGCGAGCGGTCTCCAGTACGCGCCTACGCAGCTCCGGAGAGAGCTGGTCCGGACGGTTGTAGGCGTTGGAGACCGTCGTACGCGAAACGCCCAGCTCAGCGGCAAGTGAAGCCAGCGTCGCCTGACGCCTGGTTCTGATGGGACGGCCCATGAACAAACCGTAACGGTTCAGAACGCATTGCAGAAGCGCTACCCCTCCTCGCGTCGCCCTTGATCACATTCGGCGTTCACTCGGGCGAGTGGACCACGGTGTGTCGTAGTCGATGAGGTAAGGGCCACCCGATGGGGTAAAGTGAATTCGACAACGGTTTCCATTAGCTACACGTTGTGCCCGAACCTTGCCGCCAAGCCTGCCCAGGAGTACTCCCGATGATTCCGCGCCGTCGCACCGGACGCCTGCTCACGATGACCGCAGCGGCCACCGCACTCGCTCTCGGCCTTGCCGGTTGTGGCGACGGCGGCGGTTCCGCGACCGGTAACGGCGAGGGTGACGCCATCCCCGTGGTCGCATCGACCAACGTCTGGGGCAGCGTCGTCAGCGCTGTCGGCGGTGACCAGGTGTCGGTGAAGTCGATCATCGACGACCCCGCTGGCGATCCGCACTCCTACCAGGCCAGCGCGGAAGACGCCGCTGACGTGCAGGACGCTCAGCTGGTCCTCTACAACGGGGGCGGCTACGACGACTTCTTCGCCGGCCTTGCCGAGCAGGCCGACGATGCTCGCAAGCTGGTCGCTTTCGATATCTCCGGCAAGGCAGCGGAGGAGCCTCACGCCGAGGAGGGTCACGCGGAGGAGGCCCACGCGGAGGAGGGTCACGCGGAGGAGCCTCACGCCGAGGAGGGCCACGCCGAGGAGCCCCACGCCGAGGAGGGCCACGAGGGACATGCGCACGGCGAGGTGAACGAGCACGTCTGGTACGACCTGGAGACAGTCGGCAAGGTCGCCGGCCAGCTCGCGACCCAGCTCGGTGAGTTGCGTCCCGAAGCAGCGCAGACGTTCACCGACAACGCCGCGGCGTTCCAGAGTGAGCTCGACGAACTCGGTGGCCGGGTCGAGAAGATCGGCGCGGAAAAGGGTGGTGCTCACGTGCTCGCCACCGAACCCGTCGCGCACTACCTGATCGAGGCCGCGAAGCTCGACAACGTGACGCCCGCCGAGTTCTCCAGGGCCATCGAGGAGGAGACGGACGTCCCGGTCGCCGCGCAGAACCAGGTCAACGAGCTGTTGGCGGGCAATGAGGTGCAGCTCGTGCTGAACAACGTGCAGACCGTCACTCCGGTGACCGAGCAGGTGACCAAGAAGGCCGGCGAGGCGGGTATCCCGATCGTTTCGCTGACCGAGACCTTGCCCGAGGGTGAAACCGGCTACATTGCCTGGATGAGCAAGCAGCTGGACGAGCTGGCGGGAGCCCTGAAGAGTTCATGACCGGCGCCGCCGTCGAGATCAACGATGCCGGGCTGAGTTTCGGCTCACGAACTCTCTGGTCCGGACTGGACCTGCGGGTCGAGCCCGGTGAGTTCCTCGCTGTGCTCGGTCCCAACGGTTCGGGCAAGACCAGCCTGCTGCGGGTGCTGCTCGGCCTGCAGCGGTTGTCCGCCGGCTCGGTGGAGCTGGCCGGCAGGCCTCCTGGCAGAGGAAACGCCCGCGTCGGCTACATCCCCCAGCAGCGGGCGATGGACGAGGGCCTCACGCTGCGCGGCACGGACCTGGTGGGGCTCGGTCTCGATGGTCATCGGTGGGGAACCGGCCTGCGCCGGATGGTCGAGCGGCGCAGGCGGGTCGCGGAAGCGGTCGCCTCGGTCGGTGCCGAGTCCTATGCGGACAGGGCGGTCGGCAGGCTCTCTGGCGGAGAGCAGCAGCGGCTGCGGGTCGCGCAGGCACTCGTCGGCGGCCCGGACATCCTGCTCTGTGACGAGCCGTTGTTGTCACTGGACCTCGCGCACCAGCGCGCGGTGAGTGAGCTGATCGACGCCCGCAGGCGCGAGGCGGACACCGCGGTACTGTTCGTGACCCACGAGATCAACCCCATTCTGTCCCTTGTGGACCGAGTGCTGTATCTGGTGAACGGCGAGTTCCGGATCGGCACGCCGGGCGAGGTGATGAACTCAGAGACGCTGTCTCAGCTGTACCGGACACGGGTCGAGGTCATCAGGGTCGGCGGGCAGATCCACATCGCGGGAGCGCAGAGCGGGTTGTGTGAGGACGACGCACACCACCACTTGGACGAGCGGGTGTCGCAGTACTGATGGAGAAATTCTTCGACTTCGAGCTGACCGCGCGGCTGCTCAACCTCGATCTCGTGCACAACGCCCTGCTCGCCGCGGCCGTGCTGGGACTGGTGGCCGGTGTTCTCGGTCCGCTGATCGTGATGCGGCGGATGTCGTTCGCCGTGCACGGCACGGCCGAGCTGGCCTTCACGGGTGCGGCGGCGGCGATGCTGGTCGGTAGCAGTGTCGCCTACGGCGCACTCGGCGGCGCGATCGTGGCGGCGCTGCTGCTCGGTCTGCTCGGTGGGCGGGAGGCCGATCGGGACTCGGTGATCGGCGTGATCCTGTCCTTCGGGCTCGGCCTCGGCGTGCTCCTGCTCTTCCTCAATCCGGAGCGGACGTCGAACAAGCTCGGCATCCTCATCGGCCAGATCGTCGCGATCGAACCGGCCGATCTGACCGCGCTCGTGATCGCCGCGGTGTTCGTGCTCGTCGTGCTCGCACTGATCTACCGGCCGCTGTTGTTCGCGAGCGTCGATCCCGCTGTCGCCGTGGCCAGGGGAGTGCCGGTGCGGGTGCTCTCGCCGATCTTCGCGGTGCTGGTCGGCATCGCCACCGCACTCGGCGTGCAGATCGTCGGGGCCCTGCTGGTGGTCGCGCTCATGGTCACCCCGGCTGCCGCCGCGGCCCGCATCACGGCGAGCCCGTTGCGGGCGACGGTGCTGGCCGTGGTGTTCGCCGAGACCGCCGCGCTCGGCGGGATCGTGCTCTCGCTCGCGCCAGGCGCGCCGGTCAGCTTCTTCGTCACGGCCATCTCGTTCACGATCTACCTGCTGTGCAGGCTGGCTTCCTACCTCCGCGACCGCGGCCGCCGCTCGAGTCCTGAAGACTCTGACGTGGCCGGCGTCAGTGCAGCATGAGCAGGACCTGCAGTTCGCCGACGATGCCGCCGATGAACGCACCCACGGCGATGAGCTTCCACTCGTCCTGACGGAACGCAGGACGCAGCAGGCCCTCGTACTCCACCGGGGTCAGCTTCAGGATGCGCTGTTCGATCATGGTCGCGACGTTCGGTCCGAGGACGGATTCGGTCAGGTAGGCCTGCGCGTGCCGGACGGTCTCGGGCATCCGCTGAGCAGCCCGGGTCGCCGCGGCCTGCTTGATCTCCTGCAGCCGCTGCCCACCCACGGTCAGTGAGACCACCGGCCGCGCCATCGCGACCTGCTGGTCGACCGCGGCGGCCACGGTCCGCTGGATCATCGCGAGCAGCCGGTCCGAACGTGGGCCGTGCAGGATCGACTCGGTCAGGTTCGCGGTGGTGAGCACCTCGTTCGCGATCAGTTCGCCGTACTGCCGCGCGACCTCGGCCTGCCTGCGCTGGAACTTGCCCTGCAAGCGGTAACGACCGAAGAGCCAGACCGGCTCCCGTGGCACGAAGATCAGTTTGATCGCCAGCCAGTCGGTGAACAGCCCGATGGCCGCGCCGAAGATCGGCATCACCAGGGGTTCCTTCGTCAGCGCCCAGACGATCGACTGGACAATGCCGAGGGCGAAGCCGAAGTAGATGCCGGTTCGTGCGATGAACGCCATCTCCGGGCGCGAGGTCTCCCGGATCAACCGGACCAGCAGCGCCTTGTCCCTGGTCAGGTACTGCACGGTCATGTGCTTGACGTCGAGTACCTCGTCCAGGTTGTCCCGCAGTTCGACGATCAGCTCCCGGACCAACCGGGGCGAGGAGGCCTGAATCTGCTTGATCAGCAGTTCCTGCGCCATCGAGGGCAGCACTTCCCACACCCGCGGATGGTGCTCGGCCAGTACGTCACGGGCGATGTCGTCGATGGCGCGCAGCAGCGGCTGTTCGATCTCCCTGGTGAAGCGGTCGGGGTCGAGCCGGTCGAAGATTTCCTTGACGTCGAGCAGATTCGAGGTCAGCAGGTCCGTCGCCACCGCGGCCATCCGGCCACCGTGCCGGGGCACAACGCCCTGCCAGCCGAGGAAGGGCCGGACGCCGACGAACTCCAGCGGCCGGAACATCATCTCGATAGCGACGCGTTTGGTGACGTAACCGATCAGTGCGGCGATGAACGGGATCGCGGCATACAGCTGCCAATGCTGTGCGAGGTCGTCGAGAACGGCGTCCACGCACACCTCCCGCATCGGTAGCCGGATTACCTGACGCGCAGAGTATCTGTGGCGCTCTAGTGCAGCAGGAGCAGGACCTGCAGCTCGCCGACGAGACCACCGATCACCGCGCCGACCGCGATGAGCTTCCACTCGTCCTGCCGGAACGCCGGGCGCAGCAGGCCCTCGAACTCCAGCGGGCTCAGCTGCCGCATCCGATCCACGATCGTGTTACGCACGTCCAGCGCCCGGATCGCGTAGTCCTCCGCATAGCGCACGGTGTGCGGCACCTGTTCGGCCGCCCGCTTCGCCGCGGCCTGCTTCATCTCCTGGAACTTCCTGCTGCCGACAGCGACGGCGACCACGGGTTTGACGACGCTGGCCTGCGAATCGATCGTGCGCTGCACCTCACGGGTGATCATCTGGAACAGCCGGTCGGACTTCGGTCCGGTCAGTACTGCCTCGAGGAGATTCGGCACGGTGATGATCTCGGTGGCGATCATCTCGCCGTAGTCGGCGGCGACCTGGTGACGTCGCTTCTGGAAGACGCCCTGCCAGGTGTAGAAGCCGAAGAACGTCCTCGGCTCGCGCGGCAGGAAGATCATCTTGAGTGCGAGCCAGTCGGTGAACCAGCCGATCAGCATGCCGAACGCGGGCAGCACCAACGGCGATCTGGTGAGCGTCCACACAACGAGCTGCACGATGCCGAGATAGAAGCCGAACACGATTCCCGACCGGGCGATGAAGGTCATCTCCGGCCGGGAGATGTCCCGGATCAGGCGGTTGAGCAGGGCCTTGTCCCTGACCAGGTTGGTCACCACCATGTGCTTGAGATCGAGCACGTCCTCGATGTTGTTCGAGATCTCGCGCATGATCTTGGCGATGGCCTTCGGCGCTTCCGCCTGCACCCGGTTGAGCAGCAGTTGCTGCGCGCCGACCGGCATCATCTCCCACAGGCGTGGCTGGTACTGCTCCATCACCTCGCGGGTGACGTCCTCGACCACCCGCAGCAATGGCCGTTCGATCTCCTTGGCCACCTGGTCGGGGTCCAACCTGGAGAAGATCTCCTTCGGATCGACCAGGTTGTTGGTCAGCATCTCGGTGGCCGTCGCGGCCATCCGCTCCGCGTTCGCGGGCAGCACTCCCTGCCAGCCGAGGAAGGGCCGGATACCGACGAACTCCAGCGGCCGGAACATCATTTCGATGGCCACGCGTTTGGTGACGTAGCCGATCAGCGCGGCGATGAAGGGCATGCTGGCGTAGACCTGCCAGTGCGCACTCACGTCCGCCACGATGGCGTCGACGTCCACCGGGTCTTCCTCCCACCGTTCGCGACTTCCCCGCCGGGAACGTTAGCTGGCATCCTGCCAACCGCTGCTTCCGCCTCGGGCAGGACTCAGTGCAGGAAGAGCAGGACCTGCAGTTCGCCGACCAGGCCACCGATCACGGCGCCGACCGCGATGAGCTTCCATTCGTCCTGTTTGAACGCCGGTCGCAGGATGCCCTCGAACTCGATCGGGGTGAGCTGCTGCATCTTCTCGACGATGGTGTTGCGCACGTCCAGCGCGTCGGTGGCGTAGTCCTCGACGTGCTCAACGGTCTGCGGCAGGTACTCGATGGCCTTGGCCGCCGCGGACCGCTTCAGCTCCTGGAACTCCCTGCCGCCGACCGCGAAGGCGACGATCGGCTTGGCGACACTCGTCTGTGTGTCGATCGTGCGCTGCACCTCACGCTGGATGAGTGCGAAGAGCCTGTCCGACTTCGGCCCGGTCAGCACGGCCTCCATCACGTTGCGGACCGTGAGCACCTCGTCGGCGATGAGTCCGCCGTAGTCGAGGGCCACCTGCTTGCGGCGCTTCTGGAACAGGCCCTGCCAGCGGAAGAACAGGAACCCCTTCGGTTCGCGCGGGTAGAAGATCATCTTCAGTGCGAGCCAGTCGGTGACGAAACCGGTGATGAACCCGAAGATCGGCATGATCAGCGGTTCCTTGGTCAGCGCCCAGGCGACCAGCTGGATCAGTCCGATCGCGAACCCGAACCAGATTCCCGAGCGCGCGATGAACTTGAGCTCAGGCTGGGCCACTTCCTTGATCAGCCGGCAGGTCAGATCCTTGTCACGGACCATGCTGGTGATCAGCATGTCGTTGACATCGAGGACCTCGTCGATGTTGTTCGACAGCTCGCGCATCAGCCTGGCGACCACCTGCGGCGCCTGCGCGCGCACTCGGTTGATCAGCATCCGCTGACCCTGTGCGGGCAACATCTCCCACAGCCGTGGCTGATGCTGCTCCATCACTTCCCGCGTGATCTCCTCCACGGCCCGCAGCAGCGGCTGCTCCAGCTCTCGGACGAGTTCGTCGGGATCGAGCCTCGCGAAGATCTCCTGCGGGTCCACCAGGTGCTTGGTCAGCAGGTCGACCGCGGTTGTGGCCATGCGGCGGGCGTTCGCCGGGATCACGCCCTGCCAGCCGAGGAAGGGCCGGACGCCGACGAACTCCAGCGGCCGGAACATCATCTCGATCGCGACGCGTTTGGTGACGTAACCGATCAGTGCGGCGACGAACGGGATGGCCGCGTAGATCTGCCAGTTATCGGCGAGATCTTCGAGGATCGCGTGGAAGTCCAATCCCGCTCCCTACTCTTCGCACGGCTGTGCGCGCTCACGGTACTTGCCGGAAACGTAATGCAGCCGAATGGCGGTATCCGATCCGACATGCGAACTCACTATGGTTTGCGGATGCCAGCAGCCGACAAGCCTGAACCGGCCCCCGCGACCTCCCCCTTCGCCACCGCCTTCCGCGGTTACGACCAGCAGCAGGTCGACGAGCGGATCAAGAAACTGACCCGTGACCTCGAGGACACCGCGCAGAACCGCGACGAAGCGGTCGCGTCGCTCGCCGAGTTGTCCAAATCACTCAGACAAGCCCAGCAGGATCTGGTGGAGTCGAAGTCCGCCCTCGGCAGGCTCGCCGCCAACCCCTCGGGCGCCACCGCGATGACCGAGCGAGTCCGGGCGATGATGACTCTCGCCGAGGAGGAGATCGCCGAACTGCGCGCGAAGGCCGAGAAGGAGGCCGAGCAGACCAGAGGGGCAGCCGACTCCTACGCCGAGCGCACGCGTGAGGCCGCGGACAAGCTGGCCGACGAGAAGAAGGTGGAACTGGAGAACCGCCGTGCGGAACTCGAGTCCGAGTTCGAGGCCCGGCACGCCAAGCTGACCGCGGAACACGACCAGTTGATGGCCGACGGCCGTACCGAGGTGGACCGGCTCGCGCAGCTCGCCGAGCAGCGCCGCGACAAGCTGGACGAGGAAGCGGCGCAGCGTCGATCCGCCGAGGAGAAGAAGACCGAGGAGACACTGGCAGCCAAGACCGCGGAGGTCGAGAAGGCCGCGAAGGAGCGGGAGGCAGACGCCGAGAAGCGGTCCACCTCCATGATCACCGACGCCGAGAACCAGCTCGCCGACGCCGAGAAGCAGCGCACTCAGGCCATCGCACTGCGCCGTGACGTCACCGAGCGGCTGACCGCGACGCAGACGGCAATGCAGGACGCCATGCGGCAGCTGGGTGCGCTGGAAGCAGGCGCGGCCGAGGACAACGCGAAGAAGCCGGGAGGCAGGCCGGCCCCTGCCGCCGCCGGCACGGAGAAGTCCGAGAAGTCCGAGAAGGCAGAAAAGCCCGAGAAGGCAGGCAAGCCGGTGCCCGCCAAGTAG
This sequence comes from Amycolatopsis palatopharyngis, assembly GCF_003385185.1. GTDB lineage: Bacteria > Actinomycetota > Actinomycetes > Mycobacteriales > Pseudonocardiaceae > Amycolatopsis > Amycolatopsis palatopharyngis. The sequence continues at coordinate 127,327 of NZ_PQHZ01000012.1, read as the reverse complement.
CCCAACAGACCCGAGCCGTCCACAGGGGCCGCTCGCGAACCGTCCCGGTGCTCCGGCGCCGCGACAGGCTCGCGAGCGGCCCCTTTTCGCACTTTCCCGGGAAAGCGCGGGTAGGGGTGCCGCGTGAGCTGGGCGGGGCCGGGCCAGGTGTCGCACTTTCCCGGGAAAGCGCGGTACTTGCGCGCGCAAAGATCGCACTTTCCCGGGAAAGTGCGATGCCTCGTTGACGAGCGGCAACGATCTAGAACGAGGTTAAACTAACATCTTGCGTGTTAGTTTAACATATTGCATGATACGGGCTGATGGTAGGGAAACATCCCGCCAACACAGCGACGTGCCTCCAGTGCCAGGCGCCGGCCCGAGTCGTACGTCGCGGTCGCCGCCTGATGCTGTTCGTTCTGGAGGTCAGCATGTCCCAGTCCCCACCTACCGACCGCGGTTCCGGCACGGGCGCCCCGGAGGGTGCCGCAGCGCCGGAACCAGATGACCGGCCACTCACCGGTATCGAGCGCATCGGCATTCCCCGGCCGTTGGTCTGGGGTTTCGTCGCGGTCCTGATCTTCATGATCGGTGACGGCGTCGAGATCACGTATCTTTCGGACTATCTGCAGCAACCGGACGGCGGAGGCCTGCCCGGTGCCCAGGCCTCGTTCGCCACGGTGACCGCCTACGGCGTCGCCGTCATGGTCGCGGCGTGGTTCTCCGGCACGCTGTCCGCGATCTGGGGGCCGCGCAGGGTGATGTGGCTCGGTGCCGGCTGGTGGATCGCCTTCGAAATCATCTTCCTCTTCATCGCGATCCCCACGCAGAACTCGGCGTTCATCATCACGACGTACGCCATCCGCGGGTTCGCCTACCCGCTCTTCGCCTTCGCTTTCCTTGTCTGGGCCCAGATCGCCAGTCCGGAGCGGATGCGGGGTTCGGTCGCGGGCTGGTTCTGGTTCGCTTTCACCGGCGGTCTGCCGACGTTGGGCGCCGCGGTCGCGGCACTGGCCATCGGGCCGTTCGGCATGTCCCTCTACGGGACTTTGGTGCTCTCCCTGGTACTGGTCGCCATCGGCTCGGTGATCGGCTGCTTCTTCGTCCGGGAACCCAGCGGTAGCAAGCCGATCGCCGACGAAACCGTGGAGAACCCCACCAGCCTCAAGCGGCTCTTCGAGGGAGTCGACATCCTCTGGCGCGACCGCAGGGTGCTCGCCGGTGGGCTGGTCAGGATCGTGAACACCGCGCCGCAGTACGGCTTCTTCGCGATGTTCCCGTTCACCTTCGGGGTGGAGGCCACTGACGGCGGCTTCCTCAGTGCCGCGGAGGTCTCCTCGCTCAGTGCCATCGCCTATGGCGCGAACATCGCGGCCAACCTGTTCTTCGGCGTCTTCGGTGACTTCTTCGGCTGGCGCAGGACCGTGACCTGGTTCGGCTGCCTCGGCTGTGCGGTCGCCGCGCCGCTCTGGTACTTCGGCGCGATGGCGGCGGGCACGTTCTCCGCGGCCGCGGCGTTCGGCGTGCTCTACGGCGTGTTGCTCGCCGGTTTCGTGCCGCTCTCGGCACTGATGCCGTCGATGGTGCCCACAAAGGACAAGGGTGCGGCGCTGGCCGTGCTCAACTTCGGTGCCGGTGGCGCCGCGTTCGTCGGCCCCTTCATGGTGACGCTGTTCTACCCGTTGTTCGGCGGCGGTGGTGTCGCGATCACGTTCGGCGCGCTGTACGTGCTCGTCGCGGTGCTGTCGACCAGGCTGAAGGACGGCAGCGACCCACACGAGAAGAAGAAGGCGCGTCTGGCGCGTGCACAGGCGGCCGAAACCCCGGCGGTCGCCCCGGCCTGACCCACGGGAGTGCCAGGTGAAGGCACCTTGTCCGCGTTCGCCGCGGACAAGGTGCCTTCACCGCGTCATCGAACCGCGGTGGTCAGCAACTCGTCGTCGATCCAGCCCCGGTTGTGCAGTTCCGTGCAGAAGCGGCGGTAGGAGCCGGTCAGCGCGTCCAGTTCGGCCGGTTCCGGGTCGACCAGGCTGGTCGATCCCGGAAGGTCGCGGCACGCCTCGCTCAGACCGCCGGACAGCAGCGTGGCCGCGGCGAGCAGCGCGGCACCGTAGCCGGTCTCAGCGCTCTCGCTCACCCGCAGGCTCAATCCGGTCACGGTCGCCCTGATCCGGTTCCACAGTGGACTACGGCTGCCGCCACCGGCGGTGAACAGCGGCGCCGTCACCTCGAGGCCGAGCCTGCGCACGTGATCCAGTGCCAGGCGTTCCACGAACGCGACGCCTTCCAGCCGCGCACGATGTGCCTCGGCGGGGCTGTCCGCCTCCCCGAGACGGAAACCGCGAGCCGCTGCCGAGACGAAGGGGAACCGTTCGCCCTGCCTGCGCAGGGGGTAAGCCACAGTCCTTGCCGGACCCAGTTCCGCCGCCGCGGCGTCGAGCGCGGCCAGATCGGTCGTATCGGCCAGTGCCTCGCCGCCGGTGTTCGCCGCGCCTCCCGGCAGCCACCAGCCCTGGGGATGCCGATGGCTGTACATCGCCTCGGTGTGGTCGGCGACCAGATCGGTGCTGACTCCTTTGAGGACATAGGTGGTGCCGAGAATGCCGACGAACTGACCCGGTTCGCAGGCGCCCGCGGCGAGTTGCCCCGCGCATCCGTCGGTCATTCCCGCTACCACAAGGCAGCCTGGAGGCAATCCCGTCGTCTCGGCGGCAGCGCGGCACACCTCGCCGAGTACGGACGTCGGTGCCACCACGCCGGGCAGAAAGTCCGTGGAGACGCCGAGCGCGTCGAAGACCTCGGCCGGCCACTGTCCGGCCAGCGCGTCGTAGCCGCTCTTGAGTGCGTGCGAGGAATCCGTGGCCACCGGATGCCCGGTCAGGCGTGCGCCGATCAGCTCAGGGGTGTGCCGGACCGCCACCGCGGCGGGAATGTTGTCGCGCAACCAGGCGATCCGGCCGAGCGCGGCCGTCGCCGATGGCGCGAGGCCGAGACGGGCCCAGCGGTCCGCGCCCAGCGCGGCCGCCTTCGCGTTGTACGGCGCACCTCGGCGGTCGTCGTACATCAACGCTGGTGAAACGGGCCGTTCCGCGGCATCCACCGCTACGACCGTGCCTGACGTCGCGGCAACCGACACCGCCCGTACCTCCGCGCCGCGATGCGGCAGCCGGGCGGTGACCTCGGCGAGAGCGGCCTCGACACTCGGCCACCACACGCCGGCGTCAGCCTCGCTGTGACCGGGCTCGGCACGCACGGGAGCAGGTAGGTCGTACGAGGCCGAGGCCAGTACAGAACGGGTGGGCACGTCCAGGGCGACCGCGCGCACGCCCGCGGTCGCGACGTCGACCCCGATGGTCACCGGTCCACTCATGGCGCCGCCAGGTGCGCGCGCCCAAATAATCATCATGAGTGTTAATTTAACGCACTTGATGAGATATTGGGAATGCGCGCGACGGGAATCTCAGCGCGCCACGTCGACCGCGGTACGGCTGCGCAGCTCCTCGAGCAGCTGACCAGGTACGCCGGAGTCCACGATCAGCCGGTCGTAGTCGGACACGGGAGCGAGCCGGTGCAGCGCCGATCGCGGCATCTTGCTCGAGTCCATCAGCAGCACCTTGGTCTCGGCGCTGGCCAGCATGACCCGCTTGACCATGACGATTTCCGGTTCCTGGTGGAAGGTCATCTCGCCGTTCATCGACGACGTCGAGACGAAGGTGGCGTCCACGGTGATTCGCTCCACCGCCTCCAGGCAGGGCATGCCGAGGAAGGAGTCGTGCGTGCTGGAGTAGTCCCCGCCGATGCAGATCAGCCGGATGTCCTCGACGTTCTTCAGCACGTCGATGGTGCGGAGGTAGTTCGTGGCCACGGTCAGCGGCGCCACCTCGGGCAGCAGCTTGGCCAGCGCCAATGCGCTGGTCGAGTCGTCCAGCAGGATCGACATGCCCGGTTCGACGTACGTCAACGCCTGGCGGGCGATCGCGGCCTTCGCTTCGACGTGCGCGCCGAGCCGGTACTCCGCGTTGCTCTCGAACACTGTCGACGGCTGGGCCGAGACCCCGCCGCGGAACTTGCGCAGCAGACCGCGCCGGGCCAGCTCGTCGAGGTCGCGGTGCACGGTCATCACGCTCACCCCGGTCAGCTCCGCGAGTTCGGCCGCCGATGCGGACCCCTTCTCCACGACGTAATCGGTGATGCGCTGCTGCCGAATGCTCCGAGAGCGTGCACTGCCGCCGCTCGACGTCTCGCTGCTCATCCGGTCAATATCTCAGAGCTTGTTTCGCGCCGCGCGACCACGACCGTCAAAGACCGCCGTCGACCGGCAGGTTGAACCGTCGCAGGGCGGTCCGGTCGCCGTCGATGCCGATCTCGGTGAGCGCGCAGTTACCCAGCTGCGGGAACACCGTGCGGTAGGTCGAAAGCGGAATGCCCAGCAGCAGGCACAGCGACAGCCGGAGCAGGGTGTTGTGCGCGACGACCAGCACAACGTCGTCGCCCGCCTCGGCCGCGATCACCCGCAGCGCCTTGGCGCCCCGCTCTGCCGCATCCGCAGGTGGCTCCGAACCAGGAAAGGCGCCGTGCACCGGGTCGGCGCGGAAACGGGCCACCAGTTCCGGCTCCTGCGCGCGCACCTCATTGAGAGTCCGGCCCTCCGCGACCCCGAAATGCACCTCGCGCAGTTCCGCGGAGATTCGGGGGGACAGGCCGAGTGCCGCGGCCGCGGGCTGTGCCGTTGCCCGTGCGCGGCCCTGCGGTGAGCAGTACAGGGCGGTGGGTCTGTGCGCCGCGTCCAGTCCTCGGACGAATTCGGCCAGCGCATCCGCCTGCGCCAGCCCGGTCCGCGTCAGCTCGACCTCGCTGGTTCCGGCATACCGGTTCTCGGCATGCCATTCGGTCTGGCCGTGCCTGGCCAGGAGCAGTCGGGTCGGCATCAGGTCTCCAGTCTCGTCGATTCGTACCGCGCCACATGATGGTGACAGATCGCGTCTAGAGTGTTAATTTAACATCGAACATGTGAAAGGGGTTGTTTCCATGGCACTCGCCGCGGTGGTCTTCGACATGGACGGGGTTCTTGTCGACAGCGAGCACCTCTGGGAGGAGAACTGGGTCGCGTACGCAGCGCGGCACCAGGTCGAGTGGACGGACAGTGACACCGCCACGGTGCAGGGCATGAGCGCCCCCGAGTGGGCGGCCTATCTCGCCGAGCGAAGCGGGACTCCGGAGACGCCGGTCGAGGTCGAAGACGCGGTGGTCGACGGCATGATCGCCGCGATCGAGGCCGGTCAGGCCCCGCTGCTGCCGGGCGCCGACGCGATGGTGCGCGAGGTCAGTGCACGCGTTCCGATCGCGATGGCCTCCTCGGCGGCTCGCCGTGTGATCGACGCGATTCTGCACACGCACGATCTCGAGCGGGAGTTCACCGCGACCGTCTCCAGCGCGGAGGTGGCGCGCGGCAAGCCGAGTCCGGACGTCTACGCCGAGGCGGCCTCGCGGCTCGGGCTGCGTGGGGCCGACTGCCTCGGAGTCGAGGATTCCAGCAACGGCATTCGCGCCGCTGCCGCCGCGGGTCTCACCGTGGTCGCGCTGCCCAATCCGACCTATCCGCCGAAGCCCGACGCGCTCGAACTGGCCAGCGTCGTGGCGCGGGACAACGACGAGGTGCGCCGGACACTGCTCGCATACCTGGCGGGTGAGCTCGTCGCCACCGATGCGGGAGGCATGCCATGACGGTCCTCGGAACCGCGCAGACCTTCAAGCGTGACTGGCTCGACGGGTTCGTCACCGCATACGGCCGGACCGTGCGAAAGGTGCCGGATGCGTACGGCGTGATCGGCAGGCAGGTGCCACGCCAGGGCAAGGTCGCTGTCGTCATCGGTGGTGGCTGCGGGCACTACCCGGCCTTCGCCGGTCTGGTCGGTCCCGGGCTGGCCGACGGCGCGGTGATCGGAGACGTCTTCACCAGCCCCAGCGCCGAGCAGGTCTACCGGACGGCGAAGGCCGCCGACGGCGGTGCGGGCGTGCTCTTCGGCTATGGCAACTACGCGGGCGACGTGCTGCACTTCGGCCTCGCCGCACGCAGGCTGGCGGCCGAGGGCATCGACAGCCGCACGATTCTGGTGACCGACGACATCGCCAGCGGTTCGGCCGAGGACGCGGAGAACCGGCGTGGTGTCGCAGGTGACTTCCTGGTCTTCAAGATCGCGGGAGCCGCCGCGCAGCGCGGTGACGACCTGGCAGGCGTCCACGCCGCGGCAGTGAAGGCCAATGCCAGCACCCGCACCTTCGGAGCCGCGTTCGGCGGTTGCACGCTGCCGGGAGCGGCAGAACCCCTGTTCCGCGTTGGCGAGCAGGAAATGGAACTCGGTCTCGGCATTCACGGGGAGCCGGGGGTGCGTACGGTCGGCAGGCTGGACGCGGCCGAACTGGCGGACGAACTCGTGGACGGGCTGCTGCCCGAACTGCCACTGTCCGGCAGCGACGGCAGGGTGGTCGTGCTGCTGAACGGACTGGGGCGCACCAAGTACGAGGAAATGTTCGTCACCTATACCCGGGTGCACGAGCGGCTGGCCGCGGCCGGGCTCAACCCGCTGCACACCGAGGTCGGTGAGTTCGTCACCTCCCTGGACATGGCGGGGGTCTCCCTGTCGGTCATGGTGCTCGACGACGAACTCGCGGAACTGTACTCCGCGCCCTGTGACACTCCGGGCTACCGCAGTACCGGTGCTGTGCTGGAAACCGTGGAACTGGAGTCCACTGTGGATGCCACTTTGACCGGCGCCGAAGGCGCGGCGGGAGAGGGCCTCGCCGATCAGGTGCTCACCGCGGCGCTGGCCGCGGTCACCGAGGCCGAGGACGAGCTCGGCCGGCTCGACGCGGTCGCGGCCGATGGTGACCACGGGCTCGGTATCACCCGAGGTATGCGGGCCGCCGTTGCCGCCGCCCGTGCGGCCGAACAGGACGGTGAGCCCCTTTCCGGTGCGCTTCTGCGTGCCGGCACGGCGCTTGCCGACGCCTCTGGAGGTGCGTCCGGCGCGCTCTACGGTGTCCTGCTCGCCGAGACAGGAGCGGGTCTGCGGGGGCTGGATTCGGCGGAGATCACCGCGACGGCCGTGGCTGACGCGGTGGACAACGCCGCGAAAGCGTTCGTGGAGCTGGGAAAGGCCGAGCCGGGGGACAAGACGATGCTCGACGCGATCGAGCCGTTCCGCAGAGTGCTCAGGGAGCAGGCGATCTCCGGTGCTGCTGTGGCCGATGCCTGGTGCGAGGCCGCGCAGCGGGCAGCGGGAGCCGCGCGCGAGACAGCCGACCTCGTGCCCGCGAAGGGCAGGGCCGCCCGGCTCGCCGAGCGGAGCAAGGGACACGCCGATCCGGGCGCGACCTCGTTCGCGCTGATCGTGACTGCCGTCGGTGCGGCACTGACGTCTCGAACACCGGCGTCTCGAACACCGGCGTCTCGAACACAGGCAGGGGAAAGCTGATGCGAGTTGTGGTGGCGGCGGACAATGCCGGTGTGGAGCTGAAGAACGCGGTGCGTGAACTGCTGCGGGCCGATGAGCGGGTCAGTGAGGTGACCGACCTCGGCGTCGCCGACGCCGGGGACGATCGCGCCTATCCTGTGCTCGGTCTCGCGGCCGCGGAGGCCATCGCACGGGGAGAGGCGGACCGGGGCGTGCTCGTATGCGGCACGGGAATCGGCGTGGCGATCTCGGCGAACAAGGTTCCGGGGGTCAGGGCCACGGTGGCGCACGACTCCTATTCGGCGGAGCGCTCGGTCAAGTCGAACAACTGCCAGGTGATCACCTTCGGCGCGCGGGTGATCGGGCCGGAGCTGGCGAAGAAGATCGTGACCGAGTGGATCGGTTACACCTTCGACCCGGAGTCGGCCAGTGCGGGCAAGGTCGCGCACATCACCGACTACGAACAGGCCCACGTGGCCTGCTGACCAACCCGCACTTTCCCGGGAAAGCGCGGTAGTTGCACACGCCGTGTATCGCACTTTCCCGGGAAAGTGCGATCGACACGAACAGTGAGAGGAACAACGACGTTGCGGGTACTCGCTGCGGGAGACGAATTCGTCGGCACCGATCTGTTGGTCGCCGCGGTCCGGGCGGAACTGGGCACGGCGGCGGAGTGCGCCGAGCTGTCCCTGCCGTGGCCGATCGAGCCATTCGGCCCGGTCGGCGGTGTGCAGGAGGCCAGCGGCACTGAGGAGCAGGTGATCGAGGCCCTCGGCGGCACCGAGGCCGTGGTCACCCAGATGGCACCGTTCACGAAGAAGGTCTTCGCGGCCGCGCCGGGGCTGAAGCTGGTCTCGGTGTGCCGGGGTGGCCCGGTGAACGTCGATCTCGCCGCTGCCACCGAGGCGGGCGTCGCCGTGACCTATGCCCCTGGTCGCAACGCGACGGCCGCCGCCGAGTTCGCGCTCGGCATGATCCTGGCCGCGATGCGCCGGATCTCGACGTCCTCGGCCGAGCTGCTCGGCGGAACCTGGCGCGGGGACTACTACGCGTACCCGAATGCCGGCGTCGAACTGGAGGGCACGACGGTTGGTCTGGTCGGATACGGCGCGATCGGCTCGCGCGTCGCGCGGGTGCTGGTCGCTTTCGGGGCGAAGGTGCTCGTGTCCGACCCCTTCGCCGATTCCGCGGCCATCGCGGCCGACGGTGCCGAGGTCGTGGAGCTCGACGAGCTGCTGCGCCGCAGTTTTGTGGTGAGCCTGCACGCACGGCTGACCGAGCAGACGCAGCACCTGATCGACGCCGACAAGCTGGCGCTGCTGCCGGAGGGCGCCGTGCTGGTGAACACCGCGCGAGGTGGCCTGCTGGATTACGCCCCCCTGCCGGAGGCGTTGCGCACGGGCAGGCTCGGTGCGCTGGCACTGGACGTCTATGACGTGGAGCCGCCGCCGGCGGACTGGGCCCTGCGGGACGCGCCCAACGTCATCGCCACCCCCCACCTGGCCGGGGCGAGCAGGCAGACAGCCGAGCGCGCGGCGAAGATCGTCGCCGCCGAGCTGGGCCGCTACGCCCGTGGCGAGGCGCTCGCCCATGTCGCCAACCCAGACGTCCTCGGGTAGGCGGCCATGACGACCAGCAACGGGCACATCATCGGTGTCGACATCGGCACCTCGCTGACCAAGGCGGTCGTATTCGACCGTGCCGGGGTCTCGATCGCCGAGGCGTGCACCCCGTCGGAGGTGCACCACCTGCCGGGTGGCCTGGTGGAGCAGGATCTCGAACAGGTGCTGGGCACGGTCGCCACCGTCGTCCGCGAGGTGCACGGGCAGCTGGACGGACCGGTGGTCGCACTGGCGCTGACGGGACAGGGGGACGGCCTGTGGCTGCGCGATGCCGACGGCAGCCCGGTTCGTCCCGCGATCTCCTGGCTCGACGGCCGGGCGAACTCCCTGCTGGCCAAGTGGCAGGCGGAAGGAGTGACGCGGGAAGTATTCCGCCGCACCGGTTCCGGACTCTTCCCGGGCAGTGCCGCCACGATCTTGTCCTACTTGGACAAACACGAACCGGAGTCCCTCGATCGCGCCGTGGTCGCGGGATACTGCGTGGACGCGGTGTTGCAACGGCTCACCGGCGAGATCGCTGTGGACGTCTCAGACGCCTCGCTGCCGTTCCTGAACCCGGCGACCCGGCGCTACGACGAGGAAGCCATCGCGGCCTGCGGGCTCACCCACCGGCGGCACCTGCTCGCCGAACCGGCAGCGCCACGGACCGTGTTCCGCCTCGACGCGCGAGGTGCCGAACTGCTCGGGCTGCCCGCCGGACTCCCGGTCACCGCGGGCCCGTTCGATCTGCCGGCCTGCGCGATCGGGGCCGGTGTGTCGCAGGTCGGCGACGGGATCCTCACCGCGGGTACGACGCTGGCCTGCCAGGTGCTCACCGACAGTCCGGAGTTCGACCCCGAGGGTGAACCGGCCGGAATGTTCCTCTGCACTCCGACAGTGGGCGAGTTCCTGCGCGCGATGCCGGCCATGGTCGGGACCGCGAGTCTGGACTGGGCCTGCGGAGTGCTCGGAATCGAGGTGAACCAGGTGAGCGAGCTGCTTGCCGAGAGCAGCCCAGGTGCGGGTGGCGTGCGCGTGCTGCCGTTCCTGTCGACCTCCGGTGAGCGGGCGCCGTTCGTGGACGCGGCCGCGCGGGCACAGTTCTCCGGGCTCAGCCTGGAGTCCACCCGTGCGGACATGATCCGCGCACTCTGCGAGGGAATCGCCTACGCCGCAAGACATTGCTTCGAGGCAGCCGGACTTTCCGGAACGTTGTACGCCTGCGGCGGCGGAGTGCGATCCACCGAGTGGACCCAGATCTTCGCCGACGTACTCGGCAGGCCGATCGTGATTCCCGGCGATCCGGGAGTGGGCGCTCGCGGCGCGGTCCTGGTCGCGGGCGAGGCACTGGGTGAGCCGTTCGACGCCGAGTTGTGGGCCGCCAACTCTCGCACGGTCGAGGCACGGCCGGAGAACACGGCCGTCTACCAGCGTGGATATGACGAATACCAAGCCGCTTTGGCAGCGGCGCGAGAGCAATGGAGGCTCTAGGTGCTGCTGGGTGACGAGCGGGCCGAGGTGTGCGAGTACGCGCGGAAGATGGTGGCCGACGGGCTCGTGGTGGGAACGTCGGGAAACATCTCGATGCGATCGGGCGAGCTGGTGGCGGTGACTCCCACAGGGGTGGACTACACGTCCCTCACGCCAGAAGACATTCCGGTGGTGTCTCTCGACGGATCCGTCGTGGACGGCTCGCTCAAGCCGACCAGTGAACTCCCGATGCACCTTGGGATCTACACCGGGGCAAGCGATCCCGACGGCAAGGGAATCGCCGCATCGGTGCATACGCACTCCGTACATGCCACAGCGGTGTCCACACTGGTCGACGAGGTACCGCCGATCCACTACATGCTCGCCACGATCGGCCCGTCCGCCCGTGTCGCGGCCTATGCCACGTACGGCACGCCGGAACTGGCCGAGTCGATGCTGAAAGCCCTGGACGGCAGGCGAGGCTGCCTGCTGGCCAACCACGGAACGATCACCTACGGGGACACGCTCGACGCCGCCTACCATCGTGCGGAGCAGCTGGAGTGGGTATGCAGGTTGTGGCTGCTCGCCCGGTCCTCGGGAACTCCCACTCTGTTGCCGGGACAGGAAATCGAACACATCGTGGACCGGCTACGCGGTTACGGTCAGGGCTGAGCTCCTTCGAGAATCTCTAGTGGACCCCGGCGGAAATCTGTTGCCAAGCCGGGGAGCGGATCCCGGCGGGATCGACGCGGTACTGGATGAGCCGCCTGCCCCCGCGCAGCCGGACGGTGGATATCCGAGCGGCGTTGTTACTGGTGCAAGCGTTTGCGCGGCAATACTTCCTGGGCAGTACGGAGGCCGGTTTCGGCGCTGGCAGCTGTAACCAGCGTGTCCACTGTAGACGTCGCAGACAGTGAGCCGGGCTGACTGGCGGTCACGACGAGGGCTTCGCCGACCGGCGGTCTCGACTCGATCGGCGGTATGCCGACACGGAGGGTGCACGCGGCGGCGGCCTGATCGCCGCCCGGGCGTCGGAGTGATAACGGAGATGGTGCGCTTCCGGCCGCGCAGGTGCACTATGTCCCAATGGATCCGATGGGTGAGCAGGTGTCGCCGCCAGTGGACTTTCCCATCTACGGCCTCGACTGGGGATGGCGAGGTCCGCGGTGGCTCGACTTCTTCGAGGGACGGCCTGGTGAGCCGGTATGGGCGTTGTGGCTGGGGCATCGCGAGGAAGGTGGCGAGCACGGTGTGCGTGTCGGCACCTTGCCCCGCGATCGATACGACAGTGCGTTGTCGCCACGATCGGGTGATCCTCTCGTCGCTGTAGCTTTCAGCGCCGCGTTCGGTCTCATCAACCTCACGTTGCCGGACGGTTCGGTGCCACGTCCGGACGGTTTGATTCCGGCGATGGTGGAGCACGCGGAGGAGCAGGCGAAGCGGCATGCGCAATGGCCGCGCGTGGCCTGGGACATTGGCGGTCGTTGGGCACAGGCGTCGATCTGGTCGTTCGCCGGAGCCTGGGCCGGCTTCACCGATCTGCTGGACGATGCTTATCTCGTCGCGATCGGTATCGGAGTTCAGCCGGAGGGTATGCGGTTGGTTCCGGTGGGAAGCAACGCCAAGAACTACGGAATCGACCTCGCGGCTCCGCTCGACGCGACAGAACTGGCCCGGCAGCGCCATGTGCGGCCCGACACCTGGCTGCCGCCCCCGCGGCGGGACGCGTTCCATGCGGACCAGCTGGCGCTCGTCCCGGGAACCCGGCAGCGGCCGTCACCGGTTCCGCGTTAGCAAAACGGGCGCGGCGCGAGCTCGCGAAAACTGGTTGCGACCATCCGCGTCGGTCGACGCATGGCGAACCGTGATGATGCCGTTGCCGCCGCGACCGGCCTCGGAGAAACCGCCGATTTCCCCTGCGACGGAGGGGCCGGGTGCGGTTGCGGCGTTGAACCGGACTGTCGGTGTCGAGGGCTAGCCTGCGCGGTACACACAGATCGGCCGGGAGGGGAGCTTCGCAAATGCCCGATGACTTTCGAGTTCGTATCGGCGTTCGCACCTACGAACTCGACGCCCAAGGGCACGTAAACGGCGCGGTGTACCTGCAATACGGTGAGCACGCTCGGTGGGAATGCCTGCAGGCGGCGGGCATAACCCAGGCGAAGTTGCATGCACGTGGGGTCGCACCGGTGCGCATCGAGGAAACCGTGCGGTACCACCACGAACTACGCGCCGGCGACGAGGTGGATGTGTCCTGCACGTTCGTCTGGGGTGAGGGTAAAGCTTTCCGGGTCCAGCAGGACGTCCGTCGAGAAGACGGCACACTCGTGGCCGAGGTGGCCAACGTCGGTGGCGTTCTCGACCTCACCACCCGCCGCCTGGTGAAGGACCCTGGCGAGCAGTTTCGATCGCTGGCCTCGGCCCCGCACCTGCTCGGTCTGTGAACCCGGGTCACTTTCCCAGTGTGGCAGAACAACATCGTTGTCTGTCTACATTGGACAACATTCGAGTCGTGCCGCGCCTGACGGTTTCGCTGGGACGATTCCCGGCAGATCGGCCTGGCTCTAGAACTGGTAGTACAGGAACGGGCTGAACGTGCCCGTGGCGACGAGGACGGCGGCGTAGAACAGGCCGACGGTCATCACGCCGACGCGCAGTACGGTCGCGGAGTTGGTTCGCGAGGACTCCAGCATCGGCCCGGTCACCGGGTGCGCCGGTAGTGCGAAGACCGCGAGGGCCGCCAGCAGGAGCACCAGGCGCTGGTTGGTCAGCGCGGACTCCACGACGTCGGTCAGCCCGCCGAAGTCCGGCAGCAGCATGTGCCCGATCATCGTCAGGGCCTGACCGAGGTCGGGGGAGCGGAACAGGACCCAGCCGAAGATCACCAGCACCAGTGTCAGCACTCGCCTTCCGGCACGTTTGCCGGGCCGCTCCGGCGTCTGCTCCCAGCCGAACGCTCGCTCGATGATGAGCAGTGCGCCGTGGTAGACGCCCCACATGAGGAAGGTCCAGTTCGCACCGTGCCAGAGGCCGGTGAGGACGAAAACGATGCAGAGGTTGCGGTACGTTTTCCCGATTCCACCGCGGTTTCCGCCGAGCGGGATGTAGACGTAGTCGCGGAACCAGCGCGAAAGCGACATATGCCAGCGCCGCCAGAACTCGGTGATGGTGACCGAGGAGTACGGCCTCGCGAAGTTCTCCGGCAGCCGGAAGCCGAGCATCCGGCCGAGGCCGATGGCCATGTCCGAGTAGCCGGAGAAGTCGAAGTAGAGCTGCAGCGTGTAAGCGATCGCGCCGAGCCAGGCGACCGCGAACGTCATCTCGTCGGATGGCGTGGCGAAACACGCGTCCACCATCGGCGCCAGCGAGTCGGCGATGATCGCCTTCTTGCACAGGCCGAGCGCGAACCGGGGGAATCCGGCGGCGACGTCGTCGAGCCGGTGCAGGCGCTGCTGGGGCAACTGGTCGGCGATCTCCCGGTAACGCACGATCGGCCCGGCCGCCAGCTGCGGGAACATCGCGATGTACGTCGCGAACGACACCGGGTTGCGCAGTGCCTGCCGCTCGCCGCGATAGATGTCCACCACGTAGGAGATGTGGTGGAAGGTGAAGAAGGAAATACCGATCGGCAGCGCCAGCTGCACGATCGGGAAATCGCCGCCGAGCTGCTGGGTGAACCAGGCGATCTGCTCGGTTGCGAACCCGGCGTACTTCCAGACCACCAGGATCGACAGGTCGAAGGCGATTACGCCGATGAGCAACCAGCGGCGCTGCTGGTCCGGCCGCATGTCCCATTCGTCGGGCTGCAGTCTCGGCCCCGCCGCGAAGTTGACCACCATGCAGGCCAGCAGCAGCAGCGTGAACGCCCCGGCACCGGTCGCGTAGAAGATCAGGCTGCCCGCTGCGACGATGCCGTTTCGCCAGCTTCTGGGGCACACCAGCACGGCGAGCAGTACCGCCGGCATGAAGTACCACAGGAACAGTGGCGAGACGAACGACATGCTGGACGGGCCCCCTGGTCAGCGTTCTACAGTCCTCGCCTTTGGTTGAGGCGAGGACGTCGTGACCCTAGCCGAGGCCCTACCCCGTTGGAGTGAGGAGTAGCAGGAAAGTCGCCATGGCCACGTTACGGGCAGCTGCGAGCCCCGAAGCGGCCATGGCGGCGTCCGGCGTCAGATACGGCCGGCCATACGCCTGCGGCGTGCCACCTCGGCGAGCAGGACACCCGCCGCGACGGAGGCGTTCAGCGACTCCACACCCGCCGCCATCGGAATGGACACCGTCTCGTCGCAGGTCTCCCGGACCAGCCGGGACAGCCCTCTACCCTCGGAACCGAGCACGATCACCAGCGGATCAGCTGCCAGGTTCAGCTCGTCGATGTCCACCGAGCCGTCCGCGTCGAGGCCGACGATCATCAGCCCTTCCGCGGCCCACGACTTCAGCTGCCGGGTGAGGTTCGTCGCGACGGCCACCGGCAGCTTGGCCGCGGTTCCCGCGCTGGTCCGCCACGCCACCGCCGTCATCCCGGCGCTCCTGCGCTCGGGAAGCAGCACGCCGTGCGCACCGAACGCGGCGGCCGAACGGATCACCGCACCCAGGTTGCGCGGGTCGGTCACCCCGTCCAGCGCGACCAGCAGCGGTGCGTTTCCGGAGTCCTGCGCCGTGGTGAGCAGGTCGTCCGGGTGCGTGTAGTCGAACGGCGGCACCTGCAGGCCGAGGCCCTGGTGCATCGCCTTGCCGGTCTTGCGGTCGAGTTCCTCTCGCGGGATCTCCAGGATGGAGATGCCCTTGTCCGCCGCCATCCGCACGGCCTCGGTGACCCGGTCATCGGCGTCGATGTTCAGCGCCACATATAGGGCGGTACCAGGGACATCGGCGCGCAGCGCCTCCACCACAGGGTTGCGCCCAGCGATGATCTCCGGTCCTTCGGCCTTCTTGTTCCTGGCCTTCTCTGCCTTGGCCACGGCCGCGGCCTTGCGCTGCTTCGGGTGCCCTGGCCGCTGATCGGCCTTCGGGGTCGGCCCCTTGCCTTCGAGTCCCTTGCGTCGCTGGCCGCCGGAGCCGACGACCTGCCCCTTCTTGGTACCGGGTTTGCGAATCGCGCCCTGGCGTCGGGAGTTGCCTGCCATTGTTCCTCAGTCCTTAATAGTCCACATAGGACCGTTTGCGGTGTCTTCCACCGTGATCCCGGCGCTCTGCAACTGGTCCCGCACCGCGTCCGCCCGAGCGAAGTCACGATCGGCACGCGCCTGCTGCCGTTGTTCGAGTAGTCCCTCGACGAGCACGCCCAGTGCCTGCCGGGTGCCGGTGTCGTCGCCCACACCCGTCGTCCAGGTCCGCGCCAGCGGATCGACGCCGAGCACGCCGACCATCGCTCGCACCGTCGTTGCCAGTTCGAGTGCCTTCGAGATGTCGCCCGAGTCCAGTGCGGCGTTACCGTCGCGCACCGTGTTGTGCAGCACGGCGAAGGCCTGCGGGGTGCCGAGGTCGTCGTCCAGCGCGGTCGCGAAGTCGGCAGGCACCTCACCGACACTCACCTCGCCCGCGGTTCCGGCGACCCTGCGCAGGAACTGCTCGATCCGCCGGTAACCCTGTGCCGACTCGGACAGTGCGTCGTCGGAGTACTCGATCGTCGAGCGGTAGTGCGGCTGAATCAGGTAGTACCTCAGCTCGACGGGCCGGTAGCGGCGCAGCATCTCGGGGATGGCCACGGTGTTCCCGAGCGACTTCGACATCTTCTCGCCGGAGAGCGTCACCCAGGCGTTGTGCAGCCAGAAGCGGGCGAAGCCGTCACCGGCGGCGTGTGACTGCGCGCGCTCGTTCTCGTGGTGCGGGAACACCAGATCGACCCCGCCGCCATGGATGTCGAACTCGGGCCCCAGGTAGTTGGTGGCCATGGCCGAGCACTCGAGGTGCCACCCGGGCCTGCCGGAACCCCATGGCGTCGGCCAGGACGGTTCGCCGGGCTTGGCCCGCTTCCACAGCGTGAAGTCCCTCGGGTCACGCTTGCCGGTCGCCTGGTTCTCCCCCTGCTGGACGTCGTCCAGCCGCTGCCCGGACAGTTCGCCGTAGTTCGGGAAGGAGGTGACCGAGAAATAGACGTTGCCGTCGGCTGCGTAGGCGTGATCGCTGTCGATCAGCCGCTGCATCAGCTCGATCATCTGGGTGATGTGACCGGTCGCCCTCGGCGCGATCGACGGTGGCAGGCAGCCGAGCACCTCGTAGGCGTCCTCGAACGCGCGCTCGTGGGTCGCGGCCCACTCCCACCACGGCCTCTCCGCGGCTTCGGCCTTGTCCAGGATCTTGTCATCGATGTCGGTGACATTGCGCACCATGAGCACGTCGAGTCCACTGTGGATAAGCCACCGGCGCAGCACGTCGTAGTTGAGTGCACCCCGGATGTGTCCGATGTGCGGAATTCCCTGCACCGTGGCACCACACACGTACATGGACGCCGTTCCACTGCGAGCGGGGTGAAACTCCCGCACGTCCCTGGCCGCGGTGTCGTATAGGTGTAGGACCACCCTGAAATGGTACGGGTCACCTCAGCCGGGACGCAGTGAAGGCCAGCTAGAGGACGTCGTGCGCCCGCAGTGCGGCGAGCAGGCCGTCCTGCCGTTCGGTGGTGGGTGACGGCTCGACCAGGGCAAACGCGCACCCGAGTTCCACGGCGGCGCCGTCGGCCTCGGCGCTGTCGCCGACCATCAGTGTCCGCTCGGCCGAGGCGCCAAGCCGCTCCAGCGCAGTACGGAAGATCGCCAGGTCCGGTTTGATCGCCGCGACCTCGAAGGACAGCACGAACTCCTGGACGAACGCGTCGAGCCCGCGCTCGATGAACGCGGGCCGGATGTCGAACGCGATATTGCTGAGCACGCCGACGGGCAGTCCCCGGTCCGCGCAACCTTTCAGTACGTCCGCCGTGTCCGGGTACGGCGTCCACTGGCTGGGGTCGATCAGCCGGTCGTAGAGGGCTTTCGCCTGCTCGACCTGCGGCACCCCGGACTGGCGCAGCACCTCGAGGTAGACCTTGCGGTGCAGGTCCGGATCGAGGTCGCGGTTCTCCCAGGCGTGCTGGTGCTCCGCGGAGAGGTCGACGACCTGGCCCACCGGCGCGGTCATCCGCCGCATCAGCTCGGTCTGCGCCTCCACGTCCAGCGGGTCGCCGCCCGCGTCGGTGAGGTGGTCCAACCACGTCTCGTCCTGCTCGAGACGGAACAACGTGCCGGAGAAGTCGAAAAGAACAGCCTCGATGGTCACGCCCCAAACACTACGTGGTTGCGCTTCGGGGGCGTTGTAGTTCCCCAATGTGGCTTTGGGGAACTACAACGTCCCCAATGCCACATTGGGGACATCCTGAGCAGGCCCGCGCACGGCTTCATCGAACCTCACGGTCAGGGCGCGAGGCCGGCGATCAATCCGCTGTCGCGTTCGCGTCCAGCGGGAACAGCAGGGCCGTCGCCACGGCGGCGATGCCCTCACCCCGGCCGGTTAGGCCCAGCCCGTCGCTGGTCGTGCCGGACACGCTCACCGGTCCGCCCACGGCCAGGCCCAGCGTCCGCTGTGCCTCCTCGCGGCGGGTGCCGATACGTGGTGCGTTACCGATCACCTGCACGACGGCGTTGCCCACGCGATAGCCGGCCGCCTCGACGCGCCGCCGTGTTTCGGTGAGCAACTCCGCCCCGTGTGCGCCGGCCCAGCGCGGATCGCCGGTACCGAAAACGGCACCGAGGTCGCCGAGACCCGCGGCCGACAGCAGCGCGTCGCAGAGCGCGTGCGCGGCGACGTCGCCGTCGGAGTGCCCGGCGCAGCCGTCCACTTCGGGCCACAACAGACCGGCGATCCAGCACGGCCTGCCTGTCTCCACGGGGTGGACGTCCACGCCCTGTCCGATTCTCACTGCTGTCCTCCGGCCTGGTCGCCCGCGAGTAGTGCCTCGGCGACGGTGATGTCGAACGATGTGCGCAGCCGGATGGCATTGGGATGGCCGGCGACGACTGTGGCGTCGGACACCGTCTCGTCCAGCCCGGGACCGCCCTGGACGACCAGCCGTCGCAGTGTCGCCGTCGCGAAGCCGTGGGGGCCCTGTACCGCGCGCAGGCCGGAGCGGTCGTGGGTGGACAGTACGGTTCCGTCGTCGCCGACGACCTTGATGGTGTCGGTGACGTCCTGCACGGGAACCACGGAGGGGGCGCCCGCGCGCACGGCGGCGACTACCGATCGAAATACGGAAGGCGGGACGAATGGCCGGGTGGCGTCGTGTACGAGCACGACCTCGGCCTCGTCAAGTGAGTGTGCGGCAAACGCCGACCGCACCGCGTTGGTGCGGCCGGCGCCGCAGTAGAGCTGTGTCAGGCGGGCAGCGCCGGGTCCGAGCGCCTCGATGCACTCGGCATAGGCCGAGTGCCCGGGCGAGAGCTCCGGGGGGACCGCCAGGATCACCCGGTCCACCACTTCCGAGCCGAGCAGGCCCCGAAGGGTGTGGACCAGTACGGGTTCGCCCCGAACGTGGGCCAGCGGAGCTGGCTCCACGGCCGGGGACCGAGCATCCCTGTTGTCGTAAGGGACCAGCGCGACGACAGTGTTGTCGCAGTTCTGCGCAGCCCTCACCTGTCTGTTCGCCGATACTTCGCGGTGTCTCGAAGCCTGCGAATCAGACTGTTGCGGTTTCCAGAACCTCGTCGAGCAGCACTTCGGCCTTGCCTTCATCAGTGCCCTCGGCGAGTGCGAGCTCGCTCACCAGTATCTGTCGCGCCTTGGCCAGCATCCGCTTCTCACCAGCGGACAGGCCGCGGTCCTTCTCTCGCCGCCAGAGGTCGCGCACCACTTCGGCCACCTTGTTCACATCGCCGGAGGCGAGCTTCTCGAGGTTGGCCTTGTACCGGCGAGACCAGTTCGTGGGCTCGTCGGTGTGGGGAGCACGCAGCACGTCGAAAACGCGGTTCAGACCGTCCTGGCCAACGACATCACGTACGCCGACGATCTCGGCGTTGTCAGCAGGCACGCGGACCGTCAGGTCCCCCTGCGCGACTTTGAGGACGAGGTACTTCTTCTCCTCGCCCTTGATCACGCGGGTCTCGATTGCTTCGATGAGTGCGGCACCGTGGTGCGGGTAGACGACGGTCTCTCCGACCTTGAAAACCATGTGTCCTCTGCCCCTTTCGCTGTATCCAGCTTAGCACGCGACGAGAGTGCGCACCTAGCGCCCCGGGATCGTCCTTGCAGGTCAGTGGCCTAATGCTGCTCTGGATGGGGGTTGACAAACCCGCGTTACCCATACTCACGCAGGTGGCGGCGAATCAGTCTGCCGTTGATCTTGCAATCCACTATGGACCATTTGATCTCACAATTCCCGCGACGGTCGCCACAATGACGACCACGTGCCGGAGGTGATCGGCCGTCCGGCTACCCTTCGCGAGCAGGTACATAAGTAGCTAGGAAGGGCTGAAGACCGTGAGGCAGCAGAATCGTCGCGCGCTGGGCTTGCGCAAGATGAGCTCGGTCGTGGCCGGTCTCGGTGCCGTCCTGTTCATCGCTGGATGCGGTGCCGGGCAGATCACCCAGACCGACTCGCAGGAGGCCGCGATCAACGGCGCGAAGGCCGACGTCGGCAAGATCGCCGTCCGCGACGCCGAACTTGCCTTCCCCGAGCCCGTGCCCGGTGCGACCACCGATTCCGGCCAGCCCGTCCGCTACTTCCCCGCCGGTTCGCAGATCCCGGTCGAGCTCGTCATCGTGAACGAGGGCGACGTCGACGACGAACTACTCTCGGTGACCTCCGACGCCGCGGGCAGCGTGGCCGTGCAGGGTGATCGCCGGATCGTGGCCGGCAGCATTTTGGCGGTCGGCCAGCCGGAGTACGGCGAGGCCGCGGCGTTGGTGGACCCGCCCACCGAGACCGATTCCGGCTCCACCGCCCTCGCGCCGTCCGGCGGGGAATCCCCGGGGAACGGCCACGCCTCGATCGTGCTGGAGCAGCTGGTCAGGGAGGTCTGGCCGGGTCAGAGCATCACGGTGACTCTCACGTTCAAGAACGCAGGTTCCGCCACCCTGGACATCCCCATCACCGCTCCGGCGCACCCGCGCGTCGCCGATGTGGAGCACGGGGAGTCCGAGGGCGGTCACTGACAGGGCGTGTTGTCGGACCCGGTGACTAGCGTCTGATCCATGGCGAAGAAGGGGACGACGTACCGCTGCGGCGAGTGCGGTTACGAGGTCGCCAAGTGGGTCGGGCGCTGCCCGGAGTGCCACGGCTGGGGAACCATCGAGGAACGTGGCGACGCGCGGCCGGCGATAGCCAGGGTCGCGGCAGGGGCGCCGAGCGCACCGGCGCGGCCGATCGGTGAGGTCGACGTCGAGGCCGCGAGGGCGCGGAGCACCGGGGTCCCCGAGTTGGACCGGGTCCTTGGTGGTGGGCTCGTTCCCGGCGCCGTGGTGTTGCTGGCAGGGGAGCCCGGGGTCGGCAAGTCGACACTGCTGCTCGAGGTCGCCTACCGCTGGGCGGCGGGCGAGGAGCCGCGGTCGCGCCGCCGGGACCTGCGGCAGGACGGCGAGTTCGGGCCCTCGCTGTACGTCACCGGTGAGGAGTCCGCAGGTCAGGTGCGGTTGCGCGCCGAACGCACCGGCAACTTGCACGACCAGATGTACCTCGCGGCCGAGAGCGATCTCTCGGCCGTGCTCGCGCATGTGGACGACGTCAAGCCCGGCGTGCTGATCGTCGACTCCGTGCAGACCATGGCTTCCCCGCTGGCCGATTCGGCTCCCGGCGGGGTTACGCAGGTCCGGGCGGTCACCGCGGGGTTGGTGGCGCTGGCAAAGGAGCGCGGGCTGCCCGTGTTGCTGGTGGGACACGTGACCAAAGACGGCTCGGTGGCCGGTCCGCGAGTTCTGGAACACCTCGTGGACGTCGTGTTGCACTTCGAGGGTGACCGGCATTCGACCCTGCGAATGGTGCGCGGGGTGAAGAACCGGTTCGGCGCTGCCGACGAGATCGGCTGTTTCGAACTGCGCGACGAGGGCATCGTGGGCGTGCCCGACCCGTCCGGGTTGTTCCTGAACCGGCACGCCGAGGCCGTGCCGGGAACGGCCATCACGGTCACGGTGGAGGGCAAACGCCCGCTGCTGGCCGAGGTGCAGGCGCTGGTGGCGAAGTCGAGCCTGCCGCAGCCGCGGCGTGCGGTCAGCGGACTCGACTCGGCCAGGGTCGGCATGGTGCTGGCCGTACTGGAGAAGCGGGGAAAGCTGAAGTTCGGCGAGCAGGACGTCTACGCGGCGACGGTCGGCGGAATGAAGATCACCGAACCCGCGATCGACCTCGCGGTGGCACTGGCCGTCTGGTCGGGAGCGGGTGACATCGCACTGTCGCCGCGGCTGGTGGCGATCGGCGAGGTGGGGCTCGCCGGGGAGATCCGCAGGGTCACCGGCGTCGGCAGGAGGTTGGCGGAGGCCGTTCGGATGGGCTTCACCCACGCGATCGTCCCGCCGGACCCAGGCCCGCTCCCCGATGGCATCCGTGCGCTCGAGGTGGACAACCTGGGCGCCGCCATCAACGCGGTCCAGCACGTGCCACTGCGCTGAAAGTTTCACCGCCCAGGTCTCGGTCTTACTATCCGTGTTCGAACGGACTCCGGGGGTGACCAGCAGTGGGTGAGGCGCCCAAACCGAACTTCCATGCGCGCAAACTCGGCCGCACCCTGCGCTCTTTGCGTGAGGAAGTCGGTTTCACCCAACGCGAGGCCGGGGCGAAGCTGCTGTTCTCCGAGCCCAAGATGAGCCGGATCGAGCAGGGCCAGGTTCCGGGGTACCACGAGTTCCTGGCCATGCTCGACGTGTACGGGGTCGTGCTGTCGGACTGGGACGAATACCTCGACCTATACCACCGGGCGAAGGAGAAGGGCTGGTGGCATTCCTACGGGATTGATGATCGCGGATTCGTCACCATCCGGCTCCGTCGACAACGCAGGTTGCTGGAAGACCCATTGCTGACCCTGCACGCGATCATCGACGAGTCGGCCCTACGGCGACCGGTCTGTACAGGACAAGCGCATCGCGAACAGTTGCGTGTCATCGCAGAGCGAGCCAGCCTGCCCAACGTGACCGTCCAGGTCGTCCCGGAGTCGCACGGGGCTTATCCGGGCCAGAACGGCGCGGTGATCGTAGCTAGCTTTCCTGACCCAGCTGAGCACGACGTGGCTTACGTCGAGCACATACTGGGATCGGTGCTTGTCGAGAAGGAGGCCGAGGTCGCCATCGCCAGGCAGGTGCTCGACGATCTTTCTGAGCGGGCATTTGATCCCGACGACTCGATCCTGTTGATCAAAAACCTCTGACTTGGAGACCGCTGTGGAAACCGCTTGGGTCAAGAGCAGCCACCGCCGGAGGTAACAACGCGGACTGTGTCGAGGTGGCCTTCGCCGGGGCGCGGATTGCCATCCGGGACTCCAAGGCCCCCGCCGCGGGCGCCCTGCTGGTCTCCCGGTCCGCGTGGCGGCACCTCACCACGTCGCTCGCCTAGCCCTTCCTGCTGATCAACCGCCTGGGTGGCGCACGCCCCGAACTTATGAAGCTCACGAGCAAACTTCTGCGGATTCACTCTAGACTTTTGCTGATTTCATGAGGAAGTATCCAACGTGTGATGGAGGCCACTGCCGTCGCCACGGTCGATTCCTAGGAGGAAGTAGATGCAGTCGCGAAGACTTCAGAGACGTCGGAGGGGTCTGATCGGCCTCCTCGGTGTCGCCCTGCTCGGTTCCGTGGCCACCATCGGCGCGCCTGTCGCCGCCGCTCAGGATCTCCCGTCTCAAGAACCAGGCGTCACGCTGCGCACCTTCGATCTGCGTCAGTCCCTGGAACAAATCTGCGAGCTCAAGCCCGGCACGACGCCGAATGTCGACAAGTTGATGCCCGCGATCGACTTCAGCAGCGCCGATGAGTTCGGGTTCGAGGACAACTTCCTGTCCCACGTCATCGCCAACATCAACATCCCGGCCGAAGGGGACTACACCTTCCGGTTGACCAGTGACGACGGCTCGCGGCTGTACATCGACGACCAGCTCGTCATCGATCACGACGGGCTGCATGCGGCCGAGCCGAAGGACGGCTCCGTCACGCTGACTCCCGGGTACCACGCACTGCGAATCGAGTACTTCGAGGCGCGTTACGACCAGCAGCTGACCCTGGCGTGGCAGCCGCCGGGTGCCACGGACTTCACCGTGGTGCCGAACTCGGTGCTGAGTACGGACGCCGGTGTCGTACGCGTGACGGCTCCGGGACGCAAGTACTGCGAGGGCGACAACGACACTCCCGGTGACGGGCTCCCGCTGGACTCGGTGAATCCGAACTACACCCTCACCGACCTGCGGCCGGACGGTTTCCAGCCGATGGTGGCGGCGATGGACTGGACCGAGGACAACCAGCTCGTGGTCGTGACCTCCGGCTCGGTGAGCCCCGCAGGCCCTGTGGAGGATCCCGAGCCAGGGGAGGTCTTCCTCCTGGACAACGTCACCGAGGCGACCGGACCTGACGAGGTGACGGTGACAAAGGTCGCCACGGATCTGCTGAACCCGATGGGCGTGGCAGTCGTCGACGGCTCCATCTACGTCTCCGAGCGGGACCGGCTCACCGAGCTCACACCGGACAGCGATGGTGACGGGCTCCTCGAGCACGGCACGCTCGCCGAGTGGCCCTACGGCGGAAACTTTCACGAGTTCGCCTTCGGGCTGCTGCACGACGAGGAGAACTTCTACGTCAACCTGTCGGTCGCGATCAACCAGGGCGGCGCGACGACCGACCCGCAACCCGCGGAGAACCGGGGCACCAGCATCAAGGTGAACCGGGAGACCGGGGAGGTCAGCTACGTCGCGGGTGGCCTGCGCACGCCCAACGGAATGGGCTGGGGACCCGAGGGCGAACTCTTCGCGATGGACAACCAGGGTGGCTGGCTGCCGTCCTCCAAGCTGTTGCACGTCAAGCAGGACCGGTTCTTCAACCACTACACCAACCCGGACGGTCCGTTCGACGACAAACCGGTGACCCAGCCGGTCCTGTGGTTGCCACAGAACGAGATCGGCAACTCCCCGAGCAATCCGGTTCTGCTTGAGGAGGGCCCGTTCGCCGGCCAGATGCTCTTCGGTGACGTGACCTACGGCGGGCTCCAGCGTGCCTCGTTGGAGAAGGTGCACGGCGAGTACCAGGGCGCGGTGTTCCGGCATTCGGCAGGACTCGAGGCCGGTATCAACCGGACCGTCGTCGGTCCCGACGGGGCTGTCTACGTCGGCGGAATCGGCGAAGGGGGCAACTGGAGCGAGCCGGGCAAACTGAAGTACGGCCTGCAGAAACTGGCGCCCAACGGTGAGAACACGTTCGACATGAAGTCCATGAGCGCCACAGAGGACGGCTTCGCGATCGAGTACACCCAGCCGTTGTCCGCGGAGGCCGTGGAGAACATCGCGCAGAGCTACCAGGTCGAGCAGTGGCGCTACGTGCCGACACCTGCCTACGGCGGCCCGAAGGTGGATGAGGAGACCCTGACCGTCGCCGCTGCCGAGGTTTCGGCCGACGGCAAGACAGTCACCCTCGCGATCGACGGACTGAAGCCGGGCCGAGTGGTTCACCTGCGGTCGCCTCGTCCGTTCGCGGCCGCGAACGGGGAGCAACTCTGGAACACCGAGGCGTGGTACACGCTCAACGCGATCCCCGGTGAGCAGCAGGATGCGACCAAGGTCTTCTACGAGGCCGAGGAAGCCCGTCTCGAGGGCGGAGCACGGGTGGACAACGATCACGCCGGTCACTCTGGTGTCGGCTTCGTGGCCGGTTTCGGTGAGCCTGGCGCGTCCACCACGATGCGCGTCGAGGTCGACAAGGAAGGCGCCTACGACGTCGGCCTGCGGTACTCCAACGGCCCGAACCCGTTCACCGGTGACAAGACGGTCAGCATCTACGTCAACGGGGACAAGGTGAAACAAACCGTTCTGCCGTCCACAGTGACCTGGAAGGAGTGGGCGACCAAGAACGAGAAGCTGAATCTGCGTGCCGGGGCCAACACCGTTGAATACAGAGTGGACGGAGAAGACACCGGTCACGTCAACCTCGACCTCATCTCCGTTCGTGAGCCCGGTGAGCGGATCACCCTCTTCGGCGGCGGCGATCTGTCCGAATGGCTGCATACCGACGGACGCTCGCCCAGCTGGAAACGTGTCGACGGTGGTGCCATGGAGGTCGCAGGGGGCGATCTGCGGACCAAGCAGGCCTTCGGTGACTACCGGATGCACGTGGAGTTCAAGGTGCCCCAGCTGCCGCCGGACGTGACCGGACAGGATCGCGGCAACAGCGGTGTCTATATGCAGGAGCGCTACGAGATCCAGGTTCTGGACTCGTTCGGCGACCCGACGCTCGACAACAACGAGGCAGGGGCGATTTACCTGCAGAAGCCGCCGGACGTCAACGCCGCAACGGAACCGGAAACCTGGCAGAGCTACGACATCGAGTTCCGCGCCGCCAGGTACGACGACGCGGGGAACAAGGTCGCCGATGCCCGGGTCACCGTGGTGTGGAACGGGGTGACCGTGCACGACGACGTCGCCATCACCGGTCCCACCGGGGGATCCATCCCCGAAGGCCCGTTCACCGGTGCGATTCGGTTGCAGGACCACGGGAACCCGGTGCAGTACCGCAACATCTGGCTCGAACCCATCGAGAAGGCGGTCGCGTCGGTCAGCGGAACTCCGGCACAGCTGAACTACGGCCAGCAGGGACAGGTCGGCGTCACGGTCCGCTCGGAGAACCCGGTGTCGGGAACGGTGGAGGTGCTCGACGGTGACCGGGTGGTCGGTACCGCCACCGTGCCGGAGAACGGCACGGCCACTGTGGCCATCCCGGCCACGGCGCTCGCGCCGGGAAGCCACGAGCTGTCCGTTCGCTACAGCGGCGACGAGGCGAACCTGCCCGCGGAGGGCACTGTGGACGTTCAGGTCGCCAAGGCGGTCACCAGCGTCGCGGGTGACGCGGCGCAGGTGACGTTCCGCCACGACAGTCCGATCGACCTCACTGTCGGCTCGGCCGTCCCGGTTTCGGGAACGGTGGAACTGCTACACGGTGATCGGCTGTTGGGCACGGGCATCGTGGCGGAGAACGGGACGGTCACGGTGACCATCCCAGCCAAGGCGCTCAAGCCCGGCCGCTACGAGCTGTCGGTGCGCTATGGCGGCGATGAGCTGAACACACCCGCCGAGGGCACGATCGACGTGCAGGTGGGCAAGGCGAAGGTCGTCCGCTAGGAAGTGCCGCTCGATGCCACCCCGCGTGTCTGCGCGGGGTGGCACCGAGTGGCGTTCGGGCGAGGCACACGCACGGCGAGGCGGGGCGCATGTCTCGCGGCGGGTGATCAGCCGCCGAGGGTGGCGGTGTCGATGACGAAGCGGTAGCGGACGTCGCTGTTCTGCACCCGCTCGTAGGCGGTGTTCACCTGCTCGCCCGTGACGAGCTCGATCTCCGCGCCAATTCCGTGCTGTGCGCAGAAGTCCAGCATCTCCTGCGTCTCGGCGATGCCGCCGATCATCGAGCCGGCGAGCACCCTGTTCCCGCCGATCAAGGAGAACGCACTGTAGGACAGCGGTTCGCTCGGGGCGCCGACGTTCACCATCGCGCCGCCGGGTCGCAGCAGCGACAGGTATGAGTCCACCGGCAGCGGCGCCGAGACGGTGTTGAGGATGAGGTCGAACCGGCCCCGCAGCTGCTTGAACGTCGACTCGTCGGAGGTGGCGAAGTACTCCGTGGCGCCGAGTCGCAGCCCGTCCTCCTGCTTCTTCAGGCTCTGGCTGAGTACCGTGACCTCCGCACCCAGGGCAGCGGCGAGCTTGACGCCGATGTGCCCGAGCCCGCCGAGCCCGACCACGGCGACCTTCTTGCCGGGGCCGGCACCCCAACGGCGCAGTGGGGAGTACGTGGTGATGCCCGCGCAGAGCAGCGGGGCAGCGACGTCAAGGCCGATCCCGTCCGGAATGCGGCAGACGAAGGAGTCCTTGACGACGATCTGCTGGCTGTATCCGCCGTAGGTGTTCTCGCCGTCGAAACCCACCCCGTTGTAGGTCTGCACGTTGCCCCGTACGCAGAACTGCTCGCTGTCCGCGCGGCAGTGCTCGCACTCACCACAGGAGTCGACCATGCAGCCGACCCCGACCCGATCCCCGACGCGGTACTCCGTGACACCCTCGCCGATCGCGGCGACCATTCCGGCGATCTCGTGCCCCGGCACCATCGGGAAGATCGCGCGGCCCCACTCCTCCCGAGCCTGGTGGATGTCGCTGTGACAGATACCAGCGAAGGCGATGTCGATGAGCACGTCATCCGCGCGCAGGTCCCTGCGCTCGATCGTCGTCGGTTCCAGCGCGGCGCCCGGGGCGGGTGCGGCGATGGCGCGCGTGGTCGTGGTCATGAAACCCTCCCAAGGATCCGATCGTTCCGGGTCCACAGATAGCTCGATGTGCATGCGACCTACAGTGTAAGAGGTCTCTTACATCTGCCGGTAGCAGGGAGGGGCAACGCGGCATGTCCGGCAAGTACCACCACGGCGACCTGCGCTCGACGCTGGTCGCCACTTCGCTCGACCTGATCGCCGAACAGGGGATGCACGCCTTTTCGGTGGCCGAGGTTGCGCGCAGGGCCAAGGTGAGCCCCGGCGCCCCCTACCGGCATTTCGCCGACCGTGACAGCTTGCTGGCCGCCGTCGCGTGCACCGTCGCGCAGCAGCTTTCAGCGTCGGTTCGGCAGGCGACCACGGCACACACCGAGCCCGGCGAACAGTTGGCGGCGGCCGCTGGTGCCTACACCGAGTACCTGATCACGCGCCGTGCCGGCCTGCAGGTCGTGTTCGCGGCTGGGCTGCGCGGACCGCAGTACGCCGAGCTGCACGAGCAGACCCGCACGCTGATGGACGAGTTCCTGATGTTGTGCCTGGCCGTGTCGTCCGGTCCGAGTGAAGCGCTGGAGCTGATGGAGCAGCTGCTCACCCAGGCCCACGGCTACGCGGCTTTCCAGCTCGACGGAGTCTTCGCCGTCCACGGCTACAGTGTCGAACTGGTGGTGCGGAAGTCGGTGGATGCCGCCCGGATCGTCATCCTCGGCCACCGCGGCGAGCCAGGGGAACGCCGGTAACCAGGGCCGGAGGCGGGTTTGACCCGCCTCCGGCCGGGTACCGGCCCTTGTATGCGTATAGGCAGGAGCGAGGTCAGGTTTCTCGGCGGCGGAGCCGGATGCCTCACCATGATCATCGCCTCGGTGTTGCTCTCGGTCCTGTTGACGGTGCTGCTGAACGTGCTGTTGTGACTGGCTCACAACCCGACCGAGCGGCTGCAGGCGGTCGGTCCGGACCTACTGCGCCAGCAGGTTGGCGCAGCGGATGAGGCCGATGTGGGAGTAGGCCTGTGGGTGGTTGCCCAGCGAGCGCTCGGCGACGGGGTCGTACTGCTCCGGCAGCAGCCCGGTCGGGCCGGCCGCGTCGACGAGCTGCTCGAACAGCTCCTCCGCCTCGGTCCGTCGTCCGGTGAGCAGGTACGCCTCGATCATCCACGCCGCGCACAGGTGGAAGCCGCCCTCATCGCCTGGCAGGCCGTCGTCACGCCGATACCGGTACACGGTGGATCCGCTGCGCAGCTCCGCCTCGATCGCGGTCACCGTCGACTGGAACCGCTCGTCCTGCGGGTCGAGCAGGCCGGACAGTCCCACGAACAGTGAGGCCGCGTCGAGGTCCGTACCGTCGTAGGCCGTCGTGTACGCCCGGACCTCGGCGTTCCACCCGTGCTCGAGCACGTCGGCCGCGATCGTGTCGCGCAGCTCGACCCAGCCCGCGGGCACGTTCCGCCCGTAGACCTCGGCGAGCTTGACCGCGCGGTCGATCGTGACCCAGCACATCACCCGTGAGTACACCCGGTGCCGCGGCACGTGCCGCTCTTCCCAGATGCCGTGGTCCGGCTCCGACCAGCGCCGCGTGACGGCCTCGGCCATCGCGCGCACCAGCTGCCAGTCGTGGTCCCGCAACTCGCCCCGGGCCTCCGCCATGGCGACCACCAGCTCCACGACAGGCCCGAACACGTCGAGCTGCACCTGGTGGTTGGCCAGGTTGCCGACACGCACCGGTCGTGAACCCTTGTAGCCGGGCAGCGAGTCGATCACGGCCTCCGCGCCGATCTGCGTGCCGGCCAGCGTGTACAGCGGGTGCAGCCGTTCCGGGCCCGCCAGCGTCGCGAGCACGCCGTGCAGCCACTCCAGATAGCCCTCGGCCTCGGTCATCGAGCCCAGCGCGACCAGTTCGCGCACGGTCATCGCCGCGTCGCGAATCCAGCAGTAGCGGTAGTCCCAGTTGCGGACGCCGCCGATCTCCTCCGGAAGCGAGGTCGTGGCCGCAGCCATGATCCCGCCGGTGTCGGTGTTCACCAGGCCACGCAGGGTCAGCGCGGAACGCGCCACCATCTCGGACTCGACGGGCGGCAGCTTCAACGTGGTCGCCCAGTCGCTCCAGTACCCGCCCGCTCGGCGCCGACGGTCTATTTCGGACAACTCGTGCGGACCGAGATCTGTCGTACCACAGCGAAGTTCGAGTACGACCGGCTTGTCCGGTGTCGGCTGCACGATCGCCGACGCGGTGTCGTGCAGGCCGTCCGAGGTGATCTCCCACCGAACGCCGGGTGCGCGCAGAACGATCGGCTCCGAGGTGCCCAGCACCCGCAGGCCGTCGTCCTCGGGCAGCAGCCGCACCGGCACGCCGCCGAACTCGGGGCGGGGCGCGAACACCACGGCGGCGGTGGTCTCGCCGGAGATCACCCGGACGATATCGGTGCGGTGCTGTGGGCTCTCGGGCTCGAGGTAGTCGGTGACCAGCAGACGCGACCAGCGGGTCTCGACGGTCATCGTGTTCGGCAGGTACCGCTGGCCGAGCGGCAGGCCGTTGCGGTCCGGCTTGATCGAGAAGTGGCCTGCGCCGGGGCCGCCGAGCAGGTCGGCGAACACGGCGGGCGCGTCGGGGCCGGGGTGGCACAGCCAGTTCAGCCGGGCGTCCGGGGTGACCAGCGCGACCGCGCGCTCACTGGCCAGCATGGACAGCCGCTCGATCGGGGGCGCCTGCTCGCCGTAGAGCCAGTTGCGCCGCTCCTCGAGCATGAACGCCAGCACGGTCGCGACGTCGATGGTGTCCGGAACGCGGTACTGGGCGAGGCTCTCGCCCTCCCCGACCTTCACGCCGAGGTCCGGGCCGGTGATCCGGGCGAACGCCTTCTCGTCGGTGACGTCGTCGCCGATGAACACCGCCGCGGTGGCGCCCGCCTGGTGACGCAGCGTGTCCAGCGCTTTACCCTTGTCGGTCTGGACCACGGCGAGTTCGACGACCTCCTTGCCGTCGGTCACCGAGACGCCGTCCCAGTTGGATGGTCCGCTGTGGACCGCCTCCAGCACCCTGCGGCCCGCCGAATGTTCGGCGCGGCGCACGTGCACGGCGATGCTTGCCGGCTTGACCTCCAGAGTCACCCCCGGTACGTCCAGCACCAGCTGTTCCAGTTCGGTTTCCAGCCTGCGGTGCAGCTCCCGCGCGCTCGTGTCGAGCGCGTGCACGAAGCCGATGTCGAACTCGGAGCCGTGGCTGCCGACGAGGTGTACCTCGGCGGGCAGGCGGGACAGGGTGGCGAGGTCGCGCAGGGCACGACCGGAGATCACGGCCGCGGTGGTCTCGTGCAGCCCGGCGAGCGATCGCAACGCACCGACGGACTCGGGTAGCGGTCGGGCCTCGTCGGGGTTGGCCGTGATCGGCGCGAGAGTGCCGTCGTAGTCGCAGGCGACCAGCAGGCGCGGCGTCCTGGCGATCTGCACGATCGCGCGCCGCAGCTCGGCGGGCAGGGCCTCGGCGGTCAACACTCCTCCTCGGGAGCTGGCAGGGGTGATTGAGATTTAGCTGGACGACTCGGCCCCGAGAGCTTCCAGGAACGAGCGCGCCCACCGATCGACGTCATGGGTCAGGACTTGACGACGTAGGGCGCGCATCCTACGTCGGCCCTCGGCGGGGTCGAGCGTAATGGCAGCCTCCAAAGCGTTCTTCACCCCGTCAAGGTCGTGCGGGTTGACCAGGAAAGCACTGCTCAACTCGGCTGCGGCCCCGGCGAATTCGGACAGTACGAGCGCACCGCCGAGATCGTGACGGCAGGCGACGTACTCCTTGCACACCAGATTCATCCCGTCGCGCAGCGGAGTCACCACCATGACGTCGGCCGCGGAGAAGAACGCGGCCAGCTCCTTGCGGTTCACCGACTGGTGCAAGTAGTGCACGACCGGGTGACCAACGCGGCCGAACTCGCCGTTGATCCGGCCCACCATCTGTTCGATGTCGCCGCGCATCCGCTGGTAGTGCTCCACCCGTTCCCGGCTGGGGGTGGCCAGCTGGATGAAGGTGACGTCCTCGGGGTGAACGCGGCCCTCCTGCAGCAGCTCGTGCAGCGCCTGCAACCGCAGGTCGATGCCCTTGGTGTAGTCGAGCCGGTCGACGCCGAGCAGGATCGTCTTCGGGTTGCCGACGTCGCTACGCAGCTGTGCGGTGCGTTCGGCGACCTCCCTGCTCCTGGCGAGGTTGTCGAGGCTCGCGGCGTCGATGGAGATGGGGAAGGCACCCACCCGCACAGTGCGGTCGCCCACCTGCACCATGCCCGGCCGGGACCGCACGCCGACGGCGCCCCGGCTCGGTTCGAGGCCGATCAGCTGACGGGCCAGCCAGAGGAAGTTCTGTGCGCCGCCCGGCCGGTGGAATCCGACGAGGTCGGCGCCGATCAGGCCGCGCACGATCTCGGCCCGCCACGGCAGCTGCATGAACAACTCGACCGGCGGGAACGGGATGTGCAGGAAGAAGCCGATGCGCAGGTCGGGGCGCAGTTCCCGGAGCATGCTCGGTACCAGTTGCAGCTGGTAGTCCTGGATCCATACGGTCGCGCCCTCGCCCGCGACGGCCGCGCTGGCCTCGGCGAACCGCTGGTTCACCCGGACGTAGCTCTCCCACCACCCGCGATCGAACACCGGGCGCTCCACGACGTCGTGGTAGAGCGGCCAGAGGGTGGCGTTGGAGAAGCCCTCGTAGTAGTCGCGGACCTCGTCGGCGGACAGCGACACCGGGTGCAGGATCAACCCGTCGTCGGTGAACTGGTCCACCTCGACGTCCGGGATCCCCGGCCAGCCGACCCAGGCGCCCTTGCGGGAGCGCAGGAACGGCTCCAGCGCGGAGACCAGGCCGCCGGGGCTCTGGGTCCAGCGCTGCGTTCCGTCGGCGGAGCGGTCGAGGTCCACGGGCAGCCGGTTGGCCACCACCACGAACTCGGCCGCCGTGTTCGTTGGCTCGGTAGTGTCCGGGCGCGGCATACCTCGACACTATCGCGCGAGACCCGAGTACGTGGTGTGAGCAATTGCGCAGGTTGACGCCTGATCAGCGGTGTCGTCGCTGGGGCGTGTCTGCCGGAAAGCGGATCCGTCAGACACGCCCTAGTCCAGTCGGCGGCCCGCCCGCAGTGGACCGGCCATCCGCGGGCCAGACAACTTGCGTTCCAGCCTGCCGAGACCGCTGCGCAGCGGCTGCGCGAAGAACTCGCCGAGCACCACACCGGCGGCGAGGGCGAGCCCGATCGCGACGGCGCTCATCAGGATGGTGATCTCGCCGAAGTTCGCGAGCTGGTCCAGGCCGCGGTAGGTGGAAAGACCCGGCAGCAGCGGGGTGATACCGGACACGGCGACGACCAGCGGGGTCACCTTCAGCCTGCGGGCGAGCACCCCGCCACCGAGACCGACCAGCGTGGCCGCCACCGCCGACGCGGTGATCTGCTCGACGTCGGGAAGCAGCCGCAGTGAGCCGTAGGCCGCGGCACCGACGGCACCGGCGACCCCGGCCACCAGCAGCGGCCGGAGCCGTGAGTAGGAGGCGAGCGCGAAGCAGGCCGCCGCGCCGGAACCGGCCATGATGATGGACGGCAAGTCGAAGGCAGTGGTTGCCGGGACATTCGGAGGCGGCGTCTGTTCGGCCTCGAAGGAAGCCGCGATGTTGATCGCGAGCGCGACACCGGTGATCAGGCCGGCACTCATCATGGCCACTTCCATCGTCCGGCCCGCCGCTGTGACGTAGTAGCCGGTGATGGCGTCCTGCACGGCCGACACGGTGGAGAGGCCGGACAGCAGCACGGTGATCGCGGCCGCGACCACGATCGTCGGTCTCTCCAGCGGGATCAGGTCGACGTTCACCAGTACGGTCGCCGTCAGTGTGGCTATGAGGCCGCCGACAGTCTGCTGGAAGAAGAACGGCAGCGCGTACTTGTTGAGGAAGCGGCCGACCCGGTCCACAACGGAGCTGATCACGAACGCGACCAGTGCCGTCCAGATGTTGCCGTCGATGATGACCGTGACGAACGCGGCCATACCGCCCCAGGCCAGGGTGGAGACCCAGCGCGGGTACGGGTGAGGAGCGCGGTAGATCCGCTGCCACTCGCTGTAGGCGTCCTCGGCGCTGATGCGGCCGCGGGTGATCTTCTGGACGAGCGCCTCCGTGTCGGTGAGGCGGCTGTAGTCCAGGCTGCGGCTGCGTACGACGCGCAGAGAGGTGACCGGCGGTACGTCGGAGCCGCGGTGGCAGCTCACGGTGATCGACGTGAAGATCACGTCGACCTCGCACTGCGGCAGACCGTAGGCGGAGGTGACCGCGAGGATAGTCGCGGTCACGTCCGAGGCACCGGCCCCGCTGAGCATCTGCACCTCGCCGAGCCGGAGCGCGAGGTCGAGCACGAAGTGGACCCGAGCCTCGTCGGGCAACTGCGGCCCCATGGCGATCTCGGCGTCCACCGCGGGCTGTTCGCCGGTCGGCGCTTCCAGCACGTGCCAGGCGCGGCGCTCGGGTTCTTGGCCACGGCGCTTGCTCGCCGCGCCACGCTTCTCACCGCCCTGATCGTCCTCCGGCGGTTCCAGGATGTTCCACGCGCGCCTGCGATTGGCGGCCGTTTTCCCGCGCTGGCTGATCTTCAAGCTCGGTCCACCTCCTCACTGATTCCCGCAGAGCATCGACGCAGACGCCTCGACCGTTGCATGTTGGAAGCAGTGGCGTCCACCACATCGTGTCGTGATCGTGAGCACGATGTGCTTGTTCACTGTTTTCCCAGGTGAGAGCCATTCTCCCTGGGGGCTTGTGTGGGGCGCGAATCGTACGCGCAGCCCGGCTGCGCGCAGCGCCCGAAAGCGGGCCGATACACTCATGGCGCAACGTGACCCGCCGGTATAGCTCAGCTGGTAGAGCATCTGTCTTGTAAACAGAAGGTCAGGGGTTCGAGCCCCCTTGCCGGCTCCATCTCAAACGCTTCTGACGTGGCGTTATTCCTTGTTCGTCCCGGCCCTGCTCCCAGCATCGAGCCCGGGATCCGCCGTCGCCGGTACGGACAGCGATCAGCCCTTCGCGATGGCGGCGATCGCATCCGCCAAGTCACTGACCACGCGCTTGTGCTGGGGCTCGTCGGCGTCGCCCGGCAGGTCCAGCTGCAGGCCCATGAAGGTGGGGTCGAGCAGCGCCACCGCCCGCGCCGCTCGTGCCCGCGTGCAGCCCGTGGCGGCCAGATGGTCCGTGAGGGCGTCCACCCAGCGCTCGTTGGCCTCGCGGACCACCGATACATACGGCTCCCGGCCGAGTAGCCCCAGCGCGGCGGCCTCGACGTAGGTCCGATGGCAGTGGTCGGACTCCTCCGAGGTGCTGACCCGCCAGAGGTCCAGGACGGCCGCGCGCACGCTCCGCGATCGCGGCAGGTTCCGGACGGCATGCACCGATCGGTCGTTGGAGATCCGGAGGATGGTGGCGACAAGGTCGTCCTTGTCGGCGAAGTGGTAGAGCAACATCCGGTCACTGGTGCCGATCGCGGTGGCGAGCGGTCGCAGGCTCAGCCCGATCAGTCCGTGCTCGATCGCGTAGTCGGTCGCCAGCGCGGCCAGCTCCTCACGTCGCGCCGTGTTACGAACCATGACGCCTCCTCGTCCCATTGAGACGAAAGTGTAGCGGATGCTACGTTTGTAGCAGTCGCTACACGAGAGGTGTGTCATGCTCCTGGCCTGGGTACTGCTGTTGTCGGCCATCGGCGTCGAGGTGGCCGCGACCGCCTCGTTGCCCCGCACCGACACTTTCCGCGACCCGCTGTGGACCGGGCTGGTGCTGCTTGGCTACGCACTGTCGTACTGGCTGCTGGTCATGGTGATCCGGCACATCCCGGTTTCGGTCGCCTACGCGATCTGGTCGGGGCTCGGCACCGCGGGCATCGCCGTCATCGGCGTGCTGTTCCTCCACGAGCGACTCGACCTGGCCAAGGTCGCGGGGATCGCGATGGTCGTCATCGGGGTCGCGGTCCTGAACCTGCACGAGGCGCACTGAGACGTGGACATTCCCGATCACAAGCCTGAACCACTGAGAGGTATGAACTCATGAGCATGCACGAGGCGGAACTGGAAGCATTCCTGGCCCAGACCTTCCCCACCCCACTTGGCGTTATCGCGACCTTGCGCCGTGACGGATCGCCGCATGTGGTGCCGGTCTGGTTTCGCTGGGACTCGGGCCTCGTGCATCTCTGGACGACGGAGAACCGAGTGTGGGTGCGCAATCTGCTGCGCGACAAGCGGGCAGCGTTCTCCGTCCAGACTTTCGAGGATCCCTATCCGGCGGTGATGATTCGGGGAGAGGCGACCGCCAGGACCGCGGATGACGTCACTACCGTCGAGCAGGCGCAGGCGATCTCCCGCCGCTACCTGCCGCCGGACGACGTTGAGGCCTACGTCGCCCGCTGGTCGGACCTGCGCACCATCGTCACGATCGTCCCGGACCACATCGTGTCCTGGTCGGTCGGCGGCTGATGTCTGGCGCCAGACCCGGCGCCGCAGCAGGCGTTGTGACCGATCGGTTCTGCCTGGTATCGCCGCCATCGTCTGAGGGCATGGTGGCGGACGAGTACCCACAGCAGGTTGGATGAAGTGGTCGGGGCATGGGAGTGCCTGTGCCGAAGGACTCGAAAAAAAAGGAGAACCGTGTGACGAAGGCACCACGAGACGTTGAACGTATCTACTCCACGGCTGACGTCGTTGCGAAGCTGCGGCGCCTTGCGGACGCGCTGGAGACTGAAAGCTCCTTCCGGATTCAGATCGCTGGAGAGCGGTTCCGTGTGCCAGGTCGGGCTCAGTTCTCCGTCGAGCACGAGCGTGGCGATGGCGAGGAGGAGATCGAGTTCCAGCTCAAGTGGAAGCTTGACGGGACAGATGAGTCGGAGGAAGAGGGCGAATCTGTCGTTTAGCCGTGCAACCGGCTGTGCCGGGCGAGGTGCTCGCTGCTGGCGAACGCATCAGTGGACCGCGCGCCGGATCGGGACGCTGACGTCGACATCGACGTCAGCTTCCGCTGGAGTACGTGCGGTCGCGTGCATGACACTTGTAGTCGCCACCTGCAGGTCGAGGTGGTGACCGTCGGGCACCGTGTAAGCCAATCCGGACATCCGAACCCGCACCGTCTGCGGCGTGCTGGAAAGGTTCTCGACGCGTACCGGGGTCTCCTGCAGATTCACCACCACTCCGGACTCGCGGTCCACGAGCTTGAGGAACAGGTGTGTCACCGGTCCGGACCCGGTGACCTGAAGCGTCGCGGTGGGAATGCCGACCAGTTCCATTGGCCCTCGGTCGGCTACCGCGACCTCGGTGGTGAATGCGTGTGGGTCGCCCGCGCGGGACGGCTGTGCGGTGAACAGCGGCGCTCCCGGCGGCACGGCGCCTGAGAGGACGTCGTCGACGAACGGGGCGGCATCTATTGTGGACGGAAGTGGCGTACTGAGCACCGAGCCATGGCCCGAGGCCGTCTGCATCCGTGCGTCGCTCGGAGTGAAGTGGCTGGCGGTGCGCCAGATTCCCTCGTTGGTGCGGTATTCGACGGGGGCGCCGACGTCGACTCCGGTGTCGCCACGCAGGTAGCGCTCGAACCAGGTGAGGATCGCCTCGTCGAGGTGTGCCCGATCGTCGACCTCGGCATAAGAGGCCGGGCAGCCGACGTGCCCGCCGCAGAACGCGATGAGTTTCGCCGGTGCGCCGCGCGATCGCAGATGCTGGAAGTTGTCGGCGGCCTCGGTGAGGTCGAACAATGTGTCCACGCTGCCCTGCATCAGCAGCGTTGGGACTTCGACTCCGTCGTCCTGACCGTACTCGGCGAGGCTGCTGCGGCCGAAGTAGTCCAGTGTCTGCGTGGAAGGCTGCCCGGTGGCCAGGCCCTCTGCCTGTGCCTCGTGCAGTTCCGGCGCGAGGCCACCCGCCTGCGGGCCCGCCGGGTTGCGCGGGTCCAGGCCTGCGGCGGTTGCGGTGGCGAGGCCCGCGGCGTAGAGGGTCTCGCCCCAGCCGAGGTTGATCACGCCACCGCCGTAGAGGGAGTAACGCAGGTCGTTCCAGGTGATCTCGGGTGCCAGCACATCCACCCGGTCGTCCAGCGTGGCCGACAACAGCTGGATCCCGCCGCCGTAGGAACCGCCGGTGAAGCCGATGCGAGGATCGGCCGGATCGCCGGGCTCACGTGCCACCTCGTCGGCGTTCGCGGCGATCCAGTCGATCAGAACGGTGGCGTCGCGGCCTTCCAGTTCTGGCTTGAGCACATTCGCCTCTCCACCGGAATAGCCGAATCCGCGCTCATCCCAGGTGAACACTGCGTAGCCATTGTCGAGCAGCGTTCGCACCAAACCCGTGGGCTCGCGTTCGCCCTGACCTCCCCAGCCGTGACTGCGCATGACCAGCGGTACCGGTTCCGTGGCGCTGGCCTCCGGTGGCAGGAACAGGGTGGAGTAGATCGGGGTGCCGTCGAACGAGTTGATGACCTGGTGAGTCACCGTCGGTTCCGCTTGCTGCGCGAGCGTCGGTGCCGGGGCGGCCAATGCCACCAGCGCGATCGAAGCCAGCAAACTCTTCCCGATGTTTCGCATCGCACTCTCCCGTGACGGCACTGGTTGGTGACGTAACGAGAAAGCCGTGCTTTGGTCACGCACCTCGTAGAAAACTACGCGCGGTTGTGTCCATTTCAGACGTGTTCGTTCGCGCATACCACCGCGTCAGGGAAAAAGCATCCCTTGATCTTGGGGAAACCGCGTCGTACGTTCCAAAACCGTTGTCGCTAACTCGAAGGCGAGTGGAGGATCCGAATGATGGGGATCAGCGGCATTCGACGCGGACGCACCCTTGCCGGCGCGGCAGTGGTCGCGAGTCTGAGTCTGCTCGCCACGGCGACACCTACGGCCGATGCCATCGCGGCGGAGCCCGATGCTGACAGCTCGCTGCTCGCTCCGGCGAACGGTGTGCACAAGGCGACGATCACGCGGACGAGTCATGGAATCCCGCACATCGTTGCCAACGACTATGAATCACTCGGGTTCGGCCAGGGCTACGCGACGGCCGAGGATTCCCTCTGCGTTCTCGCCGACACACTGCTGACAGCGCGCGGTGAGCGGTCCCGCTGGTTCGGGCCCGATGCGCGCTACTCCGACCAAGTGACCCTGAACGCCACGAACCTGCAGACCGACACGCTCTTCACTGATATCCGCAATCGACAGGTTGTCGAGGGACTACTGGCGGATCCGGTCCGTGGTCCAGGGCAGGAGGCGCGGGCGCTCGTCCGTGG
Source organism: Amycolatopsis palatopharyngis (assembly GCF_003385185.1). Taxonomy (GTDB): domain Bacteria; phylum Actinomycetota; class Actinomycetes; order Mycobacteriales; family Pseudonocardiaceae; genus Amycolatopsis; species Amycolatopsis palatopharyngis. The sequence goes on along the minus strand of NZ_PQHZ01000012.1, from coordinate 88,154 downwards.
TTACACCGCAGGCGTGAACGACTATCTCGAGTCGATCGACGGTGTCGATGGTGTCGAGGATCCCGCTTGTGCCGGTGGTGATTGGGTCGAGTCGTTGCGCCCGATGAAGCCGATAGACCTCTGGTACGGCACGTACGCCGCCAACCTGCTCGCCTCCACCGGCGTCTTCGTGCCACAGATCGTGGATGCTGATCCGCCCTCCGTGGGCGACCTCGGACTTCCGCTGTCGGCGGACGAGGGTGCTGCCCGGTTTGCCAGCCCGCCAGAGGACCTGCCATCGAAGGAGGCCCTGATGGCGGGCCTCGGCAAGGACCCGGACTCCCCGTTCGGCTCCAACGCCACTGCCCTCGGCTCCGAGGTGACCTCGACCGGCAAGGGGATGATCCTGGGCAATCCGCACTTCCCGTGGCGGGGCCGATACCGGTTCACCCAGTCGCACCTGACGATTCCTGGCGTGTACGACGTAGCCGGTGCCGGTCTGATCGGATCCCCCGTGGTGAACATCGGCTGGAACAAGAACGTCGCATGGAGCCATACCGTGTCGACGGCCTACCGATTCACTCCGTACGAGTACCGCCTCATCCCTGGCTCGCCCACGACCTACCTCACTCGCGAGGGCACACGGGAGCTCGAACGCCGTGCGGTGGAGGTGACGGTCCGGGGTAGTGACGGTGAGACGCACACGGTTACCGAGGAGATCTACCGCACCGACCAGGGCTACGTACTCGACGCTCCCGAGGTGTTGATGGGGTGGACCCCGGCGAGCGTGTTCGCGCTGCGCGATGCCAACGCCGAACACCTGCGCACCATCGACGTATTCCACGAAATGGCCAAGACAGACAACGTGCATGACCTGCTGGCCGCGCAGGACGAATCCGCCGGGATGCCGTGGGTGAACACGATTGCCGCTGACCGTGCGGGAAACGCGTTGTACGCCGACCACTCCGTTGTGCCGAACGTTCCGGACGAACTGGTGCGGAAATGCGCGACACCGATCGGCCAGGTACTCGTGCGGTTGGCCGGGCTGCCCGCGCTCGACGGCACCCGGGCGCAGGACGACTGTGCCTGGCGCAGCGATCCGGACGCCTCGCGTCCCGGTATCTTCGGCCCGTCCAACCTCCCGGCCACGGTCAGGAAGGACTGGGTCGCCAACGCGAACGACAGTTACTGGCTGCCCAATCCGGCCGAGCGACTCGAGGGTTTCGCCCGGATCATCGGCTGTGAGAAGTGCGAGCGTTCCCTGCGCACTCGAATGGTCTACCGGTACGTGCTGGACCGCATCGAGGGCAGCGACGGTCTCGGTGAGCCCGGCACGGTGAGCCACGAGCAGTTGAAGGGCTTCGAACACGCCAACCGCGTCTTCGGCGCCGAACTGTCCCGTGCGGGCGGTGATCTACAGGAGGTCTGCGCGGCGGCCGATGGTGGGGAGGCCTGCGACGTTCTCGCCGCGTGGGACGGCCGGACCAACATCGACAGCGTTGGCGCGCACATCTTCCGGGAGTTCTTCGCCAGGGTGCCCGCCGACGGATTGTGGCAGCAGCCCTTTGATGCCGCTCGACCGATCGAGACACCACGCGACCTCAACCAGCTCAACCCGCAGGTGACCGCTGCGATGCGCGATGCCCTGTCTCATCTGGAGAAGGAGGGTGTGCCTTTCGACGCCGCTCTGGGTGACCTCCAGGTGTCCGGTGACGAAGGCGCTCCGGCGATCCCGATCGGCGGCGGCGAGGGTTTCACTGGCAACGCCAACGTGGTCAGCAGCCGGGACGCGGCCACGAATCTCCAGCGGCTGTACCCGATCAGTTACGGCTCTTCACATATTCAGGCGGTGGCGTTCACCCGAGACGGAGTGGACGCGTCGACCATCCTGACCTACGGGCAGGCGGCCGATCCGACCAGGCCGTTCTCCGCGGATCAGACCGAACTGTTCAGTCAGGAGCGGTGGGTCAGCTTCCCGTTCACGCAGGAGCAGATCCGATCCGACAACGTCCGCAAATACACCGTCGTTTCCCGCCGGTGACCCGGAAGTTCTTTACGACAGAGACATGTCGCTCGTTCAGTAGTTCTGCCCTGCCTACCTCGGAGACGCGATGAAGATCAGAAATTCGTTCCTGGCAGTCGCGGCGGTCGCCGGTCTGTTCCTGACCGCGAGCACTGCCCACTCGCTGCCGATGACGATCGGTTCCGGGGCCGCGTCGCCGTTCGCGGGCGCGACCGTGAGCGAGCTGAAGAAACCCACGCCCAGTTGGTACACAGCTGAACTGCACGAGAAGGCGGTCGCCGCTGCCGCGAATGGCGAGGGGGTGGCGATTCCGGACGGAGTGGACTACCCAACGAGCGCGTTGTCGTTCACCGGCATCCGTCCGGGCGCGTGGATCATCTCGCCTGCGGGCTGTACCACCAACTTTGTTTTCGGCAGCGAGGGAAAATACTCGATCGGCACCGCCGGACACTGTGTCGAGCGGGGCGACGAGGTCACGATCGTCGCGGCGCCCGGCCTGCTGATGACGATCGGCAAGGCGAGTAAGAGCGTCGACAACGGGATCGGCGATGACTTCGCTTTGATCGACATCTATCCCGAGATGCAGCAACACGTGAACCCCTCGATGGCGTACTTCGGCGGGCCGACCGCCGCCGGGTCCCCGCAGATCGGCGACATCGTGGAGCACGCGGGGCACGGACTGGTACTCGGCACGGGAGGTACACCGCGTGCGGGCGTGACCGTCTACCGCGGTCCGGGCGAGGAAAGGCGCAGTGACGCGTTCGCGTGGGACGGAGCGGCCTCCCCCGGGGATTCCGGTTCACCGGTACGCCTGCTCACCGGCGAGGCGGCGGGTGACCTGACGCATCTCGTGGTCGGTGGACCGTACGTGCCCGGTGTCATCGCCGGTACCTCAATCGAACGGATGCTGCAGATCTCCGGGAAACCGCTGGCAACCGCCCCCAACACGCCCGATCCCAGCAGTTGATGCGACGACCCTGCTCGTGCCCGGTCCCCTTGACAATACTTGCCGGCACACTACTCTGAACCAATCGGTTAATTAACTACTTGGTTTAGGGGTTGCGGTATGGTGGATCTTGCTCCGGTTGCCGGGCAACTGAAGTTGCTTTTGGGCGGGACGGCCGACAACCAGCTTTCGGCGCCGACACCGTGCACCGAATACACGGTGGGGGACCTGCTCGATCACCTGATGGCACTGACACTCGCGTTTCGTTTCGCTGCCGAGAAATCCCCCGGCTCGGGTAAGGAGGGTCCTCCCGAGGCATCGGCAGGAAACCTGCCCCCGGATTGGCGCGAGCAGCTTCACGCACGACTGGACGCATTGGTGCGGGCGTGGTCTGATCCCGCTGCCTGGATCGGGGAAGCGACCGCAGGTGGCGTGACCCTGCCTGCCGACGTGATGGGGGTGATCGCGCTGGACGAGATCGCCGTGCACGGCTGGGATCTGGCTCGCGCCACAGGGCAACAGTTCGAGTGTGACAGCGAATCCACGGAGGCACTCTTCGCGCTGCTGTCTCAACCGGCGGACGGGGACGGGGACGGCGACAACGGCCTCTTCGGCCCGGTGGTTCGGGTGTCCGCGGACGCGCCACTGTTCGACCGCGTTCTCGGCCTGGCTGGCCGGGATCCCGCGTGGACGCCCTGACCGCCTGCCGATCACGAAGTTCCGGTCCCTCGCGGGTGCCCGGTGTCCAGGTCACCCGGTTTCTTGTCGAAGTGTGTCGAGTTCTAATGGCGTCCGGACTCAGGATCGCGGTGATATCGCCAAATCGATGGTGACCACAGCCCGGTCTCGGCCGGTCGCGGTCGCTTCCTTGATCAGACGCTCGTCCACTTCGATCAGAACGGTGATCGCGCCGCTGCCGTCGCCCTCGGCGGTGAGCGAGACAAAACCAAGATCGCCATGCGGCAGCGAGAACCGTGTTTCCCAGGGCAACTCGACATCGACATGCTGCCGGCCGCTGATCGGTGGTCGCGCGATCCCGTCGGTGATGTAGCTGACCGTCTCCGCGGTTCCGCTGCCGGTCACTCGGTACACGATCGAATACTCCGCGGCATCAGCGTCGGCATCGGCACTGGTCACGAAGAGCGCGATAACGGAGGTGACCAACGCGGCACCGACCCCACCGAGGCTGATTCCTCGGATCAACGAGCGCTTCGGTGCCTGCCCCGGGCCAGGCGACTCGATCATTCAGGGGGCTCCCTGCCCGTTGGCGACACATCGCTTTTTGCGCTGTACCAGGATTTCGCCAGGGCAGGGCGTGGTGTTACCGGCTGCTCTGTTCGGCCTAACCCGCTGCCGGAGTGGGAAGGCGGAACAGGGTCACGAACAGCTCGACCGCCTGTCGGTCGCCGTCGAGAGTCAGCTCGCCCGAGTCGACAGCGACATCGAGATCATGGCCGCCGTAAAGGATTGCCGCGAGGGTGATCGGTGCCGTCTCCACAAAGGCTTCAGGGGCAGCACCCTGGCTACCGGTCACCCGGTGTACCTCGAACCGGCCCCGATTCACTTCGGCGAGAAAGTGTTCCTCGCCGAATCGCAGCTCCAGCCGGACATCGACGGCCTCGCTCGCGTCCGGGTCGAAGTTGGTCCGCAACGAGAGGACGATCGAGCTGACGCTGAGATTCGCCTCGCGCGGCCGCGACGGTGATCGGGCACCCCAGCGCCCGAGCGATTTGATGACCGGTTCGAGTTCCTGGCCCCACTCGGTGAGTTCGTAAACCGAAGATCCCGCGGGCGGGCCGAGTCGGCGTCGTCGGACGACCGCCGACTGTTCCAGTTCGTCGAGCCGATGGGACAGCACGTTCGCGCTGATTCCGGGCAGTCCCGCTCGCAGGTCCGTGTAGCGCTTGGGGCCCAGTACGAGCTCCCGTACGACCAGCAAGGCCCACCGCTCGCCGACCAGGTCCAGTGCATGTGCCATGCCACACGCGTCGTTGTAACTGCGACTGGTCGCCATAGCGTCCCAGGCTACCAGCGGAAATCTTTTTTCCGGATGAATTGGTTGTTTTTTAGGAGTGACGCCTGCTACATTCTCGCCAACAGCCTGGGAAGGAGTGGGGATGACCGGGGTACGAGTGCTTGTCGGGACGCGCAAGGGGGCGTTCCTGTTGACGTCGGACGGCAAGCGCGAGCAGTGGGACGTCAGTGGGCCGCACTTCGCGGGCTGGGAGATGTACCACCTCAAGGGGTCGCAGGCCGACCCCGATCGTCTCTATGCCTCCCAGTCCGGCGGCTGGTTCGGCCAGGTCATCCAGCGCTCCGACGACGGCGGAAGCAGCTGGGAGCCGGTGGGCAACGAGTTCGCCTACGAGGGAGAAGTCGGTACCCACCAGTGGTTCGACGGTACGCAGCGGCCCTGGGACTTCACTCGGGTCTGGCACCTCGAACCGTCACTGACCGATCCGGACACCGTGTACGCCGGCGTGGAGGACGCAGCGCTGTTCAGGTCGGTCGACGGCGGGCAGAGCTGGGCGGAACTGCCTGGCCTGCGCACGCACGATTCCGCGCCGTCCTGGCAGCCGGGTGCGGGCGGAATGTGTTTGCACACCATTGTTCTCGACCCCAGCGATCCCGCGCGGATGTTCGTCGCCATCTCGGCCGCCGGTGTTTTCCGCACCGACGACTCGGGCAAGACCTGGCAGCCGATGAACAAGGGCCTGCGCTCCGGCGCGATCCCCGACGAGGACGCCGAGGTCGGCCACTGCGTCCACAACCTCGCGATGCACCCTTCGCGTCCCGAGGTGCTGTACATGCAGAAGCACTGGGATGTCATGCGAACAGACGACGCAGGTGAGTCCTGGCACGACATCGGCGACAATCTGCCCACCGACTTCGGTTTTCCGATCGCGGTTCACACGCACGAGCCGGACACCGTCTACATTGTGCCGATCAAAAGCGACTCCGAACACTTTCCGCTGGACGGGAAGCTGCAGGTCTACCGCAGCCGTGTGGGTGGCAACGAGTGGGAACCACTGACGAACGGGCTGCCGCAGAGCAACTGCTACGTGAACGTCCTGCGGGATGCGATGGCCGTGGACAAGCTCGACTCCTGCGGCATCTACTTCGGTACCACCGGTGGCCAGGTGTATGCGTCGGCCGACGCGGGTGACAGCTGGTCGCCGATCGTCCGTGACCTTCCGGCCGTGCTCTCCGTCGAGGTGCAGACGTTGCCTTGACGTCCTCCCGCCGTGAACGGTGGGGATTCCATCCCACACAACCACTACGCAGCGGAAGTAGGTGTGAGTTGAGGTTCACGCTTCGCGGACCGGCGCACGCCGAGGTCTCCGCGGGTTTGGCGTCGGAACACCGCTTGGCTCTCGCGGTTGCCCCGTGCGCAGTACCCCCTGCGGGGTGCTTCTTGCTCGAATCAGCTCCTCCCCGGCGTAAACGCCAGGGTTTCCGCCGATTGGAACCTCGATGATCCGGGTCAAACTACCCACGCACCTGCGCACGCTCGCGCGGGTCGACGGCGAGGTGCGCCTCGACATCGACGGCGCGGTCACCCAGCGCACAGTCCTCGACGCCCTCGAGGAGCGCTACCCGATGCTCCGCGGCACTATTCGGGACCACGCAACCCAAAAACGCCGCGCCTTCGTCCGCTTCTTCGCCTGCGAGGAGGACCTGTCCCACGAGTCGCCCGACGCGCCGCTTCCCGACCCGGTGGTGACCGGGGCAGAGCCGTTCCTCGTGGTCGGTGCGATGGCAGGCGGCTGAGCCCGAATCGACCCCGCCGCGACGGCTGCGGCGGCAAATGATTGACTCTCTGTGACCGATCGAAGGCCCGCTGATGATCTGTGGGTTCACGGACTTTGCCCTCGCAGTGTCGTGCGCCACTGCCAGGGCGGCGAGTTTCACATTTCGTTTCGGTTAATTCGGCTGGATGCCTAGTATTACGCGCGGTAACAGACATCGGTGCGGATGTGGGGACGGGCGTCCGGATCGGGAACGACTGCGTGAGTGTGTGCGTCACACGCAGGGAGCGAGGGAGACGCATGAAGACGATCGAAGCGCCCGCGGCCGAGCGGGTCAGCACACCAATTTTCGAGCAGTTGCGTGAGGAGTTCGGGTTCACTCAGCTCATCGCCGAGATCGAGCAGGATGATCCCGCTGAGGACCCCGCTGAGGAAACCGCGCAGGCGGAAGAGTCCGACGAGGACTCCGCGGCGACCGAAGCCGGCGAGGACGCAGCGGTCACCGAGGCTGCCGCCGTCGATGTCGCCGACGCCGACGCCGCCGAGGTCGAGGAGACCGAAGAGGCCTGACCGGTCTCACGTTCCACCTCCCAGGAAGCAGGCGCCACCGGTCACGACTACCGCACTCTTACTTGACAAATAAATCTGTCAATTAAAGAATGTGACCGTGACCACGCGCGATCTCCTCGACGAACCCGACCGGGTGCGACAGGCGCTGTCTCCGCTGCGCCGGCAACTGCTGGCCCGGCTTCGTACCCCGGCCTCGGCATCGGAACTGGCCACGGAACTGCAGCTGCCCCGGCAACGCCTCGGGTATCACCTGCGCCAGCTGGAGGAGTCCGGACTCATCGAGCTCGTCGAGGAGCGACGCAGGCGGGGGTTCGTCGAGCGGGTGCTGCAGGCCACGGCGGATGCTTTCGTGGTGGACCCCGGAGTCCTGGGAATCCACGAAGGGCAGCACGCCGGAGACGTCCACGCCGCCGAGCACCTGCTCGACGCGGCCACTCGCACGGTCCGCGATGTCGCCAGGATGCAGGCCGGGGCGGAGCGCGAGGGCAAACGCCTGCTCACTTTCACCGTGGAGACCGAGGTTCGCTTCGATGCTCCCGGCGACGTACACCGATTCACCGAGGCCCTTGCCGGCGCTGTCGCCGACGTGGTGGCCAAGTTCGACTCACCGTCCGGGCGCCCCTACCGGCTGATCGGTGCCGGTCATCCTGCGCCACGAACGGAATGACCACACCGCTGACTGGAGGAACCAGTGAACGCGAATTCACCGGAGAGTGGGGAAGGCCCGCGAATCGAAGTCACGATCGCGGCATCCGAGGATGAGGTCTGGCAGGCGTTGCGTAAGCCGGAACTCATCCGGCGTTGGCACGGCTGGCATTTCGACGGCCTCGACGACGAGGTGCGAACCATCTACACCGAAGGCGTCACCGAGGACTCTGAGCAGCATTCGCTCACCGTTCAGGGCGGCGACCGGTTCAGCCTGCATCGGGTGGAGGACGCGACGGTCGTCCGCATCACCCGGTCACCGCGCGGGCTCGACCCCGACTGGGACGTCTACTACGACGACATCACCGAGGGCTGGACCACGTTCCTGCATCAGCTGCGGTTCGCCGTCGAGCGCCACGGACTCGCCGAGCGGCAAACCCTGGTACTGGAAGGCATTCTGCCGGACCAGCGGAAACCGTTCGCCCAGGTGCTCGGTCTCGGCGCGGTGGCCGAGCTGGCGGAGGGCAAACGCTACCGGGCCACGCTCACTCCGGGAGACGATTTCGCGGGCACGGTCTACGCCCGCACGCAGAACCAGCTACTGCTCACCGTCGACGCCCTCGGCGACGGACTGTTGGTCGTGGCCCAGCAACCGCGCAACCCGCATCGCCCCGACGGCGGCGCCCTCGCCGTGCTGACGGCCTACGACACCGACCCCGCCGGCTTCGCCGCCCTGGCCACTCGTTGGAGCACCTGGTGGAAGTCGGTGAACACAGCCACCGCCACAGCCACGGAGACCGAGTAGCGCGAGGCGCCGCAATCCCGCACTTTCCCGGGAAAGTGCGGCGGGCTTGGGCTAGCGCAGGTGGGTGAGGAGGGCTTGCCAAGGGGCTCCGGGGATGGTGAGCGAGCCGCCAGGACGGTCCTTGGTGTCGCGGACAAGTATCTGGTCGGACCGGTGCCCGACCTCGACGCAGCTTCCGCCATTGCCGCTGTAGCTGCTGGTGCGCCAGGCGATGCCATCCGATTCAGGCACGTTCATCGCGATCCTCTCCCGAGGGGTACAGCTCGGTTGCCAGGCTGGCAATCAGCTCCCGCGATTGTCCCTCATCGAGCGCTTTGTCCGCGAGGTCGTGCAGAACCCGACGGTAGGCGGCAATTTCCACGGGCTCCTCAAGGAAGAGGCATGAGGTCTCGCTGTCCAGGTATACGACCGGTTTGAACTCGGTGAACTCCATCAGTTCGAATTGGCCAGCAATGCCAGCGTGTACCCCTATGGCGGCAGGTACCACGCGCAGGGTGATGTGTGGACGCACCGACATTCGCAGCAGATGGTGCAACTGGTCCGACATGATGTGTGAGGTGCCAACTGGCAATCTCAGCACGAACTCGTGCAAGAAGTAGCAGAATCGCACTGGAGGTCGCCTACTGAACAGGCTTTGCCGAGTCAGTCGTGCCGCTACCCGATCTTCGACTTCCTCGGTGGGCACATTGACCACCGCGCTGATCAAAGCTCGTGCGTAGTCGCCGGTTTGCAGCAGCCCCGGCACCATCACCGGTTCGAAGTGATCGATGCTCACCGCCTTGTCCTCGTGGTCGATGAGGGTGCGGAGTTGCTTCGGCAGGCGGTCGCCGTGCTGCTGGAGCCAGCCCGGCCTGCTCTGCTCGTGACTGAGCTGGAGCAGCCGTTCGCGTTCGGCTCCCCTCACCTCGCAGATCGTGAGGAAACTGACGACCTCTATCTCGGTGCCGCCGCGTTTTCCGCTCAACAGCCGGGAAACCCGGCCCTGCGACCAACCGAGCTTGCGTGCGACGTCGGTGCCGGACAGACCGGCTCCGCGCATCGCTGCGCGCAACCCTTCACCCAGTTCCCGGCTGCGGACGGTGGTTTCGCGATCCTCCATGGATCCGAAACTAGACCGAACCGGCCTCCTTCCTGGGCGGCGCGCGGGCCTTTCCCCCGAAGAGGCGCGTGTGTGTCCGGGGGACAAATGTGTTGCTGCCACACTGTGGACGTGCCCGAAGAGCCCGTGTCCATCGCCGAGATCACTTGCGCGCTGCGTACCGTTCGCCCAGCCTCCTATCGGATCGAAACCACGCCGGACGGTCCCGCGCTGGCCCTGGTGATGAACGCCAGTCCGAGCGGACGGCGCAACGCGGCGGACCGAATCGTGCGACTGCTCGGCGAGCACGGTCTCGGCCTCGATGTGCCGAACCAGGTGGACGCGCTCACCGAGGAGAAGGTTTCGTTCGCTGTCGTTCGGCTGCCGTAGGCGGTGAACTCGCGTCGTGCGACTGTCCCTAGTGGATGCGTAGCCCTGCGATGACGAGTTCGACCATGCGACGTGCGTCGTAGCCGGGATCGCTGTCTGCGCCGATGCAGAGATTTCCGACGCCGCGCAGCAGTTCGTAGGCCCCCAGGTCGGGGCGGATCTCGCCCGCCTTGGCGGCGGCGTCGAGGAGTTGGGTGCACACGGGCATCAGGCGGTCGAGGAAGTAGGCGTGCAGGGCCTTGAAGGCGGCATCGTCGGACTGCAGCGCCTCGGCGAGACCGTGCTTGGTGGCCAGGAAGTCGACGAAGAGGTCGATCCACTGTGCCAGGGCGGCGTGTGGCGTACTGCTGTTCGCCAGCAGCGCCGGACCGGCCGCAGCGCATGCCTCTACCTGGTGCTGGTAGACGCCGACGATGAGATCGGCTCGCGTCGGGAAGTGGCGGTAGATCGTGCCGATGCCGACACCGGCTTTGGCTGCGATGTCGCGCACGGGCACATCGACGCCGGAAGTAACAAAGGCCGTGGCAGCCGCGTCCAGCAGCGTCTTTTCGTTGCGCCGGGCGTCGGCTCGCTTCCGCGGCGCAGGCGACGCTGATCCGCCGTCGGTGTCCACCACTTCGCCACTACCTCCGTCACTCACTTGGCAAACGGAACGTTGTTCCGTATGTTGATTTGCGGAACAAGGTTCCGCTTGCCCAAGGATGCCAGAGCGGGTGGGTCGAACCAAGCCACACACCACACGGGCTCCCTCCAGGAGGAACAGCTATGCACTACCGCACCTTGGGTCGCACTGGCGTGCAGGTGAGCACCCTCGTGCTCGGCGCGATGAACTTCGGCAAGATCGGGCGCACCACCCAGGACGAGGCCACCGCTATCGTCGATGCCGCTCTCGAAGGTGGGATCAACCTCATCGACACCGCCGACAGGTACAGCGACGGCGAGTCGGAGGAGCTGGTCGGTAAGGCCATCGCAGGCCGCCGCGACGACATCGTGCTGGCCACGAAGGCGGGCATGCCCATGGGCACCGAGCGCAACCATCAGGGCAGCTCACGCCGCTGGCTGGGCACCGAGCTGGACAACAGCCTCCGCCGCCTGGACGTCGACCACGTCGACCTCTACCAGATCCACCGGTGGGACCCGAGCACCAGCGACGAGGAGACGCTTTCGGCGTTGACCGACCTGCAGCGCGCGGGAAAGATCCGCTACTTCGGCTCCTCGACGTTCCCGGCGTACCGCATCGTGCAGGCTCAGTGGGCCGCTCGGGAGAATCACCTGAGCCGTTACGTCACCGAACAGCCCAGCTACTCGATCCTGCAACGCGGGATCGAGACCCACGTGCTGCCCGTGACCGAGCAATACGGACTCGGCGTACTGGCGTGGAGCCCGTTGGCTTCGGGCTGGCTGTCGGGCGCGATCCGCGAGGGCCAGGAAATCAGCACCAACCGTTCGGTAATCCTGCCGGAGCGCTTCGACCTCACCATCCCCGCCAACCGGGCCAGGCTCGATGCCGTCGAACAGTTGGCCACGGTCGCCGAAGAGGCGGGCCTGACCATGATCCAGCTCGCGCTCGGGTTCGTCACCGCGCATCCGGCCGTGACCAGCGCGATCATCGGCCCCCGCACGTTGGAGCACCTGCATTCACAGCTCGCCGCCGCGGACACCGTGCTCTCCGCCGACGTGCTTGACGCGATCGACGAGATCGTCGCTCCCGGCGTCGACCTCGCCGCGCACGAAAAGCAGGACGCCCCGCCCGCCCTGCTCGACCCGTCACTGCGGCGTCGCTGATCGCCCTTCCGGCCTTCAAACGAAAGGAAGACGGCCCCATGCCGCACACATCCAGGCCACGTTTCGGGATCATGACCGCCCCGATGCAGGTCGACTACCACGACGTCCTGCGAGTATGGCGCGAGGCGGACACCGTCCCGGAGATCGAGCACGCCTGGTTGTTCGATCACCTCATGCCGATCGGCGGTGACCCGAACGGACCGGTGCACGAAGGCTGGACACTGCTTTCGGCTCTCGCCGCACAGACCTGGCGGCTGCGCCTCGGTCTGCTGGTGACCAGCAACCGCTTCCGGCCGCCCGCGATGCTGGCCAAGATCGCCACAACCGTCGACATCGTCTCCGGCGGACGGCTCGACTTCGGGATCGGCGCAGGCTCACGACCCAGTCACCCGCTGGCCCGGCGGGAATACGACGCGCACGGCCTGCCCTTCCACGACTCCGCACATGCCGTGGGAAGCCTCGCCGAAGCATGCACGGTTGTCCGGCGGTTGTGGACCGAGCCGGAACCGTTCGATTTCCATGGCACCCACGTCAGTCTCACCGGAGCATTCGGCAACCCCAAACCCGTCCAGCGTCCCCACCCGCCGATCCTGATCGGCGGACGCTCGGCCCCGGTACTCCGCGTGGTCGCCGAGCACGCGGACATCTGGAACGTGCCCGGCGGTGACATCGACGACGTTGTCCGTCGCAGCGCACTGCTGGACCGCTACTGTGCCGAGATCGATCGGGATCCCGCCTCCATCACTCGCTCGATTCACGTGCCGGTCTCCTACGAGCAACCCGGCAGCACTCGGGACGCGATCGGCGAAGCGATCGACGCAGGCTTCCGGCACATCGTTCTCGGACTGTCAGAGCCCTATCCCGCCAACGTCGCACGGTGGGTCGCCGACGAGTTCATCACGCCCGGTTGATCAGCGGAAGTCCCGGGACTTGCTGCCCACAGCGCCCAACTCCAAGGGGCGCAACAGGTCGGCGACCACGCTGACCACGCCCGTGGCGTTCTGCACCACTCCGCGCACGAGCAGGGCCGGGCTGTTGCGGGCGATGCTGCGCTGCCTGATCCACAGTCCGGGTGAGCACACGACGTTCACCATCCCGGTCTCGTCCTCCAGGTTGAGGAACGTGATCCCACCCGCCGTCGCCGGACGTTGCCGGTGCGTGACGGCCCCGCCGACCAGGATCCGGGTGCCGTCGGGGACGTCGATCAGCGAGGCGGTGGCGAGGGCGCCCGCCGCGTCCAGTTGCGCGCGAAGGAACTGGATCGGATAGCTGTCCGGGGAGATCCCAGTGGCCCAGACGTCGGCGGCCGCGACTTCCAGTTTGCTCATTCCGGGCAGCGCCGGGGGGTGCTGGCCGGGTGTGGTGCCGGGCAGGTGTCCCTGGCGCTGCCTGGCGACTGCGCCTGCCGTCCACAGTGCCTGGCGGCGATCACCGCCGAACCGGGCGAGTGCGCCCGCGCCTGCCAGCGCCTCGAGTTGCGGCTCGCGGAGTGTGACGCGGCGGCCGAGGTCGGCGGTGTCGCGGTAATCGCCGCCCGCCTCCCGCTCGGCGACGATCGACTCCGCCAACTCGTCACCGATTCCCCTGACCCCGGCGAGTCCGAGGCGCACCGCCTGCCCACCAGTACTGTCCACATCAGACTCCAGAGTGGCGTGGGTGAGACTGGCGTTGACGTCCGGGCCGCGGACGATCACTCCGTGCCGCCGCGCATCCGCGACCAGCGACTGTGGTGAGTAGAACCCCATCGGCTGGGCGCGCAGCAGCGCCGCACAGAACGCCGCCGGGTGGTAGTGCTTGAGGTGCGCCGATGCGTAGACCAGCAGCGCGAAGGACATTGAGTGCGCTTCGGGGAAGCCGTATCCGGAGAAGGCGCGAATCTGATGGAAGATCCGGTCGGCCAGCTCGCCGGATATGCCGTTGACGGCCGCCCGCGCGAAGAACCGCTCACGCAGCCGGTCCATTCTCGCGCTGGAGCGTTTGGCGCCCATCGCCCTGCGCAGCTCGTCGGCCTCCGCCGCGCTGAACCCCGCGACGTCCACCGCCATCTGCATCACCTGCTCCTGGAACAGCGGGACGCCCAATGTCCGGTCGAGTGCCCTGGCGAGCAACGGATGTTCGTGCTCCCACGGCTCCTCGCCGCTTCGTCTGCGGATGTACGGATGCACCGACCCGCCCTGGATCGGACCGGGGCGGATCAGCGCGACCTCGACCACCAGGTCGTAGAACTCCCTCGGCCGCAGCCGGGGCAACGTCGCCAGTTGCGCGCGGGACTCCACCTGGAAAACCCCCACGGCATCGGCCCTGCACAGCATGTCGTAGACAGCTTCGTCGGCCAGGTCGAGCTTCGCGAGGTCGACGGTGACGTTCTCGTGCTCGGCGATCAGGTCGATCGCGTAGTGGATCGCCGAGAGCATGCCCAGCCCGAGCAGGTCGAACTTGACCAGCCCGACGGCCGCGCAGTCGTCCTTGTCCCACTGCAGCACCGTGCGCCCGGCCATCCTGGCCCATTCGACCGGCACGACCTCGGAGACCGGACGGTCGCAGATGACCATCCCGCCGGAGTGAATGCCGAGGTGACGCGGAGCGTCCCCGATCCGGCCCGCCAGTTCCACCACCTCGGCCGGGATGGGGTGTTCCTCTCCTGGATCGACCTTCGCCACATGTCCCCACTGGTCGATCTGCCTGCTCCACGCGTCCTGCTGGCCCGGCGAGTACCCCAGCGCCCTGGCCATGTCCCGCACCGCCGACCTCGCGCGGTAGGTGATGACGTTGGCGACCTGAGCGGCGTGATGGCGACCGTGCTTGCGGTAGACGTACTGGATCGCCTCCTCTCTGCGGTCGGACTCGATGTCCACGTCGATATCCGGTGGGCCATCGCGTTCGGGGGCGAGGAAGCGCTCGAACAGCAGGCCCCAGCGCACCGGGTCGGCGTTGGTGATGCCGAGTGCGTAACAGACGGCGGAGTTGGCCGCCGATCCCCTGCCCTGGCACAGGATGTCGTTGTCCCGGCAGAACCGGACGATGTCGGCGACGATCAGGAAGTACCCGGGGAAGTCGAGCTGCTCGATCATCGCCAGTTCGTGATCGAGTTGCCGGTAGGCGGCGGGATTACCGGCGCGGGTGCCGTAGCGCCGCAGCGCTCCGGCCCACGTCAACGCGCGTAGGTGAGTCACCTCGGTTTGGCCTTCGGGGACCGGGAACGGCGGCAGTTGCGGGGCGACGAGCTTCAGGTCGAAGGCGCACTCCACGCCGAACAGTGCCGCGCGCTGGACCGCTCCGGGATAGCGGGAGAACCGGGTGGCCATCTCGGTGCCGGATCGCACGAAGGCCGCCGGAACTGGGGGCAGCCAGCCCCCCAGTTCCTCGATGCTGCGCCTCGCCCGGACGGCCGCCACGGCCGCGGCGAGCTTGCCGTCGCCAGGAACCGCGTAGTGCACGGCATTCGTGGCCACGGTCGGCAGGTCGAGCTCGGCCGCGATACGAGCCAGCAAATCGTTGCGGACCGAGTCCGTGGGCATACCGTGGTCGGTCAGCTCCACGGCCACGTGGTGCCTGCCGAACCGGTCGGCGAGGCCGCGCAGTTCGGCCTCCGCCGCGGCCGGGCCGGATCGGGTCAGTGCCTGGCGGACGGCACCCTTGCGGCAGCCGGTGAGGATGACGCTGTGCCCGCGCAACTCCTCGACGATCTCGTCGTGGTCGTAGACCGGCCTCCCCTTCTCCTCGCCACGCAGCTGGGCGTTGCTGATCACCCGGCAGAGTCGCCGGTAGCCCTCGAGTCCGCGTGCGAGCACCAGCAGGTGGGCCCCCTCCGGGTCGGCGGCGCCGTTCTGTGGTCCTCTCAGCCCGAGGCTCAGTTCAGCGCCATAGCCCACCCGCATCCCGAGTTCGCGCGCCGCCTCGGCGAACCGGACCACGCCGTACATCCCGTCGTGGTCGGTGAGGGTGATGGCGTCCAGCCCTGCCCGGACGGCCTGTTCCACCAGTGCCTCAGGCGAGCTCGCTCCGTCGAGGAAGCTGAAGTGCGAATGGGCGTGCAGCTCCGCATAGGGCACCCGGATCTCGAAACCGCCGCTGTCCCGTGCCGGGCTCAGGCCGGCCGGTCCGGTGTAGGTCTCACGTTTTCGAGTCCACGCCGGACTGTCACCGCCGTCCCCCTGGGGTTCGGGGCCGCGACCGGAAAGGGCTCGCTCCAAGTCACGCCACGGAAGCAGAGGGTTGTTGAACGACATCGCACTTCTTTCCACGTTGATCCTGCCGCCGTGGGGAAGCCAGCGCCGATCTGTTCGAACATGTGTTCGGAGTATGTGTCGGCGTGGCCGGGATGGTCAACGCGGCGAAGCTCACCCGACCCGTCAGGGTGAGAGACTTGGGATTGGCGCGGCGACACCAGGCGATCCACACTGGACACGCTGCTGCTCGCCTGTGACGTAGCGAACACGGACAGACATCCGCAGAGAGGGCACCAGTATGTCCCGTCCCCAGGACCAGCCGATGGCACCACACGATGTTGCCCACTACACCCGCCGCACGCCGGTCCAGGTCGTCGCCGCGGTGGTGTCCCTGACCTTCTTTCTGGTGGGAGTGCTCGGATTCGTACCGGGCGTCACCAGCGAATACAACCTGATGACCTTCGCGGGACACGAGAGCGGGGCACTGCTGTTCGGCCTCTTCGCGATCTCGGTGCTGCACAACCTGGTGCATCTCGCGTTCGCGGTCGTGGGGCTGACGCTGGCCCGCACCGCGACCGGTGCCCGGGCGTTCCTGCTGGGCGGCGGGCTCACCTACCTGGTGCTCGGTGGCTACGGGCTGATCGTGCGGCCCGGGTCGGCGGCGAACTTCCTGCCGGTGAACTCCGCGGACAACTGGCTGCACTTCGGTCTCGCGGTCGGCATGATCGTGCTCGGAGTGGTCTTCGGCCGCAGCACGAAGATCTGACGACACTGTCGGCACCCGGCCGGCAGCCCCGATCCCAGCGGGTTTTAGTTCCCCAATGTGGCATTAGGGACGTTAGATGTCCCCAATGCCACATTGGGGACATCCCGCAAGCCGGCCCGAGCGGCGCGTCGGAAGCTCATACTGTCGGTGCTCTCCGAGACACTGTCCGTCCGTACGGATCTGGGGCTCGGAGGCAAACAGCAGATGATGGGTCGAACGCACGCGCTGACCGGCTGGTGTGCTGGACTGGTGGTTGCGCCGCTGACCGGGGTGAACTCGATCGCACAGGCGGTGGTGTTCGCTTCGACAACCGCAGGCTTCGCCCTGCTGCCCGATCTGGACCATCCCGGCGCTCGAGCGTCGAAACTGCTCGGCCCGCTCACCGGGGGCGTGTCCTGGCTGCTGCGCAAGGCATCCGGCGCCCTGTACTCGGTGACGAAGGGGCCGAGGGACGAGAACGGCAAGGGCACTCACCGGCATCTGTCGCACACCGTGCTGTTCGCACTCGCGATCGGCGCGCTCACCGCGGCCGGTACCGCAGCGGGCGGGCCGTGGGCGGTGGCCGGGGTGGTGCTGCTCGGGCTGCTGCTCGCCGAGGACGCCCTCGGCGACTGGCTGCTGCCGGTTGGCGGCGCGGCGGTGATCTGGTGGGTGTACGAGGCAGGTCCCGATCCGTTGGCCCAGCTGGATGCGGTGTCGGGATACCTTGGCATCGCCGTGGCGGCCGGTTGTATCACCCACTGCCTCGGTGACGCCCTGACGGAATCCGGCTGCCCTTTCCTCTTCCCCGTGCCCATCGCGGGAGAGACCTGGTACGAGATCCGGCCACCGAGCTGGCTGCGGTTCCGCACGGGAAAGGGGGTGGAGAACGCCGTGATCTTTCCCGTGTTCACCGTGCTGGCCTTCGTGCTGTTCCCCGGAGCGTGGGAGCTGGGTGTCGAAGTCGTAGACCGGGTGTTCGGCGATCCGGGAGTCGCGACCGCCGAACCATGAGCTGAAACAGGATGCGCCTGCCTGACCGGATCGCGAGGATGACGGGATGGTGACCCACAGTCTCGCCGACCGTCCCGACCTGCTCGAGCCGGCGCTCGCACTGGGCGGTGTTGGGGCCGAGTTCATGCGGCACGATCCGGTCGGCGGCCTGACCAGGGCCCGACGGCTCGCGCGACGCTGGCCGGAGTTCTTCCTGGTGGTACTCGACGGCGACGAACCTGTGGCCAGGGCCGTCGGTATCCCGTTGGCATGGCCCACCGAGGAGCGGACCGAACTACCCGATCACGGATGGGACGGGGCCATCCTCTGGGCCGCGCAGGACGCACTGGACGAGCGGACACCGGCCGCGCTGTGCGCGCTGGACGTACAGGTGGCGCAGGCTCGCCGTGGTCAGGGTGTGGCCGCCACCGCGCTGGGCGCGTTGCGCGACCGCGCGCGGGAGCACGGACTGGGCCGGTTCGTGGTACCCGTGCGACCGACGGGAAAACGTGAACATCCCCTGGTGCCGATGGCCGAGTACGTCACCCGGCGCCGAGCCGACGGCCTGCCCGAGGATCCGTGGCTGCGCACCCACGAACGTCTCGGCGCGTGCTTCGTGAAGATCGCTCCCTTTGCCATGACGATCACCGGAACCCTTGCCCAGTGGCGGGAATGGACCGGGCTGGCCCTTGTGGACGGTGAGAACGAGGTGCCAGGCGGTCTCGTTCCGGTGCTGGCATCGGTCACCCAGGACGTCGGTGTCTACGTGGAGCCGAACGTCTGGCTGGAGCACCCGCTCTGACGGTGGCGACCGGACCGCGCTTCGAGTGAGCGAGGCCCGGTCGCCTGCCGTTGTCAGCGAGCGGGGTCGACGCCGAACTGCTTGGCGAGGTCGTCCAGCGTCGCGTGCGCACCCTGAAGGCTCACCGAGGTGAACCAGGTGGTGTCGTCCACATTGGAGATGTCGCCCTTGAGCGTGCCCCAGAGCGGATTGCTCTCGAACTGTGCGCGCGGGTCGCCCTCCTCGGTGCGGGGGTCGGAGTAGGTGGAGACGAAGACGTGGTCCGCGTCCAGCTGGGTGATGTTCTCCTGACTGAGGTCCGCCGAGATCGAGTCCTGCGGATTCGGCTGTCCCTCGGGACGCTTCAGCCCGACGTCGTTCATGATGATGCCGCCATAGGACGCGCTGCTGTAGAGCCGAACCGTGGGCTCACCTTCGACGAAGCGGACGAGCGAGTACGTGGCATCACGCCCGAGCTTCTCGCGGATGCTGTCGCCGATCTCCTTGGCCCTGGCCTCGTAGGCGCCGATCTTCTGCTCGGCCAGCTCTTCCTTGCCCAGTGCCTTCGCCAGCAGCCGGATGTTGTCCTTCCAGGTCGCACCGGTGGTCTCGCTGAAGACGGCCGGGGCGACGCCGGACAACTCGTTGTAGATCTTCTCGTGTCGCACCTTGGCGGAAACGATCAGATCGGGCTGGATGTCGTAGAGCTGCTCGACGTCCGGCGAACCCAGTTCACCGATCACCTTCGCATCGGCGGCGAACTGCTTGTCGCTCTCGGGCAGGTAGTCGGGCAACTGCTCGCCCGAGACCGGGAACTGGGTGAAGGCGACGACCTTCGTCTCCAGTGCCAGAGCGGCGTCGACGTAGCTGGAGTCCAGCGCGGCGACGGTCTGCGGCTGGGCCTCGACGGTTGTCTCGCCCATAGCGTGCTGAATCGTGCGGGGAAAGGCACCTTCGCCGGACTGCGCCTGCTGGGCAGGCTCGTCGGTTCCCCCGCAGGCGGTGAGCACGAAGCTGGCCGCCACGGCTGCTGCGACTCCCGTCCGCCACGGTCGGCGTGGGCGCGTCGAACTGGGCATGGCATTCCTCCGGATCACAGGATCACCTGTTTGGTTAGGCTTGGCTAACGGACCCTAGATCCTTCGGATCGTTAACACAATCCGTGCATTGCGGATGTCACGTTCTACCCAGAAATACCTGTTCAGGATGTGGATGACTGAGGAAGTCGTGGTGTGAGATCTCCCAGCCGTAGGCCCCGGCGTACTGGAAGACCAGCACGTCGCCCGCTCGAATCCGCGGTGCCGCGACCTCCCTGGCGAGGACGTCCTTCGGGGTACACAGCTCGCCGGTCACGGTGAGCGGCTCGCCCGCGGACTCCGGTCGCGGCGCGGGGTAAGCCCAACGCTCGACCGGCTGGACGACGAACGGGTGACTGTGTTGCCAGGACACCGGCAGCCGGAAATGGTGGGTCCCGCCGCGCACCAGCGCGAACACCGAGCCGTGGTTGCGCTTGACGTCGAGTACCTCCACCGCGTAACTGCCGCATCCGGCGACCAAAAAGCGCCCGCACTCGAAGTCGATCTCCCGCCAGTGTTCGGGAAACGTCAGCTCGAGGTCGCGCAGGCCGCGAGTAAAGCCGGCCCAGTCGAACTGCGCGTCCAGGTCGCCGTAGTTGACGCCAATCCCGCCGCCCATGTTCACGACCTCGCAGCGCAACCCGAACTCCCGTTCCCAGCCGAGAACCCGGTCCCGGTAGACCGCCAGCATCTCGAGGTGCGCGCCTGCCGAGAGGTTGTTCGACAGCGAGTGCAGATGGAAGCCGGCAAGGCGCACGCCGGGAAGGTCGAGAGCGATGCGCACCGCCTCGGGCAATGTCGATTCATCGACACCGAACTGGGTCGGCCTTCCCGCCATCGCGATGGTCGCGGCAGGAAACGGTCCCGCGAGGTTCACCCGCAGCAGGACGTCGGCACGGACGCCGAGGCGGGAGGCGATCGCCGAAACACGGTGTAGCTCCAGCACGCTCTCCACATGTAGCCGGAGCACTCCGGCCAGCAGTGCGTCGGCGATCTCGCGATCGGTCTTCGCCGGCCCGCCGAACAGAATCGCCGAGTCCCCATCCACAGCGCGGGCCTTCGCCAGCTCACCGCCCGAGGCGACCTCGAATCCGGCGACCAGCGGCGCCAGCGTGCGCAGCAGAGGTTGTGCGCTGTTCGCCTTCATCGCGTAGAACATCCGGCAACGCGGGGGAAGTTCCGCGACCAGTGCCCTGACGTGCGAAGCCAGTTCGTCCAGGTCGTAGGCGTACAGACACACCGGGTCTGGCCCTTTCGCTCGCTCGGCGACCAGGGCGGTGATCCTGCTGCCGGCCATCACGAGGTCGCAAGGGGGTTCGGTACCGGGTGCAGCCGAAGTTCTGTGTCCGGCAGCAGTCGCCGGGTGGTGAGCCGCTCCACCGCGATGGTCGGTTTGGTCAGGTCGAACTCGGCGAAGCGGGTGGTTAGCTCGGGAAAAGTTTGCTGGTACTTCGTCACCCGCGCCCGGATCAGCGCCCAGAACTCGGTCTCGGCCAGTCCGTACGCGTCGGCGAGAAAGATCGCCAACTCGCCGAGGTTGATGAAGAAGAACGCGTCCAGCAGGAAATCCGTCACCAGGTCCAGATCGTCGGTCTCCACAAAGGAGTTCCGGTTCCCGTGGCTGGCCGGGGTTCCCGCCAGTTCCGGACATCGTTCCGGCTCCGCGAGATGTGCACGGGAGAACCGCACCCCGTCATGGAAATCGCGCAGCGCCACCCGGCTCGGAACTCCAGCACGATGCAGGAGAACCATGTTCTGCGCGTGCGACTCCAGCGCGATTCCGTGCGCACACAGCAGATGCAGTAACGGAACGACGCTTACCTCGACGAGCCGGTCGAGCCAGCCGGTGACTCCCTGTTCGCGAATCCACCGATCGATCAGCGGTGTTCCGTCGATCTCGCGGGCCGTCAGCCCGGTGAACGGCACGGCCTCCTCGTCAGGATCGACATGCGCGTGCAAACTCTCCCGCCAGATGCAGGACAACGCCCCGTAGATCTCTTCATGTAACAGTCCTCCGGGCTGGTCTGGCCGCACGGCGCTGCCCTGGATCTCACCGAGCAGCACCACCCTGCAGGCATCGCGCAGGAAGGGATCCGATTCGACCACACCGCGCAACCAGTCGGAGATCGGTGCGGCGTTGCGCACGGTATGCGGCGCGAGCACCCTGCTGGTCGAAGTGTTCACAATGGACATCGAAAGTTTGAGGTAGGGGCGGCGGGCGGCAGTGGTGCAGGCAAGTGTGCGAATCGACTGCTGTGGAAGGAACTCGTCCGGATCAGGCCCCAGTAGGTGCAGTTGCCCCGCTCGGAGTTGCTCCGCGAACGCGGTTTCCACCTGCTCGCGCCACTGCCAAGGATGCACCGGCAGCAGGGTGAAGTTCGCGGGATCGGCACCTGCCGCACGCAGGACGTCCAGGAACCGGTCGACCGTGGCGGCGCCGAGTTGGTCACGGACGAAGTCGTGCCTTTCGAGGGTCCTCGACGCGGTCACCTCGGTGATCTCGTTGTGCGCCGCGATCCACAACGGACGCACCGGGTGAGCGAACTCTGGGCCGAATGCGTAGTTGTCCTCTCCATCGAAGCCCATGCGCGACTTGTACGTCGGGTGGTACCGGTGCCCGTCGGTGATCCGGCACTCCAGTTCGTCGTAGGTCGCACCGGCGAGTCGATCGCCTCGAAGAATGCGCACGTACTGCGCTGTCGCGTCCTTGACCAGCGTCTCCTCGAGCTCCCTCGCGAACCTGTTCAGCAGCAACGGGTCAGCGTCCAACGCGGCCTGCGCCTCGCCGAGAAACCGGGGAAGCGAGACGGCTTCCGCCGTGCCGGCAGCATCGCACCGAAGGATCGGCTCGGTCACGGCGACGCGGCCGAACCCGAACCGGCGCCGGGCAGTGACGAGGTACCGCACCGGCTCTCCGTCGTCGCTCACCGCGTCCACAACCGACTGGCCAGCGTCGTTCTCGTGTGCCCGCACCGCGCGCTCGTACAGCAGTGACTCCAGCAGTTGCCGGAACACCCTGCGCCGCACCTCTGCGAAGCCCGGCGCCCGCGCGGCCCGCTGCACCAGATCTGGTTCCATCGACTTCACCTGATCACTCCTCACGCAGCGGGTTCGGGACATCGACGTACAGCGGACGCTCGCCGCGTCCGCTGAATCGGCTCAGCAGGTTGGCCTTCGCGGGCAGACTCCTCGCGGTGAGCAGGTCGCGGCCGCAGGAACCCGCCGGCTCGCAAGCCGCGACCTCTTCGCGCACCACCCGCCACAGGCGCTTCTCCCCGGTCCCGGTGTGTCGTCCGAGGACCCGCAGCACGTGCCCGAGTTGGTTGGTCACCGCGTGATACCGCAACCGCGACCAGGCCTCGGCATCGTCATAACACACCGGACTGTCCGGCGCCGGCGCGTACTCACCTGCCCGCGCAGGAATCCGGTCCCTGCTCACGCTGACCCCCTCGAGGTCGCGTACCCAGAACCGCACCGGCCAACCGTCCTCCATGCACAGCAACGAGTTCTGTACATGTGCCTCGAAACTGACGCCGTCGGCCGCGAAGACGCCAAGCAGGGGCAGCAACGAGATTCGCAGGTAGTGCCGCAGCCACTCCAAAGTGTCTCCTGCCTCCCACACCCATCGCACCAGTTCCGGCGGCTCGCCCCCGGGGCCCTCCTCCAGCAGTGCGGCCAGCACCCTGGGCGACTGGCCGTTGGCATGGAACGGGTTGTCCCGGTACAGCACGCCGAACTCGGCCGAAAGGTCGCCACCGGCCACCTCGGGATCGATCGTCCGAAAGCCGCTCTCCAGCAGTACCTCGAAACCAGCACAGGACCAGCCGGGAAGCAGCCTGCCGATGAGCATCGACGCGTCGGTGGCCCGTCGCAGATGCTCGACCGGGTTGGTGCGGACGAAGTTGGTGATTCGTACGTGCAGCGGCAGCTTCCACGAAGATGGGAACCCGGGGTCGCACACCGTTCGCACCGAAGAGGTCGGGTACACCCTTGGGCCGAGCGGCCCAAGTGGCACAAGGCCGCCCTCCTCCACAAGTGTCCGGACGCGGGGTTGCGCGAGCAGGTGACGAACCTGCCACGGATGCGCGGGAAGTGGAACGAAACCGGCCGGCACGTGCTCCCGCACTTCAGCTGGGGTCCAGTCCGTATCCGTGATTCGGCGCTGCAGCAACAGCTCCTCGGCGACTGCCAGCTGATGCGGTACGAACGAGGCGCCGAGTTCGGGGGCGAAGTGGGCGAGGTCGTTCTCGTCGAATCCTTCTGCGCTCTTCGGGGTCGGGTGGAACGGGTGTCCGGTCAGCACGCGTTGCTCGGCGTATCTGGTCAACGCCTTCGCGTCCGGACCGGGAAAACCCCGGTTCGGGGCCTCGGCGAGATAGCGGGCGGTATGGGCGACGCTGCCCCTGACCTGTCCGGCGAGCTCCGCCCGGCGAGCCTCGGCGTCGGCGAGGCCGGACCGGTCGGCGATCTCACGCAGCAACGCGTCAAGGAACGCCGCGTTTCCAGCCGGAACAGTTTCACCGTTGTCGGCACCGAACAGTACGGTGTCGTCGAACAGGTGCCCGCCGGTGAGCGACCGGTATCGCACTCGCACGATGAGAGTGCACTGTGCCGCGGCCAGTGGAATGCGCAACTCGCCTTCGGCAGGCACCTGACATTTCGTTTCCCGCAGGAACGCGTTCAGCAACCGCTCCCGCGCTACCCGCCAGGCCGTCTCGGTGTAGTCCTGTTCCACTGTGCTCATCCGGTCGTCCACGGTGATTCGAGTAGCGGGTTGGGTACCGAGCCCGTTTCCGCGGGCATGCTCACCCCGGCCGACGGGCCGCGGCGCAACAGCGGCCCGAGTACCTGCCTGCTCGGCCAGCGCGGTTCGTCCAGCAGCCGTCGCCGGACGGTTCCCGCCACGTGCGCGGGAAGGTCCAATGTGTCCATGGCTTCCGTTGTCGCCGTACGGACCGTCTCCCACAGTGTTTCCTCGCTGATCCCGTAGTGCCTGCCGAGCGCGTCGGCGATGGCGAAGAGGTTGACCTGGATACCGAGTGTCTGCAGGTAGCCGATCAGCCGGTCGGCGGACTCGAGAGACAGCGACTGCGCGGCACCGGGCCGGACGCGGTACCGGGGATCGGCGACGCCTGCTGCCGACATCCACTGTGGACACACCCTTACCGTGTCGTGGTCGCGGAGTATCAGCCGGGCCGCGTGCCCGTTCCGCACGGTCAGAACGACGTTCTGTCCGTGCGGTTCGGGGAGAACGCCGTACCGCAGGAACCCGAGCATGGTTTCGAGGAAGAGCCTTGCCAGCTCCGCGAAGAACGCGAGCGGATCCCGGCCACACAGGATCGGCCGTTCGAGTAGCTGCCACTCGTGCGCCGCGAGCGCCGCGGCCGGGAGTGCGATCGTGGCAGGATCTTCGAGTACGCCGCGCGGGTACTTCCGCACCTGTGCGGCCAGATGCCCCGGCCGGTCGGCGAACTCGTCGCCGGGGTTCGCCTGCCAGCCGCACCAGGTCCGCTCGTCGCAGATCAGCACCCTGGCTCGCAGTTCGGGGTCGCGGTCGAGCAGGTCGCGGAGCAGTTGCTCGCCACGTTCCCCGTTGTCCAGGTAGCGAGGCGGCAGCAGTCGTGCGGCGCCGAGTGTGGAGATGCCGAGTGGAAGTTTCAGGTGCAGGGCAGACTCCGGCGCGGTCGCGAGAGTGCGCAGGGATGCGGTCGGCTGGAACCGCCCGAGACCGCTGAGCAGGGGACGCACGGCTCCGGATGCGAACTCGTCGGCGAACTGTGTGGGGAGTACGTGTTCGAGTTGCCACGGGTGCACCGGAAGGATGGTGAACTCGCCGGGAGGAAGACCGCTCCTCCGGAGGGCATCGGCGAGCTGTTCGGCATCCCGTTGGTTCAGCAGCAGATCTGCGATTCGGTCGCTGCCCCCGCCCGTGCCGTGCCGCAGAAACTCGGTGTGGACCGCGACCCAGTCGAGTGCGAGTGGCCGCCTGCGCATCGGCCCGTAGGTGGCCAGTTCGTCTTCTGTCCATCCGCTCGCGGCTCGCGCGGTGGGGTGGAACGGGCGATTGCGGGTGGCGGCGAGACGCTCACCCGCGAGCAGCCCACCCGGCTGGGGGAGCAGCGTGTGCCGGGCGGCCAGTGTCACGCGAGCGTGCTCCACGGCCACGCGCAGATCCGCGGTGACGGAATGAGCGTGCGGAAAGTCCACTGCCAGCAACCGCAGCAGCTCGGCCGGTGTCAGTTCCACCGTGCCACGGCGCACCGGCCCGCGGCTGTAGCGGTACTTCTGCAGGCGACCGCCTGCGCGCACGAGCACCTCGACGCCCGCAACCCGGTACCGCCACTCGTCGTGCCCAGCCGGTTCCGCGTCGCCCTCGGCGAAGCCGAACAGGTTCTCCTGCAGCAGTGTGTCGACCAGGTCGCGGACGACCTCCTCGGCGGCCGGATCCATTTAGTACAGATCCAGCCAGGTGCCGATCTCTTTCTCCCTTGCCCTGCGATGAACCTCGGCTGCGCAGGCTATGTCTTCCACGGCCATCCCCATCGGGTTGAGCAGGATGATCTCCTCGTCGTCTTCCCGGCCAGGACGAGTGCCTGCCAGTACTTCGCCGAGTTCGGCGTGCAGTTGTTCCCTGGAGAAGGTTCCATCGAGGACCAACTGGTTGATGATCTTCTTCTCCCTGTTGCTCTGTTCCCAGTCGTCGACGACGACCTTGTCCGCGTTGAGGAACACGTCCTTGTGCACGTCCATGATCGATACGTTGGCGAGGAACGTTCCAGGACTGAGCCAGGAGAAGGGAATGTAGGGGGCATCGGCGAGAGTGCACGGCAGGACGACCTCGCCGGCACGTACCGCGTCCTCGGCGCTGCCGGTCACCGTGACCTCGATGCCGGGCCGTTCCACCCCGATCCGGTCCGCCAGGGCGTGCGCGGCGTCCGGGTCGGTGTCGAAGAGGTGGGCGGTCGTGATGTTCGGGAACCATCGGGTGAGCGCCCTGAGCTGAGTACTGCCGATCACCCCACAACCGATCAGTGCGAGGTCGGTGAAGCCGGGCCTCGCGAAGTACTCGGCGGCGAGGCAGGTCACGGCGGCGGTGCGCCACGCGCTGATCAGACTGCCTTCCAGCAACGCGATCGGGTAGTTGGTTTCCGGGTCGTTGAGCACGATCACGGCACTGGCCCGTTCGAGTCCGCGAGCCGTCGGGTTGTCGTGCTTGCTTCCGATCCACTTCAGACCGGAAATGCCGGGATCGCCGACGTAGGCGGGCATGGCGATGATGCGGTCCGCGATATGTCCCTGTTTGCCATTCGCTCGCAGGTACGGCTTGAGCGGTTGCACGGTCCGGCCGGCCGCGTGCGCGACGAGGGCGGCCCGCAGGGCGGTGACATAGAGCTCGGGATCGGCGCCACCGACCGCCGCGATGTCCCGGCGATTGAGGTAGAGCATTCGCGGGGAATCCGTGCCGGCATCCGGGGAGGCGAGGGTCTCGGTCACGAACTACTCCTGTCGGTGTCGGTGTCGGTGGCGGTCTCCGCACGACGAAGCCGTGCCTGCTCCAGCCAGTCGTCGTCGTAGACCAGGTCCAGGTAGCGGTCGCCGCGATCGGGGAAGATCGCCACGATGCGGCAGGGCTTCGGCAGCCGGGGCAGGCAGCGGGAGATCGCCGCGACCACCGAACCACTGGAGCCGCCCGCGAAGATCCCCTCGGTGGACAGCAGCTCCCGGCAGCCGAGGGCGGCGTCGACATCGTCGACGTGCACGACCTCGTCGACCTCGGCCGGGCAGCACAGCTCCGGCACGCGGCTGGAGCCGATCCCGGGAATCTCCCGCCGCCCTGGCGGGCCACCGAAGATCACGGACCCGACGGCGTCCACGGCGACGACCCGCAGCCCGGGAAAGCGTTCCCGGAGCCGGCGTGAGCAGCCGAGGACGCTGCCGGTGGTACTCACCGCCGCGAACAGGTAGCCCGGAGGCTGGGTGAGCTGCGTGACCAGCTCGGCTCCGGTCCCGTGGTAGTACGCCTCCCAGTTGCGGTCGTTGGCGTACTGGTTGATCCAGATGGTTCCCGGTCGTTCGGTGAGCAACTCCCGCACCCGCCGGATGCGCGTGCCGAGGTAACCCCCCGCCGTGTCCACCTCGTCGACGACCTCGACAGCCGCTCCCAGACTGCGCAGGATCGCCAGGTTGGCGGAGGTCGTCTTCGGGTCCACGACGCAGGTGAACTCGAGGCCGTGTACGCGCGCGGCCATGGCGAGGGCGATCCCGAAGTTGCCCGAGCTGCTTTCGATCAGCCTGCTGCCGGGCGTGATCGTGCCGTCGTGCAGTCCGCTCTCGACGATGTAGCGCGCCGATCGATCCTTCATGCTGCCGCCAGGGTTCATCAGCTCCAGCTTCGCGACCACCTCGACGTCCGGGGCCGGAAACAGGCGATGCAGCGCGACGACCGGCGTACCACCGACGCAATCGAGGATGGATGCGCGCACGGATCCGGCCACGGCGTCGGTGACAGTCACGGTTCTCCTCGGCTAGGCGAAGCTGCAGCAGCAAGGTAAGTCTTACCTTAGTACCGCTGTGACTGTAAATGAGAGGGCCGACACGAACAGTTACTGACGGGTTGGCGAAAGGGGCGGTCCCCCCGGATCTGCCAACTCGGCCCCCGGATCTGCCAACTCGGGCCCCGGATCTGCCAACTCGGGCCCTGGAACTGCGAACTCGGGCCCTGGAACTGCCAACTCGGGCGTCATCACCGCTCGATGGAGTTGACCGAGCGCAGGGTTCGCATCGCGTCGGCAAGGGAGGCCGAGACCTCCGGGCCGAGCGGGGTGAGGACCCTGCGCCGCAGGATTTCGGCGCAGGCCTGCCTGGCCTTGTCCGCGACATCGTGGCCGTGCTCGGTCAGCGTCACGAACGTGACTCTGCGATCCTCGGGACTGGGCACCCTGCGGATGAGGCCTGCGGTCACCAACCGGTCGGCCACCTTGGTGAAGCCGCCGCTCGACAGTGCTGCTTCGCCTGCGAGCCGGGTCATGGGCATCCGGTGCTCGGGAGAACGGATGAGGCGGATGAGGATGTCGAACGAGGCCGGCGCCAGCCCGAATCGCTCGGCGATCTCGCCCATCAGCCGGTCCTGCGTTGCGAGGTACCCCTCGATGACCAGTCCCCACCAGGTCACGATCTCGTCGTCGTCGGCACAAGGGTTGGGCTCGGTCGGCACGGGGTCAGTGTACCCGATTCATCTCACTGGAATATATCTTGCGCGCAAGAGGTTATCTGGTTAGCGTCGGAAACACCCCTCGAACGGAGTTGTCATGTCGATCAGGACTAGCGGACTGCACCACGTCACCGCCATCGGTGGCGACCCGCAGCGCAACGCCGACTTCTACCTGCGCACGCTCGGCCTGCGCCTGGTGAAGACCACGGTGAACTTTGATGACCCTGGCACCTACCACCTGTACTACGGCGACCGTTCCGGCAAGCCCGGCACGTTGCTGACGTTCTTCCCCTGGAAGGACGCACCGAGTGGGCGACACGGCACCGGACAGGCAACCACCACGTCGTTCTCCGTGCCGGAGGACTCGATCGGGTGGTGGAAGCAGCACCTCGAGGGTGCGGGCGTGGAGACCAGCCGGGTGACCAACCGGGACGACGAGGACGTGCTGAGTTTCCGGGACCCGGACGGTCTGCAGCTGTCGCTGGTCGCCCATCCGCAGGGTGACCCGAGGCAGCCGTGGGACAACGGGCACGTGCCCGCCGAGCACGCGGTCCGGGGACTGCACTCGGTGACCCTCTCGGTGGACCGGGAGGAGGCCACCGCCGGAATGCTGACCGAGGGGCTCGGCCTGGAGTTCGCCGACCAGGATCGCAACCGGTTCCGCTTCAGCGCGGGCGAGGGCGGTCCCGGTGCCCTGGTGGACGTTCTGGTCACCCCGGACGCGCCGAGCGGGCTGGTTGCCGCGGGCACCGTGCACCACGTGGCCTGGCGCGCACCGGACGAGCCGACCCAGGCCGCCTGGCGGGAGGAACTCGTCGACCGCGGTGTAAAGGTGACCTCGATCCTGGACCGGCAGTACTTCCGGTCGATCTACTTCCGTGAGCCCGGCGGAACGCTGCTGGAGGTGGCCACGGATGAACCCGGTTTCGGGATCGACGAGCCGTTGCTGGAGCTGGGTCGCGCCCTCAAGCTGCCACCGTGGCTGGAGCCGGACCGGGAGCAGATCCAGGCGATGCTGCCGAAGCTGGAACTTCCGGACGAGAACGACCTGGAGCGGGCATGAGTGAGTTGTCCCTGGAACACCGGTTCGTCGCCGGTGAGCAGGATGCCCCGGTGTTGCTGCTGTTGCACGGCACCGGAGGCGGCCCGGACGACCTGCTGGATCTCGGCAGGGAGTTGAGCCCCGCGTCGCCGATGCTCGCCCCGGCAGGGCCGGTGTCGGAGAACGGTGCACGACGGTGGTTCCGCAGGCTCGCGGAGGGCGTGTTCGACTTCGACGACGTTGTCGTGCGGGCGGGTCAGCTCGCCGAGTTCGTGCGAACGGCCCTGCAGCACTACGAACTGGGCGATCGGCGGTTGGTCGCGGCCGGTTTCTCGAACGGCGCGAACATCGCGGCCGCGCTTACCCTCATGCACCCGGACGTGGTCCGCGAAGCGGCCCTGTTCGCGGCGATGTCGCCAGTGCCGGAGCCGCCGCAGCACGATCTGTCCGGCTCGCGGGTGTTCCTCTCCAATGGTGAGCGAGATCCGATGGCACCACTGGATGCCGCGGACCGTCTGGTGCGACACCTGCGAGAGCGGTCGGCAGAGGTGACCACGCATCGCCACTCGGGTGGCCACCAGCTCACGCTCGACGGTGTACAAGCAGCACAGAAATGGCTCAAGGCCTGACTTTCAGGAAGATCCGGAAGCTGGCCGGCTGGCGGGGAGTTACAGATATGACGTCAGCCGGTCGGCCAGCTCCGCCGGGTGGCTGAGCGCGACAGCATGCCCACCGTCGATCTCGTCCGGGGTGATGCCGAGCCGCTTCGCTGCCACGTGGCGCTGGAAATCCGGCGTAAAGAATTGGTCCTGACGAGGGGTCAGTACCTTTGTCGGCACGTCGGGCCAGGCGTCGAGCGGCCACGGTTCGTCCCATTCGGCGCTGGCCTGGTCCCGTGCGTGCGCCGGGGCCTGCGCGACGAGTTCGGCCGGGACGCCGTTGAAGAACTTCTCCTCGTCGCTGAGCTCGGACTGGTCCTGGAAACCCGTGTTGCCCCACCATTCGCTCGGCGGCTCACCAGGGGCGGGAACCATTCCCGACAGCAGCACCAGCAACCGCACTGGTATCGCGTCGGCGACCAGCGGCGCGGTGAACCCGCCGTAGGAGTGGCCCACGACCACGAGGTCGCTCCGCTCGCCGACGGCTTTCACCACCGTCTCGCGGAACTCGTCGAATCCCGCGGACTCGTTCTCGATGGGCAGTTCCGGAGTACTGACCTCATGGCCGCGGGCGGCGAGTTCGGGAGCGACGAGGTGCCAGTCCCAGGCGCTACCCCCGCCGCCGTGGATCAACACGAATGTGGTCATGCCGGACAGCCTCCACCCAACCGAGCCGGCTGGCAATGGTCATACCGTCAACGCGGGCGATCTCGCCTTGATCACCCGTTCGGCTCGCCGGGCTGCGCCGAACTCGCGTCAGGGGGACAATGTCCGGCATGACACACGGGCAGGGCAGGAAGTGGACTTCCTCCGGCGGTGACGACACCGGGCCGGCCCCCGCAGAGTCCACATTGGATGACTACGAGAGGGACGAGCCCGCTCGTCCTGAGCACAGGCGCACCAGGATCAGTGGCGTGTGGATCGCGGTCGTCATCGCCACGATCCTGCTCATCTTCCTGCTGATCTTCATCTTGCAGAACCTCGACACGGCGACCGTGCACTTCCTCGGCATGTCCGGCAGCCTGCCGCTGGCGGTCGCGATGTTGTTCTCCGCGATCGCGGGTGCGTTGCTGGTGGCTCTCGTTGGTGGAGCCAGGATTCTGCAGCTGCGCAAGGAAAACCGGACGACACGCAGGGCCGTCCGCTAGAGCGTGCTGCCGGAAATCGGTTAAGCCACGCGGTGTCCTGCCGCTACTGTGTGCCGATGGCTTCGATCAAACAGTTTCAAGTCGCCTTCGATTGCGCGGAACCTGAGCGTCTCGCCCGTTTCTGGTGCGACGTGCTGGGGTACGAGGTGCCGCCACCACCGGATGGGTTCGCTACTTGGGACGATTTCGATCGCTCGCTGCCGGCTGAGCGCCAGGGTTCAGGATTCGTCTGCGTTGATCCCACAGGCGTTGGCCCTCGGCTGTTCTTTCAGCGCGTTCCCGAAGGCAAGGTCGTCAAGAACCGGGTGCACCTTGACGTCCGGGCAGGCAGCGGGCTCGTGGGCAAAGAGCGCCTCGACACACTCGAGGCCGAATGCGCACGACTGGTCGCGCTCGGCGCGGAGCGCGTTCGGGTGCTGCTCGCGGATGAGTTCGAAGAGTCCTGCATCGTGATGCAGGACATCGAGGGCAACGAGTTCTGTCTCGACTGAGGGTCCGCGAATGTCCCCGTTCTGTCCCTGTCGCGTATATGGAAGACACGCCCTAGCCGTTCGGCCGCCACTGCGGATCACGGCCGACTAGCCCGAGCACTCGATCCAGATCCGGGGCGTTCTCGGCTACCGGGACCACGGCGCCGGACCGAGGCCCCGTACGGGTCCCCGCGGCCGTCGCGACGAGATCTACCGGCAGATCCGTGCCGCGGTGGCCAGGGACGTACGGGGCCACGAGCGAGGACGTCATGGTCACCGCAGGCGCTCAGCAGGCGCTGGACCTGCTCATCCGCGTGGTGTTGCGGCCCGCGCGACAACGACTGGCTGTGTACTTCGTGCACACTGTCGGCACCGGAACTGCCAACTCACGCCCGTAATCTGCGAACTCAAGCCCCGAAACTGCAAACTCGAGGTGACCGGGCAGGGTGGGTCCGGCTGTCCGGTGTCCTTACGCCTACCGGCGGGTAGCATCAGTACCCCAGCAGGAGGGAGCGGCACCGTGGGTCCAGTGGATCGTTCGACCGGCAGGAGTGCGAGCAGCGGGGACGGCGGTCCCGAGCTGGTCCGCCGCGCCGGTTCGCTGGTCGGCTGGGCAGCCCGAACCGGTGCCTCTTTCGGCCGGCGACTCCCGGGAGCCGAGGTGGCCGAACGCGGTCTGCGCTCGCTGGAGCGGGTGGCCCTCACTGAGCTGCGTCGCAGGCTCGACGACGTCGACGACCCGTATCACGCGGCGCTCACCCAGGCGTCGGCGATGACCCAGCACACCGACAACGGCAGGGCGCAGGACCCGCTCCCGGTCCGGGCCACCACCACTGTGGTGCCGACGGCGCTCGGTCAGGTGGAGCCGTTGCGTGCGGCGATGGGCGAACTTCTCAACCAGTCCATCGGCTTCGGCAAGGAGCGGGCACGGGAGTACCTGTACGCGGTGATCCTGCGCCAGCTGACGCCGGACGAGGCGCGCATCCTTTCCGCGCTTTCCGACGGCGAGCCGTTCCCGGCGCTCGACGTGGTGGAGCGCACCGGGCTCGGCGGCGCCGGTCGCGTGGTCCTGCGCAACGCCTCCACCGTCGGCAAGTCGGCCGGGGTGTCGCTGCTCGACCACGTTCCCAGCTATCTCACCCGGCTGATCGGGCTCGGCCTCGTCGACCTCGGTGAGGAAGCGCCCGCGCTGGACACCCAGTACGAGATCCTGATGACCGACGAGACGGTGCGCGCGGCAGAGGATTCGGTGAAACGAGCCAGGTTCGTCCGCCGCACCGTGCACATCTCGCGCTTGGGCAACCACTTCTGGCGTGCGTGCGACCCCAGTGGTGCTGCCTTCCGCTAGCGTTCTGCGAACAGGTGCGCTTTTCCCACTGACGTGTGACCATGGTCACTCGTTGCGGTGATCAAGTGGGAACCGAGGTGGTCATGGGTGCGCTCGTCGACGACTTCATCGACAACTGGCTGCTTTACAGCTCTATCCCGGTCGTCGCGGCGCTCATCGGTTACCTGACCAAACTCGTCGCGATCCGGATGATGTTCCGGCCGCTGGAGTTCGTCGGGGTGAAGCCGTTTCTCGGCTGGCAGGGGATCGTGCCGAAGCGGGCGGCCCGGATGGCGAGCATCGCCTGCGACACCATGACGCAGCAACTCATCCGGCCAGCCGAGGTGATCGATCGCCTTGATGCGGACCGCATCGCGAAGGAGATCGAGAAACCCCTGCTCGCCGCCGTCGAGGAGATCGTGCGCGACGTCGCCGCCGAGTACCAGCCCGGGTTGTGGGAGTCGCTGCCGAACCGGGTGCAGCGCTTGGTGATCAGCCGCGTGCAGGCCGAGGCGCCCCGCATGGTGAGCACGGTGATGGACAGCATCAAGGCCGATGTGGACGAGGTGTTCGACCTCAAGGACATGGTCGTGACCAGCCTGGTCAAGGACAAGGAGCTGCTCAACCGGATCTTCCAGGAGGCGGGTCGCAAGGAGTTCCAGTTCATCGCCAGGTCCGGGTTGTACTTCGGCGCCGTGATCGGGGTCGTGCAGATGGCGGTCTGGATCCTGTTCAAGCTGCCGATCATCATGCCGCTGTTCGGTCTGTTCATCGGATGGTTCACCGACTGGCTGGCACTGAAGATGATCTTCCATCCGAGGTACCCGGTGCGGTATTTCGGCCTGTTCGAGTGGCAGGGGTTGTTCCTCAAACGCCGGGCCGAGGTGTCGGAGGCCTATGCGTCGTTGATCGCCAAGGAGATCATCACCCCGCACAACGTGATCGAGGCGGTGCTGCGCGGGCCACTGTCGGACAAGGTGCTGGGGCTGATCCAGCGGCAGGTGGACGAGGAACTGGCCAAGCACGCGAGCATCGCCAAACCACTGGTGGTGCTCGCTGTCGGAAGCAGGCGGTACCAGGAGATGAAGCTGGGCATCTCCGAGCAGATCATGCGCAGACTGCCCGAAACCATGCGCTACGTCGAGGACTACGCCGAGGACGCGATGGACATCCGCAACATCCTCGTGCGGAAGATGAAGGAACTCGACGCGGAGGAGTTCGAGGGCTTGCTACGTCCGGCGTTCCAGCAGGACGAGTGGATACTGATCACCACCGGCGCGCTGCTCGGTGCGGCCGTCGGCGAAGCCCAGGTGCAGGTCCTGCTCCTGTTCGGCAACTGAGTCCCGCTACTTCTTCGCCGCCGCCTTGGCCGCTTTCTTGAACTCGCGCACCTCGGTAAGGGAATCGGCGCTGGTCACGTCCGCGATCGAGCGCCGGGAGCCTTCGTCGCCGTAGGCGCCGGCCGCCTCGCGCCAGCCATCGAGCTTGACCCCGAGCTGCTTGCCGAGCAGTGCCAGGAAGATGCGGGCCTTCTGGTCGCCGAACCCGGGCAGTGCCTTGAGCCGTTTGAGCACTTCGGCCCCGTCCGGCTTGCCTGCCTTCCAGATCCGGTCGGTCTTGCCGCCGTAGTTCTCCACGACGTACTCGGCGAGCGCGTGTACCCGGCGCGCCATCGAGCCCCCGTAGCGATGGATGGCCGGCTTCTGTACACACATTTCGACGAACTCGTCGAGATCGGCTTCGGCGATCTTGGTGACGTCGAACCCGTCCATCCGCTCCGCGATCTTCCGTGGACCGTTGAAGGCGACCTCCATCGCGATCTGCTGATCGAGCAGCATCCCCGTGAGCAAGGCGAACGGATCCTCGCTGAGTAGCTTGTCAGCCTCGGCGTCGCCGGTCAGTCGTAGCTTCTTCGCCATGGCGTCATCTTCGCACGTCCACCGGTGCGGATGCGTGCACGAGGAAGACGGCTTGCGGTCGCCCGCCGGCGAAGTCAAGTCGTGTCGCGGTCGCCTGCTCGAAACCGGCTGCGGTGGCGACACCCGCGGCCTGGCCTGCGTCCTGCGGGAGTGGCAGGTCGGTGGCCACGAGTTCGGCGATGGCGCCGGAGGGGCGGAAGGTGTCGGCAGGCGGCAGGCTGAACGCCACCCGGCCGCCGGGACGCAGCACGCGAAGCCAGTCACGAAGCGCGGCCATGCCGAGGAAGTGCAGCGCCGAGGCGCACAGCACGACGTCGGTGGAGGTGTCCGGCACCGGGGCCGGGACAGCCTCGCCGATCCGCCAGTCGATCCGCCCGGCCTTGTCCTCCGCAACGGCTCGGCCTCGCGCCCGCTCGATCATCGCCGGGGATATGTCGACTCCGACGAGACCGCGTGCGTCCAGGAGTCGCAGCGCCGCGAATGCCGCGGAGCCGGTACCGGTGGCGATGTCCAGCACGACCGGTGGCGAGGTCATCGGGATGAGGCCCTGGACAAGGGCTTCGGCGACGGACTCGTGAAAGCGATCTTCGTCGTAGCCAGGAGCGAGATCGTCGAACAGGGATCCGGCATCCGCGGTTGTCATGATCGAAGACTAGTGAAATCGACCGAGGTGGTCCATTTCACTATTCGTCGGAGATTCTTCAAAATTGCCCGACAGGGGATGACGCTTCGGTGCCGGGCAGATCACGTTTTCGAAAAGGTGAACGAGTCGGCGAAATTTGCGCAAACCCACAGCGGTCGCGAATCAGTTGGTCACGCTCAGTCGCCAGGGTTGCTCCCCGTCGCCGGAGAATCGCCCTTCCGTCGCTCGCATTTCCGTGGCGATGCCACTACGGTAAGCGGTAGAAGGTGCCCCCGTGCTGGTCACGGTCTTGCGTGTCGCCGTAAGGCGCGGTGGCCATGCAGGTTGTGCACATAGCACACCCCTGGGCATGATCGGTAGATCTATGTCGTCATTGTCACAGGTGATTCGTCATCTTCGCAGGTAGCTCGCTTGCTCGTAGCGGCGTGGGCTGAGCTGCGGAAACTGGTCTGTTAAGTTGCATTGATATGTCCGGAAAGCACTCAGACCGTGCCAACGGCGATAATCGAGCAGCGGTCGGCGACGTGGTGATCGAGAACCCGTCCAAGTCCGACGGCGCGGCGCTCTGGCGAATTGCGCGTGATTCACAAAAGCTGGATCTCAACTCGTCATACGCCTACCTTCTGTGGTGCCACGATTTCGCCTCCACCTCCGTCGTCGCCAGAGTCGACGGCGAGCCAGTCGGCTTCGTGATGGGCTACCGCAGGCAGGACGCGCCCGACGCCGTTGTGGTCTGGCAAGTAGCGGTGGACTCCTCGCAGCGAGGTCGTGGTCTCGCCGGGAAGCTCCTCGACGCACTGTTCGACGGGCTCGTCGACGCCGGGGGAGTCCAGTACCTGGAAACCACCATCACCCCGGACAACGAGGCCTCGATTCGGCTCTTCACGTCCTTCGCGAAGCGCTGGGACGCCGAGTTGAAGTCCTCCGCACTGTTCGCGGCCGACGACTTCCCGGACGAGCACGAGCCGGAGGACCACTACCTGATCGGGCCGTTGGCGCCCCGGAACGTGGCAAGCGGCTGAGTCCTCCACAGGGGACAATGCTGATAAGAGAACTGAGAGACGGAGCAAGCGTGAGCATCTTCGAAACGCTCGAATCGGAAGTGCGCAGCTACAGTCGTGGCTGGCCGGTCGTGTTCGATCGAGCGCAAGGTAGCTGGCAGTACGCCGAGGACGGCAAGGCCTACCTTGACTTCTTCGCCGGAGCGGGGGCGCTCAACTACGGGCACAACAACCCGGTGCTGAAGCAGGCGCTGATCGACTACATCTCCCGTGACGGCGTCACCCATTCGCTCGACATGTACACCACCGCGAAGCGGGACTTCCTGCAGACCGTCGACGACGTGCTGCTCAAGCCGCGTTCGATGGAGTACAAGGTCGTCTTCCCCGGGCCAGGTGGCGCGAACGCGGTGGAAGCCGCACTGAAGCTCGCGCGCAAGGTGACCGGCAAGGAGTCGGTCATCAACTTCACCAACGCCTTCCACGGGATGACCCTGGGTGCCCTTTCGGTCACCGGTAACTCGATGAAGCGCGGTGGTGCGGGCATCCCGCTGGTCCACGCGACCCCGATGCCGTACGACAAGTACTTCGACGGCGCGTACCCCGACTTCCTCTACTTCGACCGGCTGCTGCAGGACTCCGGCAGTGGTCTGAACGAGCCCGCGGCGGTCATCGTCGAGAGCGTCCAGGGTGAGGGCGGCATCAATGCCGCGCGACTGGAGTGGCTGAAGGGCCTTTCCGAGCTGTGCAAGCGGCACGGCATCCTGTTGATCCTCGACGACGTCCAGATGGGCTGCGGCCGTACCGGGCCGTTCTTCAGCTTCGAGGACGCGGGTATCGAGCCGGACATGATCTGCCTGTCCAAGTCCATCAGCGGTTACGGCCTGCCGATGGCGGTGACGCTGATCAAGCCCGAACTCGATGTCTGGGAGCCGGGCGAGCACAACGGCACCTTCCGTGGCATCAACCCCGCGTTCGTCACCGCCGCCGAGTCGCTGCGTACCTACTGGAGCGACGACGAGCTGGAGAAGGCGACCAGGGCCAAGGGCGAGCGCGTCGGCGCCGCGCTGTCGGAGATCGCCGACTCGTACCCGGACGTGGGCCTCACGGCCAAGGGCAGGGGCCTGGCGCGCGGACTCGAGTTCCCCAACGGGGAGCTGGCCGGCAAGGTGTGTGCCGCGGCCTTCGAGCGCGGCCTGCTGATGGAGACCTCCGGCCCCGACGGCGAGGTCATGAAGCTGCTGCCGCCGCTGACCACGACCGATGCCGAGTTCTCCCAGGGCCTGGAGATCATCACCGAGTCCGTCCGGTCCGTACTGTCCGCCTGAGACGGTCCTGCCGGACAGCAAAAATTTAACGACACTTCAAGGAGCACGCTTTGATCGTCCGCACCCTCGACGAGATCACCGACACCGACTCCGACATCAAGACGGAGAACTGGCGGAGCAAGCGCATCATCCTGGCCAAGGAGAAGGCCGGCTTCTCCGTGCACGAGACCACCCTCTACGCGGGCACGGTCAACGATTTTTGGTACGCG
Organism: Amycolatopsis palatopharyngis; assembly: GCF_003385185.1. Taxonomy (GTDB): domain Bacteria; phylum Actinomycetota; class Actinomycetes; order Mycobacteriales; family Pseudonocardiaceae; genus Amycolatopsis; species Amycolatopsis palatopharyngis. The sequence continues at coordinate 49,466 of NZ_PQHZ01000012.1, read as the reverse complement.
AACCACATCGAAGCGGTGTTTGTTTTCGAGGGTGAAGGGGAAATCACCGACAAGGCAACCGGTGAGACCCACCAGCTCAAGCCTGGATCGCTGTACCTGCTGAACAATCACGACAAGCACCAGGTACGGCCCAAGACCGACATGCGCACCGTCTGCGTGTTCAACCCGCCGGTCACCGGCCGCGAGGTGCACGACGAGAACGGTGTGTATCCGATTGTGCGCGAAGAGGACTGAGCGTCTCCGCGCGTTCCGAACACAAACTCCCGAACTGACCGGTGCTCCTCACCACCACCAATGAATGGGGCAATTCGAAACAATAAAATTTAGGAGGCGAGCAGCTTGACGCTCACGGACACCCGTGTGGAGGACAGTTACCCGACCCGCATCCCTGGCGAGGCGCAGCTCATCGACCGACTGGATCCGACCGTCTGGGGCGGCGAATCCGACGGACCGATCGACGCGGCCACCCTCGCCTCGCACGACGCAAAGGGATTCTCGGTCGTGGAGGGACTGCTCTCACCTGCGGAGGTCCAGGGCTACTGGCAGGAACTGGTCCGGTTGTCCTCGGACGACGAGCTCAAGGCAGACGAGCGCGTCATCACCGAGAAGGAGTTCGGCGAAGTCCGTTCCATCTTCGAGGTGCACAAGATCAGTGAACTGATCGGCGAGCTGGTGCGGGACCCAAGGGTGCTCGACCGGGCTCGGCAGATCCTCGGCTCGGAGGTCTATGTTCACCAGAGCCGGGTCAACTACATGCCCGGCTTCAAGGGGTCCGGTTTCTACTGGCACTCCGACTTCGAGACCTGGCACGCCGAGGATGGCATGCCGCGTCCTCGCTCGGTGAGCTGCTCGATCGCACTCACCGACAATTACCCGTTCAACGGTGGTCTGATGGTGATGCCCGGCTCGCAGCGCACATTCGTGCAGTGCGTCGGGGAGACACCGGACGACTACTACAAGACCTCGCTCAAGGAACAGAAGATCGGTGTTCCGAGCGAGAACGACATCACGAAGCTCGCCGCGGAGTGCGGGATCGACCAGTTCACCGGCCCTGCCGGTTCGGCGCTCTGGTTCGACTCCAACATCATGCACGGATCGGGCAACAACATCACGCCGTACCCGCGCTCGAACATCTTCCTGGTGTTCAACAGTGTGGAGAACGCGCTGGTGGAGCCCTACGCGGCGGGTAAGCCCCGGCCCAACTTCATCGGTAGCCGGGACTTCACTCCGCTGTCCCGTTAGGTCGGGCGCCAAGGGTGTGGTCGGGCCGCTTGTAGCGGTCCGACCGCACCCTGTTATGTTATGCCGGTCACGCGGTCGGCCCGGTCTCGGGCCGTCGCCGGCGTGATCGTTGCCGATGACAGTGGAACGGGTTTCTGCTCGGGGTGAGCTCCCGTATCGCTGCCTACGGCAACACCTGGTGGATCGTCCTGCGAGTCCGCCGCAAGCACCACCGAGTACGGCCCCGCGCCATCAGATCGGGACTGATGGCACGGGGCCGTACTTGTGTCCGCTCCCGCCGAACGGGTGACGACCTTTGGTGTCGTCTCAAGCGAAATGACTGTTGCGTATCCGTGGACACCGTTGTTCGCGATACGTTCGGCTTCTCGTTGGAGACCGACCGGGGGGACGGGACGTGGACGAACGGGATATTCACGACGGCGCTGGGCCGGATGTGCGCATTCGCCTGCTTGGCCCGGTGCAACTGTTGCGGAACGGGAAGGCGATACCGGTCGGGGGACCCGGGGTTCGTGGCCTGCTCGCGCTGCTCGCACTGGACGCGAACGAGGTCGTGACGCTCGACGACATCATCGATGCCCTGTGGGGACACGAGCCACCCGCGACAGCACGAACCATCGTGCACGGCAACGTGTCCCACCTGCGGCGGGTGCTGAGATCGGTGTACGGGGAGGACCGCGCGGACAGCGCGGAGTCGGCCCGGATCCGCACCGCGCCACCGGGATACCAGCTGCACGTCGATCCGGATCGGATCGACGTGCACCGCGCACGGGCCCTGTTGGAGCGAGCGGCGGTCGCACCGTTGGCGTTACGTGCGGAACTGCTGCGTGAGGCTTTCGCGCTGTGGCGCGGACCGGTCCTCGGTGGTGTTCCGCAGTCCGTGGCGGCACCCGCACTCGAGGAGCTGCGGCTGGCCGTGCACGGAGCCAGGGTGGACGCCGACCTGGAGCTGGGCAGGCACGCCGAGCTGATCGCGGAACTCACGCCGCTGGTGCGGGAGAATCCGGCGGCTGAGCGCACCGTCGGTCAGCTCATGCTCGCGCTGTACCGGGCCGGTAGAAGGGCAGATGCGCTCGATGTCTATCGCCAGGTCTCGCAATACGTGACCGAGCAACTCGGCATCGACCCGGGCCCCGAGCTGCGCCATCTGCACGACCGGTTGCTGCGGGACGATCTGGTGGGCACGGAAACCGGGGGCACCGTTGCGCTGGTACCGGCCCAGTTGCCCGCCGCGCTCCCCGGCCTTGCCGGACGGAACGAGGAGTTGTCCTGGCTCGATGAGCTGAGCGCGCTTGCCGACGTAGGGGCAGGAGCCATCGGTGTGCTCACCGGCCCTGCCGGAGTCGGCAAGAGCGCACTCGTGGTCTGGTGGGCGCACCGGGCGACCGGGCAGTTCGTGGACGGCGTGCTCTTCGCCTCGCTGCGCGGATTCGATCCACGGATGCCCGCACTCGGCCCTGCCGAGGTGCTCAACCAGTTTCTTCTCGGGCTCGGCGTCGTCGCGTCCGAGTTGCCGGATCGGCTGCACGAGCGGGTCGCGCTCTACCGATCACTGCTGGCCGGCCGCAGGGTGCTGGTGGTGCTGGACGACGCGAGGTCGGCGGAGCAGGTTCGCCCTTTGCTGCCACCGGGTTCGCACTCGATGACGTTGGTGACCAGCCGTTCCAGGTTGGACGGACTCGCCGTCAGCAACACCGCGCGGCTACGCGCGCTGGATGTGCTGGCCGCCGACGATGCGGTGCGGCTGATCGAGGAACTGGCGGGCACGGCTGTCGATGACCGCAACGAACGGCTGGCACGGCTGTGTGACTACCTGCCGCTGGCCCTGCGGATCGCGGGAGCCCGGCTGGCGGAAAGTCCACAGTGGATCGGCGCGGAGTTGCTGGAGGACCTTGCCAACGAGCGGACCAGGTTGTCGGCACTGGAAACCGATGGCGGCGCGGCCAGCGTGCGCGCCGCTCTCGATCTGTCCTACCGGGGGCTGGATAGCGAGATCGCCCTGACACTGCGGGCGATCGGGGTCCTGCCGTTCGCCGAAGTGGACCCGCGACTGCTCGCGGTGCTCTGCGACGTGGAGGTCGGCGAGGCCCGGCGCAGGCTGCGGCTGCTGGTGGCCAACCATCTGCTGGTCGAACCGCAGCGGGATCGGTTCACCTGCCACGACCTGGTGCGGCTTTACGTGCGTGAACTGGCCGAGGCAGAGCTGACCGAGGCGGAACGGTCGGAGCTACTGGCCTGCGCGGTGCGGTACTACCAGGTAGTGGCGGACCGGGCACGCAGGCGCCTCCTGCGGATCGTGGACCCGCTTGACTTCACCGGACTGCTGGCCGAGGCCAGTGCGGCGCTGCCCCCGCTGAACACCTTCGACGAAGCGCTGGACTGGTTCGCCGGGGAATGGGCGAACCTGTTGTCCGTGATCGAGGCGGCGAATGGATCGGGTGCCCATGAGGACGCGTGGCAACTGGCGAGGGTGGTGCACACCTACCGCGTGGTGCGGCCGTGGTGGGACGAATGGACCCGGCTGGTGGAGCTCGGTCTGACCGCGGCCGAGGCGGCAGGCAGTGAGCTGGGGCGTTGTTGGATGTTGATCTCCAGATGTGCCGTTGCGCTGACGTTCGGGCAGGCCGAAGGCAGCCTGACCGACGCGGAGACGGCCCTTGACCTCGCGCGGCGGCTTGGCGACGACCGGCTGCGGATCTCCGCGGACATCCACGTCGGTTGTGCCCTCGTCCTCTCCGGCAGGGACGACGAGGCGATCAGCCGGCTGCGGACGGCGATCGAGGAGACAGAACGCAACGGTGACCTGGCGTTGCTCGGCCAGGCGCTGAACAACTGCGCGGAGGCGGAGAAGTGGGCGGGCAGGTACGCCGAAGCGATCGATCATCAGCGTGCCTCGCTGCGCGTGGACCGGGAGCTCGGCGACGACAGCTATGCGGTGGTGTCGCTGAACAACCTTGCCGAACTGCACCTTGCAGTTGGCGAGCCGATCGAGGCGGAACGCTACGCGCGGGAGTCGATCGAACTCACCGTCGCCCGCGAGTTCGTTCTGCAAGAGGGTGTGGCGAGGCTCACTCTTGGCCGGATCTTAGGCGCGCGCGGTGACGTGTCGGCGGCGCGTGAGCAGCTCAGGGTCGCGCTCGAGCTGCACGAGCGGGTCAGTTCCCGCTCCGCCGTGGAAATCCGGGCAGAACTGGATCGGCTCCGGCCAGCCGACGTTTAGCGGATTCTTAGTGGCGACACGGCCGTTCGGCGTACTGTCCCGCTCGCGGTGCTCGCCACAGTGGCCTTCGGGGGAGGAGCTGCTGTGGCAGCACTGTTCCTTCGCAGACCAGGGAGGGTCGCGAAGAGAACGGGCGTCTCGCGAGACGAGCCGTTGCGTGCTGGCCGGTCGGCCCTGGTGGGGGGAGTTCCGGCCGGCCAGTGGCGTTGGCGCTGCCGCGCTTTCCCGGGAAAGCGCGAGGATGAGCCCGGACGCACTCTTCGGTCGCGCGGCGATTTCGAGCCGCTGCTGACCTGAAAAACGCCCGAATGTGACCGGGCTTGACGTCAAAGGGATAATAAAAAGTCGGCTTGTCGTCCATACATAAATGGATAACAGCCGATCTAAAATCAGTTTAGTCACAGTGAGGGGCATGTGTCAACTCAGGGGTATGAAGGCGAATTGCGGTCCGAGCAGAGCTATGTGGCTGGGCTGTACCGGCGGCTGGACGCCGAGCGCGCGCGGGTGAAGGCTGCGTACACAGCGGCGTTGCGGAGCCCTGTCGCTCGGGAAAACATCACCTCGCCCATGGAGCGCGACGTCGAGGTGCGCGCGCTGGCGAAAGAGGCGAAGCGGCTGGACGTGGTGGACAACGGACTGTGTTTCGGCCGGTTGGATTCCCTTTCGGGAGAGCATTCCTATATCGGCAGGATCGGTCTTTTCGACGAGGAGAACTCCTACGAACCCGTGCTGCTCGACTGGCGGGCGCCGGCATCACGTGCTTTCTACGTCGCCACCGCGGCGAATCCGGAAAACATGCGCCGGCGCCGTCAATTCCACACGCGCGGGCGTCGCGTGGTGGACTTCACCGACGAGGTGCTCGGCCGTCCCGATGCCGCCGAGCGTGGGGACACCGCTCTGCTCGCCGCGGTCAACGCACCTCGGGGTGCGGGAATGCGCGACATCGTGGCAACGATCCAGGCCGAGCAGGACCGGATCATCCGGCTGGAGCACCCTGGAGTGCTGGTGATCGAGGGCGGCCCCGGCACCGGAAAGACCGTGGTGGCGCTGCACCGCGTCGCGTATCTGCTCTACACCCAGCGGGAACGGATGGAACGCCACGGCGTGCTCGTGGTCGGGCCCAACCCGGCGTTCCTGAACCACATCGGCCGCGTCCTGCCGTCACTCGGCGAATCCGACGTGGTGTTCATGACCACCGGCGATCTCGTGCCCGGTCTGCACGTCACGGCCGAGGACACCCCGGAGGCGGTGCGGCTCAAGGGCTCGCTGAAGATCCTCGACGTGCTCGCGGCCGCGGTCGCCGACCGGCAGCGGCTGCCGGATGACCCGCTGTCGATCGACCTGGCGGACGTCACGGTGCGGATCGACGTCGAGACCGCGCAGTGGGCAAGGGAGGAGGCGCGCGCGAGCGGGCTGCCGCACAACGAGGCCCGCGCGGTGTTCACCGAGATCGTCACCTACGTGCTCACCGAACGGGCGATAGCCAGGATCGGTCGGGGCTGGCTGACCAGGGAGGACCGCGAGGGCTGGGAGCAGCTGCGAGCCGACCTGCTCGCCGAACTCGCGCAGGACGAGAAGTTCACCGCCGCGCTCGACGAGTTTTGGCCGGTGCTGACCCCGGAATCGCTGCTTTCGTCGCTGTACACCTCACCCGAGCGGTTGCGAGCGGCAGGCGCCGACGAGGCGCTGGCTCGCGTCGACGGGGATGCCTGGACGGTTTCGGACGTGCCACTACTCGACGAACTGGTCGACCTGCTGGGCAGTGACGGGTCGGCGGACAAGTCGGCCGAGCGGGAACGGAAGGCCGAGGCCGAGTACGCCACCCGCGTGATGGACATGCTCGTCGACCGCCAGGACTCGATGGACGACGACGATCACCTGTTCGCAACGGACCTGCTCTACGCCGAGGACCTCGCCGACCGGTTCGTCGAACACGACACTCGTGAACTCGCCGAACGCGCCGCCGCCGACCGGGACTGGACCTATCGGCACGTCGTGGTCGACGAGGCCCAGGAGCTGTCCGAAATGGACTGGCGAGTGCTGATGCGGCGCTGTCCCGGCCGATCCTTCACGGTGGTCGGCGATCTCGCCCAACGCCGCTCCTTGGCCGGAGCGACGTCGTGGGACACGATGCTGCGGCCGTACGTACCCGGCCGCTGGGTCTACCGGTCGCTTTCGGTGAACTACCGCACCCCGGCGGAGATCATGGCCATCGCCGCCACGCTGCTCGCGGAGTTCGCGCCAGGAGTCCAGGCGCCGGAATCAGTTCGCGCCTGCGGTGTCCAGCCGTGGTCCAGGCAGGTCACCGAGGACGAACTGCCCGCTGCTATCGAGGAGTTCGTCCGGCAGGAAGCCGGATACGAAGGCACCAGCGTCGTGATCGGGCCACCGGGCGTCCCGGGCACGGTGCCGGTTTCGGAGACGAAGGGCCTGGAGTTCGACGCCGTCCTGGTCGTGGAACCGGCGAGGATCCTCGCCCAAGGCCCACGCGGTGCTGCCGAGCTCTACGTCGCACTCACGCGTGCGACTCAACGCCTCGGCGTCCTGCATCAGGGGTCACTGCCACAGGTACTGGCCGGACTCGACGAGAAGGGGACCGCCGCGAAGCTGGGAAACCGTTGATATAGCGACTGGCGTTCGCGGCCGGTCCCGAACACGGACCGGCCGCAGCGCTTCGGCGGAGGGCTGCCGTTGGGGTGAAGGTTCCGTTGCCGCCTCAGTCGGTGCTGTTTTGGCAGCGCTTCGCAGGCTTCGCGCTGCGTGCGTCTCCTTCGGCGGGCGGCTGCCGTTGGGGTGGAGTTCCGTTGCCGCCTCAGTCGAACAGGCTCGTTTGGGAATGGATCTCCAGAAGTTCGTACACCGGCCTGCCTCGCCGGCCGTCGATCGTCGTCGTTCGTACGACGCGCAGGCGCGCTGTGACCGGCTGGTCGAGCTTCAGTTTGATCTCGTCGAGCAGGTCGGGCGCGACGGCGCCCTGAATGGTTCCGCCGGTGTCCCGTTCCAGATAGAAGATGCGCCTGCGGGTTCGGACGCCGTCGAGCCTGCCGCTCACCGTTTCGTAGCCGACGTCCTCACGGGACTCCCGGAGGCTGCTCTGCAGCACCCTGGCCTGTTCCGTGGTCATGCTCCGCGCCACCTCTTCACCGGAGGTCGGTGTGAGAGTGAGACCGATGCCCGAATTCTTGGTCACCGCGTTGACGATGTCGCTGACCGCATTGCGCACCGTGTCGCGCTGCAGCAGCACCGCGTCGAGCGCGCCGTCGTCGGAGCCGTTGACCGGGAGGAAGTCACAGAGTTCCTTCACCGCGCGCTCGGACAACGTCTCGATGCCGTCCTGGATCAGCGCGTCCTCGGCGCTCATCTCCGGAAAGCCGAAGAAGATCGTGTTGCCCGCCTGGCCACGCTGGATCAACGGGGCCTTCTCCCGGTCCGCGGGCTGCACGGAGGTGATCTCGCCCTGCGGATTGCGGACGATATGCCCGACCTTCGCGGTCGCGTCCTGCAGTGAACGGCTGATGTCGGAGAACGTGTATGCGTCGAGCTGGGTCGATCCGAGAACCGAGACCCGTAGCAGCGGCGCCCGCGAGGTGCGTTCGAACTTGGCGTACGCCGACATCGCGGAGGCGCGCGCCAGGTCGTCCAGCCAGGTGCCACCGGGGATGTCGTCGGCGATGTGCCGGAACCTCATACCGTCCTCACCAGGTCACTTCCGCGAAGCCCTTGACGAGCCCCTCCACCGGGCCGTGCGGGCCCCGCACCGCCGACCACGTCTCAGCCCAGGTTTCCTCGTCGCCGGGACGGCAGAGGAAGCCGTCCAACAACCCACCGACCGGCTGCACCTGGTCCAGGTACATCACCGGCTGCTCCACGATCACGCCCCGCAGCGTCAGCAGACCGTAGAACTCGGCCCTGCCCGCACTGTCGAGGCGCTTGAGGCTGCCCCAGTCGTCGGGCAGCAGCAGGACGTCGATGTCGCTGGGGACGCCATCCATCCGGGTGGTGAAGCCACCGCCGATCCAGGCTCTTCCCGCCGGGATCATCCGCATGACCACGCCAAGGTAACCACCGAGCGCGCCGAACAGGTTCTCCCGCTCATTGCGATGCGGGGCGTCCCATACGAAGCGCTCGTAGATGTCGGAGAGGTCGGCCGGATGCCGGCCTGGCGGGAGCAGGCTGTCCGGAGTCCAGTGCGGGAGCGCCATCCTGCCTCCTTACGGTGCGAGTCCTGCGGCGAGTTGCCCGAGAACGCCCTTCGAGATCCACGCCGAGGACGGCACGCGCCGCATCGATGGCTTCCCCCAGATGCTCCGGCGCGGGCCTCACTCGCATGGATGTTCGAATTTATCAGTCCGGCATCAGCGCTCGTGCGGACGGTGGCCCGAGTCGTCCACGATCTCGGTGGTGTGCCCCTCGTCCTCTCGCGGCCAGTCGTTCCTGGAGCGCCAGTCGTCGTCGCGTGGCAGTGTCCCGGACTGACCGCCGAGGTTGATCTGTTGCGTCAGGTCGTCGTCCTGGGGCTCGAACCGGTCGTACGCGGCAGCCGGCAGCGGGATGTCGCCGGAGATCCGTTCGGGAGCCTCGGCCGTTTCCCGACCACCCGCCCGGCTGTCGGCGCGGTCGTCGCGGACCCGCTCCGGCTGGGGTTCGGCGCGCCCGGCCTGTGCCTTCCCAGGTTGCCGTCGAGTGAGGAGAAACCCGGTGATCCCGGCGCCCAGCGCGAAGGAGATCAGCAACCAGAGCCAGATCTGACCGGCCAGCCACAGCATGGCAACCCCTCTCTCACCTCAGTGTGATCTCCACCCGGCGGTTGTCGCCGCCGTCGGTGCGTGGGCGCGTCGCGCCGTACCCCCTCGCGGTGATCTGCTCCGCGGGCACTCCCGCCGAAGTCAGCAGATCGACCACGGTCTCGGCCCGTCTCGTGGACAGCGTCATCGCGGTCGACTCGTCTCCCGGAGTCGCCGCGACATGTCCACCGACCTCGATCTCCGAGAATTCGCGTGCACCAGTGAGCAGGTCGGCGACCGCACGGGCGGAGCGCGCGCCCTCCTGCGTCAGTTCGGCCGTGTCCGGCACGAACGTGATCGGCGTTTCGCCCAGCAAGCGGTCGATCTCGGCCTGCAGTTCCTCGACGCTCTGCCCGCCGGAACCGTTGTCGCCTGCCTGCTCGACAACCCGGACTCCGGTGACCGACCGCACCGCGGCCGCGGCCTGCGCCGCCCGGTCACCGGTGAATCCGTCCAGCGTCGCGTCCCGGCCATCGAACGTGACGGCCCCGCCGCCAAGCCCTTTCTCGGCGAGGGCGGCGGCCGAACGCTCGGTGAGGTCGGCTTCGATGTCCTGCCCGGTTGTCCATCCGGCGAGCAGGGTGAGCACCCCTGTCACCAGCAGTCCGAGCGGGATCAGCGGGAGCCAACCGCGTGGACCGGACATGGGCTGACTGTAAGCCCGCGTGGGTCCCGATGCGACTCGAGAACGCCAGCCGATCGGTGGATCAGCGCAGGTCGGGGTTGCAGGCGGCGACGTCGACCAAGCCGTTCAGCGGTGGCTCGGGCGCCGCTTCGATCAGCGGCGTCAGTTGGGGACGTTTGGGGGCGAGGCCGTCGCCCATGGACTCGCCGCGCAGCTGCCTGCGGATCCACGGCAGCAGGTGTGCCCGTGTCCATTCCAGATCGGAGCGGCGAGAGGTGATCCAGGTGGCGTGCTCGTCGTTCGCCGGCCACGGCTCGCGCCAGTCCGCTTCGATGGCGATGCCGAGCACGTCGGCGGTGCGCAGCGCGATCCGGCGGTGCCCTTCCGCCGTGAAGTGGAGCCGATCGTCACTCCACGCTCGCAGGTCATGCAGGGCGTCCATGGCCCAGAGATCCACGACCTTGGCGCCGTAGCGGTCGGCGATGGCCCAGAGGTGTGCGTTGTAGATCCCGACCTTGCCGCGCAGGATGTTCATCACCGACACCTGCTTGGTGTCCGGACCGGTGAAGATCACGACGTTGATCCCGGCCGCACGCAACTGCGCGACCGCGGACTCGAACCGCTCGGCGACGGCATCGACGTCGGCGCCGGGGACGATGATGTCGTTGCCACCCGCGCAGAGGGTCACCAGGTCGGGCCGGATGTCCAGGGCGATCGGCAGCTGCTCCTCGACGACCTCGGCCAGCATCTTGCCCCGCAGCGCGAGGTTCGCGTACCGGAAACCGGTGCGTCCTCCCGCGAGAATCTCGGCGAGACGGTCGGCCCAGCCGCGAAACGTGCCGTCCGGTCGTGCGTCGTTCAGCCCTTCGGTAAAGCTGTCCCCGAGCGCAACGTAACTGTCGAAGGCATACACGCTGAGTCTCCCTCCATCCGCGCCTGGTGCGATCCCCGCCAAGTGCGTCCGTCCTCCTGGCCAACACCCCAGCTTGTCCAGGTAGTCCTGCCCTGCGCCGCCGTCGGTTTCGACGGAGTTCCCAGTTTCTTCCTTTGTCGGCCGAGCCCGCATCCCCATTACACGGACTGCCTGGATGGCGCCCTCGTTCCATCGGACATCGAGCGCTTTTCCGGCGGTGCCGCTCCCCTTCGCCCCGATCACGGACGGAAGGATGTAATGAAGCTCTCACCCGGGCCTGACCCACTGGCTGTTTTGAGGCACGCTATAGGACGTGACCGACAGTCCCGTGCCTGAGCCCGCGCCGGCGCGGGAATCGCTGGCCACCCTGCTCGGTGGGCGTGCGGGTGCGGTGGACGCCAGCCTCCCGCCGGCGGCCTTCGTGCTGGGCTGGCTGGTGACGGACAGGTCGATCGCCTGGGGTGCCGCGGCCGCGATCGCGGTGAGCATCGTGGTCGGCGCGGTACGGCTCTCCAGGGGCGGCAAGGCCCGCGCTGTCTTGGTGAGCCTCACCGCGGTGATCGCCGGCGCGCTGATCGCGTTGTACACCGGGCGCGCCGAGGACTTCTTCCTGATCCAGTTGCTGTCGAACGTGGTGAGCGCGCTGGTCTGGACCGCGAGCATCGTGCTCCGCTGGCCGCTGCTCGGCGTGGTGGTGGGCACGCTGCTGGGTCAGCGGACCCGCTGGCGGCGTGATCCCGCGCTACTGCGCGCCTACTCGCGGGCCAGCTGGATCTGGGTGCTGCAGTACGTGATCAGGGTGATCGTGTTCGGCGTGCTCTGGTGGAGCGGCGCGGTCGTTGCTCTCGGCGTCGCCCGCACGGCACTCTCCTGGCCGCTGGTGGCGCTCACGATCGCGGTGAGCGGCTGGGTGCTGCGCAAATCGCTGCCTGCTGACCACCCCGGCCTGCGCCTCGCCGCCGACAGCGAGGGCGAGAGCGCGCGCTGACTCCGGCGGAGCGCGGCGCGGGACGGGAGTTCCCCAATGTGGCTTTGGGGTACTTCAACGTCCCCAATGCGGCTTTGGGGAACTCCAACGTCCCCAAAGCCACATTGGGGAACTTTGGCCGGTGCCCACGGCCAGCTCGGGCTCGCTTACCGCAACTGGGGGCGGGGGGCGTTTTCGCCGTAGGCGTCTACGGCGGCTAGCCAGGCCGCGCCGAGTTCGCCGTCGGCGCTGGCCAGCACTTCGAGGCCCCGCAGACCGGCGCGCACCCCCTTGGCCACCGGACCGCACTGGCTGAGGACGCTGCCGACCAGCACCACCGGGGTGTCCTCGCCCGGTTCTCTGGCCGCCAGTGCCTGGGCTACCAGCAGTTCCGCGGCGCGTGTGGTGATCTCCCCGGCGACCGGGTCACCATGCTGTTCGGCCGCGCTCACCAGTGGCGCGAAGCGGGCGAGCCGGATCGGTGCCTCCGCGTTCGCCACGGTGATCAGTTTGTGCGCGACCTCGAGCGGTGCGCCCGCGGGCGGCGCCCCGAACGCCTCGGTGAGTACCGCCTCCGGCAGCCCGTCGAGCGACCGGCCGCCGGTGAGCGCGTCCAGGGTCGCCCGGACCGCCTGCCTGCCCAGCCAGAACGCCGAACCCTCGTCGCCGAGTAACCAGCCGTAACCTCCGGCGACCGAGACACGTCTGCGCTTGCGGATCCTGGCGGCGATCGAGCCAGTGCCCGCGATGAGTACCGTCCCGTCGGGCGCGGTCGTGGCCGAGGCGAACGCCGCCTCAGCGTCGCTGACGACGCGGACAGGGCAGCCGAGCCCGAGGCCTTCCCAGGTCCGCTCGAACGCCTCCGCGACGGCTTGATCGTTCAGTTTGCTCGCCCCGGCCATCCCCACGACGCAGGCGCGCGTCCTCGCCGCGTCCAGTCCGTCCAGCGACCGCGTGATCGCCTCGGCGAGGTGTGCCGTCGCGTCCTCGGGAGAGTGGGAATTCGGGTTCGCGCCGCCGGACCGGCCCCTGCCGAGCACGTTCCCGTCCGGGCCGACCGCCAACGCCCTCGTGGCCGTGCCGCCGCCGTCCACTCCGACGACGTGCCCCTTGTTTCGGTCCATCACCGGGTCCTGGTGACCTTTTGCAGCCCGCGCGGGCGGTCCGGATCCCCGCCCCTGGCCAGAGCGAGGCCGAGCGCGAGCCGCTGAATCGGCAGGATCTCCAGGATGGGCGCGACCTCCTCCGCGGTCTCCGGCACCTCGACCCGGAGGGCGGCGGGCATCGTCGCGGCGGCCGAGCCGACCGCCAGCACGTCGGCCCCCCTGCCGGATACGGCGTCGAGTACGTCGTGCATCGCCGCCCCGCCCCGGCCCGCACTGGTCACCGCGAGTACCGCGGTCTCCCGGTCGACGGCCGCCACCGGACCGTGCAACAGGTCGGCCCCGCTGTACGCACGCGCGGCGAGATAGCTGGTCTCGGCGAGCTTGAGCGCCGACTCCGCCGCGCTCGCGTAGGAATAGCCACGGCCGGTCGTGATGACCCGCTCGACGAACCGGTAGCGGTCCACCGCCCTGGACACGGCGTCCTCGGTGCTGTCGAGAGCGCGCTGTGCCCGCTCGCCGATCGTGGCCACCTCGGTGGCGTCGCCGCCACGGACGGCGTCGATCAGCAGGTAGAGCGCCATCAGGGTGGCGGTGTAGGTCTTGGTGGCCGCGACCGCGTTCTCCGTGCCCGCGCCGATGTCCACGGCCAGCTCCGCGGCGCTGTGCAACGGTGACGACGGAGTGTTGCTGACCGAGACGGTCAGGGCGCCCTGCCGTCGTGCGGCCTCGGTGACCTCGAGCAGGTCCGGTGAGCCCCCGCTCTGGCTCACCGAGATCAACAGCACGTCCCGCAGATCGGGTTTGGCGCCGTAGAGCGTCGCGGTGGAGGGCGAAACCAGGCCCGCGGGCAGGCCGAGTAGTACCTCGATCAGGTATTTGGCGTAGAGCGCCGCGTGGTCGCTGGACCCACGGGCCGCGAGCAGCGCGAACCTCGGTGGCCGCGCGGCGATGCTCCGCGCGACCTCGGCGATGTCCTTCCGCCGGTCGACGAGCCCGGCCAGCACGGCTGGCTGTTCGGCGACCTCGGCGCTCATATGCTCGCCCGGTCGTTGCCCGCTGTCGCTGCTGGTCATCTCGCTCCCGATTCCGGCGGTACGTGAGTGGTCCAATGAGGTCTAGACCAATGCTAGCTGGTCGACAGCATACGTGCGAAGGGTACTTTTCCTCCCTGAGGCTCCGCAGTGCTCACGAGAGGGCATGCTGTGGGGTGGAGGAGTCGGGACACGGATTTCGAGGAGTCGGTCATGTTGGAGACGTCCACCGCAGGAGAAGCCGCCCAGGTGTCCGGGGCGAGGGTGCAGCGCGAGCCGAAGTACTGGGCGCTCAAGCGGCACCTGCTGGACCTGCTCGAGGCGCTGCCTGCCGGATCGCCGATCCCCACCGAACGAGCGCTGGCCGGAGACTTCAACGTGTCCCGGACGACGGTCCGCCAGGCGTTGGCCGACCTCACGGTCGAGGGCAGACTGCACCGGGTCCAGGGCAAGGGCACCTTCGCCGCCGAGCCAAAGCTCGCACAGCGGCTGCAGCTGTCCTCCTACACCGAGGACATGCGGGCACAGGGCCGCGAGCCCTCCTCCAAATTGCTCAACGTCGAGGAACTGCCCGCCGACGCCGAACTGGCGAAACTGCTCGGGATGCGGGCCGGGGCGAAGGTACTGCGGCTGCACCGCCTGCGCCTCGCCGACGCCGAGCCGATGGCGCTGGAGACCACCCATCTGCCGCTGGCGCGGTTTCGTGGTCTGCGCAAGCAGGTGGCCGACGGGGGATCGCTGTACGCCGTGCTCCGCGATCACTACGGGGTCGAGATGGAGCGGGCGGAGGAGACCTTCGAAACCGCGCTCGCCGGCCCGCAGGAGGCGGAGTTGCTCGGCGCCGACGTCGGCATGCCGATGCTGCTGCTGTCCCGGCACTCGTTCGCCGCGGACGGCAAACCGGTCGAGTTCGTCCGGTCGATCTATCGCGGCGACCGGTACAAGTTCGTGACTACCTTGTATCGCGCTTGATCCGCGTCGCCGTCGGCCGTTTGTGAGATCGACGTTTGTTCTTGTCCGATGTGGACAAACCGGTAGTGTCGGTGCTCACTGTGGGGCAACGGCGGGAGCATCTGAACCGACTTACTCGTTGAGACGTGGGGAAAAGCGAGTAGGGGCGGGGAATGTCGAAGCAGGAGCCAGAAAGACCGGACACAGAGCCGGTGGAGGTGCGGGCGCCGGAGGAGAGCTCGGGCGTCAAACCGATCCAGGTGGCCGCGGCCGCACTGGCCGCCATCACCGCCGCGTTCGTGGGCTCGTCACTCGGCGTGTACGGCACCGTACTCGGCGCGGGAATCATCAGTATCGCGACCACGGTGGGCAGCGAGATCTACCTCCGTTCGTTGCGTCGCACGAAGGAGGCCGCTCGCCGCACGAGGGTGCTCGTTGCCCTCTCCGATCAACGCACACGGCAGCCGAGGGTGGTCCCGGTGACCGTGGAGGCGGGGGCCGATACCGGCGACACCGCGGCGATCGGCGAGGCCGATCCGGCGGATACGGACATGTTCACGACCGAGGGGGAGGGTGAGAGCGGCAACCGCCGCTTCGGCAGGCTGCGCTGGCCGTTGATCATCGGCACCAGCGTGCTGGCGTTCATGATCGGCATGCTGGTGCTCACCGGATTCGAGCTGACCACCGGAAACGCGGTTTCCGGCGGCGAAGGCAACACCGTGGGCAAGCTCATCGGCGCTGGCGGCGGTCAGGGCGATGAGCAGCAGGAACTGCCGGTGAGTACGGGTGGGGACGTGCAGCCGACCGAGTCCAAGGCCCCTGAGCAGGGTGGTGCCGCAGACGGCGGCACCGAGACGAGCACCTCGGGGTCGAGCGAGCCGCAGGAGACCGGGGAGTCCGAAACGTCCTCGGCGCCCTCCGAATCCACACAGCCGCCGACCAGCAGCCCGCCGAGTTCGCAGTCCTCGCCATCGTCCGATCCGGGCGGAGATGCCGGAGATGCCGGTGGTGCCGGGGCAGGTGCGGGCGAGGAACAGTCCGACGACTCCTGACCCGGGTCAGCGGGTCAGCCTGTCCCGGAGTCCGCGTGCGGCCGCTGCCGGGTCCTCGGCCTCGGTGATCGCCCTGACCACGACCACCCGATCCGCGCCCGCGTCGAGCACCTCCGGCAGCCGCTCGTGGTCGATCCCGCCGATCGCGAACCATGGCCGCTCCTGCTCCAGCGCCGCTGTCGCGCGGACGAGGTCCAGACCCGGTGCGGTGCGGCCCGGCTTCGTCGGTGTGGGCCAGCAGGGGCCGGTGCAGAAGTAGTCCACTCCAGCCTCCTCGGCGGCGGCGCGGGCCTGTCCTGCCGAGTGGGTCGACCTGCCGATCACGACATCGTCGCCGAGGACGCGCCGGGCCAGCGACACCGGGATGTCGTCCTGCCCGAGATGCAGCACGTCGGCGTCGACCGCGAGCGCGACGTCGGCCCTGTCGTTCACCGCGAGCAGTGCCCCGTGCCGGGCGCAGGCCTGAGCCAGCACCTCGAGAGCGGCGAGTTCCTGCTTCGCTTCCAACGGGACACCGTCGGTCTTGTCCCGCAGCTGGATGATGTCCACCCCGCCCGCGAGCGCGGCTTCCGCGAACTCGGCGAGGTCTCCCCGCGAGCTGCGGGCATCGGTGCAGAGATACAACCGCGAATCGGCTAGCCGCCGTCTGATCTGGTGTCCTTCGAGCCCTGGCATGGCGTCCACCGTAGCGCTCGCGATACGGTGGGAAGCGTCCGCACGGGAGCCCGAGGCACGGGCTGAGAGGGAGCCGCGACCGCTCCGACCGTGGAACCTGATCCGGATCATGCCGGCGCAGGGAGCGTGAGTTCTTGAATGAACACAGCGATGAGTGAACGCACCGTGGAGACACCACTCGCCGTCGTCGGCGGTGGGGTCATCGGCTTGTCCGTGGCCTGGCGGGCGGCGGCAGCCGGGTTCGAGGTGACCTTGTTCGACCCGGCGCCGGGGCGTGGCGCGTCCTGGGTCGCCGGCGGCATGCTGGCGCCCGTGGCCGAGGCCTGGCCCGGCGAGGAGGACGTCCTGTGTCTCGGCGAGGAGTCGCTGCGGCGCTGGCCTGGCTTCGCCGAGGACCTGCGGGCGGAAGGTGCTGATCCCGGCCTGTCCGAAGCGGGAACCGTCGTCGCGGGTGCGGATCGCGCCGACGTCGAGCAACTGATCGTGCTCGCGCGGTACCTAGCCTCGCTCGGCCGCGAAGTGACCGTGCTCAGTGGTCGTGAACTCCGCAGAACGCAGCCCGGTCTCGGGTCGTCGCTCAGCGGCGGCCTGCTTGTGCCCGGCGATCTCGCGGTGGACAACCGAAGGCTGCTCGACGCCCTGATCGACGCCGCGACCGGCAGGGGCGTGCGATTCGAATCCACGCCCGTGACCGGCGTGGGCGGTAACGAGGTGCGCACAGGTGACTCGACCAGGGAGTTCGCGCATGTCGTACTCGCGGCGGGGGCATGGAGCTCTCGCCTGCACCCCGAACTGGCTGAGCGGGTACGGCCGCTGAAAGGCGAGATCCTGCGCCTGCGGGCCCGCAGGGCAAGCCTGCCGCCGCCACACCGCACCGTGCGGGCCGTGGTCGAGGGCAGGCCCTGCTACCTGGTGCCGCGCGAGGATGGGGAACTCGTGCTCGGCGCCACCCAGTACGAGGCCGGTTTCGATTCCACGGTGACGGCGCGGGGAGTGCGCGAACTGCTGGAGAACGCCGAGCGGGTGTTCCCGGCCGTCGCCGAGTACGAGCTGGTGGAGACCTCGGCAGGACTGCGGGCCGCGAGTGCGGACAACCTGCCCTATATCGGTGCGCTCACCGATGGCGTGCTCGCGGCCACCGGCCACCACCGCAACGGTCTGCTGCTGGCTCCGGTGACCGCCGACGCGGTGGTCGCGCTGCTGACCGGCGTCGAGCCACCTGCCTCTGCGGTGGCCGCACATCCGGACCGGACGCGAGAGAAGGAGGGTTCCGCGTGAGAGCGCAGGTCAACGGGACCGAACACGAGTTCGCCGACGGCAGCACCCTGACCGAGGTGCTCGAGAAGGTCGGCGCGAATCGGCGCGGGGTCGCGGTCGCGCTCGACGGGGAGGTGGTGCGCCGCGGCAGCTGGGCCGAGGCCGTCGTGCCTCCCGGCGCGCACATCGAGATTCTTACAGCTGTGCAAGGAGGTTGAGATGGCTGGAGAAGTAGTCACCGACGGCAGCGACGACCTGCTGATGATCGGGGAGCACAAGCTGCGGTCCCGGTTGATCATCGGCACCGGCGGCGCGGGGAACCTGGCCGTGCTGGAAAAGGCCCTGGTCGCCTCGGGGACCGAGCTCACGACCGTGGCGCTGCGGCGGGCCGATGCCGAGGGCGGGTCAGGTGTGCTGGAGCTGCTGCGGCGGCTCGGCATCCGGCTGCTGCCGAACACGGCGGGGTGTCGCAGTGCCGCCGAGGCCGTACTGACGGCACAGCTGGCGCGGGAGGCGCTGGAGACCGACCTGATCAAGCTCGAGGTGCATGCCGACGAACGCACGTTGCTGCCCGATCCGGTGGAGACACTCGACGCCGCCGAACAACTCGTCGCCGACGGGTTCACCGTGCTGGTGTACACCAACGACGATCCGGTGCTCGCGCTTCGCCTCGAGGAGGCAGGGTGCGCCGCGGTCATGCCGCTGGGGGCGCCGATTGGCACCGGACTGGGCATCCGCAACCCGCACAACATCGAGCTGATCGTCTCCCGCGCGGGCGTGCCGGTGGTGCTCGACGCGGGCATCGGCACGGCCTCGGACGCGGCGCTGGCGATGGAGCTGGGTTGCGACGCCGTCCTGTTGTCCACGGCGGTGACCAGGGCACAGGATCCGGAGCGGATGGCGTTCGCGATGCGGTCGGCCGTCACGGGCGGAAGGCTTGCCAGGGCGGCGGGGCGCATTCCGCAACGGTTCTGGGCGCATGCGTCGAGTCCGCCACGCTGACCCGCGTCACTCTTTCGAAGGCAAAGCGCGCCCGGCCCGTATGGTGGACCGAAATTTCTCCCGTTCGTGCCAGGCACGGACCAACGACGCGCAAACATTCGAAGGAGCGCAAGGTGACCACGTCGCCCTCACAGGACGTCCCCGGCAGGTTGTTTCTCGCCGTGGGCAGGCTCTCGCGCTCGCTACGGCAGGCGGGAACGCCCGGGCCGGGGCATGGTGCCATCTCCGCGCTGGCCACGCTCGTGAACTTCGGGCAGTTGCGGCTCGGTGACCTCGCGGCCAAGGAGGGGGTGGCGGCCGCGACGATGTCGCGCATCGTCGCGGCACTGGTCGAGGCGGGCTACGTCCGGCGCGAGTCCGATCCGCTCGACCGGCGCGCCTGGCTGGCCACGGCCACCGAGGAGGGCGAACGACTGGTGTCCGGGGTGCGCTCCACGCGGGTGCAGGAACTGGGCAAGCGAATCGACCGCCTTTCCCCGGAACACCGCGAAGCCCTCGAATCCGCACTCCCGGCACTGGAGGCCCTCCTCGCCGACGAGGAGAAGACCTGACAGCCGTCCCCGACCCCCTTGGTGCGTCTGCAAGTACGCCCAAGCAAGATCAACACGTGCGCTAAGTGCTACCGAGTCAGAGGGTGCGGCGCCGTGGGTTGGGGGTAGTTAACGACGTAGTTGACGCTTCTATGTGTGTCAAGGGTGTGGTGTGGGGGTCATGGTGTTGGTGAGGGTGCGGTAGAGCTGTCGGGTGATGTAGCGCTTGAGGCAGCGGCGGATTTCGCGGGGGGTTTTGCCTTCGGCGGTGCGGCGGGTGACGTAGGCGCGGGTGGTGGGGCAGCAGCGCATGCGGGTCATGGCGATGGTGTGGATGGCGTTGTTGAGTGCTCGGTCACCGCCGCGGTTGAGGCGGTGGCGGATGGTGCGGCCGCTGCTGGCGGGGACGGGGTTGGTGCCGGCGAGTGCGGCGAAGGCGGCGTCGTTTCGGCAGCGTCCGGGGTGGGAGAAGGTGACGATGGCTTGGGCGGCGGAGACGGGGCCGATGCCGGGTTGGTGGGTGAGCCCGGGGGCGAGGTCGTTGACGATGTCGTGGAGTTGGGTGCGGTTGGTGTTCAGGTCGCGGCGGGTGGTGTGCAGGGCGTGGGCGAGGCGGCGGATCTCGGCTTGGCGGATGGTGTGTTCGCGGCTGGTGCCGGTGCTGGTGGTGCGGTGGGCCAGTGTGGTGAGGATGGTGGTGGTGAGTGTGCTGCGGGCGAGGTCGAGGTCGCTGTCGTCGCCGTCGCGCAGTAGTGCGCGCAGGCGGTTGGTTTGTGCGGTGAGGGTGGTGGTGAGGTCGGTGCGGGCGCCCAGCAGGATCCGTAGTGCTTCGCGGTCGCCGTCGGCGCGGGGTGTGGGCAGGCGGTCGGCGGGCAGTCGTAGCGCGGTCAGGACCGCGAGGTGGGCGTCGATGGGGTCGGATTTGCCGGTGCCGCGGCGGGTGGTGTGGGTGGGTTGTTCGCATTCGAGGACGAGGATCCCGGCTGCGGTGAGCGCGCGGGCCAGGCCGGCGCCGTAGCTGCGGGTGCCCTCGATGGATGCGGCCAGCTGGGCGCCGGGTGCGTGCTGGTCGATCCAGGCCAGCAGTTGGGCGTAGCCGGTGCTGGTGTTGGGGATCGAGCAGGTCGCGATTACCGCGCCGGTGGGTGTGGCGAGCTCGACCTGGTGGGTGTCGCGGTGGGTGTCGGCGCCGATGACGGCATCGACGATGTCTGCCAGCATGGGCATAGGCCTGGTCCCTTCCAGACTGGGTCGGTTTCGGTCGGCACCGGCCTGGGTGGGATCACCACGTGGCACATCTGTGACGGGTCACGCCCACGGCGGACAGGCTTCTGATCAGGCCAACGGGGTGGGCCAGGCCGGTGCCGGCGATCCCGGCGGACACGTCAACTGCAGGGCACGCCAGAAGCGGCCAGATCTTGCTGGAGCCACGCCGAGATCACCAGCACCAAGCCTGACAGCGACCCAGACCACAGCCGCCACCCCACACACTCACAGATCTTGCTTGGTGGTACTTGCAGGCACCCCGGCCCGGTTGCTCAGGGGTGGGGGCGTAGGGCGGCTACCTCGGCGCGGAGGGCTCGTAGTTCGGCGAGGATCTCGGCGTTGGCGACCGCCTGCTGCTCGGTCTGCTTGGCCTCCTCCTCGAGCAGGTCGTCGCGCAGCTGGTCCTCCATCGCGCTGACCACCACCGCGATGAACAGATTCAGCACGGCGAAGCTGGACACGAGGATGTAGACCACGAAGAAGATCCAGGCCATCGGGACCTGCTCCATCACGTCCTTCGCGATGTCCGGCCATGCCTCGCCGGTCATCACCTGGAACAGGGTGAACAGCGAAGTGCCGAGATCGCCGAAGTTCTCCGGCGAGACCGTGCTGAACATCTTGGTCGACATGACCCCCGCGACGAACACGATGAGCCCGAGCAGCGCCGCGATCGAGGCCATCCCGGGCACCGCGGCGAGCAGCCCGGACACGACCTTGCGCATCGAGGGGACCACGGAGATCAGCCGCAGCACGCGCAACACCCGCAGGGCGCGCAGTACCGCGAACGGCCCCGCCGCGGGAACCAGGGCGATGCCGACCACCAGCAGGTCGAACATGTTCCACGAGTCGCGGAAGAAGTTCCTCCGGTAGACGTAGAACTTCGCCAGCAGTTCCAGTACGAAGATGGCCAGCGCGCTGTAGTCCAGTGCGTGCAGCACTCCGCCGTACGCCGCAAGGATGCTGCTCGAGGTCTCCAGCGCCAGCGTGACGGCGTTGAACACGATCACCGAGATGATGAAGTTCTGGAAGCCCTTGCTCTCCACGAGCTGGCGCACCTGATCCCGATGCCGGTCGCGTGTCACCGAGTCGCCCCTCACATTCGCCGGAAACCCAAACGCGCGAATGCTATCGGTCGGACGCGGTCAGCGGGGGGTGCTGCGGGTTCCATTCCTCCGCAGCCAGCCGCCAGAACGCGGACACCGGCCCCACCTTCGCGCCCATCGGATACGAGTGCAGGACGGCGTTGCCCACGTACCACTTGCCGAACCGAGCCGCGTCCGCGACGTTCATGCCCCTGGCGAGTCCCGCCGTGAGCGCCGACGCCATCGCGTCGCCCGCCCCGTGCGTATGCGGGGTGCGCACCCTCGGGCCCGGCAACTCGGTGAACGCCCGGCCGTCGTAGAGCAGGTCGACACACTCCGGGTCCGCCGTCAGATGCCCGCTCTTCACCAGCACGGCCCGCGGCCCCATCGCGTGCAGTGCGACGGCGGCCTCCCGCATCTGGTCCCGCTCGGTGACCTCGATCCCGGTCAGCAGGCGCACCTCGTCGAGGTTCGGGGTGAGCACCGTGGCCCTCGGTAGCAACTCCGCCCGCAGCGCCTCGAGCCCGGCCGCGTCGAACAGTGGGTGGCCGTGCATCGACGCGGCCACCGGGTCGACGACGAACGGGATGTCGTGATCTCGCCCGATCCCCGCCGTGTCACAGGCCGAAGCGACCGCGTGGATGATCTCGGCGGATGCGAGCATGCCGGTCTTGGCAGCGCCGACAGGCATGTCCGCCGCGACCGCCTCGATCTGCCCGGCCACGATCCTGGCTGGAACGTCCGAGCGATCGTGTACTCCGAGCGTGTTCTGCACGGTCACGGCCGTGACGGCGACGAGACCGTGGACACCACAGGTGAGAAACGTCCGCAGATCGGCCTGCAGGCCCGCCGCTCCGCCCGAGTCCGACCCCGCGATCGTCAATGCCGCGGGTGGTGCGGTCGCGATCGGGGCGTCCGCTCCGAGGTTGCCGGGCAGGTCATCGGTGCCATTCACGCCAGTCATTTTCCCAGTGTCCCCACCAAGTCCCCGAGATGCTCGGCCAGGTGGGACGGGCAGACGGATGTTCAGTCCGGGTCGCTCCTGTCCAGCCGCCAGAACGGGGAGACCGGGCCGATGCCCTCGCCAAGGGGATACGACTCGACGACCGAACGCTCGATGAACCGCTTGCCGGTCTCCACGGCGTCCGGAACCCCGAGTCCCTTCGCGAGTGCTGCGGTGATGGCCGATGCCAGCGTGTCGCCCCCGCCGTGGGTGTGCGGGGTGTCGTGCCGCCTGCCCTTCAGCTCGACCACATGGGTTCCGTCGGAAAGGAGATCGACGCACTGCGGGTCCGAGTACAGGTGTCCACCCTTGACCAGTACCCACTGTGGACCGAAAGCCAGCAGGGCGTCTGCCGCGGCACGCTGGCTCTCCGGCCCGGTGACCTCGATACCGGTGAGCAGCCGTACCTCGTCCAGGTTCGGCGTCACCAGAGTCGCGCGCGGAAACAGTTCGGTGCGGATCGCTTCCAGCGCATCCTCGCGCAGCAATGCGTTGCCGTGCATCGAGGCGGCCACGGGGTCCACGACGAACGGGGTATCCGCGTCGCGTCCGATGCGGACCTCGTCGAGAGTTTCCCCCACGGCACCAATGATCTCCGCGGTGGCGAGCATGCCTGTCTTGGCCGCGTCGACGCCCATGTCCCCGGCGACGGCCTTGATCTGCGCCACCACGGTTTCGGTGTCGATCGCGGTGAATCCCTGCACACCAAGGGAGTTCTGCACGGTGACGGCCGTGATGGCGGTCATTCCGTGCACCCCGCAGGCGAAGAATGTGCGCAAATCAGCCTGGATGCCCGCACCACCGCCGGAATCGGATCCGGCGATGGTGAGGGCGGTCCGTGGAGTGGCCGTCATGAGTGGGCGGCCGGCTGCTCCACCACCGGCAGGTAGACCTTGTTGCCCCGCTCGCCGAACTCCTCCGACTTCTCCTTCATGCCGGCCTCGATAGCCTCCACACTGGACAGGCCATGTTCCTCGGCATACTTGCGAATGTCCTGCGTGATCCGCATGGAGCAGAACTTCGGCCCGCACATCGAGCAGAAGTGCGCGGTCTTGGCCGGTTCAGCCGGGAGGGTCTCGTCGTGGAACGCCCGCGCGGTGTCCGGGTCGAGCGAGAGATTGAACTGGTCGTTCCAGCGGAACTCGAAACGCGCCTTGGACAGTTCGTCGTCCCAGTCCTGCGCGTGCGGGTGCTCCTTGGCCAGGTCGGCGCTGTGTGCCGCGATCTTGTAGGTGATCACGCCGGTCTTCACGTCATCCCGGTTTGGCAGTCCCAGGTGTTCCTTCGGTGTCACGTAGCAGAGCATCGACGTGCCGTACCAGCCGATCTGCGCCGCCCCGATAGCCGAGGTGATGTGGTCGTAGGCAGGGGCGATGTCTGTCGCGAGTGGACCAAGCGTGTAGAACGGGGCCTCGCCGCAAAGCCGCTCCTCGAGCTCCACGTTCTCCTTGATCTTGTGCATCGGCACGTGTCCCGGGCCCTCGATCATCACCTGCACGCCGAGTTCCCTGGCGATGTGGGTGAGTTCGCCCAGCGTCTCCAGTTCGGCGAACTGGGCCCGGTCGTTGGCGTCCGCGATCGATCCGGGGCGGAGGCCGTCACCGAGGGAGAAGGTGACGTCGTAGGCCCGGAGGATCTCGCAGAGTTCGGAGAAATGCGTGTACAGGAACGATTCCTGGTGATGCGCGAGGCACCACGCGGCCATGATCGAGCCGCCGCGGGAGACGATGCCGGTGACCCGTCGCGCGGTCAGCGGGACGTACCGCAGCAGTACCCCGGCGTGCACGGTCATGTAGTCGACGCCCTGCTCGCACTGCTCGATGATCGTGTCCCGGTAGAGCTCCCAGGTGAGCTTCTCCGGCTCCCCGTCGACCTTCTCCAGTGCCTGGTAGATCGGCACCGTGCCGACCGGGACCGGCGAGTTGCGGACGATCCACTCGCGGGTCTCGTGAATCCGCTTACCGGTGGAGAGATCCATGATCGTGTCGGCGCCCCAGCGGGCCGCCCACACCATCTTGTCGACCTCTTCCTCCACCGACGACCACACGGCGGAGTTGCCCATGTTGGCGTTGACCTTCACCAGGAAGTTCTTCCCGATGATTGACGGCTCGCTCTCCGGATGCCTGCGGTTGACCGGAATCACCGCCCTGCCGGACGCGACTTCCGCGCGGACGAACTCCGGGTCCATCCGTTCCCGGGCCGCGACGAACTCCATCTCGCGGGTGACGACTCCGGCCTTCGCCCACTCCAGCTGGGTCTTGTGCTCCCTGCCGTCTATCCACCCGGTACGCATCGGGTGCAGTCCCTTGTGGACGTCGATGTCGACATCGGTATCGGTGTACGGGCCGGAGGTGTCGTACACGTCGAAATGATCGCCGTTGGACAGGTCGATGCGGCGTGCGGGAACCCGCAGGCCGGACTCGGTGTGGTGGTAGACCTTGTGTGATCCAGTGATGGGTCCGGTGGTCACGCTCGGACGAATGTCAGCAGCGTTGTTTTCCAGCGTCGTCAACGAAGATCACTCCCTACGCCGGCATTACCCGGTCAGGTTCATGCGGTCGGCGGCGCCAGATCCCGGACGGGACCAGCCACCCTCTCAGCCCGCCATGGCGCGAGCTCCCGCGGTGTGTGGTTGTTCCCTGACCATGCCATGCCGGGGGTGGTCTTGCCAAGTGAGTGTCCGCACGCGCTGGGGGCGGGAACGACGACGGCGGGCCCGGCCACCTGGACCGAGCCCGCCGTTCGGCTGAATTCTCTGTGGCTACTTGACCTCGGTCTCCAGGTCCTGCGTCGGCAGGCGCTGGATGTAGGCGGCCGCCCGCTCCGGCGAAAGCCTGCTGGCCACGCCGTAGTAGTAGATGGCGATGCTCCAGCCGAGCAGGATCAGGGCGCCGAGGCCGAGGCCGATCGGCCCGTCCCCACCGTTCAGGATCCACGGATCCGACGGGGGCTGGGTGGGATCCAGATCGCCGAGGTAGCTGACGACCATGATGCCGAGAACCCAGATGGGGAACCACAGACCGTTCTTGATGTCCAGCGGTGGAAGCTCCCGCTTCGCGGTGAAGTGATACAGGGCATAGACGATGTAGCCGAAGAGGAAGGCGACGAACATCTTCTCGTTGATCGGCCACTCGTTCCAGAAGACCAGCATGCTGGATCCGTAGAAGGCAAGGATGGGCAGCAGGTCACCGAACGGCAGCCGGAACGGGCGGTCCTGGTCGGGCAGTTGCCTGCGCAGTGCGCCGACGACGACGGAACCAGGGCCGAACGACACCGCGAACGCGGCGGTGATGAAACCGATGAAGAGCTGCCAACCGGGGAACGGCAGGAAGAAGATGCAACCCACGACGAAACCGAGGATGACCGCGGACCACGGAATGCCCCGGCTGTTCAGCTTCTCCAGCCAGCCAGGAGCGTTTCCGTTGCGCGCGTTGGCGTAGGCCAGCCGAGTGGTGACGCCCGCGTAGATGAGGCCGGTGTCAGCGGGTGAGACGACGGCGTCGACCCGCAGGAGGATGGCCAGCCAGGTAGCGCCGAGGACCACGGCCAGCCCGGCCAGTGGACCGGCGGAGTCGGCGAAGTCCAGTTCGGACCAGCCGTTGCCGAGAAGCTCGGCCGGCAGGCCGGTGATGAAGGCGATCTGCAGCGCGATGTAGATGACCGCGCAGATGATGATCGACCAGATGATGGCGAACGGTACGTTCTTCTGCGGGTTGTCCGTTTCCGCGGCGTACTCGACGGCGTTGCGGAAGCCGAGATAGGCGAATGCCACACCGGCCGCCGGAATCGCGGTCAGCACCGCGCCGAAGCCCTCTGGGGCGAAACCGTGCTGGGTCAGGTTGCCCGGGTTGAACTCCAGGCCGAGGAACATCACCACGACCAGGGCGAGGACGGCGAGCTTCCACCACACCAGCACGTTGTTGAACTGGGCGAACAGTTTCACGCCCATGACGTTGATCAGGCTGTAGACGAACATCAGGGCGACCGAGACCACGATCCCCCAGCCGGTGAGCACGGGCACGCCGTCGGCCTCGGTCATCAACCAGGGAATGTAGGGGTCCGCGTACTGCGTTGTGGCCAGCACCTCCGCGGGGGTCACCGTCGCCGCGGCGAGCCAGCTCAGCCAGCCGACGCTGTAGCCGGTGAAGGAGCCGAAGGCGTAGTGCGGGAATCGGACGATGCCGCCCGCGACCGGAAACATCGCGCCGAGTTCGGCGTAGACGAGCCCGATCACCATGACGATGACGGCGCCGATCACCCACGACAAGATCGCGGCAGGACCCGCGATCTGGGATGCGTAGAGCGCGCCGAACAGCCAACCCGATCCGATGATCGCACCGACACCGGTGAACAGCAGTCCGATCTTGCCGACGTCTCGTCGCAAGCCCGTATCGAGCGCGACCTCCACCTTTCGCGGAGTCTCGGCAGGTGCGGCCATGAGTGCTGATCCTTCCTCGTGGACCTTTACGCACCGGTCCACTCAGGATCGCTGATCGGCACCGGTGCCTGAACGCGGTGCGCCAGGCTAGTAGCCCGATTCGGATCGATCTACCTGAGGGATAAGAGTTGTCTGCTCTGTCCCTTTTGGCCTTTTAGGGTTCGATGTTCGCGGACTCCGGTAGCCAGCTGTTGCCCGGTACGCCCCACTTGTTGCGCTTGAGCATTCGCTTCGCCTCGCGGGCGTGCCTGCCGACAAGCCGGTCGAGGTAGATGTAGCCGTCCAGATGATCGGTCTCGTGTTGCAGGCAGCGGGCGAAGTACCCGGTGCCCTCGACCTCGATCGGTTGTCCCTCGAGGTCGACGCCGGTGACCTTCGCCCAGCTCGCCCTGCCGGTCGGATAGGACTCGCCGGGGGCGGACAGGCAGCCCTCCCAGTCGTCGTCCGGGTCCGGCATCGTCTCGGGCGCTCCCGAGGTCTCCAGGCGCGGGTTCACCACGAGGCCCTTGTGCCGGTTGCCCTCGTCGTCAGGGCAGTCGTAGACGAAGACGCGCAGATCGATGCCGATCTGGTTCGCGGCGAGCCCGACGCCCTCCGCTGCGTACATCGTCTCGAACATGTCCTCGGTGAGGGTGCGCAGCTCCTCGTCGAAACCGGTCACCTCGCGGGTGGGGTTGTGCAGGACTGGGTCACCGGCGATGCGGATGGCGTGGACGGTCACGCGGCGCATTTTAGTCAGACCCCTCTGATAGACCTGAGCCGAACCTGCAACTGGGGATCATCCGAGTACCGAACCCGTCCGAACGCCCTGACTACTGCACAGAAGAGCTTGTGACGCGCCGTGTGTGATGACGGCGCACACACTGCTGCCCGTGATCTAATGGCCTCGCGGGAATCACAGCTGTGTGATTCGAGCACGCTCGCCTACGAATCGGATTGCGAGGAGCCAGATGGACGCTGCGGAGTCGACGGCCCGACAGGACCAGCCGTCCCCGTCCGCGCCGTCCGCGCCGTCAGGGGCTGCCACGCCGGCCACCGGTGCGGCCGAGGGCCTCACTCCCCGTGAGCAGGAAGTGCTGGCGTTCGAGCGTCAGTGGTGGAAGTACGCGGGCGCGAAGGAGCAGGCCATCCGCGAGATCTTCGCGA
This sequence comes from Amycolatopsis palatopharyngis, assembly GCF_003385185.1. Taxonomy (GTDB): domain Bacteria; phylum Actinomycetota; class Actinomycetes; order Mycobacteriales; family Pseudonocardiaceae; genus Amycolatopsis; species Amycolatopsis palatopharyngis. The sequence goes on along the minus strand of NZ_PQHZ01000012.1, from coordinate 21,179 downwards.
TGTCCTCCACCCGCTACTACCAGATTCTCAACCAGCTCATGGACAAGCAGGAAGCGATGCGTGCCGATCCGATGCTGGTCAAGCGATTGCGGAAGATGCGTGCCAGCCGCCAGCGCACCCGTGCGGCACGCCGGTTGGGGATCGAGCTGTCATGAGTTTCGGTGGAGTGTCCCGTCCGGCCCGCGCGGCGGGAGTCGGCCTGCTCGCGGTCGCGGCCGCTGCGGCCGTTATCGGCGGGGTGACCCTGTTGACCAGCGGTAACGGGGACGAGACAGCCGCGCCGCCCGCGACGTCGGTGCCCGGCTCGCCGAGCGACCCCGGCACCAGCGGGCCGGACGGTACTTCGCCGTCCAGCGGGCCAGACGGCACCAGTACACCGCCGGGAACGTCCGGGGAACCCTCCGGAACGGCGGGACCGGCACCGGGACAGCCGGGGCAGTCCGGTCAGCCGGGGCAGCCCGGTCAATCAGGTCAGCCGCAGCCAGGTCAGCCGGGTGGGCCGCCCGCGCCGGGCGGTTCCGACTCGGCCCAGGACAGGCAGGCCTCGGCCAAGTGGGTCAGCGTCCGCGTGTACAACAACAGCAACATCAAGGGCCTCGCCAGCAGGGCCGCGGAGGACCTGCGCGGGCAGGGCTGGAACGTCGGTCAGGTCGCGAACTATTCGTCGGGGATCATCCCCACCACCACGGTGTACTACCGGCCAGGTACCGACGAGGAGACCGCGGCCGACGCCCTCGCCGCGAGCTTCGGGATGCGGTCGGAGCCGCGCTTCGACGGCATCAAGGACTCCGCGCCCGGTGTGATCGTGATCGTGACCAACGACTACGGCAAGTCGAGCGGTAAGAGCGGCAAGTAACGGTGCCGCGCGCCGGTCACCGCCCCTGCGAGTAGGCCTCGAGGGCCGCGAGTTGTGCCGGGTCCAGGGACGGCCGCACGGAATCGCGGGCCGCCGCGAGGTGAGCCGCGGTGACCTCCTTCGCCTCCAGTGACTCGCGCATCGCCGTGAGTGCGGCCTCCCGGATCAGGGCAGCGCAGTCCGCTGCCGAATAGCCGTCGAGGGTGGCCGCGACGGCGTCGAGGTCGACGTCGCCGGCCAGCGGTGTGTTCCGCGAACTGGCACGCAGGATGTCGGCCCGGGCTTCCTGGTCGGGCGGCGGGACGTACACCAGTCGCTCGAGACGTCCCGGCCGAAGCAGTGCGGGATCGACCAGCTCCGGGCGGTTCGTCGCACCGAGCACGACGACTTCCCGCAGCGGTTCGACCCCGTCCAGCTCGGTGAGCAGGGCCGCCACCACGCGATCGGAGACGCCGGAGTCACCGGACTGGCCGCGGCGCGGTGCGAGGGCGTCGATCTCGTCGAGGAAGATCAGCGACGGTGCGGCATCCGCGGCCCGCCGGAACAGCTCCCGAACGGCGCGCTCGGACTCACCGACCCATTTGTCCATCAGTTCGGCGCCCTTGACGGCGAAGACGTTCAGCGCACCCGTACCGGCGAGCGCTCGCACGAGGAACGTTTTGCCGCCGCCGGGCGGACCGTAGAGCAGTACACCGCGGGGCGGAGCGACGCCGAGCCGGGCGAACGAGTCGGGGTAGCGTAGCGGCCAGAGCACCGACTCGGTCAGCGACTGCTTGACCTCGGTCATGTCGCCGACGTCGTCCAGCTTCAGCCCGCCGGTAGCCAAAGTGTCCGATGTGGACATCGAGATCGGGCGGACGGTGGCCAGCGCTTCCAGCAGATCCGCTTCGGAGATCCGGGGTTCGGCGGTGTCCCGCTGCCGGAGTGCGGCGCGCAGGGCCGCGTCCCTGCGGAGCGCGACCAGGTCCGCGGCGACGAAACCGGGCGTCCGCTCGGCGATGACCGCCAGGTCGGCCCCGTGTTCCATGGGCGCCTCGCGCAGCAGTACGGCCAGCAGTTCCGCCCGAACACGCGCATCCGGCAGCGCTATGCCGATCTCACGGTCGAGCAGATCGGCACCCCGCAGTCGCGGATCCACCGCCTCCGGATGTGCTGTGGTCGCGACCACCGCGAACCCCGGCCTGCTCATGGCCGTGCGCAGCTGTTCGAGGACGACAGTGGCGACTGGCGGCGGCTGGCTCGCCGGCAGCAGGGCGTCGATGTCGGTGAGCAGCAGCACGGTGGGCTGATCGCTTTCCTGTGCCTGGCCGATCGCCGCACGCACCTTCGCCGCTGCCGCGTCAGGGCCGAGCACGGCGACGGTCGGTGCGGTCAGCGCGACGATCCTGACGTTCTCGGCGTGGGCCACAGCACGGACCAGTGTGGACTTACCGACTCCCTCCGGTCCGGAGACCAGCACCCCGAGCCTTCCCGAAGTGCCCAGCCGGGCGAGCAGTTCCGGCCGGTGGAAGGCGAGGTCGAACCACTCGGCGAGCTTGCGGGCAGCAGGGGCGGAACCAGCGAGGTCGGCCATCGGCACCGCTTCCTCCGCGTCCTCCGCTTCCTGAGGGGCCTGAGGGGTCTGAGCGTCCTCCACGAGCTCCGCGTCTAGGATCTCCATGGCATTTTGGGTACTGGTCACCGAAGTCTGGCGTCCGCCGTCCTGCTCGGCAGGGGCGGCGGGGGCGGCGGGCCGAGCGTCCTCAGCCCGGCCCGCGCCGTCCCGCCACTGGACTACTGTGGACGGTCCGATAGCGACTGTGCCGTCCGGTTCGGTCGCGGTGACCGTCAGCAGCTCACTGGTCCAGGTCATGCCGATGGCGCCGGACAGCCTGCTGCGGGCGGTGGGCAGATCCGCACCGGGCGGGGGCGCCAGGTCCTGCGGCAACAGGGAAACCGCGTCGCCCACGGTGAGCACCTTGCCGATCAGGGCCAGCCGCAGCGTCGCCGGGGTGAGCGACGTGGAGGCCAGCCGGGACCCGGCCACTGTCACGGTTCTGGCTGAGCTGACCTCGACCGGTCCGAGCACGATCTCGGTCCCCTCGGTCACCCCGAGATTGGACATGGTGACGTCGTCGGCGAGTACGACGCCGGTCGGACCACTGGCATCGGCAGGCGCGGCCAACGCCGCACTGACCCGCGCCCCGGTCAGCCGGACCGCGTCCCAGGCCCGTAGCCCGAGCGCGTCGAGTACCTCGGGATGCAGTCGCACGACCCCGCGCCGGGAGTCCAAAGCGGATGGCGTGTGCCGGACCGTGAGCGTGATCTGCGGGGTCGAGTGCTGCTGGGAGGACGTCACCCCGCCACACTATCGTCGTCCGAGCCGTGGGTGCGGTAAAGCGCGCCCGCGCCTGTCAGTCCTGCCTGCCGCGTTGGCGCAGACCGATACGTCGCCAGCTACGTCGCCTCTGGCCGTGCTCGGCCGCGCGTCCCTGCGGCTCGGGCGGATGAGTCCGGGACACCCTGGCGACATGCTGGTCGTCGTGGCGGGGCATCCGTACGGCACGGCGGGCGGCGCCTGCCACCCTGCGGCGCAGCGGCGGTCGCAGTCCCAGCCTGCGCTGGCTGCGCGCACGCCGAATAGCCCTGCGTTCCCTTGCGGGCACGTCCCAGGCCTCCGGGTGTCCGGCAAGCCAGTGGTAGCGACGCACCGAGTAGGGAACGTGCGCGATGTACAGCACCAGAGCGGCCGCGAGTGCGATCAGCGGGTACTGGATGATCGCCGCGGCGAGCAGACCGACGCCGACGAGCAACGGTGCGACCGCCTTGGCCGGTGCCTTCACGGTCTTCAGCGACAGTGTCGGGATCCGGCTGATCAGCAGCGCCGCGATGGCTACCGTCCACACCCACACCGTGACGCCCGAGGACCACCAGCCCGCACCGAACTGCTCGGCCAGGATCAACGGGAGCAGCGCGAGCAAACCACCTGCCGGTGCGGGCACGCCGACGAAGAACTCGCTCGCGTACGGCGGCTGCTCGGTGTCGTCGAGCAGCGTGTTGAAGCGGGCCAGTCGCAGGATCATGCACACCGCGAAGATCAGCGCCGCGATCCAGCCGATCCGGTCGCCGTCGAACTGCCAGACGTAGAGGACCAGCGCGGGTGCGACGCCGAAGGAGATCGCGTCGGACAGTGAGTCGAGTTCCGCGCCCATCCTGGAGGTCGCGTCGAGCAGCCGGGCGATGCGGCCGTCGAGGCTGTCCAGTACCGCGGCGACGCCGATCGCGCCGATCGACAGCAGGTAGTCGCCGGTGAGTGCGAACTGAACCGCGGAAAGCCCGGCGCAGAGCGCGAGGACCGTGATCGCGTTCGGTAGTAACCGGACTCCTGGCGTTGTCCGCGCCATCACTGCTCAGCCCTCCGGAGTCGGCGCGGTCGGCGCGGCCTCGACCGAAGGCAGCGCGGCGAGCGGGGTCTCACCACCGATGGTGCGCTGCCCCTTGCTGACCATGACCCGGCTGCCCTCGGGGAGATAGAGATCCACCCGCGAGCCGAACCGGATCAGTCCGTAGGTATCGCCGGCCCGTACCTGCTCGCCCTCGGCGATCTCGCAGACGATCCGGCGGGCGACGAGCCCGGCGATCTGCACGACGACGAGGTCGTGACCGTCCTCGGTACGCAGGAGCACCGAGTTGCGCTCGTTGTCGTCGCTGGCCTTGTCCAGATCCGCGGAGAGGAACTTGCCGGGCCGGTAGGCGACCCGCTGCACGGTGCCGGTCGCGGGCAGGCGCTGCACGTGGACGTCGAACACCGAGAGGAAGACGCTGATCCGCATCCGCGGCGTGGCGGGCAGTCCCAGTTCGGGCGGCGGGCTGGCTTCTTCGATCAGGGACACGACGCCATCGGCGGCGGCGACGGCAAGGCCGGTGCCGGGAGGTGGTACCCGCTTCGGCTCCCGGAAGAAGAGCGCGGTCGCGGCTGTGCCGAGCGCGGCGACGCCGCCGAGGCGCTTGGAGAACTTGCGCAGTACCAGGGTCGCCGCCAGGCCGCCGAGAACGAATGGCCTGCCCGCCGGGTGCATCGGGGGCACGGCCGCGCGCGCGAGCTGCAGGGCGTGGGTGAGGCTGTTGCCAGCCGGTGCGTCGGTTGCCGGCGTGACGGGCGCTTGCGAAGCGGCGCTCATGTGATCGGGGTTCCCCGTGTTGTCGTGGTCCGAAGACGAAACTGTGCTGCCAGTGGTGGCGTGGCGACGGCGATTATCCACGCCCGCCGCAACGGGAGCCAACGCTACGCCAGCGGCGGGAAACACGGATCGGCCGGGCGCATCCACCCCCCGACGGCGACGGATAAACACCGATCTACCTCCTCTAACTTCCTGTGCGTGGGACTGTGGTGGGACGAGTTGGCTTCAGTTCTGCCACCGCATCACCTCCCCTCTCGGTGTCTGCGGCGTCACCCTCGACGGCCTTGAGGCCGGTCGTCGTGGGGTCACCCAGCGCGGCCAGGACGCGCATCCTCGCAGCCTTCGTGCGGTGGATGTAGTCGCCGCTCTGCTCCAGCGTCGCGTGGCCCATGAGCCGCGCGATCTCCCACGGGTCGACACCGGCCTCGGCGAGCCGGGTACCGAACGCGTGGCGCAGATCGTACGGGCGTCCGACCGGGGTGACTTCGGCCGCTCTCTGGGCCTTCACGAAGTTGAACCTGAAGTTGAGCGTGTCCATCGGCCCTTTGCTCCGCGGCTGCCGGAACACCAGGTCCGACTTGCACTTGCCCGCCTGATGGGGGAGGCCGCAGGTCGAGCGGGTCGTTGGGTACCGCGCCTCGTACTCGGTGAGCAGCTCGAGCGCCTTGGACGTGAGCGGGACGGAGCGCTCCTCTGCGTCCTTGGGGTAGGTCTTGATGCGCTTAGCGGTCTTGTCGTACGTGTCGCGTACGGTCAGCCACCCGTTACGCCGGTCGATCCGGCTCCAGTGCAGCCCTGCGAACTCTCCCGGCCGAAGGCCGGTCTCGATGATGAAATCCACGGCGAATCGGTAGGCCGGCCCGAGGTGCGCGTGGATGGCTGCGAGCTCATGCTCGTCAAACAGCCGCTCGACGCCACCCTTCGACTTCGGTGGCAGCGTGATGTCGACGCACGGCGTTCCGGTCAGCACGCCCTTGCGAACTGCTGCGGAGATCGACGACCGGAAGATGGTGTAGACCCGCCTCGTGGTCGAACCCGACAGCGGGTTGTCGGCGCGACGGTGCAGGCTCGTGACCCAGTCCTGCACGTCCGGCTGAGTGATCCGCGCCAACTCCCAATCGCCCCAGCCAGGCAGCAGATGGTTGGCCACGGCGTACCGCTCCTTCTTCTCCGTGCTGGGCTCGATGTCCCGGGTTGGCCACCACACCTCAAGCCACTCCTCCCACGTCGTGTGTCCAGGCAGCGTGCCCTTGCTGGCTGACGCCGTGCGTTTCGCATTCACCTCGGCTTCGCGCGCATCGGCCAAGGCGTCACGCTTGCGGTCCTGCGTCGGCGTGTACCGCTTGACCATGGCGGCATCGCGGTACACCCCGCGATACCGGCCCGACTTCAGCTTCTCGGTGCTGGCCACCGTCGCTCCTTACCTGCCGCCAGCCGCAGAGTCGCAAGCATTGCGATCCACCGCTGGATTCGGTTCCACGTCGAGGCAGCGCACACGCTCGTTGCGGTACTTGTCGTCGCGGCCGCCGCTGCCTTTGCGGTTCTCGTCTGTGTCACCGCGGTCGCTGTGGGCCTCGCGCTCCTCGTCGACGGGAGCGGGTTCCGGACGAGAGGTCGTCTCAGCGCTCGGCTGCGGCGCCGCCGGCTGTCGAGGCACCGGGATCACCGAGCTGCTCGGCGCAACCTTGGCTGTCGGCACCTCGTGCGGCTTCGGGGCAGGCGACACCATGGACGCCACGGTGCTGGGCTGCGGTGTCCTTCGGTTTCGTTGCTCGGGAATTTCAGCGGCCGCCCCTCCGGGTGTTCCAGTGGGAGGGGACACCGTGAGCTCGGCGGGCAGAGCGCCTGGCAGATCGGTTGTCCTGTCATCGCGCTCAGGGCCCAGCACGAAGACCGCCGTCGACACCGCGACGACGGCGAGGGCGGCCGCGGCACTACTGGCAATACCTGGATGGTTGCGCGCCTTCTCCGTTATTCGCGCCGCCGCTCCGCAGACGGCGATCGCCGCGATCAGACCGCCCTTCACGATGGTCAACTTCGGCCGGACGGGAGTCCTGTCCGTCGTGCACTGACGCGCCTCCAGGCGCTGCAGAGCTGTCTCGGCCCGCCGCATGATGTCGTCGAGCTCCGAGATGAGACGGTCGCGCTCAGTCAATACCGCTCCTCATTTAGTCCAAAATTCAAATGTCCGGATCACGGAGTGTCGATGAGCGCGGTCCCAGCGCTACGCTTGGTGCACTAGTCGTGACCGGATGGTTACCCAGGGGGACGTAAGTTTTCGTCCTCCGTGTATGCGTCCACCTGCGCTTCCAGGGCCTCCAGTTGCGCCTTCATTTGCGCCACCGTCGCCCGTAGTTGGGACAGCGGGATCCGTTGCGGGTTCAGCTCAACAACAGGTCTGCCTTCTGGTTCGCTCTCGGCCAGTGCGCGGGTCGCTTGTAGCGCCGCGTCCCTCCACTCAGGACTGTCGGGTTCGAGGTTTCCTGGGTAGCCGGCCATCAGGCTGTCAATCGCCCCGTCGCAGAGCTTCAGGGCGGTCTGAAGCTTGCGCTTGGTGCGCCCAGGCAGCCCGCCCTTGTTGTTGCGAATACGCCGCAGGTTGACCGTCGTCATTCCCGCGCCCTCAGCTACTTCCTCCCAGGAGAAGTCGAGGTCGATACGTCTCTGGTCAAGGCACTCGGCCAACCAGTAACGCCGGTCATCATCGGTCATCCCTGCTCCAAGCGAACGTTAGCGAACATTATGCAGCGTGGCAAGGGTAACGCGCAAGTCACGTTCGGAAACTTTCCGCTGAAGATCGTTGAATGAGCGCACAACGTTCGCTAACGTTCGGCTCATGCCGAAAGACGCACTGACGCTTCCCTTCGACCCGGATCTGCTCCGGGAGGAGCGCGAGCGTGCGGGCCTAACCCGCCCCGGGCTGGCCGCAAGGTGCCTGGCCTCCGGACACCACGTCACGCCTCAGCACATCGGTCGCCTGGAACGTGGGCTGCACACGCCCCAGGCGCCACTGCTTAAGGCGTTCGCCGATGTGCTCGGAGTTCCCATCGACCGACTGCTGTCCTCGAAGGCAGGTGTGTGAATGAACGCGGTTCCACAGTGGATGCAGACCCACCAGGTGGCCGAGTACGCGGGCCGACACCACAAGACGGTCCTGAAGGCCGTGCAGACCTACCAGCGCACACAGGGCCGAAAGGGCCTGGAGGGCTACCAGTCCGCCCCCCGGGCACGTCACACCATTCCCCGAGAAGCGGTCGACCGATGGCTGCGCGGCGAGCCGCCCAAGAAGACCCGGAGCCGCATCCCCGCAGCTGTGTGACCCCAGAAGAAGAGGGGCCCGGCGCTGCAGACGCCGAGCCCCGAGGTGGCCACCAAGCCGCCCCAACCCGAATGAAAGGACATCTGGTGACCGTCCGACAGCCTATCGCCTCCACCACGGCGGTGGTCGCGGTGCTCACGCTCGGCGCATGCCGCGCCGAGCCCGTGATCCCCGTCGACGAGCAGACCACCCACACCACGACCGCGGTCGCACCCACGCCTCCCCCGAACACGCAGGGCGGTAACTGATGACCGCCCTGAACAAGACCCGCAGCCGACTTTCGGCCGCTCGACTGCGGGAGAACCTCGCGGGGTACCAGCGGACGCTCATGGCTGACCGCGATGAGGCTCGCGCCGCCAAGGAGGAGGAGCGCGAATCCGACTTTCTCCACGGATGGTATTTCGGACGCGCGGCGGCCGCCGAGCTCGCGCTGGCCTATCTGAACACCTGGACGGACGGCGAGTTCGGTATCTCGCTTGAAGATCAACGTGCTGAGGAGCAGAAGGCCGAGGCGGGCCAATGACCGCGCGGCGAGGGTGGTTCGAGGAATCCGGTGCTCACCGAAAGCGGTGCGCCGGCATCGACGCCAGCGTGTTGCTGCAGGCAGCAGGCCGAACGATCACCGCCGGCCCACCGCGTCACTCCCGCGCCACTGGGGCTACCGCATCCGCGGCGAGCTCCACATCAGTCGTCCTCGAAGCACGCCCCGACCGGAGGCCCAACCCGATGCTGCACACCGAACCGCACCAGCTGGCCGGTCAGGACGTCACCGTCACGACAAGGACCGGGATCACGATGACCTTCCGAATCGAGGACTGGTGGGACCGGATCACCGGTGGCTCGTGGATGAACGCCGACGGCAACCCCGCCGCGATGGCCTACGCCGTTCGCTCCGTGGAATGCGGCCTGCCGGTCGACAACGCGGTGGTGTACGGCAAGTCGGGCGGCTTCGGCCATTTGGTGCACGTGTCGGAGATCGTCGTCGACGACCCTGGCGACACGACCCGGATCCTCCCGGCCGCCGGTGAGCTCACCGACGGCCAGCTGCTCGAGCAGTCCCCGGACGCGTGGCTGGCCGTCGACGCCCTGTCGAGCTGCACCACCGTGGACTGTGCCGAGGCGCCCGTGTGGCAGCTACGGCACGTGCCCGGCGCCGCGTTCTGCACACCGCACGCGGCCACCAGCTTGGACGCGGATCGTCGTCACGCGCCGCAGGGGGGTGCGCGATGACGATCCGTGTCCTGCCTTCGGTGCCCCAGGCCCCCAATGCAGTCAACAAGCTGGGCAATCACTTCTCCCGTAGCTCCGAGCTGATGCTGATCGTGCTCGCCGCCGCGATCGGGCTCGTCGCGGCCGCCGGCGCGCTCCTCACCATCGGCGGCGTGCTGTGGCTGCTGTTCCTGCAACTGACCGCAGGGATGTGGTCGTGATGAGCACACTGCATCCCGCCGTCACCCGAACCCAGCTCGTGGTGATGCACATGGCCGCGCACAACCTCGGCGAGCACGTCGTAGCGATCGCGCCGGGCTTCGACCCGGTCCGTGTCCAGCTCATAGGAGTCGACGCGCCAGGAGGAGGGTGGAACGAGTTCGTGGCGTGGGCACGGTCTCTTCAGCGGGTATCGATCACGCTGCGGCACCTCGCTCACAGCGTGTTCGCGTCGCTCGAAGGTCGTACCGACGAGCACCACCAGGTCAACGTCGAGCTGATCAACCCGTTCCTGTCGGACGAGGTCCACTCAGAGATCTCCGCCCGCCTGCGTAAGGGCGCGAGCACGGAGCTCACCGTCGACGAGTTCACCGCGCTGCTCCTGGTCGACGGGCAGGTGACGACATGAGCATCTTCGGTCAGCCCACTGACGCCGAGCGCCGCCGCTGGCAGCGCCGCAGCCTTGCCGCGATCACCGAGCTGGTCACACTGGGCGAGGAGCGGAAGCTCGCGCCCCTGTCGTGGACGGTGCCGCCTGGACTCGGCACCGTCTCGGGAAATGTCGAGGCCCGCTCGCATCCGCGCGTTTCCTTCGAGGCGTGGTGCTCCGCGATCGCCGCCCACCCCATGACCGGGCCGCGCACGCTCGGGTATCGGGGTAACGGAGCAACTCGGGACGAACAGACCAACAAGTCCGGCCGGACTCGCATGTGCGCGGCTTTCGAAATGCGGCTGCCCAACCAGTGGGGTGTCGCCGAGGTCGCGCTCATCGCCGAGTGGTTCGAGGACGACATGCCCACCGGAAAGGCCCTGTGATGTCCCTGTGCCCCAACGGCGCGAGCAGCTCAGAGAGCTGGCCGGACGTCGGCAACGCCGAAGACCCCTGCTGTTACGGATCTGCCCTGAGCGGGCCGGGCGGGTGTACGTGCTGGATGCCAGTGTTCGACCTCGAGCAGCAACCGCCACGCACCGATCTGGAACCGGACGTCCAGGCGGGCATGTGCCCGGACTGTGCCTACCGGCCGAACTCGCCCGAACGCCGCGGCGTCGCGGACGCCGCAACCGATGAGCAGGCGCTGCTCGCGCTCGTCGAGAGCGGGAGCGTGTTCTGGTGCCACCGCGGAATGCGCCGGCCAACCCACTGGCAGCATCCGTTCGGCGCGACGACGCCCGCGTCGCCGCTGAACTACCAGCCGCCCATCCATGACGGCCGACCGTACAAAGCGGACGGCACACCGGGTGACCTGTGCGCAGGCTGGACCGCGCTGCGGCTGAAGGCGATGCAGCGGAGTGATGCGGGATGACATCCGTACCCGAGAAGACATGGGCGATAGGGGAGCGCGTCACCGGCACTGAGGTGCTGAGTGGCGCCACCCGTACCGGCCCGTTCGCCGGTCTGCACTCCACCTTCCCCGGCCACCCGCCGGACAACGCGTGGATCGCTGACGAGAGCAACCCGCAAGGCTGGAAGTTCCTGCTCGAACTCGCGTCCCTCAAGGTAACGCCAGCGCAGGGAGGTGATGACCATGGATGAGGATGCCTTCCACGCGGGCGTAGACCTGGTGGGCCGCACCGGTGCCGCCCAACTGGAGTTCGGCTACCTCCATGACCACGTGCCCGTGCACCTGGCGGACTGGTGGGCGAGCGCCACGTATCGCGGAGCGCGGGTTCACGTCGAGCACCACGAAGGCCCAGCGGCGGCAGTGAACGCGCTCGCTGAGCGGTTGCTGATCGGTGGACGGTGCAAATGCGGCTGCCTGGTGTCTCTGTCCGACGACGGCGCGGTGGCGTTCGACAGCCACATGGCCGACGGCTCGTTCTGGTCGGTGCAGGCCGCAAGAAAAGCGGGCCTGTGCCGCTGGCGCCGTGATGGCCAACGTTGGACCAGCGGTTGCACGAGCGGCACCGGCGTGAGGGCGGGTGGTTCCGGTGGCAGCTAAGAGCCGACCGATGAGCGTGAAGAAGTGCCGCTCGCTCGTCGAGCGCCGCAGCAACGGGCTGTGCGAGATCTGCGGTCAGCACGTCGGCGAGACCATGCATCACCGCAAGCGGGAAGGACAGGGTGGTCCGTGGCTGCCCTCGAACGTGCTTTACCTGTGCGGGGACGGCACCACCGGTCACCACGGCATGGTGACCAACACTCGCGCCGTGTACTACCAGGCTGGGTGGTGCGTGGAGTCGTGGGAGGACCCGCACAAGCGCGCGGTGCTACTGCACCACGGCTTCGTATGGCTCACCGACGACGGCATGATGCCCCCGGCTGTCGACCTCGCTCGTTCGGCGAGGTGGCGACATGGCTGAGTGGCATCGCCGTCGGAGCCGCCAGAGCTGCCGACCCGCGGACGCGATCGGGCACACATGCACCGTGGTCCTGCTGACGGTGCTCCGGTTGACGTCGGCTGGCCCACCGCCGTCAGTGCGCGAGATCGCGCTCATGGCCAGCGTTTCGGTGTCGACCGCGCATCACCACTTGCGGACGCTGCGCGAGCTCGGGCTCGTCGACTGGTCGGACCGCGGTCACGGAACCGTCCAGGCAACGGTCCACGCGGTCGCGCTGCCCAGCCCTGGCGGTGCGGTGTGAACGCCGCTGCCCTCGCCAGGCTCGAGCGCCACGCCTGTCCCGTGATCTTGCGTGACGACGCGAACCGGTACGCCCACCGCGCCGTCGACGACGCGCTGCAGCTGATCACCGACGTTCGCGATCTGGATCCGAGACAACTGCTGGGGCGCCTCGTGCTGTGGGGCCGCGAGGAGCCGCCACGCCTGGCGATCGTCCCGCTGGCCCTGGCAGCCATGCACAGCCCGCGCACGCCGATGTCGGAGCTCGGCGCCTACCTGGAGCAGTTGGCGCCACTGCGGGCTGTGTCGTAACCCAAACCTGAAGACGTAGGAGGTTCCCGTGAGCGTGACCTTGTCCAGCACGTTGCCCAAGGGCGACGTGAACGGACTCGACGCCCTGACCGACGCGCTGACCGACTCACCCAAGGGTGGGCACGTCGTCCTCATGGTGGTCGAGGGCAGCCGCTTCTCCACCAACCTCGACACCGGCGAGATCGTGCGCCAGGTGCGCGCTACGCAGATCGAAGCGTTCGCCGGCGGAAGCGCAGATGCGAACCTGTTGATCAACTTGCTCCGGGCTGAGTACCAGGCGCGCACCGGCAAGAACGAGCTGCCGTTCGAGCCGCGCGCTCTCGAGCCCGTGGAGGACCCCGTCGACGTCGACCCGTACGCGCCTGAGCCGGAGGGCCTGGACGCCGACGAGGTCGAGTTGCTGTGCCGGGTGGCCGAGCAGCTGATCGTGAGCCAGCACGGCTCGCAGGCCATGGTGCAGCGCAAGTTGCGCATCGGGTGGGCGAAGGCGGCGCGCCTACTCACCATCCTCGAGGCGTACGGCGTGGTCGGCGAAGCGAACGGCATCACACCACGCGAGGTGCGCTGCCCACCCGAGGACCTCGACTCGGTCCTGACCCAAATACGGGCGACCGAGAGACAGGAGGGCACGTCGCCAGATCTGGGGGAAAGCGGGGTTCTGGAGTGACCACTACCGACGCTGGTGACGTCGCCAGCCCACCGCTGCAGCCGTTCCCTCGGTTCAACTGGGAGCGGCTAGTGCAGCGCATGGTGATGCCACTGCAGATCAAGCTCATCGCCGGCATCCTCGCGCAGCACGCGGATCCGGACGGAACACGCGTCAGGCCCGGCAACCCCCGCCTCGCGGCGATCACGGGCAAGAGCGAACGCACCATCATCCGCTGGCTCGCGGTGCTGCGCGACGAGTACAGGATCATCGACCGCCGCTCTCGTGGTGGCGGCCGCGGTGGAGCGCTCAAGACGGACGAGTACTGGCTGGTGGTCCCGGACGACCTTTTGGACCGGGTCGAGCTCATCGCGCTGGACGGCGCACCGGCGTCCGTGCCGTCACGGACCGATGACTCCGGTGACACAGCTGTGTCAGGCGACGACGCGGACCGAGGTGACATCCACGTGTCACCTCAATCCGGTCCGTCCCCTGTGGACAAGACCGAAACAGGTGACACAGCTATGGCTCGTGAAACTGACTTTCAGGTGACAGATAACGGTGTTCCGGATGGAATGACATGCCAAACCGGACCGATTGAGGTGACACCTGGGTGTCGTACTACCAGCCACGGACCATCCACAAAAGATGACCAAGGGGTGGTGGTCCCGTTCCCGACGCAACTCACCACGGCAGCAGACCATGACGCCGAGATCCCGCCCTCTCAGTGCCCCGCCCATCGGAACTCACCGGCAGTCGGCCCCTGCGGCGCATGCGGCGCCGCACGCCGCCACGCCGCCGCCTGGGCCCGGCAACGTCTGCAGGTGCGAGCACACACCGCCGCGCAGAACCGCGCGACCGCGATCGCCAGCTGCGGACTCTGCGACCAGACCGGCTACGTCGGCCGCCAGCTCTGCGACCACGACCCTGAAAGCTCGGACCGCGCAGCCCGCGGCCGCGCGCTGGTCCGCCAGGCCCTCGAGGAACGGCGGGCAGTGCCGTGACCAATCGCCGAGCCAAACACGGTCGCGACGGGCTGTTCGGTTGGAAGCCGGGCGGCGACATCGAACCGGGCGAGATCCGCAGCAACCCTCGGCACCGCGAGTGCTCGAAGTGCCACGCCCGGCGCGGCCAGCCGTGCACCGATCCCCGCGGCCGCCGGCTGAACGGCTACCACGCCTCGCGGTGCGAGGTAGGCGAAGGGAGCCAACCGTGAGCCAACCCCAGTTCGTGCTCACCCGGGTCACCGAAAACCGGGCATGGGTGTGCACCTCGCTGCCACTGGCGTCCGCGACCGACCGGGTCAACGTCGAGTACCCCAGCCGCCCTCGCTGGCGGCTGGCGAGCCCGCCCGCGACGTGGGGCAAGGGCGCCGACCGTGGCCGCTGCGACCGATCACCCAAAACCCACCGGCACTACGTGTTCACCACCTGAAAGGACCACCGTGACCGACACCGACACACCCAACGGCCAGTCCACAGTGGACGAGGTCCAGCATTGGGAAACTAGCCTCGTCCCTGCAGACGCGCCCATCCCGACCGGCTGGTACGTCATCGGGTACGACTCCACGCCCGGCGCCGAGCCCACCAGGACTATCCACGTCGGCCCCAGCGATGACCGCACCAAGGCGCTCGCCACCAGGATTGCCGAACTGCTCACTGCGAACGCAGCCGAGGTCGAGAGCGGTGGCGCCTGATGACTGACCGAAGGGACCTTGTTTCCGCAATCGGTGATCTGCGGACGACGTTGGACGCGGTTCGCGCCGAGCGGGATGCCGTCCGACGGGAGGTCGACAACCTGCACCGGCAGATCGCGACCACGAAGGCGCACTATCAGCGTCGCTGCGAGAACTTGGCCCGCATGCGTGACCGCTACCGCGAAGAGCGGGATGTCGCCTTGGCCGGTTTGTCCTCCGGGGACACCCCGACATCGCCCGAAGTGATCGAGCAGGCCATGCGGCCGGTCACCAACCTGACCGAGGAGACCGATCGTGCCTGAGCAGCCCACCATCAAACTCCCCGAAGACTGGCGTGAGCAGCTGGGCCGGGCGATTGCCGGTGACTCCACCTGGAACAACCCCAATCCGAGGGTTCAGCTCAACGTGAGGACCGTGGCTCTGCTGGAGTCCTGGCGTGTCCCCGAGGGCCGCGAGGAACCGGTGAACCTGTGCGAGACACCCGAGGACGCAGCACGCCGATTCGCCGGACAGGTGGGCGACCTCCATGCCCGCATCGACGCGGCGTTGGCGGCACTACTGCAGGGCGGGCAGACAGCTGGAGACCGGTGCCGGAGAGCGCTAACCGAACTCGACCCGCCCCGCGTCCCCGAACCCACTCCGGAGCCCTGGTGCGAGGAGCACGGCACCCCGGCACGCAGAAGGGGGTGCGCGCGGTGTGGCCAGCCGTCGCCGAGCAAGTGGTGCGCGGTCTGCGTCGATCGGTGTCATGAGGCGACCGAGTTCGACCACTCGTGCATGATCTGCCGCCCCGCTGGCCCACCGCCGACCGAGCCTGGCGACGCCCATGCCTGACGGACCGTTCTACATGCTGCTGTGCCGGACCTGCGCGGCCGCCGACAGTGCGGCCGCCACCGCTGTCGCACTCCCGTTCACCGACGAACCGGCGCGCCGTGGGTGGGCGGCAGCTCACACCGCCGCGACTGGTCACAACTCCTGGGTGGTCCGCACCGACGACTCGATACGTGAGCCCGGGTCGGGGCGCCGTGGCCTGGAGCGTGCGCTGTCCGGACAGCTCCCGGATCCGATGCCACCGGTGAATGTGCTCCGCTTGCTTTACGGCCTGTCGCTGGTGCTTCACGGGGACACAGATCCCCCGACAGCCTGGCAGCTCGACGAGCTGGTCGAGGAGCTCCACGACGCTGGCCTGCGCGAGCTCGACTGCCGCATCGACGCCACCCTCGCGCTCGCCGACCAGCTCGCCGGCGCGATGCAGTCAGCCGTCCACCGCCACCTCGTCACTGCGTTCGCCGGAATGGCCGAGCACCTGCAGGGCACCGGCCTCCTAACGACGGGACCGGCGCCATCGAGCGCGAAGGCCCGCGCCCTGCACTTCCGGCAGACGCGCAACACCGGCCCGCGACCACAACCACGTACCCCACGGCGAATTGATGGAAGGGGAACCCGCCGATGACCGGCACCGACCCACTGAACGAAGCCCAGTGTCTGCGAGCAGCCTGCGTGTACAGCGCCGCCCGCAGCATCCTCGACAACGACCCGATGGTCGACGACCTCCTCGCAGTCGCCCACTACATTGAGACCGGCACCTTCTCGGGCAACGCCTCGCAGGCCTACTCCGGAATCCGTGCCAACCTCAGCGTCCCCGACGAGTTGCGGCGCTCACCGCTTCCGTTCACACGTGGCGGCACCGTCGGTGACAGGAGTGTGGTGGAGGCATGACCGGCCACCTGCGAATCGCCGCGATCGCTGCAATGCTCGTCATGGCGGTCGCGATGGTCGCCACTCTCGGCGCTATCCCGCCCGGCGCGCGGCTTGCATGGCTCGCAGCCGCGGCCACCGTGATCGCCTCAGCGAACTTGTGGGTGTGGATCGAGATGTGGCTCGTCCGTCGCAACCGCAAACGACAGACGGGAGCACCGTCGCCATGAGCACCTGCATGGTCACCACCTGCACGGTCCTCGATCCGGTCCTCGATCTCGGCGCCTACGCTTGCGACCACTGTCAAGGCGACCTGGTCCGCAAGCTCGGCGCGATCGAGACCTACCTCGAAATCGTGGGCCCCGAACGACAGAAACGTGGCCACGTACGGGGGGCACCCGGCTACGCCTCAGCGTCACCAGCAGACGATCACGTGATCGCCATGTTCGACCCGCGCTCCACAAGCAACGGCGGCATGTACGACTCCGAACCGGAAGCACCGTGGGACACCACCGTTCCCGTAGTCGGGACGATCATCGGCTGGACGCAGATCCTCGCCGACGAAGGCCCAGCCGAGTGGCACCTCCCGGACACGCTCGGTGGCGCGGTGCTGATGCTCCGCACCCACGTCGGGTGGATGTGCCAGCAACCCTGGATCGACGATGCGCACGACGAACTCACCTCGGTGCACCACCAACTGCGCGCGGCCGCCGGCGACGTGCCACCCGACCCGATCGCGATGTGCTCCGACAGATACTGCGGCGGGCCTGTCTATTGGGCGCAACATGTGCACGATGAAGCCGCGTGCGCGCGGTGCGGCCGACCGTACGTTGGAATCGATCTTGCAAGGCTGAGGACTGCTCAGGAGGAACGATGACCGCGAAGACTCGCGTACCAGCCACGGTGGCACTGTCCCTGCTCGCCCGCAGCGGCCACAAGCTGTCGGCCGTGACCCTCCGCCAGTGGGTACACCGCGGACACATCACCCGTGGCCCCGGCGGCTACGACCTCCTCGAGATCGTGAACTACCTCGACAACCGAAACGGACCACGATGCGCGTAACCCCGATCCCCGACTCCGCAGTATGGCCGGGTGCACGCCGCCAGGTCATCGCTCCACCCGACGGTTGCGACCCCACAGGCGACATACGACCCGTCGAAGCCGTCGTCGACGAGTCGTCCTCCATCGGCTGCCGCGTGCTCTCGGTCCGCTGCGCCCTGGACCCCGGCGACCTGGAAACGCTCGCCGCTCACGGCAACGTGTGGATCTCGTTCTACGGCGCTATGGTGCCGTTCAACGTGGATATCGTGCCGAACACGGAGGTCGATCGTGGATGACCTGGTCACGTTCCTCCGCGTCCGCCTCGACGAGCGCGAGGAGGTGGCCACCCAGGTAGCGAAAGGCCCGGTGCTGCTCAACCTGTCTCGGAGGACCGGGAAGGCCACGTTTCGCCGCTACCTTGACACCAACACGCCTGAGTTCATCCTGGTCGACGTGGACGCCAAGCGGCAGATCATCGACGAACTGGCGCCGATCGCTGATGGTGTCATCACCGATGCTGGCGAGCAGGTCGTAGCGGAGAACGTGCTGGCACGCCTGGCCCTGCCGTATGCCTCTCACCCCGACTACCGACTCGAATGGAAGCCATGATTGACGTCCAGTGCTCACTCAACGCAGGCGAGTCCAGGCCGGGGAAGCTCAACATCGAGCAGGACCTGACCGAGGGCTTCAACGGCACCCTCATCCCGCTCCCCAGGACGTGGGACGTCCACACCGACATCACCTGGGACGAGATGCGTCGCTGGTCCGTGGGCGGCGGAACCACCAGCGTCCGTGTCGACCTCCCCGACGGCAAGGTCCTGCACGGCACGGTGGTCGTCCTCGACTGTCACTACACGGACGACGTCGACCCGCAGATCCCGTTCCCCGTCAGCGCCAAGCTGGTCGGCACGAGCCCGTTGGGGGAGGCAGCCTGATGGTCGACGCTGACAACCATGGCCCCCGCCGCCTACCTGACGCCAGCAACGGCGACTTCAGGGACAGCCCCGAGCTGGGCGAGTTCGCGCGCGCCCATGGGCTCGACCCTGCGGACATCTACGGCGCGACCTATGAAGGCGTCCCGGCTGGTCATGTGGCGTTCGAGGTCCTCGCGCGCGACGAGCACGGCCGCCTGAAGTTGGACGGCGACGAGGTGGGCACCGTCTGGGCTCAGGTGCGTCAGGTGCTGCCCTGGCCTCGAGTGACACGCCGCCCGACGAGTGGCGATCATGACAGCTGAGATCCGCCCATGACCAGCCGGGACGCCTGCGAGTACTGCGACCGAGACGACGTCACCCTGTACGCTGGCACGCTGACGTCTGGTGCCGGGACTGCATCACAGCCGACGACCGCACCCCAGCCACACCGCCCGACCAGGCGCCGATGGAACGTCCCGCGAGCACCACTTACGAGCAGCCTTACGTGTGGCAGGCACCTCTTGGGGAGGCAACCTGATGAATCATTCGGACGAGAAGTTCGTCTTCCAGTTCCGCCGAGAGTTGCGCATTCAGGGTGTCCCGACAGACATCGAGACAGAGCGAGTCGCGATCGCTATCGCGCGAGCACTCAGGGACTACTTCGCACACGGAGCGGTGACCGTAGATCAGCCTCGCGACGGCGCGTCGTTTGACCGCAGGTCAGACTACGTGTAACGCTGTTTCCAAGCGGAGCTGTCTCCGCGATCCGGCCCCCGCCAGCCGCGGGGGTCGTTCTCTGTACGAGGTGTTCTTCCCGGCGGCCGTGCGCTTCCGACCTCGTTGGCAAACGACAGCCCCCGAGCACCAGCTCGGCGAGGGCTCCCGCCACCAGGAAGAGCACCACATTGCCATCAGCAACCGTCCACCATGGCGACGCGCTCGCCGTGCTCAACACACTCCCTACGGCCAGCGTCGACACAGTCATCACCGACCCGCCCTATAACTCCGGTGGCCGCACGAACAGCGAACGCAGCAGCAGCACCGCGCGCAGCAAGTACGTCTCCAGTGATGCGAAGCACCAGCTCAAGGACTTCACTGGCGACAACCGCGATCAACGGTCGTACATAACCTGGCTATCGCTGATCCTGTCGGAGTGCCTCCGTGTCACTGCACCAGGCGGACACGCACTCGTGTTCACCGACTGGCGCCAAGTACCAGCCACCTCCGACGCGCTGCAGGTCGCCGGATGGACTTGGCAAGGGACCATGACCTGGTACAAGCCACTGAACCGCCCCCGCCGAGGCGGCTTCCGTGCCGCCTGCGAGTACATCTTGTGGGGAACCAACGGTGCGTACGACGGCACTCGGGAGCTGTACCTGCCCGGAATGTTCTCCGCGAGCCAGCCTGGCGGCCGCCAGCGACGTCACATCACCCAGAAGCCCGTCGACGGCCTGCTCTCCGAACTGGTTCGCATCTGCCCGACAGCCGGCACCATCCTCGACCCGTTCACCGGATCCGGCTCAACCGGAGAAGCCGCACTGCAAGCGGGCTACTCATTCGTCGGCGTAGAGCTCTCCGAGCACTACCACCAGGTGGCCAGCGACCGACTCGCGGCCATCACCCAGGCACCCTAGGGGCGCGACTCCGATACGGGTGAGGAGCCCGGAGGCGCGCAGGAGGGAGACCTGCACAAGCGTCTCCGGGCCCCGCATACACAAGCAGCTATGGGGCTTCCCACCCAGCATCGAAGCACCGCTGAGCGAACGAATCCGCGGCGAGCTGCCAGGCACTCGCCGAAGCGTCCGACGCGGCGCCCAGTGCCTGGCCGGCCTCCGACAGCCCCGTGGTCTGCGACTTCGGTGCCCATTCGTTCACGGTGTTCGCCAACTCAACGCGGGCCTGCCCGGTCTGAGCGGACTGATAGCCCTCCGCGAAGTCGTCGCATGCGAACTTGCCCGGCTTATCCAGCTGCGACGGATCCACCTGCTCCGCCTCCGGGGCTCCGCATCCGGCCAGCACCAGCAACACGCCTATCGCGGCGACACATGTCCTCATGGACATCACATCGCCCACCACGTCGACACCGTTGCAGGCGGGCACATGCCAGTTCGGTCACGAAGGAAATGCACAGCGTCCGGCTGCCCCGAGTGGGCTACTGACGGCGGCCGCTGCCCGCGTCACCACATCCCCCGGCCCCGCCCGAAGGCCAGACCGCGACCAACCAGGCAGGCGCTCGGCTACGACAAGGACTGGTTGCGCAGGTCCGCGAAGTACCGCCGTGATCACCCGCAGTGTGAAGCGTCGGGTTGCAGCCGAGCCTCTCGGCACACCGACCACATTGATGGTGATCGCACCAATTGGGAGGACGAGAACTTGCAAGCGCTCTGCCGCCCACACCACAGTCAGAAGACTGCGCAGCACGATGGTGGTTTCGGTAACCCGAAGACCAGGCGATGATCCCCGATCTGCTGATCGCCCGCCCTGAAATCGGGAGTTACTCAGCGTGAAATTTCTGCGCAAGGGGGAGGGCGGGTCAGATCGCTGTGAGGG
>NZ_PQHZ01000119.1 GCF_003385185.1 Amycolatopsis palatopharyngis | reverse complement strand
GAAACAAGCTGGGGCACCGTGTCCCGCCCCGGCGGGCTGACCCTATCCGCCGCATTCGGCGACGAGGTACCCGCGATCGCCGACCGCGACGACCTTGTGGTGACCGTCGCCCCCGGGGCGGGACACGGTGCCCCAGCTTGTTTCTTCCCCGACTTCGCCACCATCGAGGTGGACGGGACCCACATGGACAACGGGGTCGACCCCGCCACCGTCGCCCCCCATCGGGTCGGGGACCGCAAGCGCTACCGCACCGCGTGGGGACTACTCACCCACGAATGCGGCCACGCCAAACATTCCGTGTGGCGCGCACCCGACGACGCACCCCCGGGCGCGGTCGCGGCGGCGGACCTGCTGGAAGAAACCCGCATGGAAGCCGCACAGGTGCGCCGCCGCCCCGGGGACCGGTACTGGCTACGCGCCAGCGCCACCCACCTCATCCTCGCCGACACCCAAGCACAGGACCCCGCCGCCGCACCGCAAATGACCCATGAGGACGCCGCCCGTAGCGCCGCGCTGCTGCTGGCGCGGGTGGACGGAGGCATCCTCAACCGCCGCGAAGTCGCCCGAGTCGAGCGCGTCGTGCGCGACGTTCTCGGCACCGACACCCTCGCCACCCTGCGCAGAATTTGGCGCGCCGCGCACCGCACCGCCGACGACAACGCCGAGGCCATGATTGAACTCGGGCGCCAATGGTGCGAAGCCATCGGGACCGACCCCCACCAACCGCCCGACACGCCCGACCCCAACGTCACCAACAACGGGAACGGGACACCGTCGCCGTTGGCGAACGCCATTAGCAGCGCCGCCGCCGCGATCGGGAGTGCGGTCGCTGCCGAGCCCGCCCCGACCGACCCCACCACGCAGGCCATGGATGCCCGTGCCGCCGACGACACGGCACGCCAGAAGGCACAGAACACCGCAAACGCGGTGTTCGGGGGTGCCTGTACCGGATACGAACCCACCGCCCGCCACATCCGGGGCACTCGCGCGCCGAGCACGACCGAACAAACCGCCGCACGGCACCTCGCCCGCGCGCTGACCACCGCCGGACACCGTGACCGCACAGCCACCAAAACCCGCTCGACCGTACCCCCGGGACGGTTGCGGATGCGGGGCGCGATGACCGCCGACGCACAACGCGCGGCGGGCGCAATCCCCAGCGCCGAACCGTTCACCCGCACCACCCGCTCCACCGTGCCCGCACCGCCGCTACGACTCGGCATCATCTGCGACGTCACCGCCTCCATGAGAGCGTTCACCGCCCCCGTGGCCTCGGCGGCATGGATTCTCGCCCACGCCGCCCGCCACACCGCCGTACCCGCCACCACCGCCACCGTGGTCTTCGGCGCGGGCATCGTCACCCCGATCACCCGCCCCGGCACCACACCCGCGAAGGTGACCGAATTCGGCACCCGCCTCGGCGGGCACGCCATCGACACCGCGATCAACGCCCTCGATGGTGGGCTCGACCTGTCCCGCCCGAACGCCGCGCGCCTGCTAGTGATCATTTCCGACGGCAACTTCGAACACGAAACCCGGAAACCGGGCCAGAACATGCTCGACCGGTTGCGGGCGAGCGGCTGCGCGGTGTTGTGGCTGGCGCCCGACAAGTTCGGAACCGACCCGATGGACGGTGCCACCGTGCACACCCTGACCGACCCCACCACCACCGCCCGCGCCATCGGACAGGCCGCCACCGCCGCCCTC
>NZ_PQHZ01000118.1 GCF_003385185.1 Amycolatopsis palatopharyngis | reverse complement strand
AACCGGGGA
Organism: Amycolatopsis palatopharyngis; assembly: GCF_003385185.1. Taxonomy (GTDB): domain Bacteria; phylum Actinomycetota; class Actinomycetes; order Mycobacteriales; family Pseudonocardiaceae; genus Amycolatopsis; species Amycolatopsis palatopharyngis. Next base: position 1,729 of record NZ_PQHZ01000118.1, on the reverse strand, counting down.
TGACGATCAGCCCGGACGGCCGCACCGGCATTCTGCTCGCCGGAGCCAACGCGAACACCGATGACATGGTCCGCGCGGTCGATGATCTCAAGGCCGACTTGACTGGGCTGTCCACGTCGTCGGTGCACGTCTACCCGACCGGGGCATCGGCACTGTGGAGCGACTTCAACGAAGCCAACCACGACGCGATGATTCAGGCCGAAATGGTGTCGTGGCCGGTCACCCTGGCGATCATGGTGCTCGCGTTCGGCTCACTCGTGGCCGCAGGGCTGCCGTTGCTGCTGACCCTGGCCGGGCTCGGCGCCTCCGCCGGTGCGCTGGTGCTGCTCAACGAGATCACCCCGATCTCGGTGTGGGCGATGAACTTCGCCATGATGTTCGCCCTCGCCCTGGGCATCGACTACGCGCTCTTCCTCGTCGTTCGCTTCCGCGACGCTCTGCGCAAGCTGGCGGACGCGCGGGCCGCGGTGGCCGAAACCATGGACACCGCCGGCAAGGCCGTCCTGTTGTCCGGCATCACCGTGCTGGTCAGCCTCTCCGCCGTGCTGCTCGTCCCCGCACCGGCGGTGCGGACCATGGCCGTGGGCATCATGCTCGCCGTCGTCTTCGTCCTCGCCGCCACCCTCACCCTGCTCCCGGCCGTGCTGGGCAAGCTCGGCGGCCGGGTCAACTCCCTCGCCCTGCCCTGGGCCAAGCGCACCGAGGCCCACTCGCCACGGTTCTCCCGCTGGGGGCAGTTGCTGAGCCGTAAACCCTGGCCCTTCGCCCTCGGCGCGCTGCTGGTGTTGATCGCCCTGTCCCTGCCGGTGTTCGGGCTCAAGGTCGCGATGCCCTCCATCCAGGTCGTCCCGAACGATGCCCCGGTCCGGCAGGGCTACGAAGCCGTTCAAGACAGCTTCGGCGACGGCGCCCCCGGCATGCTGCAGATCATCACCCCCGCCGCCGACGCCCAGGCCACCGCCGCCCAGGCCAAGGACACCGACGGCATCGCGATGGTCACCCCGCCGCAACCCGCCTCCGACGGCTCCGACTACGCCCTGGTCCAAGCCATGCCGACCGTCGATCCGTCCTCGCCGCAACTGGGCGACACGCTCGACCGGCTACGCGACACCCTGCCCGACGACGCACTCGTCGGTGGTGCGCCGGCGGAGAACCTGGACCTGCAGACCGCACTGAACGACTACCTGCCGTTGGTCGTCGGGGTGATCCTGGCCCTCGGGTTCGTCCTACTCCTGGTCGCTCTGCAAGCCCCGGTCATCGCGCTGCTGGGTACCGTCGTCAGCCTGCTCTCCACCGGCGCCGCGTTCGGCGTGGCGAAGCTGATCTTCCAGGACGGTCACCTCGCCGGGCTCCTCGGCTTCACTCCACAGGGGTTCCTCGACGGCTGGGGGCCGGTGTTCTTCTTCGCGATGATCTTCGCCATCGCCATGGACTACACCGTGTTCCTGCTCGCCAGCGCCAAAGAGCACTACGAACTCACCGGCAGTCCGCAGCGCGCCCTGATCGATGGCCTGGCCCACTCCGGACGCGTGATCTTCGCCGCCGCCGCCGTCATGGTCGCCGTGTTCTTCACCTTCGCCCTCGCCGACCCGCTACCCCCGAAGGAAATGGGCATCATCCTCGGCGTCGCGGTCCTGCTCGACGCCGCACTCATCCGACTCGTGCTCCTGCCGGTCCTGCTCCGCATCACCGGCCACTCCGCCTGGTGGTCACCGCGCTGGCTCCGTAA
>NZ_PQHZ01000117.1 GCF_003385185.1 Amycolatopsis palatopharyngis | reverse complement strand
TCGGATGGTTATTCGTCGGTGGTGTTTTTGTTGAGGCCGGTGGTGATTTGGTCCATGACGGTGGTGTCGGCGAGGGTGGTGACGTCGCCGATTTCGCGGTTTTCGGCGATGTCGCGGAGGAGTCGGCGCATGATTTTGCCGGAGCGGGTTTTGGGGAGTTCGCCGACGACGAGGATTTGGCGGGGTTTGGCGATGGGGCCGATTTCGCTTGCGACGTGGTTGCGCAGGGTGGTGGCGGTGTCGTCGCCGTGGTCGGCGGCGGTGCCGCGGAGGATGACGAACGCGACGATGCCCTGGCCGGTGGTGGGGTCGGTGGCGCCGACGACGGCGGCTTCGGCGACGTCGGGGTGGGACACGAGGGCGGATTCGACCTCGGTGGTGGAGATGCGGTGCCCGGAGATGTTCATGACGTCGTCGACGCGGCCCAGTAGCCAGATGTCGCCGTCGTCGTCGTATTTCGCGCCGTCACCGGCGAAGTAGAAGCCCTGCTCGGCGAAGCGGGACCAGTAGGTGTCGCGGAAGCGTTGCTCGTCGCCCCAGATCCCGCGCAGCATCGCCGGCCACGGCTGGTCGAGCACCAGGTAGCCGCCGCCGCCCGGGGGGACCTCCACGCCCTGGTCGTCGACGACCTTCGCGGAGATCCCGGGCAGGGTGCGTTGCGCGGAGCCGGGTTTGGTGGCGGTGACCCCGGGCAGCGGGGAGATCATGATCGCCCCGGTCTCGGTTTGCCACCAGGTGTCCACCACCGGGCACCGGTCACCACCGATGTGTTCGCGGTACCACATCCACGCCTCCGGGTTGATCGGCTCACCCACACTGCCCAGCACCCGCAGCGACGAGAGGTCGTAGCGGGCGGGGATGTCGGCGCCCCACTTCATGAACGTGCGGATCAACGTCGGCGCGGTGTAGTAGATCGACACCTTGTACTCGTCGATGATCTCCCAGTGCCGCCCCTCGTGCGGGGTGTTCGGCGTGCCCTCATACACCACCTGCGTGGCCCGGTTCGCCAACGGCCCGTACACGATGTAGGAATGCCCGGTCACCCACCCGATATCGGCGGTGCACCAGTACACATCCTCGCCCGCCTTGTGATCGAACACCGCATCATGGGTGTACGCCACCTGCGTCAAAAACCCACCCGAAGTGTGCAGAATCCCCTTCGGCTTCCCCGTCGTGCCCGAGGTGTAGAGGATGAACAACGGATGCTCCGCGTCGAACGCCTCCGCCGTGTGCTCCTGCGACTGGGCCTCGACCAGCTCATGCCACCACACATCCCGGCCCTCGACCCACGGCACCTCATCCCCGGTCCGGCGCACCACCACCACCGAGGCCACCGACTCCGCCCCCGCCAACGCCTCATCCACATTGGCCTTCATCGGCGCCGCCTTACCCCGCCGATACTGCCCATCGGAGGTGATCACCACCTTCGCCCGCGCATCATCGACCCGCGACCGCAACGCCGCCGGGGAAAACCCCCCGAACACCACACTGTGCAACGCCCCGATCCGCGCGCACGCCAACATCGCCACGATCGCCTCCGGGATCATCGGCAACTGAATCGCGACCCGATCCCCCGACCCCACCCCCAACGACACCAACGCATTCGCCGCCCGGCACACCTCGGCCTGCAACTGCCCATACGTCACATCCCGCCGATCACCCGGCTCCCCCACCCAATGCAACGCGACCTGATCGCCGAACCCCGCCTCCACATGCCGATCCACACAGTTATAAGCCACATTCAACCGGCCACCCACAAACCACCGCGCCACCGGAGCCCCGGACCAGTCCAGCACCCGATCCCACCGCCGCTCCCACGACAACCGCCCAGCCTGCTCCGCCCAAAACCCCTCACGATCCACCCCAGCCCGCTCATACCACTCCCCAGACACATTCGCCCCCGCAACGAACTCAGCAGAGGGCGCAAAAGAACGGG
>NZ_PQHZ01000116.1 GCF_003385185.1 Amycolatopsis palatopharyngis | reverse complement strand
CAGAGTGCCGCCCCACGCCCGACGACGGCAGGTGGGGCCACATCAAGATGCCGACCGATCCCGCAACCCAGCCGCCGGGGCCAGTTCAGAATGCCGAACCGGGGCCAATTCGGCTTGCCGAAATCAACTCATCCGCACTCTTGATCGAGGAGTTCCGGCGCGTGAAGAGATCCTCAATCGTGGTCAGGTCGAGCGTGTAGCCCCGCCTGGACAGGGAGTGAACAGCTACCTCGCCCAGGTCGAGCAGGGTGCGGGCATCATGCATGAGTTGCCTCGTCCTCGTCTCTACTTACTGCAGCACGTGTACGGACGGTAGCAAGTAGGGCACACGAATCTCGCGGGAATTCCCCGAGGTCCACATGCCACCCGCGGTTCCGCAGCAAAGCAGGATGCGTAACAGGTAACAAGTCAGTGCACGTACCCCTCCTGTCGCCACTGAGCAGCGGCTTCAGGGCTATGCCGGGCGCAGCAACACCTCAAGAAATCGACCGCTGCGATATGCGCCCGTACCCAATTGAGCACCGAGACGAACAGCCTTGCAGTGAGCAACGACAAGGCGCGGGCTCGACTGTTCCCGGACTCGCTGCTGAGCTATGGCTTTCCGCACCTGAAGTATGGCGCAATCGGGGCAGGGGCGTCCGCCCGCTTTGAGGTCAGCTGCGGAGCTGAGGGCGCTGGCGCTTGGGCGCCTGCCAGGACTGCAGCTCGTGCTGATTGCGCGAGTGTCATACCGCCGATCTGGTGAACTATCGGTAGGGTCGTTGCTGTTCCGCTGACGCGGCGCCCCTGCTCGACTTGGTGAAAGGCTGTCTTGATGGCTCAGAAGGTTCTTGTCGAAATCGTTGATGACCTCGACGGTGGCGAAGCGGCGCAGACGGTGCCTTTCGCCCTCGACGGGGTTCAGTACGAGATCGACCTCTCGGACGAGAATGCGCAGGCGCTGCGTGACACGTTCGAGCGCTACGTCGAGGCAGGCCTGCGCACGGGCGGGCGCAAGGTCCGGGTGGCGGCTGGTCAGTCGACAGTGGCCGGGAGCGGCCGCGCCACCACGTCGGCCGACCGCGAGCGCAACCAGCAGGTGCGCGCTTGGGCAGTAGAGAATGGTTACGCGATCGCTGAGCGCGGGCGCATCCCGAAAGAGATCTACGAAGCGTTCGACAATGGCGAGCCAGCCAGCTCCCAGCTCGTTGAACCGGAGCCGGTCGAGGAGGCTCCGGCCAAGTCGACGCGCAAGCGGGCACCAAGGAAGAAGAAGGCTGGCGTGTGACAGCTGTCCCTAGGACACGCGATGCGCACAAGGCGGAGACAGTTGACAGTCGTCGTCGGAATCAGCCCGGAGCAGTTGTAGGACCTTAAGGTGTGGCTTCGTCTGCCGCTGACCAACGCTGCAACAGACTCCGGTCGCTGCCCTACACCCTGTCCTGTTGCGGTATTGGCTGCGGGGGCTGGTTGGTTTCGGTGTGCTCGTCCCAGAAGCGGGGCCTACTGCTTGCAATCAGCTCTTGGCACTGCGGGCAGAGAACGCCGCCGGGCCCTACCTGCCGCTCGCCGCATTTCCAGCAATTTTTCGAATACTGATCCGCAGTTGGGCAGCATAGATCGGGTCTACGGCATCCGCCGGGTCTCTACGCCCGGCGCCGGTGCAGGTCACGGTGGGGTTGGAACTTGAGTGATTGCCCTGGGCGGCGTGACCCGCAAGGATCGGAGGGAACTCGAACGAGCGAACCGGACAGAGGGGACCCATACATGGCGCAACACGATTCCGGCGTCCTGGCGGACAGTCTGGACAAACCCAGCGCTGCGCGCATCTACGATTACTTGCTCGGCGGGAGCCACAACTACGCAATCGATCGCCAGTTCGCCGATCAGCAGTTGGCCCTCGACCCGGAGATCCGCACCCTCGCGCTGACCAACCGCGCCTTTTTGCGGCGCGCGGTCCAGTTCGCGCTCGCTGAGGGATTACCCAGTTCGTCGATATCGGCTCGGGGCTGCCCACTGGCAACAACGTGCACGAGATCGCGGAGGAGCACGCCCCCGGGCAGGCGCACGTGGTCTACATCGACAACGATCCGATCTGCCGGGCGCACAGCGAGATCCTCCTCGGCACAACCGCTGACCCTGCACGCCACGGCGCCATCTGCGCCGACTACCGCGACGCCGAACAGCTCTGGGAACAAGTACTGGACACAGGACTGATCGGCCCCAGCAAACCGCTCGCGCTGCTGACGGTCTCGCTGCTGCATTTCATCGACGACCCCGCGCCCGCATTGGCCTTCTACCAGTCACAGGTCCCGGCCGGTTCTCTGCTCGCCTTCAATCACGTGACCTTCGACCGGCCCGACACACCCGACAGCGCCGGGCAAATTGCCGACAACTACACCCAGCGCACCATCAACCAGGTCCACTCACGCACGACGCCACAGATCCGCGCGCTGGCCGGCGACTGGGAGATCGTCGAGCCCGGGCTCGTGCCCATCCAGGACTGGCGACCGCAGGAGCAGGATCCGGACACTTCCAATATGCACGCCACAATCCTGGGTGCCGTGGGTCCGTAACGCGAACGGTGTTTCCGGCGGTGTCGATTAGTAGGTCTCGGTCACCGGCCAGCGGTCACCGAAGGTGATGGAGAACGCGTTGATCACTGGCTTCCAACGCATCATCCATCGTGCCGC
>NZ_PQHZ01000115.1 GCF_003385185.1 Amycolatopsis palatopharyngis | reverse complement strand
TGATTTCGGCAAGCCGAATTGGCCCCGGTTCGGCATTCTGAACTGGCCCCGGCGGCTGGGTTGCGGGATCGGTCGGCATCTTGATGTGGCCCCACCTGCCGTCGTCGGGCGTGGGGCGGCACTCTGATTTGGCCCCACTTCGTTCGGGTGTTTCTGCTGGTCGCAGGAGTGCTGGCCGGTGGACGATGGCGTGGTGAGTGAGCGTGAGCCCGGCCCGGTGGTGACACTGGTGTGGGCGCTGGATGAGGTGTTCATCGGGTTCGCGGGCAAACCGGTCGCGGTGGTCCGCCGTGAGCTGGAGGACGCCTGTGAGGTGTGGGACTGCTGGCTGGACGAGGACACGCTGGACGTGTTCGCGGCCGAGATCGCCGCCGGCGAGCGGGTCGAGATCGACGCGGGAACCATCCGCGTTCCGCCGGAGGGCAGGTCGAGCCGGACTGGCGTGAAGCGCCGTTCTGACCGGGTGTTCAGCTGGCACGGGTGCTGCTGCGGCGGCGTTTGGTGGTGCGCAGCCGGAACGACTCGGTGCCGGTCTCGATGATGGACGCATCGAACGTCAAGCGATCGACAATCGCGGCGCAGAGCCGCGGATCGGTGAAGGTGCGAGCCCACTCGCTGAACGCCGAATTGCTCGCGATCGCGATGCTGGAACGTTCCTCCCGCTCGGTGAACACCTGAAACAGCAGCTCCGCGCCGCGGCGGTCCAGCTCGAGATAGCCCAGCTCATCAAGACACAACAGGTCGACGCGGCCATAGCGGGCGATGGTCTTGGACAGGTGCTTGTCGTCGGCGGCCTCGACGAGCTCGTTGACCAGCGCGGCGGCGGTGACGTAGCGGACCTTGAACCCGGCCTCCGCCGCGGCGGTGCCCAGCCCGATCAGCAGATGGGACTTGCCGGTGCCGGAGTCCCCGATCAGACAGACCGGTTGCCCCGCGCGGATCCAGGCGCCCTTGGCGAGGGTGTGCACGAGCGCCGGCGGGACGTTCGGATTCGCGGCGAAGTCGAAGTCCTCCAAGCGTTTCGTGCGCGGGAAGCACGCCTGCTTGACCAGCCGGGCCTTGCGGCGGACCTCGCGGTCCTCGCACTCGATGAACAGCAGCTCGGACAGGAAGCTCTTGTAGGTGGCCTGCTGCCGGGCCGCGGCGGCGGCGTTGTCGCCGAAGCGGTCGCGGATGGTGGGCAGCCGCAGGATCCGGCAGGCCTGCTCGATCGCGGCGTCGGCGGCTTCCTCGGTGATCTGGTCCCGGCCGCGGGCAGTGGTGCGGGTCATGAGACGTTCCCCTTCCTCGAAGGATTGCTGAGCAGCTGGTCGTAGGCCTCGACCGACGGTGCGGGGCGTGCGTCCGGCGGCAGTTCGGCGTCGCGGCGGCGGTCGGGCAGCGAGACGACCTTGCTGCGGCTGCGCTGCGGCCGTGGCAGCTCGGTGCTGGGTTCGCCGGCCGCGGCCGCGTGCTTGCGGGCCTCGATCGCCACCACGTCGGGTGAGACCGACCCAGCCTCGAGCGTGACGCGGATCCCGGCGATCACGTGCGCATGAGCCATCCGCCGGTGCAGCAGCAGAACCTCGATCAGCAACCGGGTCCCGGCCTGGTCGCCGTGCTTGGCCCGCGTGGCGGCCCAGAACGCGTCGTGCGTGGCGGTGAACCAGCCCTTCTGCCGCGCGTGAACCAGCGCGGTCGCCCCGCGCAGCGCACCGGGTTTGCCAGCCAGGACCTCAAGATAGTGATCGAGCACCAGGTGCTGCCCGCCTTTGGTGGTCATCCGCGGATGCCGCGCGACCTCCGTGGAGCCGTGGAATACCACCAGTTCTTCCGCGTCGAGCTTCGCCCGGACCGTCTGCCCGATCAGCCGGGCCGGGACCGAGTAGAGCGCTTGCCGGACGGTGATCCTGGCGTAGCGGTCCACCCGCGGTGTGGTGGTCAGCGCGATGTCGAACTCGTCCACCGGCAACGCCGCCAGCAGCGGTGTTTCGAGGGCGAAGTTCTGCCCGATCGTGGTGACCCGTTGGTCGATGTGGCGGGCGTCCTCGGCGTGGTCCGCCGCGGCGAGCTTGTCGTTGATGCCGGCCAGCCCGGAGATGTCGGCGATCTTCGGGACCGGGACGAACCAGCGTCGCCGGAACCGGCCGCCTTCGCCCTCGACACCGCCCTTCTCGTGCGCGCCTTCTTTGCCGGGCATGCAATAGAAACTGGTGACTCCGTAAGCGGACTTGAACAGCACCCACCGGTCGGTCTCAACACGTGAGCGTCCGAAGCAGACTCTCCGGACCGCTGAGGAGAGATTGTCGTAGCGGATATCTCCGGCCGGGACGCCGCCCAGTTCGGTGAACGCGGCGACATGACCGGCGAAGAACGCCTCTTGGCCCTGTGATGAGTAGACACGGTGAATTGCCTTGCCAGAGAACGACATTCGCAGTGTGAAGAGGAAGCACTTGGTGTCGACGCCGCCGACATTGACCCAGACTTCAGCGAAGTCGACCTCGGCGTCCTGGCCCGGAAGGTGGGTCTGCGGAACGAACCCGTCCATCACTCCCGCGCGGTTGCGGGCTTCCAGCACGATCTGCGGGCGGCGGGCCGCGACGTACTTCGACACCGTGCGATACGCGATCGTCGCGTCGTGCTCGTCGACCAGCCTCTCCCAGATCCGGTGCGCGGTGTGGCGTTGCTTACGCGGTGCGTTCAGATCGGCCTGCAGCATCTCGTCCATCGCCGCGCGCAGCGGCCCTGTCACCGGCGAAGACCGGGCCGGTGCCTTCCGCGGTGGCGGGACGGCCGAGCCGAGCGCGTGACGCACCGTCCGGCGGTGCACCCCATGCCGCTCAGCCAGCGCCCGGACCGAGAGCCCCTCCACCCGGGCATCCCGCCGAATCAGCGCGAACAACTCCACCCTCGACACCATTCCGGCTCCCACGCGGACGGCCCCTCACCGGCACTGTCCACCCAGGACCCTCAACTCGACCCGCCGACTCGCACACCACGAGCAGGAATTCGCCCGATCGGTGGGGCCCGATAGCGGTGCCGAACCGGGGCCAAATCACGATGCCACGGCCA
>NZ_PQHZ01000114.1 GCF_003385185.1 Amycolatopsis palatopharyngis | reverse complement strand
ACCCCGAAATCACAAAAAACACATCCACGCCACCGGAAATCCGGCCCAACCAGACGTGATACACCACCACCAACAACGCAGCCAACGCCCGCAACCCCTGCAACTCCGGCCGAAAACGCCGAGGGGCCGGCGCCCCGGCGCCGGTGGGGGCAGCCGCGGGCATATCGGCTCGGAGCTGGTTCATACGTGCGGGTCCTCCGGTGGAGCGTGCAGGGATACCACCGAAGTGGCGTCCTAACGATGCCATCGCTGGTTCGACTGCCCTCGAACGGGTCGTGAAAGGGCCTCAGGTACTGACCGGCGACAGGGCGGTTACGGACCTCCGCCGAACAGGATGCTCGTCACCAGGTGACCGGCCCGGGGCACGTCGGCGCGCCCTCGATGGCCCCGCGCGATGTCGGTCACGACGTTCAGCGCGGCGTGCACGCGGAAGCGGACCCGCGTCGGAGATTCCGGCACGCGGCACTCCCCGGCGAGCCGTACCCACGTGTCGACGTGCCTGCGCTGTGTACCGCGCAACCGGTGCCGGTCCGCGGCGGGCAGGTTCGTGTTCTCGGACACATAGACCGCGGCCATGTCCGACTGGTCCAGGATGAGCCGCACGTAGGCCGCGATGAGGGCACGCAGTGCCGCCTCTGCGTCGCCGGCGGCGCCGAGAGCGTCGGCGGTCGCGACACTGAGCCGCTCGGCCGCCCGGTAGAAGACCGCGGCGAGCAGGTCCGCCTTGCCCGCGAAGTGCCGGTAGACGCTGGATGCGTTGATCCCAGCGGCCGCACCGATGTCGTCCACGCTCACACCGTGGTAGCCGTGCAGGTGGAACAACCGGACGGCCTCGGCGAGCAGTCGTTCCCGGCGCGGCATCATCGGGCCCGCACTACGTTCCCGTACTGCCTCCGCGGTGGCCGCTGGAGGCAGATCTCGTAGCGCCAGCACCTCGCGGGCAATGCCGTGCACCACGTCTTCCGCCCTGCCCGTGGCCAGTCTCGCTCGATGCGTAGCGGGACTGGCGAGCACGCTCAGCGCGGCGGTGGTCAGGTAGCCGGCGTCGGATCGGTTCAGCTCCGGGCGCACCTCGAGCAGGAGGTCGCGGAGGCGACGCACACCCTGGTCCATCTGCTCGGTCACACGCACCCTGTCCGGCTCCGCCAGGTGCCGCCCCTCCCACTGGTAGAGCCGGCCCAGTGACCGGCGCTGCACGGCCTGTCTGGCCAGCTCCCGCACGGCCGTGTCCAGTGCCGCCGAGGGCGATTCCGCGTCGTCGGCCCGCCTGATGGCCAGGGTGAAGGAGTCGCAGAGCTCGCCCACGGCGTGATCGAGAATGGCCTGTTTGTTGCGGAAGTGCCGGTAGATGGCCGGACCGGTGATCCCCACATGGTCGGCGATGTCGTCGACCCCGACATTGTGGTAGCCCCTGCTGCAGAACAGCTCGGCAGCCGTGGTCGCGATCTGCGCCTTGCGGTTCCTCGGCCTGCGCACCACGGCGGTTCTGGGTGTCACCGGCAGGAGTCTAACGCAGGCGTGAGCCGACGATCGGCGCCTTCGGGCCCGTGGACGACGGCGTGAGCTGGGCGGAGCGCGGTTGCGGGTTAACCACGGTTCGCCTGGCGAGCACCCTCAGGGATGCGGCTTCCCAGTTCGGCGCGAAGATGTAGAATTTGACAGGCAAGCGTCGCCTTGCATATAACTGGATGTGTGGACGCGAACCCCGACCTGTTCAAGGCCATCGGCGACGCGACACGACGCACGATCCTGGACGAGTTGACCGAAAAGGACGGTCAGACGCTGTTCGAGATCTGCGGCCGGCTGACCATGAAGCACGGCCTTGCCTCCTCACGCCAGGCCATCTCGCAGCACCTCGCGGTGCTCGAACAGGCCGGTCTGGTGCACACCCGGCGACAGGGCCGGTACAAGTTCCACCATGTCGACACGAGCCCGCTGCGCTCGATCGTCGAGCGGTGGCCCGTCAACCGAGAGGAACCGAACTCGTGATCCGCATCAACATCACCAGCGTGCTCGTCGACGACCAGGCCAAGGCGCTTGACTTCTATACCGAGAAGCTGGGATTCATCAAGAAGACCGACGAGCCCGCCGGTGAGGCCCGCTGGCTCACCGTGGTCTCCCCAGCCAACCCGGACGGCGTCGAGCTACTACTGGAGCCGGACGGCCACCCTGCGGCGGGCGCGTTCAAGAACGCCCTGGTCAACGACGGCATCCCGTTCACCCAGTTCGCCGTCGACGACGTCTACGCCGAGGTGGACCGGCTCAAGGGGCTGGGCGTCGAGTTCACCCAGGACGCGACCGACCTGGGGCCCGTGGTCACCGCGGTCTTCGACGACACCTGCGGCAACCTCATCCAGATCGCCGCCATGAAGTAAGCGCTCATGCCGCGACAGTCAGCCGGCCTGTAGGACGAAGAACAGGAAACTCGGGGCGGTCGCGAGCAGGTGGAAGTCGTCGGGGAACAGCTCGCGGGCGGCCGGCACGGGCTGGGGTTCGCTGATGACGGAGATCCGGAAGCCTGCCGCGGTAAAAGCATCGGTCATCGCGTGCAGCGGCCGGTTCCAGAAGTTCATCTGGGTTGTATGGCCGCCCATGGTCCATTCTTCGGTCGAGCTGTAGGTCTCGAAGTAGTCGGGCCGGCGCCCGGCAAAGCGCTGAACGCAGTAGTCGGCCAAGGGATGGTTGACCGAGGCGATGAGCCTGCCGTCGGTCCTCAGTACGCGCCGCAACTCGGCGAGCGTCGGCTCCCAGTCTTGCAGGTAGTGCAGCACAAGGGACGCAATGACGTCGTCGAACGAATCGTCGGGGTACGGCAGCGGGTCGGCCAGGTCGGCGACCTGCAGGTCTGCGTCGGCACCGAGTCGCCGCCGGGCCTGCTCCAGCATCGCGGCACTCGCGTCGATGCCGCTCACAACGGCTCCCCGGTCGCGTAGCGCCGCGAACAGCGGGCCCGAGCCGCAGCCCGCATCGAGGATCCGCCGTCCGGTTACTTCTCCGGCGAGGGCCAGCGTCGCGGGCCGTTCGTAGTAGGCGTTGTTGAGGCTGATCTCGTTCTCCGCCGAATACGCCTCGGCCAAGCCGTCATAGTCGTTGACCGGAGCCGGGTCCACACGAAGAGCACGATCACCTGGAACCGAAGCCATGGGGCCCATGCTGGCATGGCTGGGGGCGGCATCCCCCGTTTGTGGTGGTTTTCCGGGCTTCGCGGGGACGGTTCTGTGTCCCTCTGTATTACCTCGATCTCGAACTTGCGTTCGAATAACATCGAGGACGTGGACGACACCGGCAGATCGACATGGCAACT
>NZ_PQHZ01000113.1 GCF_003385185.1 Amycolatopsis palatopharyngis | reverse complement strand
CTCCCGGCCTACCGGCAGGGGCACTGTCTTTCACCAGGACTCGAAATCCAGGAACCGAGAGTGCTCACCTGCCGGCCGGCTACCAGCAGGAGTGTGCCGGATAGCTCACTCCCAGAACTGATTAGGAGTCGAGCATGACCCGCACCGAAGGTTCCCGTGCCGTGTCCGAGGCGCAGCGGCGCATCGAGGAACGGCTCACCGAAGAGGTCGTGGCGTCGTTCGCCGGCGCGCCGGACCGGCGAACGAGAGAGTTGATGGAGTCGTTCACCCGGCACCTGCACGCGTTCATCCGCGAGGTCCGGCTGACCGAGGACGAGTGGAAGCGGGCCATCGACTTCTTGACAGCGGCCGGGAACATCACCGAAGAGAAGCGGCAGGAGTTCATCCTGCTCTCCGATGTGCTCGGCGCGTCCATGCAGACGATCGCGGTGAACAACGAGGCCTACCGCGATGCGACCGAGTCCACTGTGTTCGGGCCGTTTTTCGTCGAGGATTCGCCCATGGTCGGCAACGGCGGTGATATCGCGGCCGGCGCTCCGGGGACGCCGTGCTGGGTCGAGGGCACTGTGTGCGACACCGCTGGCGACCCGGTTCCGCAGGCCCGGATCGAAGTGTGGGAGGCGGACGAGAACGGCTTCTACGACGTGCAGTACAGCGATGAGCGGGTCACCGGCCGTGGCCACCTGTTCTCCGAGATCGACGGCACCTTCCGGTTCTGGGGACTGACACCCACGCCGTACCCGATTCCACACGACGGCCCGGTCGGCGAGCTGCTGGCGGCGGTGAACCGCTCCCCGGTTCGCGCCTCCCACCTGCACTTCATGGTGTCGGCCGAGAACAAGCGAACGTTGGTGACGCACATCTTCGTCGAGGGTGATCCACAGCTGGAGGTCGGCGACTCGGTGTTCGGTGTCAAGGAGTCGCTCACCAAACGGTTCGCCGAACAGCCTGCGGGGACACCGACACCCGACGGCAGAGACCTCGACGGCAGCCCGTGGTGCAAAGTGCGCTTCGACATCGTCCTGGCACCGGCCCAGGTGGACAGCCGCGGCAGGTGAGCGACCGGGCGCTGGAGTAAGCGCCTCTCACCCGGGCGGTGGGACTTCCTCGCGGTCGAAGCGAGTGCCCGGAACGGCCGCTGGTCGTTGTCTACGACTTTCCGATAGTAGACAATGACCGGGTGGGTGAACGTGGTGACGAGCTGAGCAGGCTGCTGGGGCCGTTGGGTGCCGAGGTGCTGCGGGCTCTGTGGGTAGCGGGTGAACCTGTGCCTGTTCGGGTGGTGCTGGACCGGCTGAATCATGATCGGCCGGAGCCGTTGGCCTACACCACGGTGATGACCGTGCTGGCCAGGCTGAGTGAGCGAGGGGCAGCTACGCGAACTGCCGCCGGGCGTGGATATCTGTACACCGCGGCCGTGCGGGACGCCGCGGAACTGGCTGTGAAGGACGTGGTCCGAGAACACGGGGACGCGGCGGTGGCGTATTTCGTCGATCAGGCTCGCGGCACGCCTGGCCTGCGTCAGCGGCTGGAACGGCTGCTGGACTCCACTTCGCCTGACGCGGCGGGTAAGGACAGCTGATGCGTCGCGCCGGCCGGGTGCTGTTCCACGGGACTCTACTGGGGCTCCTCGCCGGCGGGACGATGTTCGGCCTGGTGATGGTGGTGGGGTACATCGTCATGGTCGTCGGCTGGATGTTCGGACAGATTGCCGTGCCCGAACTGACGGTTGCCCGCGTCGCGTTCGGCGTACTGATGACTGTTCTGTGGGGCGGACACATCCTGGCTGGGCTGACCGCTCTGCTGTGCCAGTGCCGGCGCAGTCACCAGTTGAGCCGATGGATAGCTCGTGCGGCGGTGACTGTCTCGCCCGCACTGGCGGCCGCCGCCGGGCGCGCCGGATCGGAGCACCCGGTTGTCGAGATCGGTGCGGACGCTCCCTATGCCTTCACGTACGGGGTCTGGCATCCGAGGGTGGCGGTCAGTACCGGTCTGGTGGCGCGGGCCGGTCAGGACGAGCTCGTCGCCGTGCTTCGGCACGAGGGATACCATGTCCGCCATCGAGACCCGCTCAAGGTGCTGGCGTTGCGTACCTGGGCCGCCGCGTTCTTCCTCATCCCGCTGATCGGCGACGTACTCCAGCGCATCCTGGACGGACAGGAACTCAAGGCCGACCGTGCGGCCGTTCGAGAGTGCGGTGTCTCGCCGGTCGCGGCCGCACTACTCAAAGCCACCGGAGAACCGGATTCCGCGCCAGGGACGGCACAGGCGGCGATGGGTGGTCCCGCCCTGCTCGAGGCCCGCGTCATCCAGCTGGAGACGGGACGCGGCCCACGAATGCTCACCACGGTCCGCCGCGAGACCGTGCTCAGGAGCCTGCCCGGCATCGCCATGGTCGCCGTCTACGGCGTTTTCCTGTATCAGCTGTGTCTCGCCGTCACCGTGTGCTGCGTCAGTTGAGCCGCCGATCCGGTCAGTCTACTATATAATCGTAGTACGATGACGTAGTAGTAGATCGATGCCGCTGGCCTTTTGGTGAACTGATGGAGCGCTATCAGCTTCGTCGTGCTGGTACCTGGGTTGGCCCGTAATCGTTATGGAGGAACACATGTCCGGAACACGAGACCGCGGTGCGCGCTGGCAGCGTTACTGGGACAAGCACTCCCGCACGTACGACAAGCAGATGCAGTTCATGGACCGCACTGTTTTCGGCGACTCGCGCCAGTGGGCATGCTCCCGAGCCACGGGGGACGTGCTCGAGGTCGCGGTCGGTACCGGCCTCAACTTTCCGGTCTATCCCGACGACATCAACTTGACCGGGATCGACCTGAGTGAGGACATGCTGGACATCGCCCGAACCCGGGCAGCGGAGCTCGGTCGTTCCGTGACGCTCATGCAGGGCAACGCCCACACCCTGCCGTTCGACGCTGCCATGTTCGACACCGTGGTGTGCACGCTCGGCCTGTGCGCGATCCCGGACCTGGACGCTGCGGTCAACGAGATGCACCGGGTGCTGCGTCCCGATGGCCGGCTGATTCTGGTGGACCATGTCGAAAGCTCGTCACCGCTGGCCCGGGTGGTGCAACGTGGTCTGGAGGTGGTCACGGTTCCGCTGGCCGGTGAGCACTTCCTGCGCAGGCCCCGCAATCACCTTGACTCAGCCGGATTCGTCATCGAGGACGTGCAGCGCTTCAAGATCGGCCTTGTCGAACGGCTCATCGCCCGCAAAACCGTCAAGGCATGATGCCGGGCTGTGAGCTTGTTCAGTCGAACCGGATCACAGCGACGATCAGGAGGTATGGGGCTTCCGCTTGGCCTTGCTCAGTACTTGGCGAAGTTTGGTCGCCTCGTCGGGGTCCATCTCGGAGAAGAATTGAGCCAGAACCGCGGTGCGATCGGGTGCTGCGGCGAGGACGTCGTCGATGAGGCGTGCGGAGTATTCTTCGCGGGTCGCCAGTGGCCAGTACTCGTAGGCGC
>NZ_PQHZ01000112.1 GCF_003385185.1 Amycolatopsis palatopharyngis | reverse complement strand
GGGTGGCGCGGGGGGCCGGGTTGGTGTGCCGGATGCCGAAACTGCTGGCGGCGATGGAGGCCGGGGATATCGAGGGGTATCCGGCGGGGCGGGTCGTGGAGGCCGCGTCGACGCTGACCGATGAGCAGGCGCGGGAGGTCGACGAACGGCTGGCCGGAAAGCTCGCGGCGGGCAGGCTGGGGTTCACCGACCCCACGTCACTGGTGCGGGCCGCGCGCCGGCTGGTCAACACGATCGACCCCGACGGGCAGACCAGCCGGGCCAGGAAAGCGCGTGCGGGGCGGAAGGTGGAGCTGATTGCGCGGGAGGACACGATGGCCACCCTGGCCGCGGACCTTCCGGCGGAGGTCGCGGCCTCGGCCTACGCCCGCGTCGACGGCATGGCCCGCACCCTCCGCGACGGAGGTGACGGTCGAACGCTGGAACAGCTACGGGCGGACGTGGTCGCGGACCTGCTACACGGGCGCGACCCCGGCACCGCCGCACCCGTGGGCGCGGCACGGGTGTTCCTGCACATGCCGATCGACACTGCCCTGACGATGTCCGACACAGGCTGCGAACTGACCGGATACGGGCCGATCCCGGCCCCGATCGCCAGGGAGATCATGACCCGGCCAGGCAGCGTCTGGCGCACCGTGCTCACCGACCCCGCCACCGGCGCCGTGCGCGACCTCGGCCGCACCCGCCGCCGCCCCAGCGCGTTCCTGCGCGAGCTCATCCAGGTCCGCGACCGCGAATGCACCACTCCCGGCTGCCACCGCCCCGCACACCGCTGCGACTACGACCACCTCCGCGAATGGCACCACCTCGGCCGCACCGCCGAACGCAACGGCGGCGCCAAATGCGAACGCGACCACTACCTCAAAAACCAACCCGGCTGGACCCTCAACCACAACCCCAGCACCGCAATCTCCACCATCACCACCCCCACCGGACGGACCTACTCCAAAACCATCGAACCCATCAACGAACCACCAGAACCAACGCCAGGTAAGTCCACAACGGACGAAACCCGACGACAGCCGCGGACGCGGTCCTGTTCGAGGGGCAGGGAGTCTTCGGCTGAGATTCCACCACCGCCACCACAATCGCCACCGAAGGACACTCACTCAGGTTCGGACTGACTTGCCTCCACACCGAACTCGTCCCCTCTCGGTCGGCGAGCACGGCCCAACCCCTGTCGTTCGCCTTCCTGCGATCGGCGGCCAGAGTGGCACCGGCGGCCAGCAGCCGCTCCACCTTCTCGTCCCGGGTTCAGGCCATCGGTATGAGGTCGAAGTGCAGATGGTTCTTCAGGGTCTTACGCTCGTCCGGCCCATTCCGGCCTCGTCGAAATTCGCGTGTCGGCGACGACAGAACCGGGCAGGATGGCGGCATGCTGACCGGTGAACGCATCCTGCTACGTCCCCTCGAGCCAGAGGACGCCGACACGTTCTGGCGCTGGCACAACGATCCTGAGGTGGTTCGATGGCTGGAGGCCGACTATCACGAGTCGCTCGCGCAGATCCGCAAACGATTCGCCGACCGCAAGCCCAACTCGTACTCGAATGTGGTGTTCGGCATCGAGACGCTGGCCGAGGGCTCACTGATCGGCGTCGTCGGCCTGCGCGACGCCAACCCCGAGAACGCGCGCGCCGAACTCGACATCTACATCGGCGAGAAGGATCACTGGGGTGGTGGCTTCGGCACCGACGCGATGCGCACCCTGTGCCGTTACGGCTTCGACGTCATGCGGCTGCATTCGATCGCGCTTTGGGTCGTCGCCGAGAACGAGTCGGCATTGCACCTGTACAAGAAACTCGGTTTCCGGGAGGACGGCAGGCATCGCGAGTCGTTCCGCGGCGTGGGCCGGTGGCACGACATGATTCTGATGAGCCTGCTGGAAGGTGAGCTGATCTGAACGCAACGCCACCGGTTCAGCGCAGGGCGGACCGCGCGGTCGGGGCGAGCAACAGGTGCTGCGGGGCCACGGCCAGCGAGCGGATCAGTTCCGGCAACACAGAGTCCGTCCACACGGGCGAGCTCTCCAGCTTCGCGAGATGTGCTCGGTGGGCCTGCTCCCCCGGCAGTATCGCGAACCAGACCAGGACGTTCACTCCGGCACGAACCGGAAGCGCGGGGAAGTTGTTCTCGGCGGGTTCGGTCTCGAACGCGCCCACGGGCAACGCCCCGCTCTCGGCCATCAGTGGGGCCACCCGCTGCTCGAAGAACGCGCGGAACTCGGCGTCCACCGGGCGGGGTAGCTGGTAGATCGTCGCCAGCACGACCGACCCCGGTGGCGAAGCGGAACCCGCCTGCGGGCGGGCCGGGAGCCCGCCGAATCCGGTGTTCTCGCCCAGCGGCCGCAACAGCAGCACGTCGTCGGAGTCGACCATCGTGTCGTTGGCCGCCGTCCGGTTGGCCCGCCACACCTCGCCGCCGTAGAAGCCGCCCAACGCCGACTTCCGCGTATCCATATCGGCGAATCCGCGCAACCAGACGAATCGGTCCGGATCTCGGAGGTCGCGGAACTGGCCGATGATCCGGGCCCCCACCGCCTCCTGGCTCTCCAGGAACTCCCGATCGAAGAGGTCGACCAGGTCGTCCCTGCGCCCCGGCCGCAATGTGTACTGCCTGAGTTCTACCACCGAGTCCGGCATCAGGTCCGCCCTTCAGTTGTCGACGGGCAGACGGTAGTCCCGGGATCCGACAGCTTCCGCCGAACGGCCGATCCGTAGCGGACAACGTATTGACCTCCACCGCGATGGAGGTTGCACGGTGAATCACTACATCGACAGAAAGACACTGCCGCCGCTCGGGCGAAGGAGGAACAGAGTTGACCGGGAGCGACTTCGATGTGGATCAGTTCTTGTCTAGTCCGCTCGTCGCCCGCATCGCGACGAACGGACCCACCGTACGGCCAACCTGGTTTCTCTGGGAGGACAGCGCCTTCTGGGTGCTGACCGGCCCGTGGGCGAAACTGTCCGCTCTGGTGCTGGCCGACCCCGCCATCGCTCTGGTAGTCGATCATTGCGACCTCGCTACCGGGATCGTCCAACAGGTCATCGCGCGAGGACAGGCAGAGATCCTTCCGTTCGACGTGCCGCGTGGGCGGCGAAAGCTCGTTCGCTACCTGGGCAATGACGAGACGCGATGGGACGAGCGGTTCCTCCGCTACCTCTACTGCCGCGCGGACGACGAAACCGTCTGGATACGGCTGCGTCCCGAGTCACTCACGACCAAGGACCTCAGCTACGCCGCCTGAATGTCACCACCCTTCGCCGGCTGCGTTCGACGGCCGATTCGGCACCCGCACGAGGTGAACCTCCGGCCGGTAGACAAGATGGCTCCGTGCCCCGCGACACGACCGACCCCGCCGACGACGACACCGGCCCGATCCGTCGTATCCCCCCTGCCACCGGCCGCGCGGGCGATGCTCGCCATTCCCGTCGGGCCGTCCCCGCAGCCGGGCCCGCCCGTCCCCGAAAGAGCCAGCCACCGCAGGCAGAACGGCCACAACAGGCAGGGCGCGCACAACGGCCCGCGCGGCAGGCACCGGACACCGGCGCTCCCGACACTCCCCCCACTCC
>NZ_PQHZ01000111.1 GCF_003385185.1 Amycolatopsis palatopharyngis | reverse complement strand
ATCTCGTCGAGAATCTCGACCATCAATCGGATTCTTCACACCAACGAGTGAACCCACTCCCACCAGGACAAGCGCCCGACCTGGCGCTAATGGTCCCCAACGAACCCACGGCAGTTCAGGCAATCGAGCCCTGACAACGGCAGCACCGTCACGGAAAGGAAAAGTCCGACATGGTCACATCGGAAGAGGAGATCGCCCGTCGCCTCGAGGAACGAGACTCCGTACGCAGCGCACGCCGATCCCAGGCGGCCACCACCGTGGGCGAGTTGACCCGTCGGCACACAGAGCTTGCCGGCCAGCTCGCCGAGCTCGAACGCGAGCTCGGCGAGGTCCTGACCGCGGCCGGCGACGTCATTGACGTGCCCGAACTAGCTCAGGTCACCGACATCGCCGCAGCCGACCTCACCCGCTGGCGCGACCAAGCGACCAAGCCCGCCCGCCGCGGTAAGCGCACCCGCCGCAGCTCGTCGAAGAACGACACCAAGGGCAACGGCACGGGGGCATCCGCCGAGCCGCCTGCGGCGCGTCCGACGGTGCCGGAATCCGCCGGCACGGGCGGAGTCGCGGTGGGAGTGGCGAGCAGCGGATGAGGGAGCCGTCGGGTCTCACCCGGATCGCGCGTGCCGCGCGGCTGCTGGGCCGGGCGGTACGCGGGCTGCTCGCGGTCGTCCTGCTGGCCGCGTTGGTCGCCGGGTTGCCGTTCGCGCTGATCTACGGGGTGGGATGGCCGTTGCCGGATCATTTGCCCAGCCTGGACGAGATCGGCTCGGCGCTCCTGGCGCCGATCTCGAGCACCTTCCTGCTTGACACGCTCGCGTGTCTGACATGGCTGCTGTGGCTGGTGTTCGTCACCGACGTCGCTGGGTGCGCGATCGAGGTCGCCCGTGGCGCTCGGTGGCCGCAGTTGCGTACCCAGACGGGGCCAGTGCGTCGCGTCGCGGCAGTGCTCGTCGGCGCCCTGCTGATCGCCGTGCTGGGTCGCACCGCCACCGCCGTACCCATTGCCCCAGCAGAAGCCGCTCGGCCCGTCGGCTACGCCCCGGTAGCCGCCACTGCGCCCGACTGGACGGAGCCGGTCAACAGCGACCACAACCAAACGGGTATCCCGCTGTCGCGGTCGCAGTCTCCGGTCGAGCGCGGAATCGAGCGGGTCCGAGCACCGGAGAACGGGGTGCACGACTCGCTGTGGCGGATCGCGCAGCGTCGCTTGGGTGATGGCGAGCGGTGGCCGGAGATCTGGGTCCTCAACGAGGGCCGCTCCCAGCCCAGCGGGCACGTGCTGACCGACCCGAACCTGATTTATCCCGGCGACACGCTCCTGCTCCCCAAGACCAGCGAATGCCGCACCCCGCCCGCGCTACCCCTCTCGGAACACGCGCCCCCGGCCCCGGAGTCGGTATCCCCCTCGCCGAGCACCGCCACACCACCGTCGTCGGCGCCCGCCCCGTCCACCACGCCCGTGGCCAAGGGCGCTGTCGAACAGGACGCGGACGACTCCGCTGGGGGTGCGGTGACCTGGGGCAGTGGCGAGGTGTTCGTCAGCCTGGGCCTGGCCGCGGCGGTCAGTGCGCTGCTGATGCTCGCGCGGCGACGGCACTCGGCGCGCTATCGGCCCGGCACCGGCCGGCGCGACGACGACCTGCCGGTCGCGCCCGTGGTGTACCAGCTGCGCCTGGCCCACCTCCGTGCTCAGCACTACGACGAAGACACCGACCTGGACGCCGCGAGCGAGCTGGACACCGACACACCGGCCGCCTCGCAGCGACACCGTGCCCGCGCCCAGTCGGATACATCACGATCGGGCACCGGCGCTCCAGGGCAGGCGAAGTTCGGGATTGAGGGGCAGGTGCGGGTTTTCGCGCCCCGCATCTGTCGAGTGATCGGGGCCACCAACAACGGCACCGGACCGGAGGACCCGCCGTCCCTAGTGGATATCGCCCTCGACACGAACACCGCCGAGGGCGAGGGGTCCCAGGTCGCGCTCGATCTGGCTCGTGTCCATGGTCTCGGCGTGGTGGGGCCCGGCGGCTACGCTGCGGCCCGCGCTCTGCTGCTCACCCTCCTCACCAGCAGGGGCGAGGACGAATCGGTGCCAACCGTGCTCGTGCCCGCCACGGACCTGGCCCGCGTGCTCGGCGTGGCGGTCGTCGCCGCGGACCTGCCGGACACGGTCACCGTGGCGGCCGACCTGGACACCGCACTGGCCGCCCTCGACGCGGCGGCATCACACCGGCCCACCGTTCTGATCGCGGCGCCTCCCCGGGAGCCAGGCCGGCAGGCACGGCTGCGGCACCTGCTCGACAACCACAGCCCGGTCAGCGCACTGCTGTTGGGTCAATGGCGCGCCGGAGTGACCGTGTACGTCACCGCGGCCGGGATCATCTCCGCGACCGACCCCGGCCTCGGCGAGCCGCTGCGCGGCACCCGCGCCTTCACGCTGCCCGAGACCGCGACCCGCGAGCTGCTGGCCTTCCTGCGCGCCACCCAGCCTGCTGAGGGCGCTAGTGGCGAACCCGAGCCCGCCCCCCGGCAATCGGCGACGTCACCGCAGGTGGAACCGCCCCAGCCCGATCACGCACGGGCCGGTCCTGATCGGCTGGAGATCACCTCGGGCCCGCCCGCGCCGCAGGTATCTCCTGTCGAGGCCGGTGAGCCTGCCGGTGAACCACGCACGCTGTCGCCGTCCACGGCGGAGACGACCGAGGAAACACCCGCACCGCTGGTGCTGACCGTGTTCGGCGCCCCGGCCCTGTACTGGCGACACGGCCCCGCACAGCCTGCGGCCGAGCCCCGCGACTTGTCCGGTGAGTTGAGCAGCCGACCGGTGGAACTGTTGGTGTATCTCGCTGTGCATCCCGCCGGGGTGCCCCGCGAGGGGATCGTGGATGCCCTCTGGCCCGATGCGCCGCCTCGCAACCCCGCCAGTGTGCTGCGCACGGTGCTCTCCCGGATTCGCCGAGCCCTGGACACCGCCACCGGCGGCGAGCTCGGCGAGCTGGTCCTGGTCGAGCACGGCCAGTACCGGCTCGATCCGGCCGTGGTGGAGGTGGACTACTGGGGCTTCGCCGGCGCGGTCACCGCTCGTCGCGCCGCCACCACACCGCAGCGGCGCACTGACGCGTGCGAGGCGATCGTGGCGCACTACGGCGGGCTGTTGGCCGAGGGCGTGGACGGGGAGTGGCTTGTCGCCGCTCGGGAATCGACCCGCCGCGACGCGCTCGACGCGGTGGCCGCGCTCGCCCGCGCCCGGGTGGAGGCCGACCCGGACTACACCCTGGATCTGCTGGAGACCGCGCGGGCATTCGATCCGCACAACGAACTGCTCTACCGCGACATCATGCGCCTGCAGCACGCACTCGGCTGGCACGAGGCCATCTCGCGCACCCTGACCCTCCTGCGGACCCGCCTGGCCGAGCTCGACGCCACCCCCACTACCGACACCGTGGACCTCGCTGCGCGGCTCCGCGCCCGCCACACCGGGATTCCCGTCGACGACGACGTCTCCCGATCCACGGCGCCGTGAATGAGCACACCGACAGTTCTCCATAACGCTTCGGCGAGACGGCAACCGGGACGTGATTCTCGCGCGGTCAAGGCAATTATGCGGAACAGCGAAATACCTCGTATTCCCGCCCCACTCCCGTCCGTGCCGATGCTAACGTCGACTGCAATAGCACAACCGTCGAGGGCAAAGACAAAGAACACCGTGGGCACGCGCCTATATTCCACAACATCACCGACACCATTACGCATCGAGTGTTGTGGGCGGCTGTCACGCACCACGAAGACGTCCCCGCGCAACATTTCTGGCCGAGACGTTCAGCGAGGCGCCGAGCGCCACCCGCTCTCGCGACCACCCACCGCCATCGGCGGGGACGACGCGGAGAGCGGCTGCCAACCGTGGGGCCGCCGACCCGGACTATCCGCCTCGTCCTCCGGTATCCGACTAAGGCGGATCCCCCCCGCGTCCGACGTTCTCGCAGCTCACACCCCTGCAGGGGGATCCACCGGTGTCCCAGACTCGCTTGACACCAAGCAGGAAAGCACATCAGACCCGGCGACGGAGTCACGCAATCCTCATCCTGACCTCGGTACTCACCTCTACATTCCACTCACGTTATCCACTCCTCGTCCTCCCTTCATTCTCTCTCAAAGGATCCGTATTTATCCGCGGTCTTTCTCAAGGCCGGCACCTCCATTTCGGAGTGGCGCGAAACGGGATGACCTGCACAAACAGGTCCGGAAAATGCGCGCGAATGATGGTGAAAAATGGCAAAAATTCCCCGAAAAGATCCCGGAAAACTATTGCACGACGTTCGGGGTCGAGTTACGTTTGTTGTGTCGCCGGGAAAACCGGAAACCACAACGAACCACCCGCCCCGGATTCGAACCATTGCCCGGGACGTCGGAAAACCACCAATTCACGAATGGGGACCGCTATGTGCTACGCCGACACCGCCACCAACCCCGACGGAACCGCCACCGCGTTTTGCTACTGCGGCTGGACCGAAGAACACCCCACCCCCGACGCCGCCGACACCGCCGCCGACACCCACGAACGGGCCACCGACGCCGCCGAAGCCGCATTCGCCGCCACCCGCTGAATGACCACCCGCGCGACCGCGCACCACCGAAAAAAGGGGCACACCGTGAACCACAACGCCAACGACCCGCGCACCGTGTACGTCATTGACCCCGACGCCGACCCCGGGCCACTGCCGGACATCGTGGTGCGCCGTTTCGTCGACAACGGGTGCACGGTCACGGGGGTGGTGATCGACCCCGCCGACGCGCAACAACTGTTGTACGGCGTGGTCACCCGACCCGACGGAACACTCGCCGGAACCTATTACCCCGCCGACACCGTGCGCGGTGAGCACTGGCGAATCGTGACCGCCGACGGCACCCACTACCACGCCAACAGCGAGTCCCACGCGGTGAAAGCACTGACCACCACGTTCGCCACCGACTGACCCGCCACACCACCCCCGCCA
>NZ_PQHZ01000110.1 GCF_003385185.1 Amycolatopsis palatopharyngis | reverse complement strand
GACCACGCCCTCCCCACCCCAGCGGGCTCGGATCCCACCGACTCCGGCACGGTGGATTCTGGCGTGGTGGATGCTGGTGCGGAACCGGCCGACGCCGCCGCGTCGCAGACGCCAGGGTCGTGGATGTTCCTGAGCAACCACGCCCACGTGCTGCTCTGCCTGGCCGCCGACCCGCACCAGACCCTGCCCGTCATCGCCCAGAAGGTCGGCATCACCACCCGCGCCGTCCAGCTCATCCTCACCGACCTCATCCAGGGCGGCTACATCGAGCGCACCAAAGTCGGCCGCCGCAACCACTACCGCATCAACCCCGACGGCCATCTGCGCCACCCGCTGGAAGCCCACCACCGCATCGCCGACCTCATCACCGCCGTCGGTCCCGCCACCCCTGACGATGCTCGTGATGCTTCGGCTGACGGCGCCTCGACTCCTCCGCGTCGTCGCCGCACCGGATAACTCGCCACCCTTGGTAAACGAACCACAGTTCGTCATTCTCGACGTTGAGGGGGAGTACCTCAACGACCAAGCCCCGCGTCGTCAACACGATCTGGCCGACCCGGATCCGGCGCAGGCACCCGCCGCCCCACCGCGCGGGTCCAGGAAACCTCACGCCACCGACGCCAGCACCACCAAGCACGCCCTGGCAAGGGCTACGTGGCGTGGCCGGGCGGTGTGCGGACAGGACCTCGCGACGACCAGCGCCCCTCTCGCTTCGCACCCCACACTGACACGCCACCCGGGACGGCGTGTGTTCATCGTGGCGGGCGGGGCGGCACCAACGCTGCGCAGGTGATGACCAACGCCAGCAGAATGAGTGCCGTGACAGCGATGTCGATGAGGAATCCGGTGAGCATGGTGAACATGGTCAGTCCTTCTCAATCACGTGCTGCTCGGCTCGGCGGCGGGTGCGCAGGCTCGCCGCGATGACGACGGCGAGGATGGCCACGATGACAGCGAGGGAGACCGGCGTGGGGATCTGCGGGGTGGCCGGCCAGATTCCGTGGGCCCAGTGCAACACCAGTTTCAGACCGATGAACGCGAGAATGACCGCCAGGCCGTGGTTGAGATAGACGAGCTTGGCCAGCGTGGCGTGGAGCACGAAGTAGAGCGCGCGCAGGCCGAGCAGCGCGAAGGCGTTGGTGGCGAATACCAGGTAGGGGTCCGCGGTGATGCCGTAGACCGCGGGGACCGAGTCCACGGCGAACACCACGTCGGTCACGAACACCGCGGCGACCACCACCGCAAGCGGCGTGAGCGCGCGTCGTCCGTGCTCCCGTACGGTCAGCCGGGTGCCTCGGTAGTCGTCGGTGACGGGCATGAACCTGCGGAGCAGTCGCACGATACGCATCTGGGATACGTCGCGGCCCGCGAAGGCCGAACCGGTGTGCACCTCGTGCAGGATCTTGCCCGCGGACACGAGCAGGATCAGGCCGAAGAGGAGGAACGCCCAGGTGCCTGCCTGCAGCAGCGCCGCGCCCGCCGCGATGAAGATGCCCCGCAGGACCAGGGCACCGGCGATGCCGTACAGCAGCACCCGTTGCTGAATGGGGGACGGGACCGCGAACCCGGCCAGGATCAGCATGAACACGAACAGGTTGTCCACCGACAGTGACTTCTCCACCACGAAGCCGGTGATGAACTCCAGTGCCGGCCCGCTGTCGAACACCGCCCACAGCCAGATCCCGAACAGGACGGGCAGCGTGAGATAGAACACCGACCAGCCAATCGCTTCCCGTATCGACACCTCGTGGGGACGGCGGGTGACGGCGAAATCGGTGACGAGGAGGCCGAGTATTACGGCGATGCTGGCGACCCACAACCAGGGCGACCCGATCGACGAGGACCCCACCGAGTCGGCGGGCGCGGCCACGGACAGAGACGACACCACGGGATGAAAGGGCACGAAGACCTCCGCGCACGGACGACGTTCGAGGTCTCCTTCACCCTGGTGAGGGCGGTCGCCCGGGGACACCATGGGGTGTCCGTATTGACCAGGCAGACACTTAGGGAAGTACTCCCCTCTGCACGCAGTGTCACTGGCCGGAATGTGGCTGTCAAGGTTGATCGGGGGTGGATCTAGGATCGGTGGCGTGAGGCGCGCCGGGGTATGGCAGTGGCTGGACGGTCACGTCGACCATGAGCGGGGGGTGGGGGTCGCTGCTGGTGGGGTGGTGTCGCAGGCCCCGACGACCGTGGTCATCGAGCGGCTGCTGCGCACGCTCGGCCGGCCCGAGCAGCGGGTGCCGGTGATCCTGGTGGCCGGCACCAACGGCAAGAGCACGACCGCCCGGATCCTGGCCGCGGTGCTGGCGGGCAGTGGACTGCGGGTCGGGTTGTACACCAGTCCTCATCTGCACCGGCCGCAGGAGCGGATCACCATCGATGGTGTCACGATCACCGACGACGAGTTGGCGGCGGTGCTCGACCCGCTGGTGGCGGACGAGCGCACCGCGTCAGAGCTGGGGCGGCCCAGTTGGTTCGAATTGATGACCGCGGCCGCGGTGGGCTGGTTCGCCGACCAACGTGTTGATGTCGCGGTGGTCGAGACCGGTCTGGGTGGCAGCGGCGACGCGACCGCCGCGCTCGGCGCCGGCCTGGTGGTGGTCACGTCGGTGGGCGTCGACCACGTCGAGTACTTCGGTGACACGCGGTGGGACAACGCCGTGGCTGAGGCTGGCGCGGTTCCTGAGGGCGCGACCGTGGTGCTAGCCGAAGCGGACCCGGCCATGCACCCGCCGTTCCTGGGCCGCCGCCCCTCGCGCGTGGTGACCGTGGATCGTGACTTCGGCGTGGCCGCCGACGCGCCGGTCGCGGATGGCCGGACGGTGTCGCTGTTCACGCCCGGGGCGACTTATGACGACGTTTTCCTGCGTCTGCTGGCACCGTGGCAGGCGGCGAACGCGGCGACGGCGTTGGCCGCCGCCGAGGTGTGGCTGGCCCGGCCGGTGGCCGACCAGGTGGTGCGGGCGGTCTGCGGGGCGCTGCGGGCTTCGGGCCGCTTTGAGCTTGTCCACACCCCCGGCCCTGTGCTGATGGACGGCGCCCACAACGAGGAAGCGGCCACCGCGCTGGCACGGGCGCTGCGGGAGCGGTTCGACGGCGTCTCCCGCACCGTGGTGGTCGGTATGACCGGGACCCGCGCGCCGGAGGCGTTTCTGAGTGCCCTGGGGGTCGGGGCTGGTGACTGGGTGATCTGCACCTCGCCCCGGACACCGCGAGCGGTGCCGCTCGCCAGGCTCGCCGCCGCCGCGCGGGCGGTGGGCGCAGGATCGGTCGCGGTCGAGGCGGATGTGGGTGATGCGGTGCGCCGCGCGGCGGCGGCGAATGATAGCACGCTCACGGTAGTTACCGGGTCGCTCTATGTGATCGGCGAGGCGCTGCCCGTCGTGCGAGCGCTGGTGACGTGACCACCCGTGCTGCCCGGGCTGAGCGCCGCGCGTGCTGATCGGGAAGAGAGGGTACGAGATCCGGTCTCGAAATGGGTCCGGCGGCGCGGGGGCAACGGTGATCGCGCGAGCCGGTGGTGTGTCAGACTGCAGTGGTGAGGGGTGAACGGGTGATGTCGGATCAACCAGGCATCGCGCCTGAGCGCGTGGGACTCGATGTGGAACGCGCTGCTGGCACCCTGCGCGCGGGTGGGCTGGTCGCGTTCCCGACCGAGACCGTGTACGGGCTCGGCGCGGACGCGGAGAACGTCGACGCGGTGGAGCGTGTCTTCGCCGTGAAGGGGCGGCCCTCGACGCACCCGCTGATCGTGCACCTCAGCGGGGCGCGTCAGCTCCCCGACTGGGTCGCGGAGGTGCCCGACGCGGCGCGCCGCGTCGCTGACCGTTTCTGGCCTGGCCCGGTGACCCTGGTTCTTCGTCGGGGCCGCCGTGTTCCCCGCGCGGTCACCGGCGGTCTGGAGACGGTCGCGCTGCGGGTGCCCGACCATCCGGTCGCCCGCGCGCTGCTCACGGCGTTCGGTGGCGGTGTGGCGGCGCCATCGGCCAACCGTTTCGGCTCGGTCAGTCCCACGGCGGCTGCTCATGTTGGCGACGGGTTGGGCGCCGACGTCGACTACGTGCTGGACGGCGGCCCCTGTGCGGTGGGTGTCGAGTCCACGATCGTCGACCTCACCGGCGCACCTGCGATACTGCGCCCAGGCGGCGTGACACGAGAGGATCTTGAGCGCGCACTGGGTTGCTCCGTGCCGGTGCGGGCGAGGAGTGCCGTACGCGTTCCGGGCCAGCATCCGTCGCACTACGCGCCGAGGGCACGGGTTGTCCTGGTCGAGCCGGGCCAGGTGATCGGCCACGCCGAGTACCTGGCAGCGCAGGGCCGGCGCGTCGGCGTCCTGCTGCCGCCCGAGTTCGCGGGCGGTGCCGGTGCGTGTGCCGGGCAGCGCGTTATCGCGGTGCCGGACTCGGGTGCGCGGTACGCGCGGCGGCTTTTCGAGTTCCTCCGTGACTTCGACCGGCATGAGTGCGAGGTCGTGGTGGCCTCGGTTCCTACCCCGGACGGGCTCGGATTGGCGATCGCGGATCGGCTCCGCCGAGCGGCCGGGTCGCGCAGCCAGACGGCCGCGACTCCGGGCTGCTCAGCGGTTGCTGAGCGCGGCGACGAGGTGTTCGAGGTGGGCGGCGCGGGATGCTTTGATCAGGACGAGATCGTCGGGACGAAGGATTCGACTTAGCACGTCGTGGGCGGCCTGGCTGTCGGGAACGGCGATGATGTCGAGGGTGCTGTGCTCGGTGTCGGCCGCGTCGGCGATCAGAGGCGCGGTCCGGGTGCCGATGGTGATCAGGACGTCGAGGCCGGCGCGTGCGGCGAGCACGCCGAGGTGGTGGTGGGCGCCAGCGGCGTGGTCGCCGAGGTCGGCCATCTCGCCGAGGACGGCGATCCGGCGGCGGGCGGACATGGTGCTCAGGGTGGTCAGCGCGGCGGCCATGGAGTCGGGGTTGGCGTTGTAGGCGTCGTGGAGGAGCGTGACCCCGTCGCCCCGCACGATGGTTTGCATGCGCCCGCCGCTGGCGGGTTCAGCGGCGCTCAGGGCATCGGCGATGGTGTGGTGGTCAAGGCCGAGGCCGAGGGCGAGGGCGGCGACGGCGAGGGCGTTGCCGACGTGGTGCCGGCCGGTCAGGCGGAGCGTGACGGGTGCCGTGCCCTCGGGAGTGTGCAGGGTGAAGCACGCCCGGCCGCGCGGCGTGACGTGCACATCTCGGGCGTATACGCCGTTGGGGTGGGGGCGCTGGCTCCACCAGCGGGTGC
>NZ_PQHZ01000011.1 GCF_003385185.1 Amycolatopsis palatopharyngis | reverse complement strand
TCATGAATCCTGAAGTTGAGTCATTGCGCCTAATGATCACCCAAACGGGAAAACATGCCCAGGTCCAGGGGGCCACATCGCCCAGGTACGTCCACAACGGACGAGAGAACTCGCGGGTTGTCGCACAAGACCCCGCCGCACCGCCACCCGAGACCGCGCTGGCGACCGCCGCGCACGGCATCGGAGGCTGCCAGTGACCCCACCCTCGCCGCATCCGCCCGAGCCCCAGTCGGTCGTTTCCGCACCCGCGAAAGGCACCACGCTCATGGCCCACCAGCGCACCTCGGCCCCCATCCGCTCCGCCCGTGACGATCCGACTATGCCGATCCCGCGCGTAGTCATCGACGCCCTCGATACCGGCGGGCAACCCTCCACGACGCAGCCGCACATCCCGACCGGAAACGACCCAGCCGCAGTGGCGGGGGAGCTGCCGCTGTCGGTGTGGGCGACCGCGCAGACCTCACCCGCCGCACAGCGCAAAGGTCGCTACGTGCCCGAGTCGACCGCGCATCCGGCGAAGATGCTCCCGGCCGTGGCCGCGCACGCCATCGGCCACTACACGCGTCCCGGGGAGCTGGTATTCGACCCGATGGCCGGGTCGGGCACCACGCTGGTGGAGGCAATCGACGCCGGGCGCCGCGCGGTCGGCATCGAGTACGAGCCGCACTGGATCAGCGTTGCGCGAGCGAACCTCGACCTGGCACGGGACCGCGGTCACCACCACGAGGCGGAGATCGTGCACGGCGATGCCCGCCAGCTGCCGTTCCTGTTGCCCGAGCGATACCAGGGCCAGGTCGCGTTGGTGCTCACCTCGCCGCCGTACGGGCCGTCCACGCACGGGCAAGTCGTCACCGCCGCCACGGACTCACCGGACGGCAAGGTGCACAAGTACCACCACCGCTACGGCAGCGCCCTCGACCGCGGCAACCTCGCCAACGTCGGCCACCACCGGTTGCTGGCGGGGTTCACCCGCATCCTGAACGGCTGCGCGGCCGTGCTGCGCCCCGGCGGGCATGTCGCGATCACCGTGCGGCCATGGCGGGAGCACTCGGAACTGATCGACCTACCGTCACAGATCATCGCCTGCGGCCAAGCGGCCGGACTGGTGCCAGTCGAACGCTGCGTCGCCCTACTCGCCCGCGTCGCCGACAACGAACTCGTCGCTCGCGGCAGCTTCTTCCAACGCGACTTCATCCGCAAACAGCGCGAGCAGGGCCTGCCGCTGCATCTGATTTCGCATGAGGACGTCGTGGTGCTGCGCCGCCCGCTAAACTTCGTGAGTTCCCGGAAATCCCAGTATGTTCAGGCGGAACCCAAGCGTTCGTCGGTGCCATTGTCGGGGTTGGACACTGGGGTTCGCAAGGGATCCAAGGGCGCGTCGGCATGATCGTCGTTGAGGAGTTGCAGTGCGTTGAGCGCGTAGTGGATCGCGGTGGTCCGCGAGACACCGAATACCGACGCGACATGAAGCGGGTCACCGCCGCTGGTGAGGGCTTCCTCGAGTTGTCGATCGATCCGCAGCCGTTCAAGTGGGCCGGTTGGCCGCGCAGGTCGAGGATCCAGGTGGCACTGACCGGACCGTGGTGAAGCGCGCTTTCCTTGCTGACCAACAGGTGTGGGTTGGCGGTGTGCGGCCACCGGCTCCGTCGGTGATCGAGCCAATCGAGCAGGGTCCGGTGCGTCAGTTCGTCGAGTGGACGGCTGCGCCCGGCAATGGTGATGCGGCGGTTGCCGAGGTCGACATCATCGAGTTGGATCGTGCGGACTTGGCCGGGACGGGCTGCGTGCACCGCCGCGAGTACGACGCAGAGTCTGGCTTGTGGGGTGCTCGCGGCACGGATCGTGAGCGTGAGCTGTTCTTCGGTGAGCGGTTGCCAGATGATGCGGGCTCGCTTGCCGAGTCGGATGCCTGCCGCTGGGTTGCGGAAGATCATGCCGTCGCGTTTGGTTCAGGTGAACAGCGACCGCAGCGTGGTAAACACGGTGGATCGCGGTTCGCCGTGCAGGGTGTCGAGGTAGGCCAGGATGTCGTCTCGGGTGATTTCCCGCAGATGGTCGTGATTCCGCGGCAACGCGGTCAGGGCAGGAACCGCGACGCGGACGTAGGCGATGGCGGTGTCGATGTTGCGGGGTTGTGGCGCGGTCCCCCGTGGCGCAGGACGTGTGCCCAGCGTCGGATCTGGCAGGCGATGGGGGCGGGCAGCTGCTCGGTTTTGGATTCCAGCCAGGTGTCGAACACTGCGGGTCGGTCATCGAGCAGGATGCCCATGGTCGAGAGCACGTCCATCACGTGGATCAGCCCGCCGCCGCGGCGGCGGATTATGTGGTGGAAGTCCGAGGTTCGCACGACGTCGCCTTCGTGGTGACTGGCGAGCAGCATCACCAGGTTGCGGTTGAGCGCGCGGCGCACGATCGAATAGAAGCCCCGGGCATCGGCGGTGGTTTGAGTGGCCGCCCTTTGGTGCCGCGACGACGCGGCATGGTGCGTGGCGGAGCTTGCGGCCGGTAGAGGTCGGCCAAGAACAGTTGCTGGCCGCGTACCTGCGCGAGGTAGGGCGCGAGCACCACATTCGAGCGCGCGTCCGTGGCGGTGACGGCTCTGACGGAGGTGCCGGACGACGTCAACACGGTCGTCGTGATGCTGACCGACAGTCGTGTCGTGGAGTCAGTCCTGCTGACTGACGGGCTCCTCGTACGCCTGCCGACCGGCTCGCCTGGTCGTCGACATGGGCTCGTCCGAACCAGCTGGCACCCGCCGGCTCGCGGAGACCGTGCAGGCGCGGGGAGTGGGCTACGTTGACGCGCCGTTGTGCGGGGGCGTCGTCAAGGTCGCCGTCACACCGGCGAGTTATCCATTCATGCTCGTTGGTGCGTAAGCACATAGCTTGGTCAGAAGGTCAACTCGTTGCGCTTCGGACAGTGCCACGACCTTGCTTCTGCTCCTCTCGCGAGATACGGCCGACGGAACCACGCGTCGGTGGTGCCGTGCCGAAGCGTGGTCCGTGCCAGTCGTGCGAGATGCGCACCTCCACGTATACCCGTCCTCCCGACAGGGTCTTCGTAAGCATTTCGAACCGCCCGCACTCACTTCCATGACGTAGATCAGCAACTCCATTGAGTCCAATGCCAACATCGTTTTTCATCAGCAGAGTGTGACCACCGCACTACTCTAAGAAAGATTCAAGAATTCCTTGACGTCTTGGTCGTCAGGCCCCTAGGTTACGCGTCCATGTAGCACGCAATCGGTTGCGCGATCGATTGCGGAGAGGAGACGACATGCGTCTGACCGGTGTGATCCCGGCAAGCATTTTGCCCTTCGACGAGGACCTGAAGATCGACGAGCAGGCATATCGTGCGCATCTAAACGCTCTCGTCGAGACCGAAGGCGTCGCTGGTATCACTTGCAATGGGCACGCCGGCGAGGTGACGAGCTTGACTCGCGCAGAGCGCCGCTGGGCACTGGCCGTCGCAGTGGAGACTGCGGGCGGGCGCGTGCCCGTCATCTGTGGCGTGTACGCCGACGACGAGCGGGAAGCGGCGCGGTACGCCGCGGACGCGCGGGCTGAGGGAGCCGATGCCCTTCTGGTGTTCCCACCGAACTCCTTGCTGTACGACGACGATTCCGACGGGGCGCACCGTCACTTTCAGCAATTAGCCATGGTGACGGACCTGCCGATGGTCGCCTTCGCCTATCCCGGATTCACGGGAATGCAGTACGACGCGGACGTGCTCGCCCGGATCTGCACTGTCGACAACGTGGTGGCGGTCAAGGAGTGGAGCCTCGACATTGCGGTGTACGAGCGCAATCTCGATGTCGTGCGCTCGGCGCCGCACCATGTCTCGTTACTCACCAGTTTTAGCACTCACTTGCTGCCGGCTCTCGCGGTTGGGGCCGACGGCATCCTCTCGGGGCACGGCAGCGTGATCGCACACCTGCATGCCCAGCTGCTCGCGGCGATAGCCCAGTCGGACCTGCTGACGGCGCGTGCGATCTACGCCCGCGTCCAGCGCTTGACGCCGAGCATTTACCGCACCCCCATGCCGAACATGTACGCCCGAATGAAGGAGCAGTTGGTCATGCTCGGGCATCCTGTGCAGCCGTATGTTCGTTCGCCTCTGCGCCGGGTCTCCTCCGAGGAGCGGGAGCAGTTGTGGCAGGCGCTTGTGGCCGCAGACGTTCGGCCGGTGACGGCCTGATGTCGGACGAACCCGCGCGGGCGCGCCAGCAAAAGCCCACCGCCAAAGCCGTTGCCGAGCGCTCTGGCGTGTCGGTCACCACTGTCTCGCGGGTGCTGAACGGGCGGGCGGAGGTCATCCCGGAGGAGACTCGCGAGCGGGTACTCGTGGCGGCCCGCGAGTTGCGCTACCGCCCCAGTTCACTTGCGGTTTCGTTGCGCCGGGGCTACACCAAGACGATCGGCCTGCTTGTCCCGGATATCGCGGATGCCTACTTCCATCAGATCGCGCGAGGGTTGGAGGACGCGGCCTGGGCCGAGGGCTACACCGTGATGCTGTTCAACACCGATAGGATCGCGGAGAAGGAGCGCGCCTGCGTCGAGGTCTTGTACGACCAGAATGCCGACGCCGTCGTTTTCGCCGGTGGCGGCGTGGACGACGATGCTCACCTCCGGGACCTGCCGTGGGACCTCATGCACGTGGTGACGGTCGGACCGCACAAGCTTCCTTTCCCGTCGATCCGGGTCGATGACGTCGGGGCCGTCGCACTTGCGATGGACCACTTGTTCGAGCAGGAATGTCAACACATTCTCTGCATCACGGGCCGGGAAAGTTGGTTGATTAACTCTGAGCGCACTAAGGGTTACCGCCAAGGGCTTGAGTCCCATAGTGTGCCGTACGATCCCGCGCTCGTCATTAACGGGTCGTTTACGGTTCAAGCCGGCTACGAGGCCGTCGACAGAGCCCTCGACTCGGGCCTGACGTTCGACGCGGTCATGGCGTTCAACGATTACACGGCTGTGGGCGCCATGCAGGCGCTCACGGAACGAGGCCTGCGAATCCCCGACGATGTGGCAGTCGTCGGCTGTGACGACATCCCGCTCGCGTCGTTGGTGTCCCCGGGACTCACCAGCGTCAGCTTCCCGCAGTATGACTTCGGCCGGGCCGCCATGCTCGCCGTGCTCGATCACGCCGCTGGTCGGTCCGTGGCGCCTGTCACCGAGTTTCCCTACCACCTGAAGGTCCGTGAGAGCAGCCTTCGGCGAGCCGCCGGGGCCTGCCGGTCCGGACATGAGCACACCGAGTCGCGTAACAAGGAGGAATAGGTGCAGGAGCCGACAGTCGGGATGGAGGTTTCCTTCTCCAAGACCGTAGGGGAATCGGACGTCTACGCCTTCGCGGGCATCAGTGGAGACTTCAGCCCCAATCACATTGATCACGAGTACATGAGCCGGACGCGCTACGGTCAGCGTATTGCGCACGGTGTACTTACGTTGGCTTTCATGTCGACGTGTTCGTCGAAGCTTATCGAGTCACTTGGCAACTCCCCGACAGTGTCCTACGGCTACGACGGGGTCCGCTTCATCAAGCCCGTCTTCATTGGGGACACTCTTACCATCCGCTACACGGTCGTCAGTGTGGATAGTGAGGCCGGTCGTAGCTCGGCGAAGGTAACTGTGGAAAACCAGAACGGGGAACTGGTCAGTGCGGCAACACATATTCTAAAGCGGGTGTGAGTCAATGAACACGATCGATGCCGCTCTCACCGACGAACAGCGTGCCGCCAGAGAACTCGCTCTTCGATTCGCCACGGAGCAGGTGGCGCCACGGGCTGCTGAGATAGACAGGGACGACGTCTTTCCGCAGGACCTTTACACCCGGATGGCCGATCTGGGCCTCCTCGGGATCAATATCCCCGAGGAATACGGCGGTTCCGGCGCTGACGAGCTAACGACATGCCTGATTATGGAAGAGCTGGCTCGGAGGTCCGGAACAGTTGCGAACGCCCTGCTGCTGGCCAAGCTCCAAAGCGAGCTGATCATGCGAGCCGGGAACGAGGACCAGCGTCGCAATTATGTTCCCGATATCGTCTCCGGCCGGCGGATCTGCCTTATCGCCGTGACGGAACCGGATGCCGGGACCGACGTGGCGAGCATTCGGACGACGGCGACCCGCCAGGACGGGGGCTGGGTGCTTAACGGCACGAAAGCCTTCATGACAGCGGGGGCAGTGGGAGACGTGGCCGTTGTGCTCGCTCGCACGAGCAGTGACCCTGGAAACGCTTCCCTGACAACGTTCCTCGTGGAGAAGAGCCCGAACGGTGACCCGGGTCGAGGCTTCGTGGTGGGCCACAAGGATGAACTCATGGGCATGCGCGGCCTCGGAACTGCCGGCATCGTCCTACAGAACACCGTGGTCGCTGACAGCGCCGTGCTGGGAGAAACCGGCCGCGGGTTTCAGAACGTCATGCGGTCGTTCGACAACGGTCGGATCGTCATCGCCTGTCTCGCACTGGGTCTGGCGGTCGGTGCTCTGGACGCGTCACTCACCTACGCCAGGGAGCGAGTGGCCTTCGGGCGCACAATTGAGAACTTCCAGGCAGTGCAGCTCATGCTTGCCGACATGGTGGTCGACACCCAGGCCGCTCGGCTGCTGATTCACCACGCAGCGCAGATGAAGGACCAGGGGCGGTCGTACTCATCGGAGGCGTCTATGGCCAAGCTCTTCGCCTCCGACATCGCTGTGCGCACCGCCGCCAACGCAGTGCAGGTGCACGGCGGCTATGGCTACACAAAAGAAGCGGTGGTCGAACGTATTTATCGGGACGCGAAGCTCACCCAGATTTACGAGGGTACGAACCAGATCCAGCGCGTAATCATCTCGCGCGACGCTCTTCAGGGTAGGTCGGGTGGCTCGGGGACGAGCAGAACGAATAACGCTTCGAAGGAGAGTAAACGTGCCTGAATCACTCAAGTTACTCAAGGGTGTCCGTGTTGTCGCCTTCACGCAGTTCCTGCTCGGACCCGCAGCGGCCCAGTACCTCGCGGATATGGGGGCCGACGTGATCAAGATCGAGGAGCCGACACGCGGACCGCACGAACGCAGATGGGCTGGCGCGGGGAGCTTCGTCAATGGCGTCAGCACATTCTTCATGCTGGCGCATCGAAATGTGCGCAGCATAACGTTGGACCTCAAGCGTGAGGAGGCCCAGAAGATCGCGCGGGAGCTGTGCCGGGACGCCGACGTGGTGCTGGTCAACTTCCGGCCCGGCATCATGGAGAAGCTCGGCCTGGGATACGAGGACCTGTCTCAGGAGAACCAGGACTTGATCTATGCGAGTGCTTCCGGCTACGGAAGCGATGGTCCGCATCGTCAGCTCCCCGGACAGGACCTCCTGCTGCAGGCGATAACTGGCCTAGCTGCCATGACCGGATCCCGCGATGGGTTCCCTGTCGCCGCCGGTGCCGCTGTTGTCGACCAGCACTCTGCCGCACTGCTGGCGATGGGCATCCTCGGGGCTCTGCACCACAGGGGCGTCTCGGGCGAGGGCCAGCAGCTGGAGGTCACCATGGTGCAGGGAGCCCTCGACCTACAGGCCGAGCCACTGCTGTACCACCTCAACGGCGCCACCGTCGAACGACCGAGGGTGCCGCTGGCATCGTCCTTTCACGAGGCACCATATGGCTTCTACCGGGTTCAGGACGGCTACGTGGCCCTGTCCCTGTCGCCAATCGAGCTACTGAGCGAGGCGCTCGGCCGACCGGCCGAGCTGCAGCCATATTTAGATCCCGCGCTGGCGCTCACGAAGCGCGAGGAAATCTACTTAGCACTGAGCCCTCTGCTCACCGGCTACACGAAGACCGAACTGCTCGATCTGTTTCGTAGTCACGACATCTGGTGTGCACCCGTCAATGACTACGACGACGTGGTCATGGACGACACGATCGCGCGATTGGAGCCGATTCAGGAGATCGAGCATCCGGAGGCAGGAAAGGTCCGTCTACTCAAGCACCCGGTCCGATACAGCTCCGGCGAGGTTCGTCCCCAACGGCTGCCGCCGTCGCACGGCGAGCACACCGACGAACTGCTTGCCGAGCTGGGATATGGAGAAGAAGAGGTACGCAATCTACGGGAGAGCAGAATCGTCTGAAGAATCAGGCCTGTCTGCACGCAAGGACAGATCAGGAGGAAAATAATGAACATTTCACGTCGAAATTTTCTTTGGGCCACGGCTGGTACAGGTCTGTTCGGAATCGCTGGGTGCGGTGGTTCCGGTAGTGGCGGGGCAAACGGTGGCTCCGGCGGAAGGAAGTTCAAGCTTGCCTATGAGGGGCCGAAAGGAACGGCGCACGAGATTGCGGCGAATGTGTTCCAGGAAGGACTCGACAAAGCGAGCAACAGTGAATTGAGCATCCAGCAGTTCCCGGCGGGGCAGCTCGGTGGTGAGCCGGAGTTACTGGAGAAGGTCCGTAGCGGCGACATCGACTTCATTCTGTCCTCTACGGCCAACGCCGCCGCCATCGCCCCGCCTTCTGGAATCTTGTCCGCACATTACTTGTTCGGTAACCAGGATGATGTGATCAGCGTGGTCAGTAACGAGGCAGTGAACGAAGCTTACATGGAGATGGCCAAGAGTCAGGTCTCCGGCGCACGACCACTGACCATGTTCACCCTGCCGCTGCGAAATTTTTACGCCGACTTCGCGGTGCGCACGATCAACGACATCAAGGGCAAGAAGATCCGCGTGCAGGCGACGAAGACCGAGGACAAGATTTTCGCGGCCTATGGTGCTCAGACAGTTCACATGGGTTTTCCTGAGCTGTACAGCTCACTGCAGACAGGCGTGGTGGAGATGGCCGAGAACGCTCTTACCTACTACGGGCTCAACAAGCATTACGAGGTCGCGCCGACCATGTCCTTCTCTGAGCACGCGGGCAACTGCCAGATCCTTTGGGTGTCGGACAAACTGTGGAAATCTATGTCGCCGGACGAGCGAAGTGCGGTGACACAGGCTGCGATGAAGGTCCGGAAGGAGCAGCCTACAAAGGCTTTCGAGCTCCAGGGCGAGCTCAAAAGTAAATACGGCGAGATGGGCGTCCAATTCATCGAGAACGTTGACAAGTCCGGGTTTCAGGAGATCTCACTTCCTCTTCAGGATGAGATCGCCGAGAGCCTTGGCGATAATGCCGTCACGATCCTCGAAAAGGTTCGGAAGGTGACTGACGGTTGAGCGACAAGTCCTGTCTTCTTCGGTGCCGCTCGTGGTGCTACCGGAGACGGTGACACAGGGAGGTGGCCATGAGGCCCGCGGAGGAGACCAGTAATCAATGAGTGACGATTCGAGTAAATGCCTCTTCGACATCACCGGATCGCTCGCCGTCGTGACCGGTGCCGCACGAGGTGTGGGCCTGGCCGCTGCCTCGGCCCTGGCTCAGCAGGGTGCTTCGGTGCTCATGGTGGACGTGCTCGGCGAGGAGTTAAAGACTTCGTGCTCGGCTCTGCGGGCAGCGGGTCGCAAGGTGACGGCACTGCAGGCGAGCGTGACCGACAACGGGGATCTCACACGTCTCGCTGAGGCGGCAGCGGCCCGGCAGGCCGTCTCGGTGGTAGTGAATTGCGCGGGCATCATGCGCCGAACGGACATCGACACCATGACGTCTCAGGATCTTCAGGATCTTTGGGAGGTGAACGTGGCCGGCAGCGTCGCTGTCACGCAGCTCTTCCTTCCTCAAATGATGGAGCAGGGCTACGGAAAGATCATCAACGTCGGCTCACTGGGATCTGTGATTGGTCTGGAACGGCGTACCGCGTATGCGACGACCAAGGGGGCTATTACGCAGTACACCGTGAGCCTTGCCTCGGAGGTGGGACCGTATGGAGTTCGAGCCAATGTCATAGCGCCGGGCTATGTGGATACCGATATGGCGGGACCGTACATCTGGGGGGAACGTGACCGCACCGAACGGCTTTTGGAACGCATCCCGCTCAGGCGCTTCGCGACCCCTGCGGACCTGGACGGCGCGTTCATGTTCCTCGCCAGTGCCGCCTCGGACTACATCACGGGTCAGGTGCTGCTGATTGATGGCGGGTGGACCGCGAACTGACGCCCATACTCTTCGGACAGACAAAAAGGAAGGAACAGTGGCCATGGCTGGATCCGTCGAGATGTCAGTGACAGGTGGCGTCGCGCTGGTAGAGATCTCGAACCCACCGCTGAATTTGCTCACCATGCATGTCAGGAGTGAGCTGCGCCTTGTCATGGAACGGATAGGTTGCGACTCCTCCGTCCGGGCCGTGGTCCTGCGCTCGACGGGGGACCGCGCATTCTCTGCCGGGTCCGACATCAGTGAATTCCCGAGAGATGCTCGGGCAGGCCATCGCAGGGCCGTGCAGGAGCACTCTTGTTACGACGCGGTCGCCGACCTGCCGCAACCGGTTGTGGCCGAGCTGTCCGGTCACGTGCTCGGCGGCGGTCTGGAGCTCGCGCTGGCCTGCGACATCAGGGTCGCGGACGCGACAGCACACCTCGGGCTGCCAGAAGTCAAGCTCGGAGTGTTCCCATCAGGTGCCGGCACGCAACGGCTGCCGCGCACTATCGGTGTCTCACAGGCGAAACGCATGATGCTGCTCGGCGAGATTGTCGATGCGGACCGAGCGCTCGAGTTGGGCCTCGTGGACGAGATGGTACCGCGCGGCCAAGCAACTGCTGCCGCTGCGGAGATCGCGGGACGGATCGCCGGACAGCCAGCATTAGCTGTGCAAGCCATCAAGAAGGCGGTCGATCACGGGCTGCGATTCGGGACCCGGGCGGGTCAAGCCCTGGAGGCCGAGCTCATCGCCGGGCTGTTCGCCACTCACGACGCCCAGGAAGGGGTACAGGCGTTTCTTGAGTCCCGCGAGCCGCAGTTCACGCATGACTGAGAGGACCAGATTGAACAAGGAATGGCTGGACTACCTGGCAGCGGCTTCTCGAGAGTTCGAAAGGAGTCGTATCCGATCGTCTCGATATTACCCCCACTACACCGAGCAGGGCGCATGGAAGCTACTGGACGTGGGGGCACTGAGCAGTTGGCAGGATGGTACCTACGAGCACGGCAACTGGACGGCCGGATTCTGGTTCGGCAACATGTGGCTAACCGCGATGGTTCAGGGAGACGACAAGCCGGCTGAGCTGGCGTTGTCCCGGCTGGCCGAGCTGACCGATCGGGCCCACGACCACACCACTCACGACCTCGGCTTTCTCTTCTATCCGAGCATCGCGCTGGGATACCAGTGCGGATACCTCGGCCTGGAGCAGATCGAGCCAGCGCTACAGGCCGCCCGGATGACCGCTCGCCGGTTCAATGACCAGGGTCGCTATATACAAGCATTCGGACCGGTAGGGGAAGTGCGTTCGGCTGGTACCAGCACCATCGACACGTTGATGAACCTGCCGTTGCTGTGGTGGGCCTACGGCGTGACAGAGGACCCGCGGCTGCTGGACGTCGCGCGGCACCATGCGCGGACGTCCGCGCGCCTGCTGGTGCGCCCGGACGGCTCGACGATCCACCTGATGCAGCTCGACCCGGTGTCCGGGGCATTCTTGACGGAGTCGACCTTGCAGGGAGCGTCCCCGGACTCGGCGTGGTCCCGCGGCTCGGGGTGGGCGGTGGGCGGACTGTCCTGGTCCTACGCCATGACGCGTGAGCCCGAGCTGCTAGTAGCCGCGGAGCGGGCAGCGGCCTACTACGAGCGCATGACCACGCCCGACAAACTTCCGCCGTGGGATTTCTCCGACGACAGCCCGGCAGCGCCGCCGGACGCTAGTGCCGCCGCGGCCGTCGCCCTGGGTTACCTGCTGCTCGGCGTGAGCCACCCGGATTCGACGGCTAGGTCTCGCTTCGACACCGCCGGTCGTGGTCTGCTGGACACGGTGACCCGGCTGGCGGTGAACCGCGACGAGGGCGCGGACGGCATCCTCCTGCATTCGTGCTACTCGGTACCTCGCGGACGTGGGGTCGACGGCGCCACAGCCTGGGGCGACTTCTACTACGGGCTTGCCATGTCGGTGGCGCATGGTGCGCTACCCATCGAGTACCTCCTGACCTCAAGGAGACGATAACTGTGGAGATCCGCTATAACGACAAAGCTGTGCCTGAGCCGGCTCGCGATATTGACGACCGCGTGAGGGAGACGAATCTCGGTTCTGTCGTGTCGTGCAACACCGCAGACCAATGGCGGGCGGCAACGGCGGTCAGTACTTCGTCGGGGAGTGGTCGACATGAACGGTAGCCAGCTCGTCTCTCGCGAGGAGCGCCACTTGAAGACGTCCAAGTTGGACTTCGTCGAGATGCTTCTGCTCTGGCTCTGCGGCCTGCTCATCTTCTCGTTCACGATGACGGTCTTCCTCGACGTCGTGACGCGAAGCATCGGCAAGCCACTGTTGTGGTTGCAGGAAGCGACGCTCACCACTTTCGTTTGGGGCGTCTTCACAGGTGCCGCCGTCGCACTACGTCGGAACGAGCATTTTTACCTCACCACGTTCGCCAGTTCCATGACCGGTCGCCGTCGTATCCTCGTGGAAACCTTCAACGGGGTCGTGATGCTGACGATTGCAGGAATGATCGCCTACTTCGGATTTCTCAACTTCCGGCAGAGTTTTGGCAATGTCCTTCCGGTCACCGGCCTCCCGCTGTCCACGATCACCGGCATTATCCCGGTGT
Source organism: Amycolatopsis palatopharyngis (assembly GCF_003385185.1). GTDB lineage: Bacteria > Actinomycetota > Actinomycetes > Mycobacteriales > Pseudonocardiaceae > Amycolatopsis > Amycolatopsis palatopharyngis. The sequence continues at coordinate 167,493 of NZ_PQHZ01000011.1, read as the reverse complement.
TCGGGGTGCTTTCCGCGGCCTTCACGCTCGAGCGGTTTGTCAAGGGATGGCAAAACGGATTCATGGGAGCGACACACGATGAGCGTGACCAGGCCCAGAAGCAGGGCGAGTCGAATATGGGGCAGATCTAATGGGCAGCGAGGCAATTATTGCCGCCATGGTCGCGATCTTTTTGGTGCTCGCGTACTTCGGCACTCCGGTAGCATTCGCGCTCATTGGCGCAGTCCTTGTCGGCACGGCATTCGGCGGTGTCAGTTATCCGGCGATCGTCGGGCAACTGTTCAACGGCGTCAACAGCGTCCCGCTGCTGGCGGTGCCATTCTTCCTCCTGGTCGCGGAGCTGATGAGCTCCTCCGATATCACGTTGAAAATCATTCGGTTCGTGCAGTCACTCGTCGGCCACATCCGTAGCGGCCTCGCGCAGGTCAACGCGGTGTTCAGCATGTTCTTCGCCGGCATCTCGGGATCGTCGACGTCCGATGTCGCAGCCAACTCTCGAATCCTGCTCCCGGCCATGAAGCGAGAGGGGTACGACCCAGCGAGTTCGGCCGCCCTCATCGCAGCAGCATCGACCATCGCCAACATGATTCCACCAAGCATCATGGGCGTTGTCTACGGCGCGACGGGCGGTGTGTCGATCGCCGCGATCTTCCTCGGCGGTGCCGTGCCGGGGGTGCTCGTCGGCGTCGGATTAATGGCTTTCAGCTACTTTTTCGTCCACGCCGGCGTTCCGGCTCCCCGAGCCTCCTTCCGCCACATAGCCGGCGCGGCCAGGGCCAGCGCGCTGCCGCTCATGGTTCCCTTCATCATCATGGGCGGCATCGTCGGCGGCCTGTTCACCCCGACCGAGGCAGGAATGGTGGCGGTCATGTTCATACTCCTCGTGCTGCTGCCTTTCACAGTCCGTGGTCACCTGCGCAAGCTGCCCCGTGATTTCGTTCACGCTGGGGTCCTCTACTCGCTGCCGATGATCGCGGTCGCAGCCGCGTCCGCCTTCGCCTGGCTGTTCACATACCTAGGCGGCGCGGGCGCCGTGTCCGAGTACATGCACAGCGTCGCGGGCACAAACCCCATTGCGATTATGTTCCTCATTGTGCTGGTGCTGATCGTTGTCGGCCAGTTCATCGACGCCATCCCGGCCATCGTCGTGTTCATGCCCATCATCAAATCCCTGGTCGATCTGGGTGAGATCAACCCCATCCACATGGGTGTAGTTGTGATCGTCACCTTGGCTCTGGGCCTTATCACACCGCCGTACGGGTTGTCGCTGTTGTTGGCCACGAGCTTCGCGAAGGTGCCGTTCTCGGCCGGTCTCCGCAAGTCGATTCCGCTGTACGGCCTCTTCCTCGCGGTGATCTCGGCACTGATCCTCGTCCCGGATCTGTCCCTGTGGCTGCCGCGTCTCGTGGTTCCTGAGGCTGCGGGCTGTTTCCAGGCTCCGGGCGGTGAGAATTACATCTGTCCCTGATGGACAGAAACTAACCGGTGCTGCTGCTGTGTTGGTCTGACTGCCAGCACATGCACGCTGAACCAACGTACGATCTGAGGAGGACTATGCACATCGTTCGCTATGCCGAGCGCGACACCGGAGCGGTCCACGTCGGCGCCCTACAAGATCAGCAGGTAGCGCCTCTTGAGAATGTTCATAGCTTCGCCGAGCTGCTGGGGCTCTCGCTCGAGCAGGCGCGCAAGCTGACCGAAGGCGCCGCGAACGCGAACGGACGTCCCGTCGACGAGGTTCTGCTATTGCCGCCGGTCGATGGGCTAACGGAAGTATGGGCTTCGGGGGTCACCTACGGACGGTCGATGGATGCTCGTGTGGAGGAGAGCGCCAGCCAGGACATCTACACTCGCGTGTATGGGGCGGATCGCCCCGAGTTGTTTTTCAAGTGCCCTTCCTGGCGGGTTGTCACTGAAGGTGAGCCTGTCGCGGTCCGACCGGACTCGGAGATCACGGTGCCCGAGCCCGAGCTGGCACTGATAGTGAACTCGGTAGGTGAGGTGCTGGGTTACACGGTTTGCAACGATATGTCGTCGCGTGATATCGAGGGCGAGAACCCGCTCTACATCCCGCAGGCGAAGACCTACGCTGGCAGTTGCGCGATCGCGGTAGGGGTGCGACCGGTATGGGAGGTCGTGAACGCGACGGTGCTGTCAATCCGGCTCAGCGTGTGCCGAGATGGTGTCGTTGTGTTCGCCGGGGAGACCAGCACGGCACGATTGCACCGCTCGCTTCGTGACCTCGTCGACCACCTGTTTCGGGCGATCGACTTCCCAGCCGGGGTCGTGCTGTCCACTGGCACCGGCATCGTGCCTGAGATCGACTTCACTCTGCGTCTGGGCGACAGAGTCAATATCGATATCGATGAAGTCGGCTCGTTGTCCAACCCGGTGCGCAGCATCAAGGAAGCAGTGAGGTGGGCCGCCACCGCCATCGACAACCCGCTCACTCGTCTGGAGATCCGATGACTTCTCTCGTGCACGAGACCGACCGCTCGACCTTGAACGCCGTCCTGTCTGCCGCGGCCAACGCGGCCGCACCATTTGCCGACACCGCGCCCACTGTCCGCGCCCGTGCGCTGCGCGTGGTGGCCGACGTGCTCGATGCCGCAGTCGACGAGCTCGTCGAGTTGGCAGTGGCGGAGACTTCACTCACGAGGTTGCGGTTGTCCGGCGAGGTGGCGCGCACGACCGGGCAACTGCGGATGTTCGCCGCCGGCCTGGAGGAAGGCTCCTGGTTCGACGCGATCATCGACACAGCCGACCCGCAGGCCACTCCGGTGCCCCGTCCGGATCTGCGACGCGGTCAGGTTGGGATAGGTCCGGTATTGGTGTTCGCCGCAGGCAACTTCCCTTTCGCCTTCAGTGTCGCTGGCGGGGACATGGCCTCCGCGCTCGCGGCCGGGTGCCCGGTTGTGCTCAAAGCTCACCCGGGTCATCCGCGCACTTCGGAGCGCACTGCGGTTCTGGTGGCAGAGGCGCTGGCCGATGCCGGTCTGCCACCCGGTTCGTTCGCCCTGATACAGGGCCAGCAGGCCGGTGTCGACGTGTTGCGAGATCCGCGCATCTCGGCGGCGACGTTCACCGGATCCCTGCAGGGTGGCCGGGCGCTCTTCGACATCGCCACCAGCCGGGAGGTGCCGATCCCGTTCTTCGCCGAGATGGGCAGTCTCAACCCGGTCTTCGTCACCCCTGGCGCTGTGGCAGCACGCGGGCAGGAGATCGCCGAGAGCTACGTGGGTTCCTTCACGTTGGGAGTCGGGCAGTTCTGCACTAAGCCCGGGCTGATTTTCCTGCCCAAGGGGCACGGGCTCACCGACGCCTTGATCGAGGCGATGAGTGGTGTGGCGGCCGGTCGCATGCTCTTCGACCGCATCCATACCGGCCACCAGCACGTACGCGATACCCTGCTCGGCCATTCCGGCATCGAGGTATTGGTGCAGGGCGATGTCGACGAGGGCAAGGTCGCCGCGACGCTGCTGGCCACAGACGTGCCCACGCTGCTGGCGGCTCGGGAGTCGCTGCTCACCGAGTGCTTCGGTCCGACGTCGATCATCGTGGAGTACGACTGTGATGATGAGGCGGTCCAGGGTGCTGCTGCGTTCACTGGCAATCTGACCGGGACGATTCACGCGGAGAGCGACGACGAGGCACTGAGCGGACGGCTGTTGAACGCGCTGCGCGACCGGGTTGGGCGGTTGGTGTGGAACGGCTGGCCGACCGGTGTGGCCGTGTGCTGGGCTATGCAGCACGGCGGGCCCTACCCGGCTACCACTGCACCAGAGCACACTTCCGTGGGCATGACGGCAATGCGACGGTTCCTGCGCCCAATCTCCTACCAGAACCTGCCGCAGCAGCTGCTACCCGAGTCGTTGCGCGACCGCAACGTCCTCGGTATCCCGCGTCGCGTCAATGGCCGGATCACCACCGAGGACGTGTCGTGGTGATTGCCGCTGCCCGGCCATAAACTCATTCAGTGTCGTCGGCGAGCCACACGCCGACCTCGCCGAGGATGCGGCACTTCCGGCGTAGCCGCTGCTGCACCTGCAGCCGTGGTTCGGCGACGTGGCGGCCCTGGTCGCCGCCACCGTGGGCACAGTGAAAACGCACGCTCCTCGCTTTCGCCACTCGGCTGACAGCAGTTGGGGAACAAGCTTGCGGAATGCGCCGGCCGTGGTACGTCATCGCCTGGCGTTCCAGCACCAGCTCACGGCTGGGTCGCCAAACAGGTCGACCTGGGCTCTGGCTAACGAGAGAGCCATCAGAACTGACTGGACGCGAACTCCCACTGCAGTTGCCGGGTCCACAAGCACACTGGTGTCGTGAGTCAGCGCGCTACCCGTCATCTCGGTTCCGGCGAGCGTGAGGCTTGCGACGTTGTCCTCGGCGCACTGCTACGACAGGACCATTGACATCCGGCCATCTTGATTGTAAACGTTCTCTGTCATCGTTTACAGCGAGGTGAATGTGGCGACTATCCATGAGGTGGCGGCCAAAGCGGGTGTGTCCACGGCGACAGTCTCGCGGTACCTTCGCGGCCAGAAGGTGCGATCCGCTCAGGCGGTGAACGCCGCTGTTGCCGCGCTCGGCTACTCGCCCAACGCGGTGGCGCAGAGCCTGAAATCCGGTCGAACGGGCATGATCGGTGTCGTCGTCCCTGACGTCACCAACCCGTTCTTCGCCGCCGTGGCCAAGGGGCTCGAACAGGTCTGCCAGGGTCAGTCGTTCCGAATGTTGCTCGCGAACAGCGGCGAGAGCGCCGAGACGGAGCAGGAAATCCTGGCCGACCTCGTTCATCGGGTGGACGGTGTGATCCTCGCGCCGGCGACCGAGCAGGATGACGCGCCGTTGCAACTGCGTGAGGCGGGCGTTCCCGCGGTTTTCCTCGATCGCGAGCTCGCCGGAGACGAACCTTTCGACGCTGTGTTGGTGGACAACGTCGGGGGCGCCCACGCCGCGGCCAAGCACCTAACCGACCTCGGGCACACTCGGATCGCGATGATCAACGGGCCGGCCGACACCACACCAGGACGCGGTCGCCGCGAGGGCTTTCTTGCCGGGCTCGAGGAGGCTGGCATCGAACTGCCGCCTGAGTACGACCTCATGGGTGGCTTCCAGGAGGGCACGGCGCACCAGCTCGCACTGCAGTTGCTCGCCCAGCCGGAACCGCCCACCGCGATCTTTACCGGCAACAACCTTATGACTGTCGGCGTGCTCAAAGCGCTGCAGGACATGCGGGTCGATGTGCCGGGTGAGGTTTCAGTCCTCGGTTTCGACGACCTCACTCTCGGCTCACTGCTGCGTTCGCCGCTGACTTGCATCGACCGGCCCGACGTCGAGCAGGGTGCGCTGGCCATGCGCCTCATGCTCAGCCGGATCACCCACGACACCCCCGGCGCGCCCCGCCGCATCGTGCTCGACACCCAGTTACTGGTGCGCGAGTCGACGGCGAGTCCGCGCCCGACACGGAAGGCGCGTCGATGAACGTCACCGCGGCGATCAACCCCGCCGAGCTGAGCCGACCGGCCGACCTCTTGGAAACCAAAATTGTCTGCCACCCGCGCGGACTGTAGCCCACCGGACCAGAAAGGCGATCAATGACGATGAGTCGCTCTGGAGTTGTGGTGATCGGCAGCATCACCGCTGACGTCACGGCCTTCGCGGACCGCCTGCCGCGACCGGGAGAGACGGTGCTCGGTAAGGACTTCACCCTGGTACTCGGCGGCAAGGGAGCGAATCAGGCCGTGTCGTCCGCGCATCTCGGCGTGCCGACGTGGATGGTTGGCCACGTCGGTGAAGACCCGTTCGCCGACCTTACTCGTGATTCTCTTGCCGAGCACGGTGTGCGCATCGACTGGGTGCGCCGGGTGCCAGGTCCCACGGGGGTCGCGCACATCCGCGTTGACAACTGTGGGCAGAACGACATCGTGATCACCCCGTTGGCTAATGCTCATCTCGACGAGGCGGCCGTGGACCGCGCGCTGGAGGTGTTGGCGCCGCAGGCGTCGGTGCTGTTGCTGCAGTTGGAGATCCGCTCCGAAATTAGTGTGTATGCAGCGGCTGCGGGACGCCGGGCGGGACTGCGCGTCATCCTCGACCCTGCTCCCGCGGCAGAGTTGCCCGACGAGGTGTGGCGTGACATCGACGTGGTCACTCCCAACGAGAGCGAGGCCGCGGCGATCACCGGGGTCGAGGTGACCGATCACGGCTCCGCCGTACGCGCTGCGCGATGGTTCATCGACCGCAGTGTCGGCCAGGCGATTGTCACTCTCGGCGACAAGGGTGCCGTGAGCGTCGATGCGAGCGGCGCCACGGTTTTCGACGCGATTCCGGTGTCCGTGATCGACACGACCGCCGCAGGCGACGCGTTTACCGGAACGTTCGGTGGAGCCCTCGCATCAGGTTGGTCCACAAAAGACGCCATAAACTTGGCCATGGCGTCAGGTGCCCTCGCCGTCACCAAGCCGGGCGCTAGCCCGTCCCTTCCTGGTCTCGCCGAGATCACCCAACTCGCAGGACAACCCGACAGAGTCATGTGAGGAGTGAAGTGCGCCGAAATAACGGAACGCTCAACAGTCAGCTGGCCAGAGTAATCTCGGAGACCGGCCACACCGATCAGCTTGTGGTGACTGACGCCGGCCTTCCAATTCCGTCCACTGTGGAACGGGTCGATCTTGCGATCCGGAAGAACCTGCCGCGTTTCCTCGACCTGCTCGACGCAGTGCTCGACGAGGTCTCGATCGAGGCGGCGTTGCTGTCCGAGGAGATCAGGCAGCACAGTCCCGACATGCTCGCAGCAATCGAGGAACGGCTTGCCAAATTCGGCATCGTCGCCGAGTTTGTCCCGCACGACGCGTTTAAGGCGACCACTGCGGACGCTCGGGCTGCGGTCCGTTCGGGCGAATTCACGCCGTACGCCAATGTGCTGCTTACCGCAGGCGTCGTCTACTGACAGGACTGTCGACCATGCACTTACACGTCAATGGTGTCGTCAAACGCTTCGGCGAGAACACGGTGCTCGCTGGTGTGGATTTCGACGTACGCTCAGGCGAGGTTGTGGCGCTTGTCGGGGAGAACGGCGCGGGAAAGTCCACCTTGACACGCGTCATCGCAGGAGTGTGCCGGCCGGAATACGGGCGCCTGGAGATCGACGATCAGCCTGCCGGGTTTCGTACACCCGACGACGCGATGGCACGTGGAATCCAGGTGATCTACCAGGAGTTCCGACAGAATTTGTTTCCGAACCTCTCGGTTGCGGAGAACCTGTTCGTGCGCGAGGAGGGCCGGCGGTTCGGGCGGCTACTGGTGTCGAAGTCCGCTATGGCCGCCGAGACCGCGCGTTTGCTGGGCGACATGGGCATGACCGTCGACCCCCAGGTCAAGGTTGGCCGGTTGAGCGTGGCCGAACAGCAGATGGTGGAGATCGCCAAGGTGATGACCCACGACTTGCGGATGCTCATCCTCGACGAACCGACCGCCGCACTGGACGGCAGGGAGTCCGAGGAGTTGTTTCGGCACGTCGAACGGCTGCGCGGCGAAGGCGTCGCGATCGTCTACATCACCCACCGCCTCGACGAGGTGTTCGCGCTCGCCGACCGGGTCGTGGTCCTGCGCGACGGGGCTGTCGCGCTGACCGGGGTGACCTGCGAGTTGACCCGCGAAAAGGTCGTCTCGGCGATGGTCGGCCGAACCGTCGACGACCTGTACCCCAAGCAGGACAACACCCGCGACGACATTGTGCTGTCCGTGTGCGGGCTGGGTCGCCGAGGGGTATTCGAGGACATTGACCTGGACGTGCGGGCGGGGGAGATCGTCGGTCTCGGTGGCGTGCTCGGCTCCGGGCGAGGCGACGTTCTGCGGACGCTGTTCGGACTAGACCGGGCAGACAGTGGCACTGTCTCGGTTCACGGCAAGCCAGTCAACGCGCGAACCCCCGCCCAGGCGATTCGCTCGGGTATCGCGTACCTCACGCCTGACCGGCAGGCGGAAGGACTCTGCACCGGGCGGACGGTGCGGGAAAACATCAGTCTCGCCGCGCTCGCGGACTTCGGCGGTCCTCTCGGCCTGGTGCGCCGGCAGGCCGAGAAGCAAGCCGTCGATGAGCTGATCACCGAACTGCGGGTGCACACCGCATCGCGGGAGGTCGCGATGGGCACGTTGTCTGGCGGTAACCAGCAGAAGACGCTGTTCGCAAAGTGGCTCATGACCCGCCCGCTGGTGCTGCTCATGGAAGAACCGACCAGGGGCGTCGACGTAGGGGCGAAGGCCGAGATCTACCGGCTCATGAACGAGCTCACCGCGCGGGGCGTCGCGATCGTGCTCGTGAGCTCCGACCTTCCCGAACTCGTCGCGATGTCCGATCGGGTCTTGGTATTACGACAGGGGCGAATAGCCGCGCAGCTGCACGGCGGGGACGTTACCCAGCACGCCGTGCTCGAACACGCTCTGGAGGCAGCCGCATGAGCCACCGTTTTCGCCGCACTCTCGGTGAGTTCCGCGCCGTGTGGATGCTGCTCGTCGTCGGTGTCGTTCTCAGTATCGTCTCGCCCGTTTTCCTGACGTCGACGAACCTGTTGAACGTCGCATTGGCGACCTCGGTCATGGCCCTGCTCGCCGCTGGTCAGACCTTCGTGATCATCCTTGCGGAGATCGATTTGTCGGTGGGTGCCACGCTGGGTTTCTCCGCGATGGTCACTGCGCTCACACTGCAGGGGCAGCCCACCATCGTCGGCATCGCCGTGGGCCTGGGCGTCGGTGCGGCGGCAGGCTTGATCAACGGCCTGTTCGTCACCAAGACGCGTATGCCGTCGTTCATCGCGACGCTCGCGATGATGTCTGTGCTCGCCGGTCTCACACTGCAACTTTCCGAAGGTAACCCGATCGCGGTAAACGACTACGACTTCCAGAACATCGGCCAGGCCGAGGTACTCGGCGTGCCGGTCCCCGTGTGGCTCATGATCGTGGTCTTCGCGGTGTGCGGCACCCTGCTCTCCAGGACCCGGTTCGGTCGCTACGTCTATGCCACCGGGGATAACGCCGAGGCGGCCAAGCTGTCCGGTATTCCCACTGACCGGGTCAAGATCCAGGCGTTCATGATCAGCGGCCTGCTGTCCGGGCTGGCCGGCTTCATTGTGACGGCGCGGCTATCGACCGCGTCGCCCACTGCCGGCACGGGCCTTGAGCTCGTGGCGATCGCGGCAGTGATCATCGGCGGGACGAGTCTCGCCGGTGGTCGCGGCAACCTCGTTGGCACGCTCGTCGGAGCCTTCATTCTCGGAGTCGTCGACAACGGTATGAACCTGCTCGACGTCTCGCCCTTCCTGCAAAACGTAGTGAAGGGCGCGGTGATCCTGTTTGCCGTGTTGCTGGACCGCAATGCGGCCTCGTTCCGTGTCATGTTCGGCCGTCGGCCACCCTCGTCGCCGGCTTCCCGCTCAATCGAGCAGCCGAACGATCTCGTCCGCAAGTGACCCCATCACCCGAGAGGTTTCCATGAGACACCACCACGTCCGCAGCGTCGCGGCCGTCTTCTTCGTCGGACTGTCCCTGATCGCCGGCGCTTGCAGCCGTCCGGCTGAGGACGCCACAGCATCCGGCCCCGACGCCAGCGAAAGAAGCGCGGTGCTGATTATGAGCACCTTGAACAACCCGTTCTTCGTCAGCGTGAAAAACGGTGCGGAGGCGCAGGCCGCGAAGAACGGTATCGAGCTCAACGTGCAGAATGCCAACAACAGTGCCAGCACAGCACTCGACTTGGCGACCACGGCTGTCACAAAGCAGCCTGGAATCCTGATCCTCGACCCGGTCGGCAGCCAGTCGGGCACTGCGTCGGTGAACGCCGCCAACCAGGCGGGCGTGCCGGTGATGGCCTTCGACCGCCGACCTGACGGCGGCAATCTCGAGACATTCGTCGGCTACGACCCCATCCAGGCAGGTCGCAACGCAGCCGACGCGCTCGCGAAAGGGCTTGGGAAGGAGGGCAAAATCGTCGAGATCCAAGGCATCCTCGGCACGAACGTCGCGCGAGACCGCAGCAAAGGGTTCCAGGAGCAAATCGCGGAGTACTCAGGCATAGCGACGGTCGCCACGCAGGCCGCGGACTTCGACAGGGGCAAGGCACTCAATGTGATGACGAACATTCTTCAGGCACATCCCGACATCAACGGCGTCTATGCCGCCAATGACGAGATGGCGATGGGCGTGCTCGCGGCGTTGAAGGCACGGAACCTGACGGACAAGGTCGTGTTGGTCGGCAACGACGGAATCGCCGATGCGCTCGCCGCGGTCAACGCAGGCGAGATGTACGCCACGAACGCCGAGTCGCCATATGCGCTCGGCCAGAAAGTCATCGACCTGGCCACGAACGTTCTCGAAGGCAATCAGGTAGAGAAGGACACGAAGCTGCAAGGCGAACTCGTGACCAAGGAAAACGTGGCCGAATACGCGCAGAAACTGATCAGCATCGGCGCGACCGCTGACGTACCCCCCGCTCTTCGGTGAGATCTGGTCCGCAGGCCCCTTGTTTGCGTGAGCGCAAGCAAGGGGCCTGCGGACGGGTTCGAGACACCGAAGCAGATCACGGCGGCTGCCGTGCTGCCATGCCAAGCCTCCACATCGACGACCCAGCCGTCCTCCACCGCGATTTCGGCGGCCGAGTGACTCCCTCGGTGAGCGGGGCGGTGACGACCTCGTCTACGACGACGACCCGCGGCGGTCTGCGGCTGACTCAGTGATCTCGACGAGCAGCGTCCACGCGCAACTCACGAGATCAACGCAGTCATCGAGCCGTCCAGCCGCCATCGACGAGCAAGGTGTGGCCTGTGACCATGGCGGCCATGTCTCCGCTCAGGTACGCCACGGCGCCGACGACGTCCTCTGGGCGGGCGAACCGGCCCATGGGAATCCGGCCGAGGAATCTCTCCCGGAGTTCGGGTTGCTCCAATGTCGACCTGGTGAGTTCGGTCAACACGAAAGTAGGGGCGACAGAGTTCACGCGGATGTCATGTTCGGCCAGCTCCAAGGCCAGCGCCCGGGTGAGCTGGACGAGGCCGCCCTTGCTCGCGCAGTAGGCCGCACGCTCCTCGATGCCGACCGCGCCGGCTTGAGAGCCGATGTTGACGACCGAGCCAGGCCTGTTTTCCGCGCGCATGTGACCGACGACGGCTTGGGTGAGGAAGAAGACACCCTTGAGGTTGGTGTCGACGACGGTGTCCCAGTCGGACTCGGTCACGTCGGGCATGGCGGCCGGCCGGTTGACCCCGGCGTTGTTCACCAGGATGTCGATGCCGCCATCTGCCCAGACCTGGTCCACCACGGTGTGGATCGACGCGGTGTCGCGGACGTCGAGCGTGCACGGATTGGTGCCATAGCGCTCGGCCAGCCAATGAGCTGTTCTCACGTCCCGGCTGGTCGCGACCACTTGGGCTCCCAGTTCGGCCAGTCCGTCGGCGATTGCGGTTCCCAGTCCGCCAGCCGCACCGGAGACCAGTGCACGACGGCGGTTGAGGCCGAAGTCGACTGTCACAGCGAGTCCTGCGCGGGCCACTCCGACATCCTCTCCGGGGCCCACGTGAGTGGGTCTCCGGCGTACTTGGCGGCGCGGACGTCACCGGAACGCGCGTGGCCCTCGAACAACTCGACTCTTGAGGCACGTCCGCAAACCCTGCCCAGCTCGGCGCTGGTCGATGCGTCGTCGACCTGCTGGTAGGTAACCGTCTTGAGGTATTTTCCTACCCACAGCCCCCCGGTGTACCGGGCCGCGCCGCGTGTTGGCAGCACGTGATTGGTGCCGATGACTTTGTCCCCATAGGAGACGCAGGTGCCCTCGCCCAGGAACAGCGCGCCGTAATTTCGCATCTTTTCCAGCGCCTCCCGCGGCTGCGCGGTGAGCACCTGAACGTGCTCGCTGGCGAAGTCATCCGCAAGCGCGTACGCCTGCTCCAGGTCATCCACGACGTGTACCTCGCCGTGGTCCTGCCACGCCGGTCCGGCCATGTCCTGTGTTGGCATGCCGGGTAAAATGCGTTCCACGTGTTGCAGCACTGCCCGGGCTACATCTTCGGAGGTAGTGATCAGCACTGCCGGGGAGTCTGGGCCATGCTCGGCCTGGCTCAGCAGGTCGACCGCGACCACGAATGGGTCGGCCGAAGCATCCGCGATCACCAGTGTTTCGGTGGGACCGGCGAACAGGTCGATGCCGACCGACCCGAACAGCTGGCGTTTGGCTTCGGCCACGTAGGCGTTGCCGGGGCCGGCTATCAGGTCCACGCGAGGAATCGTTTCGGTACCCAACGCCATGGCGACCACGGCCTGTACACCTCCGAGCAGATAGATCTCGTCCGCACCGGCCAGATGCATCGCGGCAACGGTGGCAACCGGTACCTCGCCGCGAATGGGCGGAGTGCAGGCCATCACCCTGGACACGCCAGCGACCTTGGCCGTCACCACAGTCATGTGTGCTGATGCTGTCAACGGGTAGCGGCCTCCCGGCACATATGCTCCCGACGCTGCGATGGGAATGTGCCGTTGTCCTAGGCGGACTCCGGGAAGAGTTTCGGTCTCCAGATCCAGCATCGAGTCGCGTTGCTGTTGGGCGAAGTCGCGTACCTGCTTCTGGGCGAACTCAATGTCCTCGATCACCTGTGCGGGTACCTGGGACAGGTGCCGGTCGATGTCGTGCTCCGAGAGCCGAAACGACTCAGGGCTCCAGGAGTCGAACTTCTCGGAGTAGTGACGAACGGCGGCGTCGCCGCGTTCGCGGATGTCGGCGATGATGGCGGCAACGGACTCCTGCACCCCGGACTGGGCAGAGGCGTCCTGCTTCTTCTTGGTCGCAGGCTTCAGCACCTTCGACATGGTCAATCTCCTTTCGGTGGGCAAACGACAGGACGGGCGCTCACACTCCCATGAGGCGCTGGCTCAATTCCTTGTCGTTTTGGAGGTCGGCCGGAGAGCCCTCGAACACGATCTGGCCGTTGGACATGACATACGCCCGGTCGGCCAGAGCCAACGCCAGTTCGAAGCTCTGCTCCACCAGCAAGATGGTCAACTCTCCGCGCAGCTCACGTATGACCTGCACGATGTCGGAGACGACGATCTGGGCTAGGCCCTCGAACGGTTCGTCCAACAGCAGCAACCGGGTGTTGGACACCAGCGCCCTGGCCATGGCCAGCATCTGCCGCTCCCCGCCGGACAGGTTGGCTGCTTGCCGGCCTTGCAAGCGCTGTAGCATCGGAAACCGCTCGTACACGCGTGCGACCGTCCAACCCTGGCCTCCTGACGCGTCCCTGGCGGCCAGTTTGAGGTTCTCGTGTACGGACAGGTTCCCGAACACGCGGCGTCCTTGGGGGACCAAACCGACACCGGCGCGGGCGACGCGCTCCGGCGGTGCGTTGGTGACGTCCGCGCCGGCCACGGTGATCGTGCCGTGACGTACCGGGACGGTCCCCATGATGCTCATCAGTGTCGTAGTCTTGCCTGCGCCGTTGCGGCCGAGTAAGCAGACCACCTCTCCCTCATGCACCCGCAGGCTCACTCGTTCCAGGGCTTGACTCTTGTCGTAGAAGGAGTCCACGTCGACGGCTTCGAGAAGCGCGGGTGCGTCGGTGCGGTCAACCCGGTCGACCTCACTGACCTGCGCTTCGCCCATGTAAGCCAATTGCACGTCAGGGTCGGACCGCACTTGTTCGGGTGGTCCGTCAGCGAGTACTTGACCGCGGCTGAGGACCGTCACCACATCCGTCAGGGCCATTAGCCGCTCGATGTCGTGTTCGATCAGCAGGATTGTCATGCCGAGCTCCTGGTTCAGGCGACGGATGACGTTGCTGACCGCGTCCCGGCCGCTGCTGGGCAGACCCGCGAACGGCTCGTCGAGAAGGAGCATCGACGGACCGCTGGCGAGTGCCATGGCGATGTCGAGCAATCGTTGGTCGCCGTGGGAGAGCACCCCGGCCAACAGGTGTTCCTTACCGGCCAGCCCCCACTCGTTGACGAGTTCCTGGGCGCGGTTGCTGACGTCGGGCAAGGCATCGGCGCGGGTATGTACCTGTTGCTTGTGCCGGGTCGCGGCCTGCACGGCGACTTCGACGTTCTCGCCAACGGTGAGGTCCTTGAACACGCTGACGATCTGGAACGAGCGGGCCATACCGCGCTCCGCCAACTCGTGCATGGGCAGTGCACTGACATCCTCGCCGCCGAACAGTACTTGTCCTGCGGTCTTCGGCATCGTTCCGCTCAGGCAATTGAAGAACGTAGTTTTGCCGGCACCATTGGGTCCGATCAAGCCGTGGACGGTTCCCTCGTGCACCTGTAGGTCCACCCGGTCGACTGCGGTGAAACCGCCGAAGCGTTTGATTATCCCGGAAGCAGACAGCACAACTGGTCCACCGACGCGATCTCTGCCCACCGTTGCCGCTTCGGCACCGAGGTTGGCGGGATTAGTTATGGCCGCGGAACTTGATGCGGGTTCGCTGTCGTCCGGTGACGGCGAACTGACCTGATGGACAGCCTTGGCATGACGGAACACTCGTCGCCACAGCCGCTGTGCGAGGCCGCTGAGGCCTTGCGGGCTGAACAGGATGAACGCCATGAAGAGAAGACCGAAGAAGAGCATCCAGTTATCGGTGAACGACGACAGCGACTCACGGACGTAGACGAAGAAGAAACTGCCCAGCGCCGGACCGAGGAACGCACTCGTACCGCCGAGAATCGTCATTGCGGTGATCTGGCCGGAAAAAGAGGCGTGGAACAACGTCGGAAAGGTATATGCGAGGGCGTAGACGTACAACGCTCCTGCCAGCCCGGTGAAGCCGGCAGAGACGACGAACGCGACCACTTTGTATCGGTAGGGGCTGTAGCCCAGAGCACGGACCCGATCCTCGTTGCCCTTGATGGCGCGCAGGACGCGCCCGAACGGGGACCGGGTGAACCGCCACATCAACAAGACGCCGATGAATACGATGGCGGCGCTGAGGTAGTAGTAGTTGGCACGGTTGGACATGTCGAGACCGGCGACGCTCACCGGCCCGAAGTCGCCGAGACCGTTCTCCCCGCCGGTGATGTCGGTGGCGCGGTAGACCAGGTAGAAGCCACCCATGCCAAAGGCCAACGTGATCAAGGAGAAGTAGACGCCGCTGCTCTTGCGCAGCACCAGCGCCCCGACGAGCAGGCCGATCGCGGCTGCCGCCAGAGCACCGGCCGCGATCGGCACGAGCATCGAGTCCGGCAGAAGCCGCAGCTGCAGCAACGCCGCAACGTAGGCCCCGACGCCGAAAAACAGGCCGTGTCCGAAGGACAACAGCCCGGTGTATCCGAGCAGGACGTTGTAGGCGACGGCCATCAGCGCGAAGCATGCGATCTCGGTCGCCAGCAATACACTGCCGGCGGTCAGTACGACCGCGAACGGTAGTAGCAGCAGGACTACGCCGAACAGCGTCATTGGGTGGCGGACGAGCTGTCCGATCTTGACGATCATTCGAACCTCTCCCAGTGCTGACCGAACAGGCCTCGCGGTCGAAAGAGCAGCACAGCAATCATCAGGGCGAACATCGAGGCCTGCGAATACGCTGGTGCGTAGGCAGCGGTCAATGTGACCACGACGCCGACCAGCAGGCCGGAGCCAACCGATCCCCAGAACGAGCCCAGCCCGCCTATGACTACCACCACGAACGCGATGGTGAGCACGTCGGTGCCCATAGCGGGCTGCACCCCGGCCAGGGGCGCGGACAGCACTCCGGCGAGCGCGGCTAGCGCAGCCCCGACGCCGAATACCAGTGTGAAAGTGGGTTTGAGGCTGATGCCGAGCAGCCGCACCATCTCGCCGTCGCGGCTGCCGGCACGGATGATTAGTCCGGCTGGCGTGCGATTGAAGAACAACCACAGCAACCCGACGACCACGGCGACCATCGCCACGATGAACAGCCGATACACCGAGTAGTTCAGTCCCAGCAGCTCGACCGAGCCGCTGAGGAAGTCCGGGATGCCGAAGGGAATGCCGGTAGGGCCCCAGATCATCCGGATGGCGTCTTCACCGACCAGTGTCAGTCCGAATGTGAACAGCAGGCCCAGGATCGGGTCGACGGCGTAGAACCGCCGCAAGAACAATACCTCGAGGACCATCGCAATCACGGCCACACCGAGCGGGGCGACAACAAGGCTGAGCCAGAACGGCAGTTCTACGATCCCGCCGGACACCGCCAGGGCCAGGTAGGCGCCGAGAGCGTAGAGGATCCCGTGGGCGAAGTTCACGATGCCGAGTAGCCCGAAGATGATGGACAGACCCAGCGCCATGACGACGTACAGCGTTCCGGAGACGAGGCCATCGAGGATGTAACGCAGCAGCGTCATCGGTTACCTCCGCTTCGGGCGCCTTCCCCTCGGGGAAAGTTCACAACGAGCATGCGCTGCGCTCCTTGGGGATCTGGATTTCTTCCAGGTCACGTCCGGGGCCGGGCACCGGCTGCTGGATGTTGAAAATGTCGTAACTGTCTTCCATATTCTTCGCGTCGACCTCGACGGCGTACATGTCATACATCAGCTGGTTGTCCTGCGTGCGGATGACGGCAGGACGTTCCTTGAGCACATCGAACTTCATGCCGCTTCGCAACGCCTTCACGACGGCCTCGGTATCGACCGAGCCAGCCTTCTCCACCGCGGCTGCCCATACCTTGATTGCCGTGTAGCTCTGCCACGCCTGGTTGTCCGGCGGTGTTCCGTTGTGCTTGTCGCGCCAACGCTGGACAAATTCTTGGTTGGCTGGCGTATCCAATTTATGGTAATAGGTGGCTGGCCATACGCCGGTCAAGTTCTCCGCTCCGGCCGCCCAGAATTGTACAGTGTCCATAACCCCGCCAGTGACCTGAAAAGGCGCCCCGTACTCTTGGGTGTACTGCTTGAGGAAGGTTGTCTGATCCTCCCCGGCCAGGTTCAGGAAGACGTCGTCGGGTTTGGCCAGGGTCAATTTACGGATGTAGCTGGTGTAGTTTCGCGTGCCAGTGGGTACCAGTTCGTCACCGACCAGTTTTCCACCACTTACCCTTTCCTTGAGCAACCGCAAAGTCTCTTCGCGCAAGTCGTGGCCAAACGCGTAGTCCGCGGTGAGCATGTAGTGCTGGGAGGCCTCCTGCTCGGCGACCCACAGACCCACGGTGGAGACATACATGCTGTTATTGCCGTCGACGTGAAAGACGTAGCGGCTGCATTGTTCACTGCGGCCCTCATTGGAGTTCCAGCCGGTGTTGAAGTAGGTCGTCTTGCTACGGTCGGCGATGTCTGAGATCGCCAGCCCCGACGCACTCGAGATCTCGCCGAACAGTGCATCAACCTTCTCGTCCTCAACCAGGCTGGTGGCCTTCTGTACCGCCACGCCCGGGTCCACACTGTCCTCGGAGATGAGTTCGATCTGGCGACCCAGTAGGCCGCCAGCGGTGTTGATCTCGTCGACCGCGAACTTCGTCCCGGCCAGGTCCTTTGCGCCGAGCTGACCCAGGAAGCCTGACTTCGGGGTCAGATGGCCGATGAGGATGGAGCCACTGCTGTCGTTCTGGCTGTCCTCGGTCTGCTGTAAGGCTGAGCAGCTCGCTGTCAGCGCGACCACGCTGAGCAGCGACACCGCGCGGGCACTGAATCCTCGAATCATTTGCCTCTCCCTGGCTTCGTCCGCTCCGGCTTGTAGCCGCGCCTGGGTACGTATTCATCCTGGGCCTAGCGAAAACCGCCGAGAATATGGTTACGTATCCATTCGGGTAACGGGACCATGCCAGTGGATGTACGACACCGTCAAGAGGTGAAGGAGTGCTGATGACGATCGACGCGACTGAGGGTGGCTCGCTAGTCCAGCGGGCCACGGTGCTCGGCGGCGGCACGATGGGACTGGGCATCGCCCAGGTGCTCGCGGTAGCTGGCATCGATGTCGCATTGTGCGACGCCAGCCCCGCGCTGACCCGGAGTGCGATGGAACGGTTGCGGCAGCGGACGCGGACGCAGGTCGAGGCGGGTCTGCGCGAGCCCGAAGACATGGACCGCGTAGGCAGTGTGCGCGGTTGCTTCCCGCCGGAAGACGCGGTCGCTGCCACCGACCTGGTGTGTGAGGCGGTGCCGGAGGACCTGCCGCTGAAGCGGTCACTGCTTCACAGTGTCTCCGGGGCCGCGCCGACGGAGACCATTATCGCGTCGAACACGTCCTCGTTCCCGATCGACGAGCTGGCCGAGCACGTGCATCGGCCGCAGCGATTCCTGGGCCTGCACTGGTTCAGCCCTCCGGAGTGGGTGCCTGGTGTCGAGGTCATCGCCGGTTCGCGCACGGCGCCGGAAGTGGTGCACGACTGTCACCTGCTGCTGCGCCGGCTCGGCAAATGTCCCACCGACGTTGCCAGCTCACCTGCGTTCGTTGCGAACCGGATCCAGATGGCGATGTTCCTCGAGGCCGTCTCCTGTGTCGAGGACGGCCTCGCATCAGCCGAACAGGTGGACGAGGTAGTGCGGTCGACATTCGGTTTTCGGTTGCCGAACTTCGGTCCCTTCCAGATCGCCGATATGGCCGGTCTGGACGTGTACCTGTCGGTGTTACGTACGTTGCAAGACGGCGTGGGTTCACGGTTTGCCCCGCCCCCGCGCCTGGTCGAACTGGTCGAGCAGGGACGTTTTGGCACTAAGGCCGGGGCCGGTTTCGGTGAGTACTCCGCGGATGAGGGTGACCAGCTGATGCGATACCGGGATACCCGCTATGCGGCGATGTCACGGTTCCTTAGCAAACCTTTGATCAGTGACGGGAGCGACGCCAATGCCTGACCTACGTCTGCTGGTGGTGGGAGCCGGTGCGATCGGTGGCGTCATTGCCGCCAAGCTCACTCGTGCCGGCTATGACGTGACCGCATTGGACGCCAACCGTGCGCACGTGGAACGGATGCGCGTACCGGGATTGGTCTTGGAGGACCTGGAGGACACGTGTCAGATCCCGATCAGGGCCGAGTACGACGCAGATGCGTTGGACCGACGTTTCGACTTCGCACTGATCACAGTCAAGGCCCCTTACCTGGAGGCCGCGCTGACCCCGCTGGTCGAGGCAGACCTGGTTGACACCTACGTGGCATTGGGTAACGGGCTGGTACAACACCGGCTTGGGCGGCTGGTCGGCAAGAACCGCCTGATGGTCGGCCTCGTAGAATGGGGAGCGACCAACCTTGGTCCCGGCCGCATCGCTCAGACCACGCGAGCACCGTTCGTAATAGGCGCGCACGGTGCGCGCACCCCGGCACTGTGCGAGGCGCTGGGTCACGTGGCCGAGGTTTGCGTCTCGACGGACATCGCCAGCCAGGTCTGGTCCAAACTCCTGGTCAACAGCACCTTTTCTGGTCTCGGTGCGGTCACTGGGCTGCTATACGGGCAGGTCGTCGGCTCGGTCGTAGGCCGGCGCGTCGCTCTCAGTCTGTGGACCGAAGGATTCGATGTGGCCCGAGCTTGTGGCGCGACGCCGGAGAAGGTTCTTGGTGTCCACCCCGAACAGCTGCTGGTGCGATCGGTCGAGGACATGCCCACAGCCGAGGTGCCGCTGCGCATCTTGATGAGCGCTGCCGCCGCGACCAAGGCTTCCATGTTGCAGGACCTCGAACGCGGTGCGGTGACCGAGGTCGACGACATCAATGGTGGGGTGGTGCGCGAGGGCGCGCAGGTTGGTCTGCCCACCCCGCTGAATCAACGCATCGTGGACCTCGTGCACGACTGCGAGCAGGGGCATCGCCAGCCCGAGCCGGCAGCGTTGGACCTCCTCGACGATCTCGTTGCGACGAGGCTGCCGGCAGAGCCTGCATGAGTGTGGCCAGGAAGACGTGTGCGCAAGCCCGAACGAGGCCGACGCTGGGCAAGGGCTGGCGCCGATGGTGACTAGCCGGGACGTGGCGCGGGCTGCCGGAGTATCACAAGCGACGGTATCGCGAGTGTTGCAGGGCAGCGACAATGTCACCGACGAGACCCGGAAGCGGGTGATGGAGGCGGTCTCCGCGACCGGGTATGAACCGAACGTCCTCGCCCGGGCGATGAAGACTCAACGCACTCAAACCATTGGTGTGGTGGTTGCCAGAATCACCAACCCTTACTACCCTCAGCTGATCGAGGCGCTCAGTGCCGAGCTCGCGAGCGCGAACCAGCGGATGGTGTTGTGGACCTCGGAAGGTGCAGGCGACGCCGGCGCCCTCGAGGCGATTCGGCAACGCATGGTCGATGGTGTCGTGTTCACCACGGTGACGGCCGAGTCGGTTCCACTGCACGAGGCGCTTCGCCGAAATGCTCCGGTTGTCACGCTCAATCGCAGCGTAGAAGGTATCGCGTGTGATCAGGTGACCAGCGACAATCTCGGTGGCAGCACCCAGGTCGTGCAGTACCTGGTCGGAGCGGGCCATAGCCGCCTCGGCTTCATCGGCGGGCCAATCGGTCCGAGTACCTCGGCGGAACGCGAACGCGGCTTTCGCCAGGGCGTGGCAGCTGCGGGCTTGCATTTGGACGAGAGGTTGTGCCGGCGAGGCGATTTTTCGCACGAGGACGGACATGCCGCCATGCGCGATCTACTGACTCTGGCGGACCCTCCCACCGCAGTGTTCTGCGTAAACGATCTCACCGCGATTGGCGCTATCGACGGGGCCCGCTCGCTGGGACGCGACGTACCTGAAGATGTCTGGGTAGTTGGGTATGACGACATCGCCATGGCCTCATGGGAGGGCTACGACCTGACCACCGTCCGCCAGCCGATCACCCAGATGGCCGAGCTCGCGGTCAAATTGTTGCTGCAGCGCATCGGCAAGACCGGTGCGGAACCCCGTCATCACAGGTATCCCCACGAGCTGGTCGTGCGCGGTTCCACCGCCAGGACACCGGCGCGAACCTTTGATCATGACTGACCACGCTGCCCGAAACCGCAGAATCGACAAGGAGAATCTCTTATGGACGACAAGGTCATTGTCACGTGTGCCCTGACCGGCGGGATGACTGTGCCATCGCAAAATCCGGCGATTCCCGTGACCGTTGACGAGATCATCGAGGAGGGCGTGGCAAGTTGCGAGGCAGGCGCCTCGATCCTGCATGTGCATGTGCGGGATCCGTCGACCGGGCGCCCGAGCGCAGACCTGGATCTCTTTGACGCTGTCATGGCCGGCCTTCGTGAACGTTGCGACGCCGTGGTGCAACCCACCACCGGAGGAGGAGCCGGAATGTCGATCACCGAGCGCGGAGCCGTGCTACCTCGATTGAAGCCTGAGATGGCTACCTTCAACGCAGGAAGCTTCAACTTTGGCATCTTCCCTGTCGCGCAACGCGATCTCGACTTCGCCGACTGGGAGAGAGATTATTTGGAGGGCACGCGCGACTATGTCTTCCGCAACACTTTCGCCGACATGGCTTACATGGCGAAGCTCATGCGCGAGGCAGACACACGTCCCGAGATCGAGGTGTATGACGTCGGGCAGTTGTACAACCTTCGCCAGCTGATGCGCGACGAAGTGCTCGAGCCGCCGTTCAACCTGCAGTTCGTGCTCGGTGTACTGGGAGCCAACGCCTGCGAGCCCGACCAGCTGCTGCACATGCTGCGCACCGCCGAACGCCTCTTCGGGGTCGGGACGTTCACCTGGTCTGCCGCAGGGGTGGGTTACCCAGGCGAATTCAACCTGGCCGCGCTCTCGCTGATGCTTGGCGGAAACGTGCGAGTAGGACTCGAGGACAACCTGCGACTGCATCGCTCACAACAAGCCGGTTCTAACGCAGAGTTGGTTCATAAAGTGGTGCAGCTTGCACGGTTCTTCGACCGTGAGCCTGCGAGTCCAAAGGAGACTCGGGAGCGCCTCGGCCTCAAGGGCCACCAAAGAGTTGCATTATGAGCCCCAGACATTCGAGCGGTGTCTTGAGCTGTATGGGGTGATCCCGCATCCCGGAATCGGGTATGGGAGTAGTCGCGACGTTCTCTGACCGCAGACATCGCAGCCGTGAGTCCAGTGGCGAGTGCACAGGTCCGGCAAGACATGCATTGTCCGACTATCTCCATTCCCGTCACGTACCAGCGCGGCGCTACAATGGTTGGACCGAATCGTCGGCAAGTGTTCATGATGGCTGGTCCGGAGCCGCCAACTGGGGTTGCCGGACCACTGCGAGGCAGCGCGTTGACGGTTCGAGATTTGGACATGAGATCATGGAGCCGCGCGTGGTCGGCAAACAGGACGATCTCGAGATCGCCGAGGTTCAGGACGCAAGAATGCTTGCAACCCAGCATGCGCCACCACTGCGACACACTGGACTGCGCCAGCCTTGGGAGCCCGGGAAGGGCAGTTCCCGACGGTTACCGAACAGCGGTGACGTTCGGCAGTGGCACCAAGTGGCGATTGGCGGGTCAGGGTTCGCATCGCTTGCGAGAACGATCGCGCGAACTGCAAACCATCCCTGGTCATCCAGCGTCACCCGCCGTGACATGCGGCTGTTCCCGGACGCAAGGGCGCTGAATTCCGGTGAATCTCCGCCGATGGATGCACAAGCCCCGCACATTGCTTATGCCCATCACAACACCGTTGTTGGGATCCAGGGCTGGCCTATGGGAGGTTGCCTCCGTGACCGGATGCGAGCAGGAGGGCGGTGGGTGCGACGTCGTGTGAAAGCTCGAAGCTGCGGAAGGTGGTTCGGTTTCCTTTGCGCGCTTCCATTCCTGGCTGAGTCCGTCAATCAGCGTCCAGAGCGGACCCGAGCGATAGCATTGACAAGCACTCCGCGCGCCGAAAATTACCTGGCTATCGCCTTCGTTAATCCGATGACATCGGCCTTGTTCGCACTGTAGTGGGTGAGCTCTGGTCTTTCCTTCTGGCTCAGTTGAGAGGAAACGTTGATGATGCGGCCAATAATTGGCGGTGAGCAAATGCGAGACACTGGTGCCAGGTTGGAAACACGATCGATGTCGATCATAAAGTGTCAGGTTGCCAGATTTATGTCGACCAGTGGCACCTCGATGAGGATTCGAAACGTCCATGTCTTGTCAGTCGGCAGGTAGCACGTTTTCGGGAGGGACAAGTCTACGGAATGTGGCAGCAGCCCGGTCCAGGTCATTCCTTGCGCGCTCGAGCACTAGCTCCCCGTGGCCGGGAAGCAGCACGTCAACACCCCGGTCGGCAAGTCCGATGACAGTCGTGGCGTAGAGGTCGAGCCGGCAGTCCGGGATAGCCTGGAGACTCACCCGTCCTCCAGCGAACAGGCAGTCTCCACTGAACAGGACGGTTCCGCGCGTACCGTGGAGGAGGAACACTAGATGCCCGTCGCTGTGGCCGGGCGCGTCGACGGCTTCGAGGCAAACGTCCCCCGAGCGGACATGTTGTCCGCCACGAATAGGCTCGAGCGTTGCGGGTCGCAGGCGATAGTCCGCTGGGTAAATGCCGGCCGCACGGGCACGGGCTACCTGTGTGCGTTCCTCGTCACCGGTCAGCAACGCCTGTGTTGTCAGTGGATGGCCGCGGACCTGAAGGCCGAGTTCTCGCGCCGTTGCCGCACCTCCTGCGTGATCGGCGTGGTAGTGCGTGATCAAGACGCTATCCAGGCGGAATGGGTCGCACACCTGCTCAATGTTGGCCAGCCACGTCTGCTCGCCGAGCCCGGAGCCGGCATCGATGAGAAAACCGCTCTCGCCATCCCAGATGAGGTAGCAATGGCAATCATGGGGGTCGGTAAATGCAGTCTCGTGGGTACCACTGCCGACCAACCACACGTCGTCAAGCACCTGCACCGCGGTCATGGGCGATGTCCGTGCGTAAATCGATCACCAATTTGGTTCATCACTTCATACCGGTCGTACCGGTAACGTGAACTCGCACGCTGCACGCACCGTCCCTCCACATCGTAGAACACGTCGAGCACTTCCAGAGTTGGCGCGCCATCCGGCAGGTCGAGTAGGCGCGCTTCGCGCGGCTCGACGGCTACAGCACGCACACATCGTGTCAGCGACGTAATGTCAATCCCTTCCTTCTTGAGCAGTGCGTGGAGGGACCCCTCGAGGTCCCCTCGCTCGAGCACTCGTTGAAGGCGCCGAGGGAGCTGAGTGACCTCCACGCACATCGGTTCCCCGTCAGCGAACCGTAGCCGTTCCATCCATACCACCTCGTCGTCGGCGGCGACGCCCAATACGTCTGCGACATCAGCGCCCGCTGGGACGATGGAGAGGCCCAAGAGTCGTGAGGACGGCATTAATCCACGCGACCGCATGTCCTCGGTGAAAGAGGTAAGACGAGGGCCCATGGCCACGGTTGGGCGACGTACGAAGGTGCCATTGCCGCGGACACGCTCCACGCGGCCCTCGGCTTGTAACTCGTCCAACGCCTGACGCAGCGTCATCCGGCTGACGCCGAAGCGCGTGGCGAGCGCGCGTTCGGTGGGGATGCGGGAGCCGCTGGGCGCGTGCCGGAACTCGTCACGCAACTCGTTGAGGATCTCAACGTACTTCGGCATCGTCGCGGAGTTTGGCGACGCGAGTGGTCCGGACGAGGACGCGGTGCGAGAAGACATCACCAGCCCTCGATTCTCGTAGCGGTCAGGCATTGACTGTTCTAGACCACTACCTTACGGTCTGGGAGACCATTCCGCAAAACTTCGGTTTAGGCGGATAAGTCTAGACCAGAGCGGCCGTGCGGCGGCGAGATGAACGACCCTCAGCCAGCGCAGGTCCTCGTCAATTCAGCGAAGGGACGAGTTCTATGAGGCTTCGCAGAGCGAAGGCCCTCGGCGCCGCATTCGTAGCGATGGCGCTCGTGGCAACGGGCTGCGGCGGGACAGGTGCGGGCGGTGGAGAAGGCAAGGAGAACGTGCTCACGCTGTGGCACATGGAACAGCCACCCAATCGCGTCAAGGCATTTCAAGAGCTCATCGACCGTTACAACGCCACCAACCCGGAATTCAAGGTCGAGCAGCAGGTCCAAGACTGGAACCAGATTTACACCAAGATTGCCGGTGCGACTCAGTCCCAGACGCAGCCCGACCTGCTGTTTACTCTGCCTGACTTCACGACCTACGTTCGGGAGCTTGGTTCCGCCCGTCCCGTGACCGAGTTGGTGAAGAAACTGGACTCTGAGCACAAGATCGCTGAGGTTGGTAAGGCGCCGTACCGGGACGAGGAAGAATACTGGGCCGTTCCGCTCTACGGTATGGTGCAGATGTTGTGGTACCGCAAGGACCTGCTCGCCGACGCTGGCGTCAAGGAAGCACCGCAGACCTGGAGCGAGTTGCTCGCTGCGGCTGAGAAGCTAACCAAGGGCGGCCAGAGTGGGATTGCTCTTCCTGCAGGCAAGAACCTCGCCACCGACCAGGTCATCTACAGCTTCATGCTGACCAACGGTGCCGGCAAGTTCCTCAGTGATGACGGCGGGGTCAACTTCGATCAGCCTGCGGTCACGGAGACCTTGGATTTCTACAAGAAGATGATGGCGTATTCGCCCCAAGACAGTGCCAACTATTCCTGGGGTGAGCCACAGGCGGCTTTCAATAGTGGTGCGGCCGCGATGGCAGTGGAGAAGGGCCAGTATCTCGCGCCATTCGAGGAGGAGTCGGGGCGTCCCCCGAGCGACCTCGGGTGCGCGTCTATTCCACAGCCGGAAGGTGGCCAGTCCGGGAGCATCCACTATTCCAACGCGGCAATGATTTTGTCTCAGGATGATGAACGCGCAGCGGCGGCCGAGAAGTTTCTGCAGTTCTTGCTGAAGCCGGAGAACTACGGCGACTTCCTCAACGCCGAGCCGGGGCTGTTCCTGCCGCTGACAGCGGATGGTGTGCAGGCGGAGTCCTGGACATCGCATCCGGTTATCGAGAAGTACCGTGGTTGTGTCGACAAGATGCTCGAGCAGTCGGAGACGGGTGACCTGTTCGGCTTCGTGGACGGTCAGTACGTCGATGAGGTAGGCAAGATTTCCAGTCAGAACATCCTCGCGCAGGTCGTCCAGCGCGTTGTCGTGCAGGGTGAGGACCCGAAGTCGGCCGTGGCCTGGGGACAGCAGCAGATGCAGGCGGCGGTGGAGTAGTAATGTCAGAAAGCTCTACGGCGGTGTCGGGTCGGGAGAGCGTCTCGACCCGACACCACGGGTCATCCATCAGGTCTGGCACCAAGACGCCAAGGCGAGTTCGCCGTCGAAAGAATCCGCACGTTTTCGGCCTGTTTCTCGTCGCACCACTGGTACTCCTGATGCTGGCGGTCATTGGTTTCCCATTGATCAACACGGTCTTGTTGAGCCTGCAGGACCAGGGTGTTGCGGGAACCGAGTCGCAGTTCGTCGGGACGGACACCTATCGCGACATGCTCGCTGACCCCGCGATGTGGAAGTCGCTCGGTCTCTCGTTCGTCTGGCTATTCGGTAACCTGACCGTTCAGACCGTTCTGGCCTTCGCGACCGCCTTGCTGCTCGCGCGCGGCAAACTGTGGTCACGGACGGCGAGGACGTGGATCCTTTTGCCGTGGGTCATCCCCACCGTTGCCGTGGCTGTGATCTGGCAATGGCTCATGAATAGCAATTACGGCATAGTGCCCAAGGTTCTCGGATTCTTTGGCGTCGACCACGTTCAGTTCTTCGCGGACAGCACGTGGGCCCTGCCTACACTGATCTTCATGAACAGCTGGCATTGGTTCCCGTTGGGTGCCGTGATCATCTTTGGTGCTTTGCGGACCGTTCCCACTGAAGTCTACGAGGCCGCGAGGGTGGATGGCGCCAACGCCTGGAACATGTTTTGGCGCATCACACTGCCGATTCTCCAGCCCGTGTTGTTCGCGCTCGGACTCGTCGGATCACTCTGGTCGTTCAACATCATCGACTCGATCTATCTTGTGACCAAAGGAGGTCCGGCTGGTGCCTCCAAGACGTCGCCGGTTTACATCTACGACACTGCCTTCAAGGAGTTTCAGGCTAGCGAAGCCGCTGCCGCGAGCGTTGTGGCCATCGTGCTGCTGGGCTTGCTGACGTGGATCTACATCGGCCTTGCCAGGCCAAAGGAGGTGTGAACACGTGTTTATCTCATGGATACGAAGCATGCCTCGTTGGGTCTCGATGGTGGTTCTGGCGGTGCTCGTCCTCGGGCCGGTCTACTGGGTGACGGCCTCGTCGTTCAAGGGGCGCGAGGAGATCCTGCGTACCAGCCCAACGCCAGTCCCGGAGTCCGGTACCTTCGACAATTTTCGGCAGTTGCTCACCGCGACGGATTATGGTGTGTACCTGTCGAACAGCTTCATCGTGGCCATCCTGACAGCCTTGTTCACCGCGATAGTGTCCTTCTGTGGCGCTTATGGGCTCTACCGAATGAATATTCCCGGAAGCCAGAAGATCGCCGGACTCGTGCTGCTGGCCTACATGATTCCAGGCACCCTGCTGCTCGTTCCGCTGTACCAGGTTTTTGCGCAGTTCCAACTGATAAACACTCTCACGGCTCTCGTTATCGTGAACATTGCCTTCACAGCACCCTTCTGTACGTGGCTGCTCCGTGGTTTCTTCCTGTCAATTCCGAGGGAAATTGACGAGGCGGCTGCGGTCGACGGGGCAGGACCAGTTCGCACCATGTTCCAGGTCGTCCTGCCATTGCTCGCTCCAGGGCTCGCCACTGTTGCTGTGTATGCATTCGTCTACTCATGGACCGAGTTCGTGTTCGCCTCCCAGTTGCTGGTGAGCGATGAGCTGAAGACGCTCCCCATCGGGCTCAGCGCGATTATGGGTCAGTACACGGTGAACTGGGGTCTGCTGATGGCCGGCACTGTCCTCACGATGCTGCCCGCGATCATTCCGTTCCTGTTCGTCGGGCGTTACTTCATCGGCGGGCTCACCGCCGGAGCCGTGAAGTAGTGCGGGACGATTCTCATGGGTAGTTCGGACTCACCGACGAACGCGGATAAAAGAGAACATGTGCAGCCGGGGCAGCCGACCGTCGGGCGCACCTATCAGGAACGCCTAGGCGCGATCCTCGCTGAGGCGACAGGGCAGGAAACCTCCACTGTCGCGCGGGCCGCCGATACCGTCGCAGCCACATTCAACCGAAACGGGGTGCTCTACATCTTCGGCAGCGGGCACTCGCACATGTTCGCCGAGGAGGCCTTTTACCGAGCAGGCGGCGCGGTCCGAGTCTGTCCCGTGCTGAAGCCGCCATACATGCTGCATGAAGGTGCGGTACGCAGCACTCAGCGCGAGCGGGAGGCTGGACACTCCCGGACCGTGTTGGACGGCTATGACTTGGACGGTAATCGCGACTGCATGCTCGTCGTCTCCAATTCCGGGGCGAATGCGCTGCCGATCGAGATTGCCGGAACGGCGCGCGAAGGCGGCCTGCCCGTGATCGCGATAACCTCCCGGGCATACGCCGACTCCATTCAACGCCCCGGGCCGAGACTGCATGAAGTCGCCGACGTCGTCATCGACAACCATTGTCCCCCCGGCGATGCCCTGGTACGACTCGATCAGGATCTGCCATTAGCGGGACCGGCCTCAACCGTCGTAGGTCTGACCCTCCTGAACACGGTGATCGTCGAGGCATGTGCTCGCCAACTACGTGATCACCGGCGGCCGCAAGTCTTCCTCAGCGCGAACATGCCCGGCGCTTCGGAACACAACCAGCGGATGATCTCGCAGCTCTCGGCGCGCATTCCACATTTGTGAACCCCATAACGTACGGAAGGGAAACCTCCATGAAGCTCAACCTGGAAGTCTGGCCGAATATGCCGTGGGGGCGCCTTGAGGCGGCCGGTCCGGCCTGGAACTCCTGGGGCGACAAGCCGGTCACCTGGTGTGCGGAGCAGACCGCTCGATACGGTTACGACGGCATTGACTTCATCTACGCGAAGCTGCTCGACGTTCCTGCCGACGAGTACGACCAGCAGCTGATCGACCTGCGAGCCACCACCGACCGGCTCGGTATCGACATCGGCTACCTCGGCTGCCACAGTACGTTCGTCAGTCCACGAGAGTTCGACCGCGAGCGCGGCATCGCCACCTTCAAGCGGGCGCTGGACGCGGCCGCGGTTTTGGGCTGCGAGTCCGTGGTGACGCTGATCGGGGATGGCTACTACGACCCACCACTGAACGTCCTGCTGAGCCGGCGGGAAGCGTGGCGGCAGTGCCGCGAGGCCATCACCGAGGTCGCCGCGCACGCCGCCAAGCTCGGGCTGAACGTCAGCATCGAGCTGTTGCAGGGCACCATCCTCAACCGCGTCGAGCTCATCGAGAGGATGTTCGACGAGGTGGGGGCCGACAACCTTCGGTTGACCATGGACACGGGAGCCTTCTACATCGCGGTCAAGCCATTCATGAACGTCAAGGATGCGATCAAACGGCTCGGCCGTTACATCGACGTGGTGCAGATCAAGGACGAGGTGGGTCTGCCGACGATCGTCAACACCAACCACATCTGGTTCGGCGGCGGCCTCGTCGACTTTCGCGAGACGTTCGAGGCCTTGTCCGAGATCGACTTCCAGGGCTACGTCAGCGTTGAGTGGGAGGGGTGGCAGGTCGGCGGCAACATTGGTGTGGGGGAGCCCGCGGGCATCGGTCTGGCCGACTTCGACCGGGTGGCCGAGGAGTCCCTGGAATTCCTCGGCGAGTTCGGCTTCAAGCCCCAGCGCACCAAGTGACGGCGGTGCCTGGGGAGCCGACCAGTCACCGGGCCGGCCTTCGCACGACTGCCGACCTCGTCCTCGGTATCGACGTCGGCACGACGGGCGTCAAGGCACTACTGGTCGACGTCCATACCGGTGTCACGGTCGGCCGCGGCTACTGTGCCTACCCCTCTCAACTGGTATCGAAAGGGGGGCACGAGCAGAACCCGCTGGACTGGTGGAACGCCGCCGTCTCGGCTGTGAAACAGGCGTGGGGTGAGAACGCGGAACCTGCCTTTGTCCGGGCCGTGGGCCTCAGCGGACACATGCATGCGGCGGTCCTCGTCGACGAGCGTGACCGCTGGGTCCGTCCGGCGATGACGTGGGCCGACCGACGCAGCGCCGCGCAGGTGCGGCGACTGCGCGAGCATGAGTCGCTCTTTCTGCAGCGTTGCGCGAACCCGGTCGTCGAGGCCTTCACGGCGCCCAAGCTGGCCTGGCTCGCCGAACACGAACCGGACTCGCTCGGCCGCGCGATTCGCATCGTGCAGCCGAAGGACGCGCTGCGCCACCGGCTCACCGGCACCTGGGGAACCGATGTCACCGATGCCCGAGGAACCCTGCTGTACGACGTGCGCCGCAACCAGTGGGACGCCGACCTGTGGCGACTGTGCGGCGTGGATAGTGAGCTCGCTCCATCGGTCGACGGTTCCGCGGACATCGTCGCAACGGTGACCGAGGAGGCCGGTGCACAGACCGGCCTCCTTCCCGGGACTCCTGTGGTCGCCGGAGCGTCGGACGTCGCCTGTTCCGGACTCGGAGCGGGGTTGGTGCGCCCCGGCACGGTCTACGTCAACGCGGGAACCGCGGCACAGATCCTCGCGCCGCTCGACGAACCGATCGCCGGTAGCCACTTCGTCTTCGGCCGTGCGGCATCGGAGAAGTACCTCGCCATGGACTCCGTGTACGCGGCCGGGATGAGCGTGCAGTGGGCGGAAACGTTGTTCGACGAGCGCGGACACCGCGACGCCGCGGGTGGATCACGGATGGATCACCTCGCCTCCCAGGACAGGCCGGGGGCCGGCGGTGCGGTGTGTGTGCCGTCCCTGTTGGGTACGAGCGCCCCTGACCATGACCCGCTGGTTCGGGGTGCCTTCGTCGGATTGACCGGTGAGCACGGGGCCGCATCTCTCGCGCGTGCGGTCCTGGAAGGCGTCGCCTATGCGTGTGCCGCGGCGGTCGACCACGTCGGGAGGGTCGTAGGGGGTGCCGAGCAGGTGCGGGTCGGTGGTGGTCTGGCTCGCTCCTCGGTATGGGTAGCGGCGATCGCCGCGGTGCAGGACGTTCCGGTGGAGCGGGTCGCCGACGACTCGTCACCGCTGGGCGCCGCGATCCTGGCCGGTCTCGGTGCCGGCGCGTGGAGTGATGCTGCTGAGGCCAGTGACGTATGCGTCGCGACCACATCCGTGCGTCCGCCGGGCACCGGTGCCGTTCGTGACTACCGCTCCGCCCGACAACGGTACGACGCGGCGGCGCGGGCTCTGGCTGTGTTGAGCCACGACCCGTCGTTCACCACGACGCAGGATGCCGAGGAGGACCTGTGACCGGTATTGATCTGCGGACAAGAATCGACCACGACGCGGTGGTCGATCTCGCCGCCCGGCTGATCGAGGTCGAGGGACATCAGGATCTTCCGAATGCGGAGCGGTCGGTAGCGGAGTACGTAGCGTCCTATCTCGCTGAGCGACTGGGTCAGCGGGCCGAGGTTTCGCTCCAGCCGGTGGAGGAGGACAGACGCAACGTTGTTGCCGTCGTCCGAGGAGACAGGCCCGGTCCTTCGTTGATGTTCAACGCGCACCTCGACACCGTCCCCGGCTACGGGATGGCGGACGCCTACCGCCCGGAGGTCAAGAACGGTCGGTTGTACGGCCGCGGCGCCGTGGACATGAAGGGTGCTCTCGCGGCCATGCTCGTCTGCACCGAGGTGCTGGGCGCGGAGGGTGTTTCCTTCGCCGGGGAGTTGGTGTTCACCGGGGTGGCGGGGGAGGAGAGTGGCAGTGTCGGCATGCTCGCACTGGCCCGGTCGGGAGTCACCGCCGACTTTGCCGTCGTTGGAGAGCCGACGCTGCTGCAGGTGGCTCGTGCCCACAAAGGAGCGATGTGGATCGAGGCCGCCTTTCGTGGACTGGCCACGCACGGCAGCGTTCCGGACGAAGGTATCAACGCCGCTTATCACGCCGCCCGTTTTGTTCAGCTTGTCGAGCGTGAACTGGTGCCCACCCTTGCCCGGCGAAGTCACCCGCTGCTGGGGACAGCGACGGTCAACGTCGGCGTCGTGGCCGGTGGGGATCGTCCCCCGATGGTCCCCGCATCGTGCAGCGTGCAGCTGGACCGACGGTGGCTGCCCCAGGAGGGACACTCCGACGCACTGCGCGAGGTTGAGGAGTTGGTGGATCGCCTGCGCGCGGAGGACCCGCAGGTGGACGGCGTGGTTCGAGAGATGGAGGGTACGTGCGCATTCGTCCATGCGCCGCTGGAGTGTCCCGCGACGAATCCTGGATTGCGGGAGTTGTGCACAGTGGTGGCTGAGTGCATTGACCATGGCGATGACCCGATCGGTGTTCAGTTCTGGACTGACGGGGCGCTCCTCGCCGCCGAGACCGGAACCCCCACAGTGGTGTGCGGGCCCGGCGATATCGCGCAGGCCCACTCGCTCGACGAGTGGATCGCGATCGACCAGCTACATCGCGCAGCCGATGTTTACCTCCTTTTCGCGACACGATTTCTCCAGGCCGAGGTGAATAAATGAGCGACCGTGGGCAGGGCGGGCTGCGTGCCGTCGAGAGGGCCATCACTGTGCTGAATATTCTCGCCGAGCACCCTTCCGGTATCTCGCTCGCTGATCTGGCGCGAGTGTCCGAGATCCCCATGACGACATTGCACCGGTTGTTGCAGGTACTGCGGTCGGCATCGCTGGTGGGGGAGACCACGACCGGGCTACACACGGTCGGCGTGGGGACCGTTGTGCTGTCGCGCGCTTTCCTCGACGGCGTCGATCTACGTGACGTCGCGAAGCCAGAAATGGCGAAAATTGTCGCGGATACCTCGGAGACGTGCCATCTCGGGATTCTCGCCTCGGTACACATCGTGTATCTGGAAAAGATAGACAGTCCGCACCCGGTGCGAATGTACAGCCGCATCGGTGCAACGAACCCGGCCCTGACAACCGCCATCGGCCGGGCTATCCTCGCCTACTCACCCGACTCGGTGGTGACCGAGGTGATCGAGGGTTCCACACGCTTGTTCGACTTGGCGTCGGATCAGGGGACCATACTCCAGGTGCTCGAGGTCGTACGGCGGAATGGCTACAGCACTGACCTGCAGGACAACGAGGTGGGAATCTGCTGCGTCGGTGCGCCGGTGTTCGACCACACCGGCCGAGTCGTCGCCGGCATCAGCTTGTCGACTCCGGGTTCGCGGTTCGACCCATCTCGAGTCGAGGAAACCGGCGCGATGGTAGCGGCCACCGCCGATCGCGTGTCGCACGCGCTCGGCTGGCCAGGGCGACGTTCGAGTACCAGTGAGGAGAGGTGATGGTCGATCTTAAGTCTGTGTTGGCCCGGCAGCGGACGAAGGTGCTGCGGAACGAGATGGAAACCCGAGTACGGACAGGCGTGCACGCGGTGGAGGTGGGGGCATGACTGGGGCGGAAAAGTTTTCCCCCGCGCTCGGCACGCGTGACTACGTCATCCGGTGCGCCGAATGCGGTGCGTTGGCGGGTATGCCCGCCTACCGGTGCAACCTGTGCGGTGGCCCCCTCCTCGCCGGCCTTGCGACGATAGCCGCCCGTGACCTCGTTGCCGATCCGAAAGCACCTGGCATTTGGCGCCATGGTGCGGTCCTGCCGCGTACCGGCAACGTCGTCAGCCTCGGCGAGGGCAGCACGCCCCTGGTGCCGTTGAGGGGCGCGGCCGGCTCGAGCGGACTGCGGGTGCACGGCAAGCTCGAATCGCTCAACCCCACACTGTCCTTCAAGGACAGAGCGATGGCTTTGGCCGCCTCGGCCGCCCGCGATCTGGGTCTCGAGGGTCTGATGCTGGCCTCCACGGGCAATGCCGCGGTGTCGGCCGCGGCCTATGCAGCAGCGGCCGGCTTGGGGTGCCGCATCGTCTGCGGCACCGGATCCGACGCGCAGGTGAAGCTCCGCGCAGCGAACGCTCACGGTGCGGAGGTTCGCCTGGTGGAAGGCGACTACAGTACGGCCTACGCGGACGCGGTACGGGGCGAGGCCGAGGGATGGTTCAATGTCACTACCACCTACCGCAACCCTTTGCTGGCCGAGGCGTACCGCGGCGTAGCTATCGAGGTCCACGAGCAACTGGGCCGGTTGCCTGACGCTGTTGTCGTACCCGTCGGCGCCGGACCGCTCCTTTACGGGCTACTGCAAGGATTCACCGACATCCTCGATGCGGGCCAGGGGGATCGTCTTCCTCGATTGATCGGTGTGCAGGCGCAGGCGTGTGCCCCACTCGCCCATGCGTGGTCGCGGGCGGACTGGCGCGACGCGCTCGCCGAGCCGATTACGGTAACGCCGACCAGCGCGACCGCCATCGCTGACTCCCTGCGTGGTTACGAACGCGAGGGCCTGTTGACTCTCGCCGCTGTGCGGAAAAGCGGTGGGGCGGTCGTCGCGATCGCCGAGGAGCACATTCTCGAAGCGACGCTTGACCTCGGCCGGCAGGGAATTCTCGTCGAACCCGCGGCCGGTGCCGCTGTCGCGGCACTGAACGCATCCGAGACCATTGAGCTTATGCCGGAAGATGCTCTGGTCGTTGTGATGCTTACCGGTCACGGGGCGAAGACTTTATCCGTTACGTCCACGTCGGCAGCGCCGCCGGCGAGAGGAGTCCGATGATGGATCCGCAGGGGATGAGAGTCGTCGTGGTGGGTGTGGGCCGGTTCGGCGCTCTCCACGCTCGGGTATGGGCGGAGGCCGGTGCGCGTGTCGTCGGACTGTGCGATGTCGACGAGACGCGTTTGCGGGAGGCTGCGGAACAGTTCTCGGTGGAGAGCGTCGGCACCGAGCTGAGTCCCCTGCTCGACCGATTACGTCCTGACGCGGTCCTGGTCGTCTCCGACGAGGACTCCCACGCGGAGATCTGCGTCGTAGCGCTCGAAGCCGGTTGTCACGTCTTCGTGGAAAAGCCATTGGCCCTGTCCTCGGCTGATGCCTGGAGAGTGCATACCGAAGCCGCCAACGCCGGTCGTCATGTTGTCGCGGGGCAGATCTCCCGCTTCGCCGCACCGTACGCGCGAATGCAGAACAGTCTCCGAAGTGGACGTATCGGACAGTTGTGCGCGCTTCGCCTGCGGCGTGACTTCAGCCGGGAATGGTTCCTCTCGTTCGGCGATCGAGTGCATCCGGTGTGGGAGTCTTGCATTCACGACATCGACCTCGCGGTCTCCTTTGTTCAACGTCCGGTTGTGCGCGTCTTCGCGATGCAAAGCGAGGCTGCGCTCGAGGCAGCACCGAGCGTTGTTACCGCGCTGCTTGAGTTCGACAACGGTGTGACGGCGACGGTTGAGTCGGCCTGGCTTGTTCCCGGATCCGCGCCCCAGACATTGGCCGGCGCGCTGGAGCTGTCGGGCGCCATCGTCGGCGAGGCAGAAGTGTTGGGCCTCGAGGGCATGCTGCGTCAGCGACTGGTCAGCGACGGCCTCGTCGAGTGGACGAACAGCGGAACCTTCGTGCCGGACCTGTCGTTATGGCCCGAGGAGGACACGAGCATTGGTGGTGCCCTTCGGCGCGAGGTGGATTACGCGATCGCCGTGTTCGCGGGGAGGCGGCAGCCCGATCGAGTGCCGCTGAAGGAGGTGTGCTGGGGTGTCGAGGCGGCCGAAGCGGTCGTGACGTCACTGCGCCGCAGGGCCCCGGTGGAATTGAGCAGCGGTGGGGGAGTTGACGAGATCCGGTCATGATGACGGCTGCGCAACGATCGGCGGGGGAATCACCCGAGATTGTCACGGTTGGTGAGGCCCTGATGCAGCTGACACCTCCAGCGGGGAAGCGGCTTACCAGTGCCCAGATGGTCCATCTGCACACGGCCGGTGCTGAGGTCAACGTCGCGATCGCGCTAGCTCAGCTCGGTCACCGCGTGGCTTTCATCAGTCGTCTCGGTGACGATCCCTTCGGCGAGCGGATCCTTCAGGAGTTGATTCAGGCGGGGGTGGACGTCTCGATGATTAGCCGCGAGATGTCGCGTCCGACGGGCGTCTATTTCAAGGACCACGGCGGTACCCGGACCGGGATGTACTACTACCGCGAGGGTTCGGCCGCCACGATGATCGGACCCCAGGACGTCGCACCCGCCCTGGCCGGACCTAAACTCATTCATGCAACCGGCATCACTGCGGCCCTGGGGCACGACTGCGCTGCGCTGCTCGACCAACTCGTACACGCCGCCCCTGGCAGTGGGAGTAGCGTGTCGTTCGACGTTAATTACCGATCAGCGTTGTGGTCTCGTGAGCAAGCCGGGCCGGTGCTGCTCCGCCTGGCCCGCTGTTCCCAGATCGTGTTCGTCGGATGCGATGAGGCGGCCGTTCTCTGGGGCACCAAGAACGCGGACGATATCCGCGAGCTCATGCCGCAAGTTTCGCGGCTGGTGGTCAAGGATTCCGCGGCTCCAGCCCACTCATTTACATCAGGAGCGACGGTGATCGTTCCCGCATTGCCGGTCCGTGTCGTCGAGGCGGTGGGTGCTGGTGACGCGTTCGCCGCCGGTTATCTTTCTGCTGTGCTGCGCGGAATGGATGAGCGCATAGCGTTGAGATGGGCTCATCTCCTCGCCGCGACGACAGTGCTGACCGTGGCCGACCACGCCGCTCCGCCTACCCATGAAATGCTCGTGGCAGCCGCGCACCTCGACGACGAGGCGTGGGCGCGAGGGGACCTGCTTGACAGAAGTTAACCAGTGAGGTTATGCGTCGAGATGCTGTCGCCGATAGTCCAGGTTTCGGCGGTCGACCTGGCACAACGTCGGTTCAGTCGACGAGACCACCCGACAGACCACGCGCAAGCCACCGCCTGACAAGGATGCCGAACACTACCGGCGGTAGTACGCCGAGTGTGCTGGCCGCGAACATGGACCCCCAGTTGACCTGGAAAGCTCCGAAGTAGCCGGGGATGGTGGTCGGGAAGGTACTGGCGTCCTGCTGTGTTAGGACGAATGCGTAGAAGAACTCGTTCCAGGTCAAGATGAACACGAGAGTTGCGGTCGCGATGACGCCAGGCACAGCCATTCGCAGAGAGACTCGCCAGAACACCCCCCACTCCGACAACCCGTCTATGAGACCCGCTTCCTCCATCTCAGCCGGAATTTCGAGAAAGAAGCCGTGCATCATCCAGATGCCGAAGGCAAGATTGTAGACGAGGTAGACGGTGATGATGCCGACGTAAGTATCGACCAGGCCGACGTGTGTCGCGAGTAGATAAAGCGGAAGAGCGAAGACTACCGCAGGTCCCATGCGCGTGCCGAGGATGATGAACAGAAACCGTTCCTTGTGTCTGTTTCGCATCCGGGCCAGAGCATGACCCGCTATGGATGACAGCGCGACCACGATGACAGTCGTCGTCACCGAAATGATCAAACTGTTCATCAGGTGATGCGGAAAACTGCTGTTGAGGACCTGGACAAATGACTCCATGAATGGAGCGCGTATCCAGTCGATAGGCATGTCACGCCATTCCGAGGGTGGACTGAACGCGATCCGCACCATCAACAGGACGGGAACCACGGCCACGAGGGTGACCAGAATAATCAGAACGTAAGAACCGGTCGTGCCCATGGTACGTTGTCTGGCTACGGCTCCATTCCGGGAACTCTGCCGAGTGTTGGCCGAACGCGACGGTGCAGAGAACTTGGTATTCATTCAGCGACTCCTCGACTCGCCCGGAAAGTCCGAACGATGAAAGTGCTTATGAGACTGATGAGGACCAGCATGACGAATCCAATGGCGGCGGCGTACCCCATCTCGTAGTACTGAAACGCGAAACGCCAGAGGTAGATTGGCAGGGTTTCCGAGGAGGAACCCGGTCCGCCGTTCGTCATGATGAAGATCTTGTCGAATTCCCGAAAGCTGTCCATGAACCGGATCAGCGCCACCAAGGCGAGTAGTGGCCGAATTTGCGGCAGGGTGAAGTGCCAGAGTTCCTGCCAGGCGTTCACGCCGTCCAACTGAGCCGCCTCTGTGACGTCCTTCGGCAGAGTCTCCATGGCAGCGGCGGCGACTATGGCAACGAAGGGCGTCCATTGCCAGGCGTCCACGAAGGCAGTAGTCGCCAGGGACGTGGCTGGCCGTGCAAGGAGGGCAAGCCCGTCGATACCAACAAGGCCGAAAAGCCAGTCGACGAAGCCGTTGGAGTCGAGCATGAAGCGGAAGACCGCACCGACAACGAGTGGGGCGAGGACCATGGGCACAATCAGAATCGCCCGAAACGCGGAAGTTCCCCACAAACGCTTACGGATGAGAAGTGCGATCGCGACCCCTGCGGGAATGCTCACCGCCATCGACACGCCCGAAAACACGGCCGAATGCCACGCCGCAGACCAGAAGCGATCGTCACCGGCCAGTCGGGCAAAGTTATCGATCCCGATGTAACGGTTTCCGGCGACATCGGTCAAAGAGTACCGCTGAAACATGAGGTTGATTATGTATCCGGTGGGAAATACCAGGACCACCAGGAACAGAATTATCGACGGTAGCAGTGCCGCCATGGTGTACTTTTTGCTCGTCTTCATCGCGTACCTCGCTCGCCGAGAAGCCAGCGCCGCGGATTTTCATAGGTCAAGAGTTGCCAGGTCTCTTCCCTGATGCCGCTTCTCTCGAGCGCGGGTAGAAAGACTTGGTAAAGGTATGTTGGTTCCGAAAATGTGTGTGCGGCAATTTTCTTCGGCCCGGTGAAGCGCTGTACGCTGTCGTGACTCAGCAGTACTCGGTCGAGAAGTCCGTAGCTGTGGAGGTGTTCGATCAGTCGTATCCAGTGATCGATGTCATGGACGCCGTGCCCGAGCCTGTCCAACCCGACATAGGCTCCTCGCCGCGCGATTTCCACTGCATAGTCAAACGGTTCGCTGCCGGAGCAGACGTGCGATACTAGCACCGCCGTGAGATCGACACCCTGCGCTTCATAGTGATCCAGTTGTTCGAGGCCGAGACCGTCCGTGGTGTGACTAACGATCGGTGCGCTCGTGGCGCGGTGCGCGATAGCCGCCGCTATCAGAAGCTTCTTCTCATTGGGTCTGATCTCGCCATGACTCGTCGCGGCCTTGATCACGCCGCATCCACCGGCACCGGTCAGTTCCCCGATGAATTTGGTCGCCAGCTCATCGGCTTTGGCGGACTGGACCTCGGCCGGCTGGTGATGCCACTGTTCACAGAACGAGCCCGTGCTCGCGACGATACTCACGCCCGAGGCAGCGCTGAGCTCGGCCAGCAGTGCGAGGTCACGGCCGTATCCGGGCGGAGTGCAGTCTACGATCGTGCCTACGCCCATCTTGCGCAGCGCGGTGAGAACATCCAAGCACCGCCTGCGCAATGACTCGTCGACCGGGTTCACGCGTCCGTCCATCATGCCGTAGTCAATGATCAGGTGTTCGTGTGGCAGTATCTGCCCTAGGTGTTTCGCGTCGAGGCGTTCCCGCACGCTATGCGTCGGCATGCTGACCTCCTCCGGCGAAGGTCGAGCCGAAATCAAAGGTCGCCGTGAGTCCTCCATCGACCACGAAATTGGCCCCGGTGACAGCGGCGGCGCTCGGCTGAGTCAAGTGCACGATCGTGGGTGCGATGTCTTCGGGTGTCAGCAGACGGCCGATGGGATGACGTTGCACGAGCTTTCGCTGTGCCTCTTCACCCTCAGGCAGGTTGGCGAAGTGCCGTTCGAGGAGGGGGGTCATTGTCGAACCTGGACAGACAGAATTGACACGAACGCCGTGCGGGGCAAACTCGACGGCCAGAGCACGGGTGAGGGCGACGACGGCCCCTTTCGAAGCCACATAGGCCGCTGCGCGGTCCTGGCCGACGAGCGCGGATATCGACGCCACGTTGACCACACACCCTCGGCTGTCCACCAGGAGGTTCCATGCTTCGCGAGTTCCGATGAGCACGGACAAGACGTTGGTGTCGAGCACGCGGTGGAAGTCTTGATCGCTGCTCTCGACCAGGGCTGCGATGTGCGCCGTCCCAGCGTTGTGTACGAGCGCGTCAAGGCGTCCGTAACGTGTCCGTATGTGCGTGATCAGGTGACGCCAGTCGTCCGTAGAGCCGACGTCGGCGTGCACGGCGTCGAAACCCTCCGCTTTCGCGTCCGCCAGCGCGGACGTATCGCGATCAACGACCACCACATGGCCTTGTGCAACGAGGGTTCGCGCCACCGCCAGGCCGATTCCGCTCCCTCCTCCGGTCACTACCGAAACGTGCGTACCCATGTATGCACCTCCTTGACGAGTGAATGACCGGTCCCGGCCCGCTGGGCGAACTGTTCGACGGAGCTGCCTGAGTTGATGGCTGGACCGCCCGCGAGAGTCTCCTTGAGGCCGGCGCCGGTGAGGATGCACACGATGTCGGAACCTGGCCTGCCTCGCCGCCGCAAGGCAGCTGGCGCGGCGCACGAGGCGAGTTCGACGTCCAGGCCGTCATGGCGGGCGATGGCCTCCCGCATGTCGCGCATCTCGTCATCGGAAACCGCTTCGACGAACCCCGCGGACGCACGAATACGACGCAGCGAATAGGTCGCCTGTCTGGCATAGCCGGTCAACCGGTCGGCGATGGCGAGGGCCGACGTGGTGGCGGGCCCGGACCAGGGGATCACCTCATCGGCCCCATGGGAGTAGGCCTCGGCGATCGGTGAGCATCCAGCTGCTTGCGCGGCGATGAGCGAGGGGAGGGCGCGCCCGGTTTCCTGGATGCCGTTGCCGGCACCGACAAGCACCGGACCAACGCTGATGGACGCCGCGATGCCGGCAATTCGACTGTTGGGTCTTTGCTGGGCGATCTCGTGACCGATGCCGCGGCAAGCCCATTCGCATCCCGCGGCGCTGAACGTGGACGCGAGGTTGGCAAGTCCGAACTCGTCGGACAAACGTTCAGCCAGTCCATGCACCGCCGCAGGCCCGTCGCCCGCTCGGACCACCGCCGCGCCGCGTAACTCCACCATCCTCACAGCGTTCGGTGACACCACCTCCGGCACCAATACGAGGAGCGGGAGCCGAGCGCGAGCGCACGCAGTGGCGGCTGCGACGGCGGCGTTGCCGGAGGAGGCGACCACGGCCCCTTTCGCGCCGACGTCGGTGGCTTGGGCGACGAGCACATCCATGACGCGGTCTTTGAACGACCCGCTCACGTTGCTGCCCTCGACCTTGAACAGGATGCCCTCGAGACCAGGGGTTGTGGATTTCTGGAGGGGGGTCGGCGGTATCCTCCCGGAATTCGCAGTCGTCCACGGAGAGTCGTACAGCGCGACGCCGCCGCATTGCGGGCAGATGCCGCGGCTCCCGCGTTGACGGAATTCGCATTCCTGACAGGTCACCGTCATCACGGAATGGCACCCCTCAAGGCCAGGCCGGGAAGGCGTGGGGCCAGCCATCGCCCGTCGTCGATGACCGGCTCTCCGTCCAGGAACGAGTGCCGGACCGCGTCGGGAACGTAGGGACCGACGTCGGGGCCGTCGGACAGGGCCTGTGGATCCACGATCAAAAGGTCAGCACGGGCCCCGACACTCAGCCGTCCGACGGGCAATCCGAAGAGACGGGCTGTGCGGCCACTCATGCGCGCGACCATCTGCCCTACCGGCGCGTCCAGCAGACCATCCCTTGCCCAGCGCAGGAAACGCAGGAAGCTGCCACCCGCACGAGGGT
Source organism: Amycolatopsis palatopharyngis (assembly GCF_003385185.1). Classification (GTDB taxonomy): domain Bacteria; phylum Actinomycetota; class Actinomycetes; order Mycobacteriales; family Pseudonocardiaceae; genus Amycolatopsis; species Amycolatopsis palatopharyngis. The sequence goes on along the minus strand of NZ_PQHZ01000011.1, from coordinate 126,015 downwards.
GGGGTACACCTGAACCGGGGATACCGTCCGACCCGACTACGTGCTCGTTGCCGTTGGCAATGGCGAGAACGTTGTCCGTATGCCCCTGGGCGACAAGAATGCACGCCTGTCCTTCGAGGCGGCAGATCGTATCGACCACGACACGTCCGCTGGTGGTACCGGCGTCGTCCGCGACAGCCGCCACCGCACGACCGTTCCATTTCGCCAGCGACGTTCCATCAAGCCCGGCCAGGAACACGTTGTCCCAGCCCACGGCGACAGTCGGTCCGGGCCCACACCGATCGATGCGCTCGGCGGTCGCGTCCCGCTCGACGGGATCGCGCAGATCCCGAGCGAGTGTACGACCGTCACGGCCTTGTAGATCAGCAGGTAGCACCGTCGTGAGGAACGTACAGGCCACGGTGTACGGGTAGCTGTCCCAAGTGAGATTCAGGCCCGAGGCCGCGGCGGCACGCATGGTGGCGAGATACCGGGAAGCGGACCCGGCCCGGCCGGGCCCCGAGACGTGGAAGTGCGACAGGTGCACAGGGCGGCCGTTGCGGCGCCCGACCTCCAGGGCTTCGTCGACCGCGGCATCGAAACCATGGCCATAGTCGCGAAGGTGGGTGACATAGCGACCCTTGCCCGTCGGCATCGCGGCGGTGATGTCGACGAGTTCGTCGATGTCGGACCACAATGCGGGCGGGTAGCTCAGACCGGTGGAAACGCCGACCGCTCCCTCGATCATGGCGTCGGTCACCATCCGCGCCATCGCGACGCGCTCACGCGGTGTGGCCGCACGGGAGGCGTGCCCCATCACCGCGGCGCGCACGGCGCCGTGCGGTACGAGGGTGGCGACGCGCGCAAAGGAGCCGGCGTCCACACTCTGCAAATAGTCGCTGACGCGAGCCCACTCCGCGGGAGGGGACTCTCCGGTGATCGGGGCCAGCACTTCGGCCATGAGGTCACGGGCAGGACCGACGGCAGGCGCGAAGCCGAGACCGTCTTGACCCACGATTTCCGTGGTGATGCCGGCCCTGGCACGCACCTGCATCTCGTGCCCGGAGAGGGAGGCGAGGTCACAGTGCGAGTGCGCGTCGATAAAGCCCGGCGTCACCCACCCGTCGCGAGCGTCGATCGTGGCGGCACCATCAGCCGGCACGGAGGAGCCGATGGCCGTGATAACCCCTTCGTCGACTCGGACGTCGGCGAAGGACCCCCGTGGGGCGGCACCGTCGAAGACAGTGCCGCCCCGGATCACGAAACTTGGCTTCACTTCAGGTGCCCCGCGTCCTTCATGATCCTTGTCAACTCGGTCTGGACGACGGCAAGTGCCTCATCGACGGTCTGGGATCCGGCGATGGCGGAGGAGATCTCCTTGGCAAAGGTGTCCCCGATCTTGGCGAACTGGGGATAGAACGGCCAGTGTTCAGTTGTAGCGTTCTCCCAGCTCTTCGGCAGGGACTTGGTGAACTCCGTGACGCCCTGCTCTTCGGCGTACGCCGCATACTCGGGGCTGTCGAGCACATGCAGGCTCGGAACGTCCGTACGGCCGAGTTCGGTGAGTTCCTTCATCGTTGTTTCCCGGGACAAGCGCCATTGCAAGAAAAGCCAGGCCGCGTTCTTGTTCTCGCTGCCCTCCGTAACGGCTAGGCCCTCGTTGTACAGCCACTGCAGAGGCTTACCGGCCGGACCGGTGGGGAGGGTGTAACCGATCTTGCCGACAACCTTCGATTGTTCCGGGTCCTCGAAGATGGTGCCGAAGCCGGATGTATCGAACATCATCGCAGCCTGCCCGGACGCGAACTTCTCGCCGGCCTGCGTGAATGTCAGGCTGGCGGCATCGCTGGGTGCGTACTCCCTCATCAGGGTGACGAAATCATTCATCGCGGTCCGCATCTCAGGGCTGTTTGCCTGCGGCCGATTTTCTTCGTCGAACAGATTGGCACCATAGCCGTACGCCCATCCGAGTTCCGTACCCAAGGAAGCGAAGCTGGGCGCTCCGCGAGCGGTGAAGGGAACCAGATCGGAGCGCCGCTCCTTGATGGTGCGAGCTGCGGCGAGGATGTCGTCTGTTGTTTGCGGCGGTTGCAATCCGAGCTCTTGAAATACGTCCTTGCGATAGAAGAACATGCCGCCGATGATCGTGTGCGGCAGCGCGTACAGCTGTTCGTCGACGGTCATCGACTTCATGGCGCCCTGGGGCAGGTCCTCAAGGTGCAGCCATTCGTCCTTGGCCTTTGAAATGTACTCGTCCAGCGGCTGAAGCCATCCTGCGGAAACATACTCGGGAAGGTTCCAGAACGAGGCCGACGTGATGTCGTAGGTACCGGTGTTCGACGTCGCATCGAGCACGAGCTTCTGGCGTGCGGTCGGCTCGTCGTAAACCTCGAGCTCGACGTCGATCCCGGTGGCCTTCTCGAAGTCTTCCTGATACTTCTGGATCGCCTGGATCTCGTAACCCTCTTTGAGCAGCACGCGTAGTTGCGTTCCTTCGAAGGCTCTGCGCCCTGCCTGCGGCTCTTCGTCGGTAGTACCACCAGCACATCCCGCGAGTACAAGGGCTGCGGTAAGGGCGCTAGCAGTCATCCCCCTCACACGTCGAGAGACAGGCACCGTGTACCTCCCAAAGTAAGAGTGTGCAATATGTGCAACGGCTGTTGCGAGTTGTGTGACAGGAGCCTTACGCTTCCTACTGACGATGTCAAGAGAGGGTCGGGAAGGAGAGCATGCTGCAGCTCGACGAGGACTCCGGTGATGGAGAACCAGATTTGGTGTGCGCCGGTGAGAGCATGATCATGTTCGTTCCCGATCCGTCTCTTCCGATGTCCGACGCGACGCGGTACAGGCCCACGGTGGCGGGGGCCGAGTCAAACGTGGCCGCCTTCGCGGCGGCCCTCGGGCTTCGTGCGGCGTGGGTCAGTCGCGTTGGGGATGATCCTTTCGGAGACTACCTAGTGCGCCATCTCGGTGAACGTGGCGTGGATGTGCGCTTCGTCGAGCGCGACCGCGCGCTGCCGACCGGGGTCGCGTTCAAAGAGCTGTCCTCGGATGGCACGAGCGTGGCGTATTTTCGGCGTGGCTCCGCGGGGTCCGCGATGGGCGAGCAGGCTGCCGGAACTGTGCGTCGCCTCGCTGCCGGTCTGGTGCATCTGAGCGGTATCACGCAGGCGTTATCCGAGTCGTGCGAGGCTCTGGTGGTAGGTTTGACCTCGAATCGGCCCCCGGGCTCGACCATATCCTTTGATGTCAACTGGCGCCCCAGCCTCTGGAACGAAAGAGACCCAAGTGTCGTACTCGACGTCGCGCGTGAAGCGGACATCGTTTTTGTCGGCCAGGATGAGGCGGAAGATCTTTGGGGTGTCAGGAATATCGAGGATGTTCGGCGGTTCCTGCCGGAGCCGACGATCGTGGTGGTGAAGCAGGGTGCGGTTGGCGCGACCGCTTTCAGCGGAGGGGAACCGGTGTTCGTGTCGTCACTGGGTGTGGATGTCGTTGAGCCTGTCGGCGCGGGGGACGCCTTCGCTGCCGGCTTTCTGGTCGGTACCCGTCGAGGGCTCGATATGAGGGGTCGGCTCCGTCTCGGCACCATTGTCGCCGCTGCCGCGCTCCGGGTGTCCTCGGATGTGGGCCCGCTTCCGCCCGTCGATGTCATCGAGACATTGTTGGCCCTCGATAAGGAAGAATGGCAGCGAGCGCGATTGGAACCACTCGTAAGCCACTCGGGAGCCTAGGTGTCGCAGACGGTTGAACGCGGGTTGTCGATCCTGGATTTTCTCGCGGACGGGCCCAAGAGCCTCGCCCAGGTCGCACGACATCTGTCGGTGCACAAATCGACGGCATCCAGACTTCTGCAGACCCTGGAGAGTCAGGGCTTTGTGCGTCACGACGCAAAACACCTCTACCGGCTGGGGCCACGTCTTTTCGGCCTCGCTTTCCGCGCTTTGGACAACCTCGACGTCCGGTCGTCCGCCGCCTCTCACCTGCGGCGGCTTGGGGAACTCACCGGGCAGACCATTCACCTGGGTTCCCTCGACGGTGGTGAGGTGCTCTACATCGACAAGTACGAGAGTTCCCAGTCGGTACGCATGTACTCGCGGATCGGAGCACAAGCACCGCTTTTTTGCACCGGTGTCGCCAAGGCCATCCTCGCGTATCGTCCCGAGAGAGAGCGGCGCGAGACTGCCGAGCGCATCACCTACATCGCCCATACCCGGCGCACCATCGTCACTCCCGGAGCGTTCCTCACTGAGCTCGAGCGGATTCGCGCTCGGGGCTACGCGATCGACGACCGTGAGCACGAAGAGTTCATTCACTGCATCGCGGCGCCCATTCGCACTCCGGACGGGGAGGTGACCCACGCCCTGTCCATCTCGACGACGACTGTGTCGCTGTCACGAAAGCAACTTCTTGGGCTCGTGACACCGCTTTTGCAGACAGTGGCCGAGATCGAGCAGGAACTGACATGATGATCAGGGTTGTGGCGATTGACTGGCGATCTCGGCGGCGACACGCACGGACCAGAGCGCGTCGTCCAGCGTCACGACCGAAGGGTCTCTGCCGGTGATGACGCACTGGGCGAAGTGACGCAACTGCGTCGCGAGCGCGCCGACAGGCAGCCCCGCGACACTGCCCTCAAGCTCGGTGTCGGGCAGGTAGTCGCCGCGTGCGGTGACGATCCGTACAGCGTTACTGGGAAGGGTGAGATGCGCTGTCTCCCGTTCCGTGACGATCTCGATCCGCGAGTCGATGTACTGCCGGGCGTGCGGCAGAGTCCAGTGGTTCTCGACGGAAGCGATGACGCCGTCATCGAATCCGAGGTGTGCCATCACGATTTGTGGGTGCGGCCGTGTGTCGTCGGTCCACCGTTGCACCGACGAGACGTGCCCGAGAGTCTCACCCACGAACGCGCGCACCAGGTCTAGGTCATGCACCATAGCCACCATGGCGGGGTGATCGGCGCCGTGGAGATCGAGCCGTTCGGCAGGGACCACGCGGATGGCCCGGACCGTACGAACACGCTGGTTGGCGAGTCGCTCACGCAGCACTGCCACCGCGGGCAGGAATCGACTCACGTGTGCGGGGACGATTCGCATGCGCTGCGCTCGTGGCAGACATTCGAGTTGGTCGATCTCTGCGCCTGCCGCTACGACGGGCTTTTCGACCAGCAGGTGAACACCGGCAGAGAGTGCGGTGCTGATGTCGCGCATATGCTGGGACAGTGGGGTAGCGATGACGACACCGTCGAGGCTGTGCTGCTCGAGCAGGTTCTGTGCGTCCAGGCACGCTGCGACTCCGAGTCGCTCGGCGACGAGCCGCCGACGGCGTTCGTCCCGATCGGCGACTGCGACAAGCTCAATTTCGGGGAGTGCGGCGGCGATGGCGGCGTGCCTCGTCCCGAAGTCTCCGACTCCGATGATCCCCAGTCTCATCCGCCATGACGCCATGTTCGCCTGCCCTTCCCTTCATATTGCCGAGTTAAGTGAGATCGCTGTGCTTGACGAAATTCCTGGCCTTCGCGCACGCCGTGCTTTGATCGGGCACGACATGACGGCGGTTGACGACGTGTGGATGACCTTCGATCACGGTCGCATCACCGCAATTGGCACCGGCACTGCTCCCGTCGAATTGCCGGAGGCGCCCGGTGGTTTCCTGATGCCGGGAATGGTGGACTGTCACGTCCACCTTGCGATGTCCGGAGGTGCGGACATGCAGCTCGAAGTGGCCGGCCTCGATGCGGCGGCCGCGGAAAGGGCGGTGATGCGTCATGCGGAAGCGCAGGTGCGCAGCGGTGTGACCACCGTTCGAGACCTCGGATCCCCACAGGACATCGCCGTCGCCATGTCGGCAGACCTGAGTAGAACGGGGCGGTGTGCTCCCACTGTCGTGGCAGCCGGTGCCATCACCTGCCCCGGCGGTCACGGCCACTTCCTCGCTCGACACGCCGAAGGCCCGGACGGATACGCAAAAGCCGTGGAGGCTGTCGCTGAGACGGGAGCTCGAATAGTCAAGCTGTTCGCCACAGGCGGTGTTGTCACTCACGGAACCGTCCCAGGTGCCTTACAGATGAATCCCGTCGAACTCGACGCAGCGACGCGCGCGGCGCATCTACTCGGCATGCGCGTCGCCGCACATGCCCACGGCAGGGACGGCATCCGCAACGCGGTGGGGGTCGGCGTCGACTCTGTGGAACACTTCTCCCACCTTGGTCCCGATGACATCATGGCCGTCAAGGAGTCGATGACCTGGCTGGTGACTACGATAGTGGCGACCGAACGCTTCGTGGCCGCTGAGAACCGCGAGCTCGCCACCGCGGATGCTCTGGCGAAGATTCTGGAACATGCTCCGTTGGAGCGGACAGCGCTGCGCCGGGCGGTTGACGCCGGCTGCCGCATGGCTGTCGGTACCGACGCCGGCACGACGTTCAACCCCCACGGCTGGGGGATGCAGGAGCAGGCCCAGCATCTGAGAAAGGCAGGTATGGCCACGCACGACGTCCTACGGCTGCTTACCGTCGAGGGGGCAAATTTGCTCGACGAGCCCGCAGGCGTACTCGAGGTAGGGCGACGGGCGGACATCCTGTGTCTCACGGCGGACCCGACCCAGGACCTGGCGAAACTGTCCGATATGGCCGGGGTCGTCATTCGCGGACATCTTGTCCGTACTGCCCGGACATCGCCACCGTGAGGTCGGCGAAGCGCCGATCGACGACTCCAGCGATCGCGCGCATCACAGCACGGGCAGCGGGGACAAAGTCCGCTCTGGCGACGAAGTGTGCGCAATCGGCTTCCTCCCACGACCTGCGTACGACTTCCAGGTATGCCTCGAGAGAGCGTCGCGCGACCGCGTCCCGGTACCAGTCGGTGGCCCAGAGATCCGCTCGTGGAAGGTCGAAGCGACCCAAATCTTCTACCTCCGCCCTGATGATGCGGTCGGAGTGTCGCCACGCGATGAAGGCGGCGGCTTCCTCCGGGTACCGCGACCACGAAGTGATCCCCAGGCCCTCGGCGTAGAGAAATTGCGCAGGAGCGGACGGCCCCCGGATCGTGGTGTAGCCCATTCGGCCGGCCACGGTCGAGAGTTGGGGATTCTCGAAGAAGAACGCCCACGCGCTAGTGTCGAAGAGCTGGGCAGCGCGCCCCTGTGCGACGAGCTCACCGACTTGAGCGTAACTTCGCAAGGAGAGTTTCGGCGGGGCAGTCTCGCGCAACACCTCCACAAGGTCAGACACACCCTTCTCGACGGTCGCCGGATCGGGATTGCCACTCTCGGGGAGTACGCGGATGCCACGAGCCCACGCCCACCCAGCGTATGTCTCGAGCGAGGAAAACTCCGCGGATGCGCGCGCCACGAGCCCGTAGCTCGGTGTGGCAGAGGTTCCGAGGAGGCGAGCAGCTCTGGTCACGTCATCCAGGGTCTTCGGCGACTCAAGGCCGGCACTCTCGAAGAGATCTTTCCGGAAGGACAGCACTCCACCCGTCAGCGTATGGGGTACCGCCCAGTGCAGCCCGCCGCGGCTGAGCGCATCCACTGCCACCGAGACGAATTCTTGCCATGCGACGCCGTTCGCTGGTAACAGATCGTCCAGCGGACACAGCACATTCTTGTCCAGCAGCTCATCCAGGTACCAATAGGGCACGGTAACCACGTCCGGCCGGCGTTTACCGGTGACGAGCGCGTCGTGGGCGCTCCCTTCTGGGATGACCGACAAGTTGACATCGACACCGGTGGCTTCGTGGAAGGCTGCTACCGATCGTTGTATGACCTCCACGGTGTGTCCTGCCTTCAACCAGACAGTGAGTGTCATCGAGTACTCCCGGTGTTGCATAAACTGCAACGGTGTTGGCAAAATATGCATCATATGTATACCGTGACGTCGACGTAATTGGGAAGAGGACCTCGGTCATATGTCGGACGAGGACGAGGAGATGAGCGTGTCAGACCAGTTCTTTCGTCTGCATCTCGCCCGGGTGCCTGTCATCGCCATTCTTCGCGGCCTTCCGGCGGATGTCACGGTCAGTACTGCACAGGCATGCTGGGATGCAGGCATCGAGCTGGTCGAAGTCCCAGCCCAAGGGGACTCAGGCTGGCGCGCGCTGGACGCGGCGGCCGAGGCGGCTCGTGAACGCGGCCGACTCATCGGGGCCGGCACGATCTGCTCGGCCGCTGATGCTGCCCGGGCAGTCCAAGCAGGTGCGGCATTCCTGGTATCGCCTGGTCTCGATGAGGCGACGGTCAACTACGCCGCGTTGAACCGTGTATCCTATCTTCCGGGTGTGACAACACCCACAGAGGTGCAGCGAGCTCTTGCGTTGAATGCTCAAAACCTCAAGATTTTTCCGGCGGGACCACTGGGTGTCGATTGGATCACCGCCTTGCGCCGGCCCTTTCCCGCGGCGAATTTCATTGCGGTCGGGGGTGTATCAGCGGCGAACGCACAGAAATTCATTCGGGCCGGTGCTATCGGAGTCGGCGTTGGAGGTGCGCTTACCAACCGCGAATCTGTCCGTGCCCTCGCCTCCTTGAAGCCGCCTCATGAGTCGGATGCTGCCGATGGTTCCACATTTTTCGACGATCGAAAGAGGATTGATGACCAAAAAGGCAGTCTACACTGACAAGGCACCCACCCCAGTTGCTTCCTACTCACAGGCAGTACGTCAAGGGAATATGCTCTTCCTGGCCGGTCAAGGTGGAATCGACGTAACTTTCGGTAAACTTGTCAGCGACAGCATCGAGGAGCAGACGCGCCAGACTCTCCGCAACATCGGCTGCGTGCTCGATGCGGCTGGCGCTAGGTGGGACGACGTGGTTTTGGTCCGGGTATTCGTGACAGAACACGGAGAATTCGAGGGCATGAACTCGGTGTATGGTGAGTTCTTCAGGGAGCCTTACCCTGCTCGCACCACGGTCTTCTGCCGTCTAGCTCCCGGAATGAAGGTCGAGATCGACGCGATCGCCATTATCGGATCAGAGTCGTAAGGCGATGATATTTCACTAGGTACGGCAGGTCGGCCAAGAGGAACGCATCGGGCGACTAATGTGCTCCCAGGTCTCAGTGCAGGCTTGTTCCGCAGGCCTGTCATGCATTTCTTTCTCACTAGTATGAAATCACCTCTTGCTTCAAACTGCGACTGCGGTCACACTGGTTCAACCTTTTACGACGGATCGTCCGGCACATGTATGCCGATAAAGGAAACGTCTATTATGAGGTGTGTGCGTTTCGAGAACGCCAGCCCGACGTTTCCCGGCGCTACCACACCTGCTGTCGATTCACTCGATCGCGAAATCGAGAATGGCGGGTTCATGGTCCTTGTTGGGCCGTCAGGATGGAGGAAGTCCACGTCCTTGCGGATGCTGGCCGGACTGGAGGAGACCACGTCTGGCGCGGTCTACGTCGGTGACCGGGATGTGTCGGATGTGGTGTCGAAAGACCGTGACATTGCGATGGTTTTCCAGAAACACCAAGAGCGTGTCTTATGTGGTGGTCCGCGTCTGATGCGTCATGATCTTGATCGTTGTTGATCGTTTGTCACTCCGGTCGGCCCCTGATGGGTTGTGGGAACTGGTGGAGCCGTTGATCCCTGCGTTCTCGGCGAGCCCGTAGGGTGGCGGGACCGCGTCATTGCGCTGCAGGTGTTCACGGCGATCGTGTATTGTGCTGACCAGCGGGTTTCCATGGCGGAAGCTACCACCCTCGTTCGGGTGCCGTTCCAGACCGCGCACCGACGCTTCGCTCAGTGGATCGAAGCCGGGCTCTGGCGCGAGCTCCTCGACGAACTCGGCAGCCAAGGATTGCTCGACTAGAGTCGCGAGATCGTGGACGGAGCTAACGTTCGCGCGAAAAAAGGGGATCTCTGACCGGGCCGAGTCCGGTCGATCGGGGTAAACCCGGATCGAAGATTCACGTGTTGTCCGATCGTGGCGAGCTGCCACTCACGGTCGCGATCCAGATGGGAGTACGCGTCGATCGCGGAGTGGAGGTAGACGTATCCGGCCCGAGCGCCAGCGGTTTTGCGGCGCTTCACGGCGTTTGCGGTCGCGCTGCCGCGCCGTGGACCCGCCACCCACCGCCATCGGGGATACGGCCGGCTTTCTTGACATCGACGATGACGATATGGCCCGGCCAGCGGGCCATGATCCGGCGTGGTGTGTGGTTGCTGGAGCCGGTCGGGTCGATGAACCGGCGCCGGTTCAGCCCCAAGGTGGCCCAGGTGGCGGGATAGCGTTCGGCGACTGATCTCGGTGCCCTCGATGTCGACGAACGGTCGAGGAGGCCGAGCTCCCCGAACTGGCGGTACCGGTTCACCCACTTCGACGCGCACTGCCGCGGAATCCCATTTCCGCCGCGACGTGAGCGATCGGTTGGTGCTCACAATGTGCGACGAGACGGCGACGAGCTTCGATGGACAACGGGGCATTACGGTGAACAGGAAGGGTCTTTCCATCGGTCGGACGAGTGTCTTCGCAGTTCTCATCCTGCCGCCGAAGGGCCCGTCCCCCACACCCCGGGTCACCCCGCGTCAACAATCTCTTGACCCGCAACAACTAGGCAGCCCCGGCAGGAGGCATCCCCTGCGAGTCTTATGGAGGGATGGCCTCATCTGGTCGAAGGTGACCGGCAGTTGCGTGGAGTTCGGCAGGAGGAGGGCGGTCGTTGCGACTGCGTCAATCACCCTGTGACGGTTGACTTTCGTCTACGACTCAGACACGGGGCTCCGCAGGAGTTGGAGATCGTGTTTACCCGGCGACAGGTGTCGGCGGCCGCTCCCCGTTCAGCACCGCGCGGACGTTGTCGACGGCGAGTTGACACATTGCATTTCGCGTCGCCTCACCGGCACTTGCTATGTGCGGAAGGAGAACGACGTTCTCGAGCTTGACGAGGCGAGGATGTGGCCTCGGCTCCTGCTCGTAGACGTCGAGAGCGGCGCCGGCGATAATCCGGCCTTCGAGCGCCTCAACGAGCGCCTCCTCGTCCACAATCGGCCCGCGAGCGGTGTTGACCAGGATGCTGCTCGCCTTCATGACGTCCAGTTCGGACGCACCGATGAGGTGCCGAGTGTCCGGCGTCAGCGGACAGTGAAGACTCACGATGTCGCTCTCGCGGAGCAGCGTGCCGATCTCGACCGCCTGGACGCCGAAGGCGGCCGCCTCCCGGTTGTCTGCACGGCTGCCTGTGGCGAGGATGCGCATGTTGAACGCGTGCGCGCGGCGGGCGACCGCCATTCCGATGCGCCCGAGGCCGACGATACCCAGTGTCGCGCCGGCGCTCACGTCGATGCCGACGAACGACTGCGGAGCCCAGATCCATTCCTTCCCCGTTCGCATGAACCGGTCCGCCTCTACGAGACGACGAGCCGTGGCGAGGATAAGGCCAAAGGCGCAGTCCGCTGTGGCCTCGTCGAGCACGCCCGGAGTGTTCGTCACCACCACCCCGCGCGAGCTCGCCGCGTTGACGTCGATGTTGTCGTAGCCGACGGCGCAGTTGGCTACGATTTGCAGAGCATTGCCCGTGGCCTTAAGCAGTTCGGTGTCCACACGCTCTGTCAGGAGCGTTACCAGGGCGCTCGCGCCACGGACAGCATCCAGCAGCTCCCCACGCGACGGTGGCCAGTCCGGGTCGGGATGTACCACAATGGGCACCCCAAGCGACTCAAGCGCCGTCATGGGGGCCGCTGGCAGCCGCCGACTTACGTACACGTGCCCGGTCATGTTTCTTCCCCGATGTAAACCACCTGCGCTACTGCGTCAATCCAGCTGCGGTCCCAGCTACCGGATCTAATGGCCTGCTGTTGGTGCGCCTCACTCTCGACGATGCGCTCGGCCGCGTCCAATGCCTCGAGAGCACGCGCACGGGGAACGACTACGACCCCATCGGCATCGCCGACGATAATGTCCCCGTCTTGGACGGTGACGCCACCGATCGTCACCGTGCCGTGGATCTCCCCCGGACCGGACTTGTACGGGCCCAAGTGTGAGAAGCCCTTTGAGAAGACGGGAAGCTGACCGCTCGAGATCGACTCTCGGTCCCGTACCGCACCGTCGACGACGAGTCCAGCGATGCCTCGGGTGGCCGCGTACTCCGCCATCAACTCGCCGAGGATGGCGTTCACCAGCTCGCCCCGCGCGTCGATGACGAGGACATCGCCCGGCTCAGCCAAGTCGAGTGCCTTGTGGACGGCCAAGTTGTCGCCGGGGCGGGTCCGGACCGTCATAGCGGAGCCGACCATCGCTCTGCCATTTAAGGCCGACAACGAGTTCCCGACAACATTGACTCCGACCGCGCCCGCCATCCGTTCAAGGCTGTCGGAGATGGACGAGACCGTCACCCGGCTGAACCGGTCGACGACATCACGGTCGAGAGGTTTGCTGGGGGTGTGCAACCGCACCTGGTTCATGTCAGGACACCTCTTCAGATTTATCGGAATTTTCCATGCCAGTAGGAGTCGGCAGTCCGGACGGTGCCACCTGTGCGAGCGCTGCTACAACATCGGGCGAGATGGTGATTCCCCTGGTGCGTCGAGCCTCAACGTTGCGAGCCTCGAGCTCACCCGGAAAGAGCACCTCGCTGCTCCCTGTGCCCGTCGCCTTGAGCGCCTCGATGAACTCCTCGATGCGGGCCACGAACTGCTCGTGCGGGAGGAAGGCAGAGATGTCGAGAACCTGGAGGAACGCGCCCACGTTTTGTGGCTGTTGCAGGTTCTCGTACAGGTCTCCCACATCGGGGCCGATGTTCGCGCCGGTCAGCACTCCCGCCATGACTTCCACCATCATGGCGATCCCATAACCCTTCGGCCCGCCGAATGGAATGACGCTACCTTCAAGCGCGGCCTGCGGGTCCGTGGTAGGACGGCCTTCCGCGTCCACCGCCCACCCAGCGGGGATTGATTCACCACGTTGGGCTGCTTGAATGATCTTGCCTCTGGCCACGACACTGGTGGCCATATCGAGTACCAGGGATCCGTAGCGACCGGCAGGGATGGCGAATGTGTAGGGGTTGGTGCCGAGAAAGCGGCGGCTCCCGCCCCACGGCGACATCGTTGCGGGAGCGTTGGAGTAGAGGAAGGTGGCGGCACCTCGCGCAAGGGCTGGTTTGGCGTAGTAGGAGCCTGATGCGTAGTGGTTGCTGTTGCGGATCGCGACTGAGATGCTTCTTTGTTTTCCCAGCCGGTCGAGCGCAATCTCCATGGCCTTGGACGTGACCACGGCTCCCATGCCGTTGCCGCCGTCCACGATGAGCGCACCGCCGGACTCGCTGATCACTCGGATCTGGGGATGTGGCTCCACGATTCCGCGTCGTATTCGCTCGACGTAGATGGGGATGCGGCTGACACCGTGAGAGTCGGTTCCTCGGAGGTTCGCGTCGACGAGCGACCCGGCGACGATGTCGGCGTCGGGCTCGGGGAGCCCGGCGGCCGAGAGGATGGCTGAGCCGTAGCGGCGCAGCTCATCGGGATGAACGGTGACGTTCATGTTGCCTCTTCTCGTGGTGCTAAAGGGCTGCGAAAAGCGGGCTTAGAGGCAACGGCGCATGATGCCGACGAGGTCTGCAGTGGTGGCGGCACGTGGGTTGACGGCGATGTTGCCGGAGGTCATGGCCTCTTCAGCCATGGCTTGGAGGTGTTCTGGGGCGACCCCGTACTCGCCAAGATGCCTGGGTGCCGCAATATCCGTCACGAGTTGGTCAACTGCACCCACTCCGGCGTCTGCAGCCCTTCGTTGCGACATTGCCGGAGTTCGCTCCCCGAATATCTCGGCGATCTTGGCGAACTTCGACGGGTTACCGACGACGTTGAACCGCATGACCTCTGGGAGCAAGATCGAGATCACGTCGCCGTGAGGGATCTTCGCCTTGGCTCCAAGTGGCATGGCGAGTGCATGAGCGAGTCCGAGCCTAGTTGGGTTAAAGGCAGCCGCAGCCATCGTAGATGCGAGCAGCATGTCCGATCGGGCGGCGAGTGTGTCAGCACCCCAGACGGCCTCGCGCAGAGACCGGGCCACCAGTTCCATCGACTTTTCGGACAGGGCCTCCGAGATCGGCTGGGTGGCCTTGTTGACGTAGGACTCGAGCGCATGGGCCAATGCGTCCATTCCAGCGACCGCGGTCAGCCGCGGTGGCAGCGAGACCGACAGGTCCGGGTCGCACAGCGCCAAGTCCGCGGTCATATGGGGACCGCCTACGCCGTACTTGGTCTGCTGGGCCTTCTCGGAAATGACAGCCCAGATCGCCGCCTCGCTACCTGTTCCTGCGGTTGTCGGAATGGCGATCACCGGCACGCCGCTGCTCGCCGGTACGCCGAGCCCGGCGTACTCTCGAATGTGGCCGGGGTTGCGGCTCATCAGCGAGATGGACTTGCCCGTGTCCAGAACGCTGCCACCTCCAATCGCGATCACCAGGTCGCATTCTGAGCTCATGAGCAGGTCGGCGCCGGCGTGGACACCCGCGGCTTCTGGCTCGGGTTCGACGTCGGTGAACATGACATGCTCGATCTTTGCCTCGTCTAAGACGGTGGTGACTCGGTCGACGATGCCGATGGCTGCGAGCACCTCGTCGGTGACGATCAGCACGCGGTTTCCGCCGAACTCGGTGACCCGCTGGGCCACATTGGCCAGCGATCCCGACCCGAACTCAATTCGGGTGGGCAATTCAAAGATGAAGTGGCCGTGATGGTTCATGTCCATTCCTTTCGCGGGTCTGTGGCTGGTGGGTTTCCAGCCGACTGGGTCAGGGACGGTGGGCGTGGTAAACAGCCTTGAGGTTGGTGAAGAAATCCTTCGAGGTGTCGCCAATCCCGTACGCGCCCTGACCAGACTGCTTGACGCCGCCGAAGGGCACCTGGCCCTCGGATGTGGTGCCGTGGTTCACGTGGACCATCCCGCTCTGGCTTCGGGTGACAAACGAGTGCGACAGGTTCATGTCGTCGGTGAACACCGAAGCGGCCAGCCCGTAGCGGGTCTCGTTTGTCACGTCGATCGCCTCCTCGAAGTCCTGCACGGTGATGATGGACAGCACCGGCCCGAAGACCTCTTCGCAGGCGAGTGTGCTCTTGCGCGGCACGTCGGTGACGATGGTCGCGGGGTAGTAGTAGCCGTTGCTGTACGCGTCGCCGCTTAGGGGGTCGCCACCGGTCAGCACCCTGGCCCCCTCCCGGACGCCAGCCTGTACTGAAGCGTGGACCTTCTCGAACTGGTCCTTGCTGACGATCGGGCCCATCATGGTGCCTTCGTCACTGCCGTGGCCGACACGCAGCGCCTCGGCCCGCTCCACGAGCGCCTGCTCAAGCTCCTCCCGCACTTCAGGGGTGACGATCACTCGACTGATCGCCGTGCATCGCTGACCGGCAACGGCGAACGCCGCTGCGGAGATCTCTGCGGCAGCATGTGGAATATCGGCATAGGACGAGACCACGGCTGCGTTCTTGCCGCCCATCTCCAGCTGCAGCTTGACGTTGCGACTGGCTGCGTTGCCGGCGATCTGCAGACCGACGTCGGTGGAGCCGGTGAACGTGATGCCCTGGATCGCGGAATGAGCGGTCAGGGCGGCGCCGACGTCCGCGCCGCCACCGATGAGCAGGTTGAACACACCGGCCGGTACGCCGAGTTCGTGGAGCATGCCGGCGACGTACAGCGACGCGCCCGGAGCCTGCAGCGCGGGCTTCAGGACCACGGGGCACCCACAGACCAGGGCAGGAACGACCTTGCGCAGTGGACTGAGGATCGGGAAGTTCCACGGTGTGATGGCCGCGACCGGACCGATAGGCTCCCGGACCGTATACACATCGGTATTGCGGCGGGTGCTCGGGAAGGTGCGGTCGCCGAGACGAAGTGCCTCCCCTGCCCAGAAGCGCATCTCGGAGATAGCTCGCTGGGCCTCGCTGCGCGACTCCGAGAGTGGCTTGCCCATTTCCAGGGACACGATCTGCGCGATGTCCTCGGCGTGGTCGTGCCACAGTTCGACCAGCCCGTAGACCAAGTCGCTGCGTTCACTCGCCGTCGTCGCTGTCCACACTGTCAGCGCGTCGCGTGCCGCTTCGGCAGCTCGCTCGGCTTCTGCTGTTGTGGCCAACAGGTATCGAGAGACTGTCTCGCTGTTGCGTCCCGGGTCGGTGATCTCGTACTGGCGCGCGTCTGCGGTGGCGGTCCACTGGCCAGCGATGTAGCTGCGCCACGGGGAGCTAGGGGGATTCCACACAGCAGTCTCCTTCGAGGTTGGTGATCGGTGTGTCAGTCGGCTAGTCGGCCGCGCCGCGGCCCATGCTGGTCAGCGTTGTTCAAGGAAGCGAAGAGGGGCTTAAGGGCCGGGTAGAGTCGTGTGTAGACGCCATACATCACGTCATACGTCTCACGGATGCTCGTGACCGTCGACGGGGCAATCCGGGAAGTCGGTATCCGCGCCGCCGACCGTGCGGCGGCCAAGGGGCCATCATGCACGCCGAGCGCGCACGCGGCGAGCATGGCGGCACCGCGCGCTGCGACGTCCCCGTTGGCTGCCCGGTGGATGACACGGCCGGTGACGTCGGCTTTGATCGAGGACCAGAAGGCACTATTCGTGCCACCACCCACCGACAGGAGTTCCGTTACCGCGTCTCCGGTCAGCCCGGTCTCGAGTTCGAGAAGCTGACGCAGACCGTAGGCAGCGCCTTCGAAAACCGACCGGGTGAGATGTGATGTGGTCGTTTCCAGGGACATTCCAACCCACGCTCCACGGGCGGTGGAATCCCATACGGGGCTGCGTTCACCTGCCAAGTACGGCAGGAATACCACTCCGCCACAACCGGCGGGCGCGGACTCGGCGAGTTCGCTGATGTCTGCGAGGCTACGAGCGCTGGGCGTGTCGGGCAGCACCCGTTCGCGGAGCCACGACACGGCCGCGCCGCTGGAGGACATCGCGGCGTGCGACAGCCAGCGGCCGGGGACCACATGCGGGCGATTCATCGCGTGCTTGGCGGCCGGCGGCTTGTCGCGACACACGGTGAGCACGCCGGAAGTCCCTACGGACTCGAATGCGTCACCGTTCTCCACACAGGCGACGGCCAGCGCGGCCGCCGCCGTGTCCGCGCAGCCGGCCGCGACGACCGCGGAGGAGGAGAGCCCGAGCTGTCGCATCGCGTCGTCCGTCAGCCGTCCGGCGGCCTCTGCCGACGGGACCAGCTCCGGCAGTCTCAGCGATGGCGCTTCGAGCAACGGCACCGCCTCGGACGACCAGGTGCCAGGCTGTGCGATGTCGAGGGCACCGGTGAAGGCGGCGTTCGTCGGGTCCATGACCCAGCGCCCGGTTAGCCGGTAGACGACCAGGCTGGCGAGGTGACCGAACCAGAGCGGCTCGCTGGCCAGCGTCGAGGCCAGTCGCAGGCCCGTCAGAAGGGAGCACGTCGGCACCGCGATCGGGTTGCCTGTCAATCTTTGGTACGCCTCCGCATCGACCCGTTCTGCGAACGACGCGAGGTCACGTGCGGCTCGTGAGTCGGCGAAGGTGCAGATCGGAGACATGGCCTGTCCGTCATGGCCCATCAGCACAGGCGTCGGGGCCGCTGCCGCGACTCCGATTGCCTCCACCGAAATCCCGTCCGCGCGCGCCAATACCGCGCGGGCAGCGGAGGTCACAGCGTTCCACACCTCGTCGGCGTCGAGCTCGAGGTGCCCAGGCCACGGAGACCGGACGTTTAGAGAGACCCTGTGCCTGTGCAGCGCCCCTCCGTCAGGCGTGAACAGGCCAGCCTTGACCGAGCTCGTCCCCACGTCGAGGCCGAGCAGAGCGGTCTTTGCGGCGTATGCCACTGTCACGGCACCACCGCTACCTTGATCCCCGTGCCGGACTGCGCGAGGTCGAACGCCTCGACGACGCTTGCCAGCGGAATCTTGTCTGTGACTAGGCTAGCGACATCCACGTCACCGTTGCCGATCAGACGGAGCGCCTGCTCGTAGTCGCGTCGATGCATGGCGGAGGTGCCGGTGACGACGAGTTCCTTGTAGTGGATCTCATTGGCAGGGATGTCGACACGCCCGTCCCCGGCGAGCCCAGCGAAGATGTTGACGTTGCCGGCCTTACGGGTCAGTGCGATGGCGTCATTCACCAACTGCGGAATCCCGATGCAGACAATGCTGGCGTCGACCCCAGTCCTGCCCGTAAGCGCCTCCACTGTGTCGGCAAGCTCGGTTGGAGCGACGACGTGAGAGGCCCCGAGCTCCGCGGCCACTGCTCGCCGAGACGGTGACGGCTCGCTGACGATGACAGCGGATGCGCCCGCACGACGGGCGAGCTGCAGATGCAGAAGGCCGATCGGCCCGGCTCCGATGACGAGTACGACATCGCCCAACCGGATACCCGAACGGCGGTGCCCGTTCACGGTACAGGCCAGGGGCTCAGCCAGAGCGAGCTGCTCCAACGGGATGTCCGCGTCGGCCGGGAACAGGTTTCCGGCGGACATGGCCTCAGCAGGAATCCGCACGTACTCGGCGAGACCGCCATCGTACTCGTAACCCATCGCACGGCGGTTGGCACAGACATTCTCGCGGTCGTGGAGGCAATGTACACATCGCCTGCACGGAATAACGGGGCACATGGCCGCCTTGTCACCCTCGGCGAAACCCTGGACGTCCGCCCCGACGGCGGCCACGGTTCCAGCGAACTCGTGTCCAAGGACGGAGGGGAAGCGGACGCCGCGAGTCTTCTCTCCGCGAAGGATTCGCAGATCGGTCCCGCAAAGGGTGTTCGCGCCCACATGGAGCACTACTTCTCCCTGGCCTGGCTCCGGCGTTGGAACCATGTCGACTTGGAGGTGACCGGCGGCGTGCAGGACAGCAGCCTGCATGGTTGCGCTCATAGCCCCTGATCCACGTGGGCAACCGCGTCATCTACCGATGCCCCGTCGTGGATCAGCTTGTGCAGTGCCTCAACGACACGCCCTGGGCGGACGTGTCCCCAGACGAACCGTCCGTAAGTCGCACCTGCCGCACCCGCCGAGAGTGCATCCGCGGTCATCTGGAAGTAGTCGCGGATGTCGCGACCCGGGTTGCCTCCGGCCAGGACGACTCGTGCGGGGCCGCCAGCTTCGACGACCTGCGCGAATGTTTCCGCACTACCGGTCCACTCGGTCTTGACCACGTCCACACCGAGCTCCGCGCCGACACGCACGGCGTACGAGACATTGTCGGCGGAGAGCCGCTCACCGGGCAGATCGGCCCCGCGGGGGTAGATGTGGGCCACCAAGGGCAATCCGGCCGCATCCGCCTCACGGCTCACCGCGCCCAAATGGGTGATCTGCGCCGCCTGCAGCTCGCTGCCGACGAGCACCCCGACGGAGATGGCCTCCGCACCGAGGCGCAGAGCTTCGTCAACGGTAGCTGTTGGGACGTCCATGTTCTGGTGGTATGGCGAGTACGAGGTCGACTTGAGAATGAGAGCGATGTCGGCGGCGTATGGCGCGAAGCACCGGGAGGCGATGCCCTTCTGCAGGGTGATGGAATCGGGGCGGCCGCTGGCGACGGCTGCGAGTGCGGCCTCCACATCAGACAATCCGGGAAGCACACCGCGGGCGATCGGGTGGTCCATAGTGATTCCTACAAGCCGCCCGGTGTTGCCGAGTATGCGACGCAGGCGAATCTGCCTACCGAGGTGCATAAAGGGATGCCTTTCCTTGGCGTCGTCGAGGGTCAGTTCGGTCAATGTCCAGTCAGGAACTCGACCGGCCACAGGGTGACCTGCGGAATGACTGCGAGCAGGGCGAGGACAACGATCATCACCACGTAGAACCACCGGCTCGCCGACGCGACGCGCTCGATGCTGAGTCTGCTGATATGGGAGGTGGCGAAGAGGGCTACGCCCACCGGTGGCGTGACGAGGCCCATGGACAGGCAGGCCACCAGGAACACCACGAAGTGGAGCGGATCGATGCCGACCTGCTCGACTGTCGGCATCAGGACGGGTACGAGGATCAGGATCGCCGCGATGACGTCCATTACGGTGCCGATCAGGACCAGCAGAACACCGATGACGAGCATGACGACCATGGGGTTTTCCGATATCCCCAGGACAGCATCACTGATCCGCACCGGCAGGCCGTCGATCGTGAAGATGTAGGCCGCGATACTCGCAACCATCGCGATGAACAGCACCGTGCCAGTGGTCACGCCAGACCGGATGAGGATCGTCGGTACATCACGCCCTTTCATCTCGCGATAAAGCACGAACCCCACCAGAAGGCTGTACACAACGGCCAGACCAGCCCCCTCGGTAGGGGTCACCACACCACTGAAGATGCTGATGAGGATGATCACCGGTGCGCCCAGCGCCGGTACGGCGACGAGGAGGCACCGCGCGACTTCACGCTTGGACTTTTTCGAGACCGTCCCATATCCGTGCCGGACAGACAGCACGTAGTTCACGGCCATGAATCCTGCAATGAACAGGACTGCCGGACCAATGCCTCCGGCGAGTGCGCCGCCCACTGACACACCGGCCGTAGCGGCCGCGATGATCATAATGATGCTGGGAGGGACGACCGACGAGAGCACCGAGGTGACCATCGTGATGGATGCGGCGTAGGGCCGTGGATACTTGTAGTCTGTCATCGCTTTGATCTCGATGGCACCTAGGCTTCCGACGTCCGCGACGGATGAGCCGGACATGCCACCGAAGATCGTGCTGGCCACGACGTTGACGTGCCCGAGGCCTCCACGCCACCGCCCCACCACGGAGTCTGCGGCAGCAAATATCCTGTCGGCGATGCCACCCATCGACATGACGTTGCCCGCCAGGATGAAAAGCGGCACAGCGACGAGCACGAAACTGTTCATCGACGTGTACATCGCCTGCGGGACAAGGGATAGCGGCAGGTCGAAGATCACAAGGGTCACGGCGACACCGATGCCCAGCGAGACGGCGAGGGGCACGCCGAGCAGGGCCAGGACTGAGAAGATCGCGATCAGCGTGTAACTCATACCGTCGTCATCTCCCCCCGCTCGAGCCGCTCGCGCAGTTTGGGCGAGCGATAAACGGACTGGATCACAGCGACGATCGCGAGCACGGCGGAGCCGACGATCGGCAGCGTAACTAGATACATCCCGAGCCCGAGAGCAGGTGTCCGCTCCTGACTGTTGAACTGCTGTACCACCAGCTCCCAGCCTTTGACCCCCACGATGAGAAAGAACGTGACTGTCGCGGCAACGTAGAGGTGGACGGTGAGCCGTTGCCCCACGCGTGGCAGCTTGCCGATTACGAACGCGATGCGGGCATGCTCTGCGTGTCGGAAGCCGGCGGCCAGACCCATGAAGGTGGCGTAGATGAAGAGGATTCGCGTTACTTCCTCGGTCCATGGGATCGAGGCTCCGAGCCCACGCGACACCACCTGCAACGCGACCGTCAGGACCATGCCGCCGACACCTACCAGGACAAGCGCGTCGACGACCTTCCAGAGCGGGCCGTGGGGCTGCAGTCGTGCGCTGCCCAGCGCGTAGTGCTCGCCTGTCTCCTCGATAGGGGGACCACTGTCAGGAGGTGACGTGCCAGAGGGTGAGTTGTTGCCACCATCTCGCCGCCCGGTTACCTGCTTATCGCGGCGGTGGCCATCGTCGAACATCAGCTTCGGCCAACGAACTCGAGCGTGGTCTGAAAGAAATCTGCTCCAATCATTCCCTCGAACTGCGGGTACAGCTTCTCCGCCTCGGAAGCGAACGCGGCCTGCTGCTTAGCAGTGAGTTCGTTGACCTCCATACCCTCGGCCGCCAACTGATCGATCGCCTTGGAAGCCTCCTCGTCATCGAACTGCCTCTTGAAGTCCGCTGTCTCCTGCGCAGCCTCCCGAAGAACCTGCTGATCCTCCTCTGCGAGGCCGTCGAACAGTTCCTGGTTCATCGCGAGGATGTATCCGTCGACGATGTGGTTGGTCAGCGAAAGGTAGTCCTGGACCTCGTAGAACTTGTTGGCCAGGGGCACCTCGACGGGGTTTTCCTGTCCGTCGATGGCGCCGAGTTGCAGGGCGCTGTACACCTCCGTGAAGTCCATCGGCGTCGGATTGGCGCCGAACGCCGTGAAGGTCTTCACCCACAGATCGTTTTGCGGGACGCGGATCTTGAGGCCCTGGAAGTCGGAGGGCTGCGTGATCGGCCGCTTGGAGTTGGTGGTCTGCCGGAAGGTCCTGGTCATCATGGCCAGTCCCTCGGTGTCGAGCTTGCCCAGCGACTCCAGGAGGATCTGCCCGGGTTCTCCTTCGAGATAATCGACGTACTGGTCGAAGTCCTCGAACAGGTACGGCATACTGATTGCGTTCATCCGAGGCTCGAAGGACGCGTACACCGAGGTGGAGAGGATTGTGGCGTCAATCGAGCCGTTCTGGACCTGGTTGACGGCCGCATTCTGGTCACCGCCGAACAGCGTCCCGTCCGGGAACACCTTCACCTCAATGTTACCGCCACTGTTTTCACTGACCGTGTCGGCAAAGTGCTCCGCCGCGACACCGACAGCGGACTGCGCCGGGTCGCCGACGCCCAGCCTGATAGTGACTTTCTCACCACCTGCGCTGGTGCCTCCGTCGGCATCCCCACACGCGCTCAACGCAAGCGCCGTGACTGCGATGACCCCGGCAATTCGTGTCCTCATTCGGCTTCCTTAGGGTTGGCCTGTGCCAGGGTCGGGTCCGTAACTGTGCCCTGGACTATTGCGGTGAGCTTTTCCTCCGCTGAAGAGATGTGGGCGACCAGCGACCGCGCAGCCTCCTCGGCGTCGCCGCGGCTAAGTGCCTCGCAAACCATGCGATGTTCACTGAGGCTTTGGTCGACCCGGCCGTGGTAGCGGTAGGACGTGAAGTGGCGGAAGCGATCGAGTTGCACGCAGACGATCTCGTAGGCCTGGGTGAGGCGCCGATTTTCTGCCGCCGCCACGATCGTCCGGTGGAAGTAGTCGTCCACCTTCAGATACCGGGCAATGCGTTCGGGGTCCATCGGGGTCGTGAACTCGTCGAACAGGGAGACGAACCATGCAAGCCGCTCCCGATCCCACTTCACCATCCGAAATAGACCTGCTGGCTCCAATAGGCGCCGGAGTTCGAACACTTCTGCGACGTCCTTTGCGTCCAAACCCGAAACTGCCCAGCCAACTCGGCCGCGCCGGACTACCAACCCGGTCGACTCCAGTTGCCGCAGCGCGTCACGCACTGGCGTGCGACTGACGCCGAGTTGCTCTGAAAGGTGGCGGTCGCTCAACAACGCACCGGGTTCAATGGAGCAGTCGATGATCGCCTGCTTCAGGCGCTCATAGGCCTGTGTTCCGACGTGCTGGGTCACGAGAGGGGCAAGTTCCACGCCGTTGGTATACCAAATTCCGAATCCCGTACACCAGATGGCGTTATCGACTTGTTACGCGGTCGGAGGCTGGTGGAGGCGGCTCGCCTGCTCGCCCAACGGGAACGGCTAGCCGGCGTTCTGTCAGCATCAAGACTGCTTCCCGGTGCTTGGCCATGTCGTGCGGACGCCGCTGCTCGGCGAACTGTCCCCGGTCTTGGAGTCTGGATAGGTGCTACCGCCGAGCAACGTGATCGACAGGGGCAGAAGGCCCAGTTGCCGTGCTGGGACGGGAGGTCACAGGCCCTAACGCGACCTCGCCGATCAGGCCGCGGCCTGGGTTGCCGTTCGTCCTTGGAGTGAGCCGAACGCCAATCAGGAGGTTGACGGTATACCGGTATACCCACATACTCGTCCGATGCGTGAAGGTTCCTTGATCAAACCTCAGCGTGTGGTCAGCTTGAGTGACCGTGTGTTCGAAGCACTAGAGGACGCAATCGTCCGGTGTGAGCTCAAGCCGGGCGAGGTCGTGACGGACCGGACGCTGAGCGCGCGACTTGAGGTGAGCCGGACGCCAGTGCGCGAGGCGTTGCAGCGGCTCGCGGCATCCGGGCTGGTCGCACCGCGCGACCGTGGAACGGGGTGGGAGATCGCCGGATTCGACGAGCGCGACCTGAGTGAGCTTTTCGAGCTTCGGAAGGCGCTCGAACCCCTTGGGCTGCGCCAACTGCTCGGTGGTCACGAACCCGACCCACGCGAAATTCAGATTCTGAGTAGGTTCTTCGACGACTTCGAAGAACCCATCGAGGTCTCGGAGTACTCGCGGTATTTCCGGCGGGACAATGAGTTTCACAAGAAGATGGTCGCGTGTACCGAAAACAATCGTATCATTGGCTTCTACGGAATTGTGGAAAGGCAAATTGATCGTGGGCGCCATTTCTTGTCGACCGGCTACCAGGGGCGGATCGAGGAGAATCTGGCCGAACACAAGAGCATTACGAGGGCGATCGCCGAACGTGACCTGAACCGAGCGATCGACGCTCTGCTTCATCACCTCACTCGAGGCGAAGAACTGATGGCCGAGCATATCAAGGCGGAGCGTGCCGCGGGCCGTTTCTGACCGCGCGCCCAGGTATTCGTTTTAGACCTTATGCGCCTCGGATGGATGCGGCGTGTCTTGCAGGAGGATTAGTGAGTAGGCCGGTGCAGCCCAAAAACGTCCAGTTGCGTGAGCGTTCCTCGCTGCGTGAATTCGACTACGAGATACCTACCAGGATTGTCGGCGGCCCGAATGTGATCGCGAGGTTGCCTGCGGAACTCGCCCGGTACGGGGTGCGCAAACCGTTGGTCATCACAGACGCGGGTATCAGGTCGGCCGGGGTTCTCGATGTCGTCCTCGCCGCTCTGCCCGGCGGTCGGGACTCGGTAGCGGTGTTCGACGCGATCGAATCCGATCCGACCACCGACTCGGTGGACGCCGCCGCGCGGATGATCCACGACGGTGGGCACGACGTGGTGGTGGCGCTCGGCGGGGGTAGTCCGCTGGACGCGGCGAAGGCCGCTGCGGCAGTGGCCGTATCGGGCCGACCGGTCCTCGATCTTGTCGGTCCCGAGAAGGTTGACGTCGCGCCCCTGACGGTGTTCGCTGTGCCGACCACTGCGGGCACAGGCAGCGAGGTCACCAGGTTCTGTGTGCTCAGCGATCCGGCCTCGCAACGCAAGGTCAGCATCTCGTCGATGCGTGTGATACCTAGGCTGGCTCTGCTCGACCCCGAACTGACAACTGGGTTGCCTGCAGGGATCACCGCAGCAACCGGCTTCGACGCGCTCGCCCATGCCGTGGAGTCGTACGGCAGCGTGTGGAACAACCCGATCTCCGAGGGACACGCGCGGCACGCCGTCACGCTGATTGGCACTCACCTGCGCGACGCGGTGCACGATCCGACCAATCGGCAGGCACGGATGGGCATGTTGGCCGCGAGTTGTATCGCCGAACTCGCGGCCAACTCGACCAGGCTCGGCCTTGCCCACGCGCTGGCGGTTCCACTGGGTGCCGCGCACAAAATTCCGCACGGTGTCGCTGTGGCGCACATGCTTCCCGAGATGTGCGCATTCAACGAGCGGGCCGAGCCGGGCCGCTATGCCGAGCTAGCCCGGTGTCTGGACCCCGGGGCGGATCGCCTTGCCGACGCCGTGCGTACACTTCGCTCCGATGTGGGCCTGACCACTCGTCTACGCGATTGGGACGTGGGCGAGGCCGACTTCAAGCCGATAGTCGAGATCGCGCTGGGTAGCGATAACACCCAGGCCAATCCCCGAATCGCGGGCGAGAGCGAACTCACCGACCTGCTGCGCGCCGCCTTATGAGCAACGGCAACGTACGGCGTCCCGAGAGCGATCTGGTTTCCTTCGCCACACAGGTGCTACGGGCGACCGGCATGGCTGGTCGCGCCGCCGCACTGGTGGCCGAGAGCCTTGTCGACGCCGATCGGCACGGTGTCTCCTCGCACGGCCTGATCCGGCTGCCAATCTATGTGAGGCGGCTGCGTGAGGGCATGGTCGACCCAGTGGCGGTTCCTACGGTGCGGATGTCCGGCGCACGTGCAAGCGTGGACGGCCGCAACGCGATGGGCGCTCTGGTGGCCACGACCGCGGTGGACGCGGCCTGTCGGCTGGCCGACGAGTACGGCATCGGTGCCAGTGCTGCGAGAAACAGCAACCACTGCGGCACCATGGGGTTCTACGCCCGCGGCGCTGCCGAGCGTGGCTACTTTGCGGTGGCGATGTCCAACGCGCCGGTCACCATGACCTATCACGGCGGACGGACTCCCGCGGTCGGTACCAACCCACTCGCGGTGGCCGTTCCCCGTCCTCGGGAGCCGCCAGTCGTGCTCGACATCGCCTCCAGTGCCGTCGCGCGTGGAAAGATCATCGTCGCGGACAGCAAGGGGGAGTCGATCCCGCCGGGCTGGGGCATCGATGCCGGAGGCAGACCGACCACTGTCGCCGCGGAAGCGCTGAAGGGCGCCATGTTGCCATTCGCGGGCCCCAAGGGCTCCGGGTTGGCGCTCATGATCGACCTGCTGTGTGGTGTTTTCGCCGGTGCTGCCTCCGGAGCCGACATCGGCAATATGTACGAGGACTGGGAGCGACCACAGAATGTCGGCCATGCCTTCTTCGTGGCCGACTTCACCAGTCAGCTCGATCGCTACGGTGATGAGTTGGAGAACTTCCTGAGCTGGGTCGGTTCGCTACCTCCCACCGGGGGCCTCGACACTGTCCTGCTTCCCGGTGAACCCGAGCAGCGCGCAGCTCACCTGGCCGATGAACAGGGAGTATTGCTCAGCGCGACAACGTGGGCCGCGCTGAGCGTGTTGGCATCAGAGCTGGGTGTGGATACACCGAGCGCACCTGCCTAGATAGGGCTCTCTCCCCGAATAAACGACGATGTTCAGGACCAGAGCATGAAAATTGCTGCCATCCAGCCAACCTACGACGACTCGCTGCAGCGCCTGAGGGACGTCTGCTTGGACGCCGTCCGAGCTGTGGCACTCCGCTTTTCGTGTCTCTCAGCCGCTCGACAATGTATTGCGGTTGATCACCCAGCTGACCGACAAAATCGACGCGGAGGTGTTCTCTAAAGACACCGGCCTCCGTGTCGTGGCGAACACGGGTAGCGCAGTAGCAATCCGCGCCCCGCACGCCCCACTCTGATTATCCACTGGAAGGACTGCTATGAACTCGCGACTTCGCCGCCTCTACGGCGTCGCAACGGCCACCGCCCTTACCGTCACGCTCGTCGGGTGCGGCGACTCGGGCGACGGTGCCGATGGCGCCAAGGCTGAGGGAGACAGCCAGCAGGGGAACGTCTCGCTGACCCTGGGACACGTCTGGCCAGAGAAAGACCCGCAGGCCGAGGCGACGGCCCGCTTCGTCGAGGCGGTTGCCGACGAGACGGACGGCAGTGTGGAGATCGAGGTCTTCCCTGCGGGGCAGGCCGGCGGGGACCGGGACATCCTCGAGGGCCTCGCCCTGGGAACGACTGACATTTGGGTTGGTGGCGCCGGCGTCTACAATGCGGTGAGCGACGTGGGCGAGTTTTTTGTGACGCCCTTCATGTTCGACAGCATCGATGAGGCCGCAGACGCCTACAGCGGGGAACTCGGTGAAGCCGTACGCCAGAGGCTCGACGAGGAGACGGAAACTACCGTCATCGGCCTGTGGCCGCGCGGCCCCCGCCACATTACTACGAACAAGGCGCTGAACACCCCGAACGATCTCAGCGGCCTGCGGATCCGGGTTCCGGAGAACCCGATGTTCATCGAGGGGTTCGAGGCGATGGCGGCCAACCCCACGCCGATGGAGTTTCCTGAAGTCTTCACCGCGCTACAGCAGGGGACCATCGATGGGCAGGAGAACCCTCTCGCGCTGATCCAGTCCTCCGGGTTCGCGCAGGTGCAGTCCCACCTGAACCTGACAGGCCACATCATCGAGCCGCTGGCGCTGGCTATCTCGGACAGCGCCTGGGAGTCGCTCTCGGAGAAGCAGCAGGAAGGCATCCGCAACGCCTCGGACCAGGTGAGCGAGGAGTTCCGCGACGAGGTGAAGCAGCAGGAGAAGCAGCTTCGCGAGGAGCTCGAGGGCGAGGGGATGACGGTCGTCGAGCCCGACATCAACGCGTTCCGGAAGAGCACGCAGCCAGTTCGCGAGACCCAAGGCAGCGCCTTCGCCGACCTGTACGAGCTGGTGGAGCAAGAGTGACTTCCGCGGCCGAAGGCCCTGGTGCGCGGCAGCCGGCCGCGGCCGCTCACCAGGGCCTGGACGCGGAGGACCTTCCCGCCGCCGAAGGTCGGTTCAGCAAGGCGCTGGCCGACGTCTGCGTGGTGCTCCTCATGGGCATCCTCGCCACGGTCCTGCTGCAGGTTGTTATGCGCTACGGCTTCAACAGTCCACTCACATGGACCGACGAAGCGACCCGGCTGCAGCTCGTCTGGTTAACCTTCATCGGCGCGGCCCTAGCCTACAGAATGGGGGCGGACATCGCGGTGGACGCCCTGGAGCAGCTCGCCACCAAACGCTGCTGGACGTGGGTCGCCAGTTCCGCGGCCGCGGTCATCCAGGGGACGATCGCGATCGTGGCGGTGATCTTCGTCGTCGCGGGCTGGCAGCTCGTCCAGGCGACGATGGCCAGAGATACTCCCGCACTCGACATCCCCGTGGCCACCTTCTACGCGGCGGTCCCGTCATGCGGCGTGCTGCTGCTGCTGTCGCTCGCCGAGCGGGCCTGGCGCGCGAACCGCGCTCGCGTCGAGGGAGGGACAAAATGATCACCGGCATCCTCCTGCTAGTCGGGCTCCTGGTCCTGATCCTCATCGGCGTGCCGGTCAGCTACGCTTTTCTGGCGACAGCTGCCGTGTACCTCCTGTTCGTACTCGAGCTCCCGGTGGTGACCGTGGCGCAGCGAGTGGGCACCGGCGCCGACTCGTTCGCGCTGACCGCGATACCACTGTTCCTGCTTGCCGGGTCACTGATGAACGCAGGAGGGATCACGCGGCGGCTGATCAACTTCGCTAACCTACTCGTCGGTTGGCTGCCCGGCGGCCTCGGCGCAGTCAACATCGCCGTGAGCGTTTTCTTCGCCGGCATTTCTGGTTCGGCTGTTGCCGACGCATCCGCCGTCGGGAAGGCTATGATCCCCGGGATGGTCCAGCAGGGCTACCCGCGGTCCTTCGCTGCGGGCGTCACCGCAGGCTCGAGCATCGTCGGGCCGATCATCCCGCCGTCGATCCCGATCATCGTTTACGGGCTCGCCTCTGGGCTACCGATCGGCGCGCTGTTCCTCGCCGGAGTCTTCCCGGGGCTGCTCTTCGGCTTGGTGATCCTCATCATGACCGTGCTGATCTCCCTTCGTCGCGGCTACCCCCGGATGCATCGGATCACGTGGAGCCATGCGTTGACCGCCACGAGAGACGCCGTAGCGGCGCTGATCATGCCGCTGATCATCGTCCTGGGGATCGTCTCAGGGATCTTCACCGCTACTGAGTCAGCAGCGATCGCCGCCTTCTACGCCCTGCTGCTTGCCGCTGTCTTCTACCGCGAGCTCAACTGGCGGGACCTCCCCAAGGTCTTCCTCGAGACGGCCGTGCTGAGCGCCGCGATCCTGTTCATCATCGCTTTGGCCAGCGCCTTCGGGTGGGTGCTGATCCGGTCAGGGTTCCCGCAGGTGCTCTCGGGCGCTCTGGCCGACTCCGGGCTCGGGGTCGTCGGCGTCCTGCTGCTCATCAACCTTGCGTTGCTGGTCTTCGGCATGTTTATGGAGAGCAACGCCGCGATCCTGGTGTTCACGCCGTTGCTGCTCCCGATCGCGGCCGCTCTGGATATCGACCCGATTCATCTGGGCATCATAATCGTCTTCAACCTCATGATGGGTCTGCTGACGCCCCCCGTCGGCATGTGCCTGTTCGTGACGTCGTCGATCGCCCGGCTCCCGGTGATGACGGTGGCCCGTGCCGCCTGGCCGTACCTCGCCTCGGCCGTCGTGACGCTGATTGTCATCACCTACTGGCCGCCGTTGACCACTTGGCTCCCGAGCCAGTTCTAAACCATTTTTGGCGTTGCCCCGATCGCGGACTTTAGCTGCGCGGGTTGCTGCGCTCATGCACGAGCACCTAGGCTCCCCGCAACATGCTCGTTCGCTATGAGGGGGAGCGACGTTGGCCGCACTGACTCAGCTGCTCAACTCCTGACGAAGGGAGACGTATGGCAGGCCCGCGGACGAGAGTCCGGCCGTTTCCGACGCTATGGAGCATCTCGGCCTGCCGCTCGGCGTCGTCAATGGACTGACCAACGTGCCGACCGACATCCAGAGTGCGATCGGGTTCGCCCGTACCGCGACAGTGGTGGACTCCGACGAGGCGAACATCCCCGGCTTGGCCGAGTACCTGGACGAGGGCCAGGAGGGCGACATGTTGGTCCTGGGCTGGGAGGCGACATCCGTTGCCTCCGTGGGGAGGGCTGGCGGCCACTCGCACGGCTGCTCGGGGTGCGTGGGGTTGGTCAACGCCGGCTGGAATCCGGGGTCTTGCCGAGGTGTCGGCGCTGCGACTCGCGGTCTGGGCCCGCGGTGCGACACCACGCAGTGGCAAGGGCAGGCTCGCCGTCACGAACGTGGGTGCGCCGGTAACCGTGGGAGGTGCCGTGGTCAACGACCGCGACCTTGTCATCGCCGACTCCACCGGGATCTGCGTGGTTCCGTGCGCCCAGCGGTCGCCGGTCCTCGCGTACGCCGCTCAGCTGCAGGATCGGGACGAGGCGTTCCGGCAGGCGCTCAGCACCCGAGCCGGCTTCTCGTCAGCCCGCAGAGAAGCGGGCACGATGTGAGGCCGGTGTTGACGCCGCTCGCCGCAGAGCCTGGACCAACCCGTGGCTGAGTGGCAGCCCAGCGGTGAGCCGCACATCGGGATTATCGGCTGTGGCAGCATCGGGTCCCTGCTGGCGGCGCATCTGACTCTCGCTGGCCGCTCCGTGAGCGTTGTCGACAGCTGGTTCAGGAACGTGGAGGAGGTCCGTGGCCACGGAGTGGAGATCCAGGCGCCGGACGAGGCCGTGCGGGCACGAGTCGACGCCCACAACATCGACGAGGTACAGAACATCGCGCGACCACTCGATGTTCTGCTTCTCGCGGTCAAGGCGTACGAGAGCGCGAACGCGCTGGCACTGATGGCCTCGCTGATTCAGGACGACACCATCGTCGTCCCCGTGCAGAATGGGATGGCCGAAGAGTGGATTGCGAAAGTTCTCCCGCGGGGACGGTTGGTCGGCTGCTCGGTTCATGTGCCGGCGGAGCTCACCGCGCCCGGTCGTGTCACGAGGTACCTTCCGCGAGGTCGGCGGACTTTCAGCCTTGGCGCCGTGGGTGCTGCCCCGATCGCGCCCGCGCAGTACGTTGCCGAGCTGATCCAGCCGGCAGGCGACACCGAGGTCGTCGCGGACCTGCCGGCTGTGAAGTGGGCAAAGCTCGCTGTCAACACCATGACTAATGCGCCGGCCGGCCTGACCGGATGGACCACGAAGCGGTTGTGGTCCGATCCGCGATCGGTACCTCTCATCACCCGAGCGGCAGGGGAGACCCTGGCCGTGGCCGAGGCGTCAGGCGTGCAGCCTGCGCTGGTCTTCGGACGTATTCGCCCGGAACTGTTCCACCGGGCGCTGAGCGACCATGGCGCGGAGGCGGAACTGTCAGCGGCGATGGCCGAGATGGCTGCGGAACGCACCGGTGCTTCCGAGAGCAGGCCTTCCCTGCTTCAGGACGTCGACCGAGGCCGTCGTACGGAAGTGCGCTACCTCAACGGGTTCGTCGTGCGACAGGGCGCCACCCACGGTGTGCCCACGCCGGTCAACGCGGCTCTGCACGATCTTGTGGCAGAGATCGACAGGGGTCGCCTCAGAAAGGAGCCCGGGAACATGGAAACACTGCGTGCCCTGGTGGGGTGAGCGACAGGGAACCCGGCAAACCAGCTCGGACGCCTAGCTGTCGTCAGGTCGGTAGGAGTTGATGCGTTCGCGGGCGTCGGGGTCGGCGAACACCTCGGCGAACTCGCCGACACTCGCATCTATTGCTGCCTGCAGGCCGACGTTCTGCCACGTCTCGAACAGGCGCTTCTGTGCTGCCATCGCAACGGGGGAGTGCCCTGCGACTGCTCGGGCCAGGTCAATGGTGACCTTCTCGAGTTCGTCCGGCGGCACGATCTTGTTGAGGAATCCGTGCGCGTCCAGCTCGGCGACGCCGTACAGGCCGCCGGTCAGGAGTAACTCCTTGGCCTTACCGAGTCCGAGATGTTGTTGGAGCAGTGCGGCATCGAGCACCGAAGGGATCCCGACCTTGATCTCGGGCATCCCGAAAACGGCATCGGTGGTGGCCACGCGAAGGTCACACGCCAACGCCAACTCCATACCCGCGCCGAGACAGTAGCCGTTGATCGCGCACAACGTCGGCACCGGCGCTCGTCTGGCTGCGCTCAGCAGATCGCCCAGCTCGCTGATGAATGACCGGGCATCACGTGCTGACAAACCGTGGAACACCTGGACGTGTACGCCGGCGGAAAAGGCGCGTCGGCCTGCGCCGGCGAACACGACAGCCCGTACGCCTTCGGGAGTGTCCGCCACGGCTTCCCTGGCGACCGTGATGTCCTCGCGGGTGAGCGCGTTGAGCTTCTCCGGCCGGCTGAACGTTACCCAACGGATCTGGTCAACGTCTCGCACAGAAGGCATTGACACTTCTATCCTCCCTCTTCAACGCTTCATCCAGACGTCGATCGCACCCTTGGATAACGGTGCGGAATCCGGGAACGACGAGGTATGGACACTGTAATGTGATCTGTGACATGTTAGCGGCAGCGTACACCGAGAGGAGCGGCAGCATGTTCAAGCTGACCAAGCGGAGCTACCCGATTGCAGCTCTACTCCCGATTCTGCTTCTGACATCGTGTGGAGGGGAGAGCGGTGTTCCCGGCGTACCCGAGTTCGTGACCATCGCGACCGGCGGCACGGGGGGTGTCTATTACCCCATCGGCGGCGCGATGGGCAGCATGCTCGCGAGCGAGATCGAGGGTGTGCAGAGCGGCACTGCGGAGACCACCGGAGGCTCGGTCGAGAACCTGAAGCTGCTCGGCGATGAACGTACGACCATCGCGATGGCGATGAACGACGCCGTCTACAACGCGGTGAACGGTGAGGGCGACTTCAAGGAGCCCCAGAACGTCTGCACGATCGGGGTGATGTACCCCAACGTCCTGCAGGTCGTGACCACCGAGGCGACCGGCATCAAGAGTTTCCAGGACCTCGCCGGAAAGCGGGTCTCCGTGGGCGACGCAGGCAGCGCGACGGAGCTGATGTTCAACAACGTGGTCACCACGTTGGGAATGAGCTTCGAAGACTTCGGTGAGGCCCAGCACCTGCCGTTCGACGGCCAGACCACGGCGATTCGAAACGGCCAGCTCGACGTCGGTGCGTGGGTTGTCGCGCCCGGCGCTTCATCCATTCAGGACCTCGCGTCCAGTGAGGACATCAAGGTGGTTCCGCTGGATGAGGAGTCGCTGAACAAGGTAACCGAGAAGTATCCCTACTACATCGCGACCGAACTCGAGGCCGCCACTTATGATGGCCAGGAGCAGGCGGTGCCGGTGGCTGCGACATGGAACTCGCTCCTGATGAGCACCAACACTTCTCAGGAGTTCGTGGGATCGGTGACCCGAGCGGTGCACGAGAACGTGGACGCGCTGGCATCGGGACACCCTGCCGGTGGTGAAATCGCTCCGGAGAACATCACCGACGCCGTCGCGCCGGTCTGCCCTGGGTCGATGGCCTACTTCAAGGAAGCAGGCGTGGAGATTCCGGAGGAGCTGCGGCCCAGCTGACAGACCGGGCTGACAGACCGAGTGCCAGCCCTGACGGGGTCGTGGACCGTGCAGGAACGCGGCCCCGTCAGGGTGAGCGATTGGCGACGCGGCCCTTGTCGTCTGATCGAGGAAGAATGGGACTCAGATAACCATGAAGTTCTGGGACAAGGTGGTCCGGCGTTCCGTACCGGACGCGAATTCCCCGGACGGCGACGAGAGTGCCGGTCGCGTGCGCGATCTCGGTGGCCTCACCGCGAAGATCGTGACAGTGATCGCGGTCGTGTACTCGGGTTATTACCTGTGGACCGCACAGTTCGGCATCGTCTCGCCGCAGGCGCACCGCGGCTTCTACTGGGGTTTCGCTGGCCTGCTCGTCTTCCTGCTCTACCCGGTGCGCAAACGGCGGAAGGCCGAAGCCAACCAGCGTGTCCCGATCTGGGACATCGCCCTCGCGCTGACCGTGGTGGGGCTCGCGGCGTACTACGTGTTCCAGTACCCGGAGATCGTGGCGCGCGGGGGCACGCTCACCGACATGGAGTACGTGCTCGGCATCCTCGCTGTCGTCCTGTCCCTGGAGATGACGCGACGAGTCCTCGGGACCGTTCTGCCAGGGCTCGGTGTCCTGGCGATCGTCTATACGTTCTTCGGGCCGTCGATGCCGGGGTTCTTCGCGCACGCGGGCTACGACGCGGAGCGCTTTCTGACGACGATGTACACGTCGTTCAACGGCCTCTTCGGCCCGGTGGCGGACATCTTCGCCACCTACGTGTTCATCTTCATCATCTTCGGCGCGTTTCTCCAGAAGAGCGGTGCAGGGCAGT
The DNA here is from genome assembly GCF_003385185.1 of Amycolatopsis palatopharyngis. Classification (GTDB taxonomy): domain Bacteria; phylum Actinomycetota; class Actinomycetes; order Mycobacteriales; family Pseudonocardiaceae; genus Amycolatopsis; species Amycolatopsis palatopharyngis. The sequence continues at coordinate 91,544 of NZ_PQHZ01000011.1, read as the reverse complement.
TCTTCGTCGACCTGCCGCTGGCGCTGGCCGGCACGAGGCGGGGCGGCCCGGCGAAGGTGGCCATCGCGGTCAGCGCGCTGATGGGGTCCGTCAACGGCAGCGTGGTGGCTAACGTGATGACCACCGGAAGCGTGACCATCCCGCTGATGCGTCGGGTCGGCTACACAAGAGAGTTCGCAGGTGGCGTGGAGGCTGCCGCCTCGGTGGGCGGCCAGGTGCTTCCACCGGTGATGGGTGCCGGTGCCTTTTTGATCGCGGAGTTCACCCAGACCTCCTACTCGACGATCATGCTGGTCTCGATCGTCCCCGCCCTGATGTATTTCTTCGCCGTCTACCTCCTCGTGGACTTCGAGTCGGTCAAGCGCGATCTGCGGGGCGTGCCCCGGTCGGAACTGCCCGACTGGCGCAAGGTGCTCAAGCAGGGCTGGTACTTCGTGCTGCCCCTCGTGCTTCTCTTCGTGCTCGTTGTCATGCGGTTCAGCCCCGCTTTCGCCGGGTTCTGGGCGGTCGTCGCCGTGGTCGTCATCGGTGTCGCGTTCCCTTACAACGGATCTCGGATGGGCATTCGTTCCATCGTCCAGGCGATGCGCAACGGAGCCGTCGCCTCGCTCGCCGTCGGCGCGATCGTCGGCACGATCGGCATCGTGATCGGCGTGGTGAACCTGACCGGTCTCGGTCTGCGGTTCTCGGACCTCGTCGTGCAGATGTCCGGGGGCAGCCTGCTGCTGGCCCTCGTCCTCACCGCGCTGGCATCCTGGTTCCTGGGTGCCGGACTCACCGTGACGTCCTCCTACATCATGGTCGCGGTGCTGGTGGCGCCTGCCCTCACCGATCTGGGCCTGTCGCTGGTCGTGGCACACCTCGTGATCTTCTGGGTGAGCCAGGACGCGAACGTGACGCCACCCATCGCGCTAGGTGCGTTCGCCGGGGCGAGCATCTCCGGGGGGTCCCCCATGAGAACGGCGTGGCAGGCATGGCTGTTGGCGCGAGGCCTTTACATCGTTCCGTTCCTGATGGCCTACACCCCGCTGATCGACGGTCCGTGGACTGCGGCTGCGCCTGTGGTGATCACGGCTATGGTCGGCATATATGGGTTGACAGCGGGCTTCGCCGGACACATGCGAAGAAAGACGACCGTTCCCGAGCGGTTGCTCCTCCTGGTCGGCGGTGGTCTGCTGATCGCTCCCGGGATGCTGAGCAACGGGATCGGGCTGGCCATACTCGTCGCCGTCTACGTCCTGCAGCGGGCCTTCCCCGAGGCGGGTAAGGGTTCGCCCGCAGCGATCGCCAGTGAGGCGTGATCACATTTCGAGTGAGGACCGTGTGACAACCCTGGTCGACCCGGAGCGGCTGGGTAACTGGGTCGCCGCCGTGCTGCAGCGTCACGGTGTGCAGGCTTCCCACGCGCAGAGCACCGCCCGGGTCCTCGTGGCCGCGGACGTGCAAGGCATCGATTCGCACGGCATCGCGCGTCTGCCTGCGTATCTCGGCCGGCTCGGCTCCGGTGCGACGGCCACGGAGGGGCAACCCTGCGTGGTCGCGTCGAGCGGCGCGACGGCTCTGGTCGACGGGGGCAACCTGATGGGGCATCCGGTTGCCGAGTTCGCCATGGCCGAGGCGATCGCGCGGGCGCGTTCGTGCGGTGTCGGGTGGGTGGCGGTGCGCAACAGCAACCACTTCGGCATCGCGGGCTTCTATGCCCGCCTCGCCACCGATCTCGGCCTGATCGGCCTGGCAGGCACGAACGCCGGGCCCCGCGTTGCGCCTGCCGGTGCGAACGAACCGTTCCTCGGGACGAACCCCTTTGCTGTCGCCGTGCCGACGTCGAGTCCGCCTGCGATGGTCGTCGACATGGCCACCAGCGCGGTGGCCACGGGAAAGCTGGAGCTGGCGGCGCGGGACGGCAAGCCCATCCCGGAGGGGTGGGGAGTGGACCGGGACGGGCACGCGACCACCGACGCCGCGGCACTCGCCAGCGGCGGATGGCTCCTGCCGCTCGGCAGCTTTCGGCAGCTGTCCAGCCACAAAGGATTTGCGCTCGGCCTACTGGTTGAGGTGTTTTCCGGTCTGCTGGGAGGCGGCCCGTATGGCCCCGGAGTGCAGAACTTGGTGTTCACGGCGGGGGATCGGCCTGCGCGCGTAGGTCACTTCCTGGCCGCCATCGACCCCGCGCGTTTCGGTGACGCACACAGCTTTACGGACGCGGTCTCGTCGCTGCTGGCCGACCTGCACGGCTTGACGCCGAGCGACCCGGAGACACCGGTGATGACGCCAGGCGAACCGGAGTGGCGATGTGAGCTGGAGCGGAGGCGGGACGGGATTCCCCTGGGCGGAGAGGTGCTCAACTCGCTGACCCGTATCGGCGAGGAGCTCGCGCTGGAGTTTCCGTCGAGTGCGTTCGGCTGACGGTCTGCAGCGAACCGCACGATCTTTCCCATCGAGGATACTGACATGTGGCATGTCACCGGCTAGGGTCGAGACAGGTGCCGCGGTAGCTAGGTAGGTGATCACATTGGACGTCCCGCTCGTCGGTCTGCGTTGCCGCCCCCTCGGACCACCACTGGCGACTTCTCACCGAGAGCATGGCCAGGCCTGAGTTCGGGGTGGCCCCCGCGGCTCAGTAGGAACGAGGACCGGCTGGCCACGTCCAGGAGGTGTACGACATGGTCGAGGAGTGGTCGTCGCACCTTCGACCGGTGAGGTAGTGGCTGTGCTCGGTTGACGCCAGGTGAATTCGTTCGCGCCCCCCTGCTCGGTGAGCACACCGACGAGGTCGCGGCCCACGGCTTCGCGGGCTGCCGTGCCCGCGACGACAACAGCGAGAAGGAACAGACGGACCCATGACGCGTGATCTGGCTCTCCCGTTGGTGCGAGGACTCCGCGCAGCGGGTGTCGAGAAGATCTTCGGTATGCCTGGCGGGGGTCCGAACCTGGACATGATCGGCTGCGCCGAGGAAGTCGGCATCGACTTCGTCCTCGCCCACGGCGAGACGGCGGCCTGCATCATGGCCGCCAGCTACGGTCGGCTGACCGGCACCCCCGGAGTGGCTGTGGTGACCAGGGGGCCAGGGCTGACCAGTGCGGGCAACGGCCTCGCGCAGGCCACCCTCGACAGGTTTCCGCTGCTGCTCATCAGCGACACGGTGTCACAGGCGAACGCCGGTCGGGTCGCGCACCAGCGCCTGGATCAGGTCGGTGCGGCGGCGCCGCTGACCAAGTGGAGCGGCACGCTCGGCGTCGGCGACCCCGAGGCGGTGGTCAATGCCGCGGCCGCACTGGCCACGGCGGCGCCTGCGGGCGCTGTGCACCTGGCCTTCGATCCCACCGTGGCCGGTGACCCTGCCCCCGAGCTACCGATGCCTGCGGTGGTCGACGACGCCGTGCTCGAGCGGGTCCGGCGGCGGTGCGATTCCGCCCGCAGGCCGGTGGTCATCGTAGGCCTCGACGCGGCCCGTCATGTCATGGGCGTCCGCGCGGCGCTCGAGTCCATGAACTGCCCGATCCTGGTGACCTACGAGGCCAAGGGGACGATCCCCGAGTCCTGGCCGAGCTACGCCGGGGTCTTCACCGGTGCCGTCGTCGAGCGCCCTTTGCTCGACCAGGCCGACCTCATCATCGCCCTGGGCCTCGACCCGGTCGAGCCATTGCCGGGGCCGTGGTCCAACAAGGCGCCGATGGTCATGCTCCACAGCCACCCCATCGATGCTGCCTACTTCGGAGAGCCCGAGGTGGTGGTCGGTTCCTACGACGAGCAATTCAAGGATCTCCTCGGACGCTGCCACTCCGAGTGGCCGCCGCGCGCCGGGCGCGAAACCTGCGACCGTGACGTGGCACGGCTCGAATATCCGACACAGGGACTGAGCCCGCACGAGGTGGTGCGCACGACCCGGAAGGCGCGGGGCGACGCCCTGCTCACGGTTGACGCGGGTGCGCACATGCTGGTCGCGATGCCACTGTGGGAGACCGACGACGCGGACTCGGTGCTCATCTCCAACGGGCTGGCGACCATGGGATTCTCCCTGCCCGCCGCCATCGGCGCGGCGCTGGCCCGTCCAGGGCAGCGGGTGGTGTGCTTCGTGGGCGACGGCGGTCTCGCGATGGTGCTCGCCGAGTTGGAGACCCTCGCGCGGCTGCGCCTGGACGTCACGGTCGTCGTGCTCAACGACGAGGCGTTGACGCTGATCCGGCTGAAGCAGAAGCAGAACCAGGGCGGGGACATGGCAGTCGTCTACGGCGCCATGGACTTTGCAGCTGTCGCGTGCGGGATGGGGGTGCCCGGCTCGACCGTGGACGATGCGGAAAGCCTGCGTGTCACACTGGACGCAGCAGGGCCTGGACCGTCCCTTGTGGATGCTCGAATTGATCCCTCGGGCTACGCACACGTGATGCGCGTGACCCGCGGATGAGCGGGCCGGATTCCGGAAAGCCTGAAGAAACCGAGCCGGGAAGGTGGGCCAGTTGGATTTCGCGCTCAACGAGGACCAGCAACAGCTACGGAACGCGGTCCGCGAGATTGCCGCCACCTATTCCGACGACTACTGGGCCGAACGGGACACCAAGCACGAGTTCCCGTGGGAGTTCTACAACACCTTCGCCGAGGGAGGCTGGCTGGGTATCGCCATCCCCGAGGAGTACGGCGGAGGCGGGCTCGGGGTCCTCGAGGCCTCGCTGCTACTCGAGGAGGTGGCTGCCTCCGGCGCCGGAATGAACGGGTGCAGCACGATGCACCTGACGATCTTCGGCCTCAACACCATCGTCAGACACGGAAGCTCGAGCCTGCGCGAGGAGGTGCTGCCGCCGGCCGCGGACGGGACGCTGCACGTGTGCTTCGGCGTCACCGAGCCGAACGCTGGGACGGACACCACGCGCATCTCCACCTTCGCACAGCGGGACGGCACCGACTACGTCATCAACGGGCGCAAGGTGTGGATCACAAAGGCGGGGCAGTCCCAGAAGATGCTGCTGATCTGCCGAACGACTCCCCGGGACGAGGTCGCAAGGCCGACCGACGGGATGTCGCTGTTCCTGGTCGACATCGAATCCGAAGCGGTACAGCTTCGGGCCATCCCCAAGTTAGGCAGGAACGCGGTCCCGTCCTACGAGGTGTTCATCGACGACCTCAGGGTGCCCGAGTCGGCGCGCATCGGGGAGGAGGGCAAAGGATTCACGTATCTGCTCGACGGCCTGAACCCGGAGCGGATTCTCCTCGCACACGAGGCTCTGGGCATTGGCAGGGCGGCGTTGCGCCGGGCCACACAGTATGCCAACGAACGCATCGTGTTCGACCGCCCGATCGGCATGAACCAGGGCGTGTCGTTTCCCCTCGCGGAAGCCGTCACCCGGCTGGACGCGGCCGAGTTGATGGCGCGCAACGCGGCGTGGCGTTACGACCACGGACTCGAGTGTGCTCGGGAGGCGAACATGGCGAAGTATCTCTGCGCGGACGCCGGCTTCCTGGCCGCAGACCAGGCCGTCCAGACCCATGGCGGCATGGGGTACGCGAAGGAGTACCACGTGGAACGGTACTTCCGCGAGGCAAGGCTGCTGCGATTGGCGCCCGTGAGTCAGGAGATGGTGTTGAACCACGTGTCCCGGCACGTTCTGGGACTCCCGAAATCCTATTGAGGTGCGTGGCGCACGTTCTCAAACGGACACTGAGAGGGCTGGATGTCGACTGAAGGTGGCGCGCTCGCAGGGGTGCGCGTCCTGGACCTGTCGCGGGTCCTGGCGGGCCCGTTGTGCACGCAGATGCTGGCTGACCACGGCGCCGAGGTGCTCAAGGTTGAGCCGCCCGGCGGAGACGAGACCCGAGGATGGGGGCCGCCGTTCATACAGGAGGGAACGAGCGCCTACTTCACGGGGCTCAACCGCAACAAGCGCAACGTCGTGCTCGACCTGCATTCGGAGCTGGGCAGGGAGGCGATTCGCCGGCTCCTTGGCGAAGCCGACGTGCTGGTCGAGAACTTCAAGGCGGGCACGCTGGCGAAATGGGGATTCGACGACGAATACCTCGCAGCACACTGTCCACGGCTGATCCACGCCCGAATCACCGGGTTCGGCGTCGACGGCCCGATGGGGGGCGCGCCCGGATACGATGCGGTGCTGCAGGCCTACGGCGGTCTGATGAGCATCAACGGGGAACCGGACGGTGGCCCGTTGCGTGTGGGCGTGCCGATGGTCGACATGGTCACCGGGATCTTCGCCTTCTCGGGAATCCTGCTGGCACTCAACGAGCGGCACGCATCGGGACGTGGTCAGCTGGTGGACTGCGCACTGTTGGACACCGCGGTGGCGATGCTGCACCCGCACACGGCGACGTGGTTCGCCGACGGCACTGTGCCCGCCCGCTCCGGCTCGGCGCACCCGACGATCGCGCCGTACGACACGTTTTCGTGTTCCGACGGCCCGATCTTCCTTGCCGTGGGCAACGATCGTCAGTTTCGGGAACTAGTGGGCGTCCTGGGCCGTCCCGACCTCGCCGAGGACTCGCGGTTCGAGACGAACGCAGGACGCGTCGTGCAGCGTGACGAATTGCGCGCCATCCTCGAGCCGATCGTGTGCGGATGGGGTCGTGAGGATCTCGGCAAGGCCCTGCTCGCGCGTGGCGTGCCGGCGGGGCCTGTGCACGATGTCCGCGAGACGTTGACCGACCCGCAGGTGCTGCACCGCGATATGGTCGTGCGACTTGAGGGTTACACCGGTGTCGGAATCCCGGTGAAGCTCCGGCGCACGCCGGGTTCAGTCCGGACGCCACCACGCGGAGCCGGTGCGGACACCGCCGAGGTGTTGCGCGAACTGGGGTTCTCGGAGACGCAGATCGATCCACAGTAGGGGTGTACCCAGTGACTCGTGCTGGGAGCACTGGGGGAGCCATGGGGTAGGGCGAAGGATCTTTCTTGGGGCCCATCACATGTAACATGTTGCAACGACTCCCTAGTGCGAAGGCGGGAACAAGTCATGGCGATAGCACGAGTGTGGGCGCGGGCCGCGTCGGTTCCGGTGAGCAAGCCGACACGCATGTCGACAAGGGTTCTCGGTCGTCGTGACTACCTACTCGTCCACCTCGAGACCGAGGACGGTGAGCGGGGACTCGGTTACGCCTACGTCGGCACCGCAGGCGGCACCGTTGCGGTGCAGGCGGTGCACGACCTGCTCGCCCCCATACTGACCGGCGCCGATCCCGACGACATCGCCGCGCTCTGGGAGCAGATGTACCAGGACGCACTGCTGACAGGGCGCAGGGGCATCGTGATCCGGGCACTGTCGGCCGTCGACATCGCGCTGTGGGACCTCTCGGCGAAGCGCCGGAAACTGCCGCTGGGAGTACTGCTCGGCGGCAGCCGCAAGCCGTTGCCTGCCTACGCGTCCGGCGGATACTACCGGCCCGACGAAGGTCCGTGGGCCGACGCGGTGGCACGGGAGATCGAGGGCAATCGCAAGCAGGGGTTCCGTGACCACAAGATCAAGGTGGGCGGGCTGGCGGTCCATGAGGACGCCGAGCGCGTGGCCGCGGCGGTCGCCGCGCTCGGGGCTGACGGCCGGTTGGCGCTCGACTGCAACAACGCGTATCGCACTGCCACGGAGGCACGCCGGGCGATCCGTGCCTTTGAGGAAGCCGCGGGCGTCACGGGACTCTGGTGGGTGGAGGAGCCACTGTCCCCTGAGGACGTCGAGGGGCATGCCCGGCTCGTCGACTCGGTGCAGAGTCCGATCGCGACCGGCGAGGTACACCAGACTCGCTGGGATTTTCGTGATCTGCTCCAGCGCCGTGCGGCCGATATTCTCCAGCCGGATGCCGGCGTACTTGGCGGGGTGACCGAGTGGATGAGGGTCGCCCACGCGGCGGAGGTCTTCTCCGTGCCGGTTGCGCCGCACTGGCATGCGAACCTGCACGTGCACCTCGCCGCCGCGACGCCCGGCTGCATGACCATCGAATACTTCTCACTGGAGAAGGACATCTTCAACTTCGAACGGCTTGTGCGGGAGGACACCCGACTGTCCACTATGGACGGATATGTGACCATGCCCGACCGTCCCGGGATCGGGATCGAGCTTGACGACGACGCCGTCCGGCACTTTGCCGTCAACCCGTGAGCACCCAGGACATGAGTGCCCACGGCATGTCCCGGAACCTGGTCTCCTACGGCGACGCCGGGTTCAGTCGTTTCCTGCGCAACGCGTTCCTCGCGGCCGCGGGATACGGCACGGAGGAGCTGTCGCGCCCCGTTGTCGGGATCGCCGACCTCAGCTCGGATTACAACCCCTGTCACCGGCAAATGGGCGAACTGGTGGAGAACGTGAAGCGTGGGGTGCTCGCCGCGGGTGGTATCCCGTTCGTGTTCCCGACGACGAGCCTGGGGGAGAGCTTCCTCAACCCCACGGCCATGCTCTACCGCAATATGCTCGCGATGGAGACCGAAGAGCTGATCCGCGCCCAGCCGATGGACGCAGCGGTCCTCCTGGGCGGATGCGACAAAACGGTGCCTGCCCAGCTGATGGCCGCGGCCGTCTCCGACATCCCGGTGATCCTCGACGTGGTCGGCCCCATGCTGACCAGCTCCTGGCGGGGGGAGCGTCTCGGCGCCTGCACCGACTGCCGCCGGTTTTGGGCGCGTTACCGTGCAGGGGACCTGAACGAGGACGAGATCGGTGACGTCGAGGTCAATCTCGCCAGCACGTCGGGTACCTGCATGGTCATGGGGACGGCTTCCACGATGGCCTCGGTGACCGAAGCGCTGGGCATGATGCTGCCCGGTGGAGCCACCCCGCCCTCGCCGAGTGGAGAGCGGCTCCGTCACGGTACCGCCACCGGACACCGGGCCGTGGAGCTGGCGCGGGAACCCGTTCTGCCGCGCGACATCCTCACGGCGGAGGCCTTCGAGAACGCCCTCCACGTGCTGGCTGCCCTCGGTGGTTCGACCAACGCGGTCGTGCACCTGCTCGCTGTGGCCCGGCGCGCACGTGTGGCACTCACGCTCGACGACTTCGACCGGGTCTCCCGAGAGACGCCGCTGCTCGTGGACCTCAAACCCTCCGGCACTCGCTACATGGAGGACTTTCACCGGGCAGGCGGAGTTCGCGTCCTGCTCAAGAGCCTCGAGGCCGTCTTGCACATCGACCACGTGGGTGTCGCGGGCCGACCACTCGGTGAGCAGTTGGCTGACGTGGCGCCACCTGCCGGCTGGCAGGACGTCATCAGGACGACCGGGAATCCACTGGGCCCGCCTGGGGCGCTTGCGGTGCTGCGTGGGTCGCTGGCACCGGGCGGCGCCGTGATCAAGGCTTCTGCCGCGTCGCCGGAGCTGTTGACACACGAGGGCCCGGCGCTCGTGTTCGACTCACCGGAGGATGCCGCCCGACGGCTCGCCGACCCGGATCTCGACGTGAGCGAGGATCACGTGCTGGTCCTGCGCAATGCGGGTCCGGTCGCCGCCGGAATGCCCGAGGCAGGCTCGCTTCCGATTCCCAAGCGACTCGCCGCCGCAGGTGTGCGGGACATGGTTCGGGTCTCCGACGCACGGATGAGCGGGACCTCCTACGGAACGGTCGTACTGCACTGCACCCCGGAGAGCGCGGTAGGTGGGCCACTCGGCCTGGTCCGCGACGGTGACCGGGTTCGGCTGGACGTGCCTGCCCGGCGCGTGGACCTCCTGGTCGATGCGGAAGAACTGGGGCGTCGCCGCGAGTTGTGGCGAGCGCCGGAGCTGCCCGTACGAGGATGGCGACGCCTGTATGCCGAGACTGTGCTCCCGGCGAGCCTTGGAGCCGACCTGGATTTCCTGTGAACCGTCGCCGCTTCGCTCAGCCGGCGATGCTCGCTCAAGAGTATCCGGGAACCTGGAGTGCCGCGAAGACGTCCAGCCACGGCAGCATATCGTCGGCGGACTCTGCGGAGTCTCCGGTTTCCTGAGCCAGCAGCAGGCTCGCGGAGTGGCTGAGGTGCTCGCGCATGGCGGTCGCCGCACCGAGGGCGTCGCCCGCCTCGATCCGCTCGAACACCGCCTCGTGCTCGCGGTGGATGTCGGCGAGCTGACGGGTGCGTCCGGCGGAGGTGACGCCACGCATCTTCTGGTGGGACCACAGGTTGTCCACGACGCCCACAAGGCGCCGGTTCCCCGTGGCCTCGAGAATCACCCGGTGGAATCCGGAGTCCATCTCCTGATGGGCCAGCATCGTCGCCGCACCTACGAAGGTGTCGCGGCTGCCGAGGGCGTCCCGGAGGCGTTCGACGTCTGCGGGAGTGATGATCTGTGCGGCACGGAAGGTGGCCGGGACCTCAAGGAGCAGGCGTAACGAAAAGACCTCCTCCAAGTCGTGCGCCGTGGTCTGCAAGATCCGCACACCGCGGTTGCGTTCGAACGCGACCATGCCCTGATCCGCCAGCGAGATGAGGGCCTCGCGCACCGGTGACCTGGAGACCTGGAGCCGCTCGGCCAGCTTGGCCACCGAGTGCAGGCTACCGGGTGCGAGCTCTCCCATGGTGATCGCCTGACGCAACGCCCGGTGCACCTGAGAAGTCAGGCTCTCACCCCGGTCGGAAATCATCTCCATGTGCTCGACCCCTCACCCTTCGCACCTTGACCAAAGTCGCATGTTACATACTACACTGCAATCAATCGACCGCTCTCGAGGACAGGTGATGATTCCCAATCTCCGGCTCCCGGCTTTCGCGGGGTGCACCCGGATAAGCGGCTACTGATGACCGGACGATTCTCGGAGGTGCTGTGATGACGGGGGCAGGCACGACGGACTGGTTGGGCCTTGCGGGGCAGCGGATCCTCGTGGCCGGTGCGGGAGGCATCGGGGCGGCCTGTGCCGCGGCCTTCCTCGATGCCGGCGCACACGTCGGGATTGTCGACATCTCCACCGAGCGGCTCGCCGCCGTCGATGCCCGGACGCTGAGCATGACCGAGGACGTGAGCACCGTCGAGGGGTGCGAGGATGCGGTGCGCCGGACCGTGGACGAGTTCGGCGGGCTCGACGTCCTGGTCCATGCGGTCGGGGTGAACAACCGCGTCCCGGTTCTCGACGTGGAGGACCGGGATTGGCAGCGAATTCTCGACATCAACCTCTCGAGCGCTTTTCGGCTCGGCCGGGCAGCCGGCAGGCTGATGGTCAACGCAGGCCACGGCCGACAGGTCTACCTCTCGTCCGTCTCCGGGTTGCTCGCTCACCCGGATCACGCGCCCTATGCCGCCAGCAAGGGCGGCCTCGACCAGCTGGTACGGGTTATGGCCCGCGAGTGGGCAGGTTCCGGGGTCACCGTGAATGCGGTCGCACCCGGTTACACCGAGACCGACCTCACTCGCGAGCACCTGAACCGGCCCGGCGTGCGTGAGCACTACACAGCACTGGTGCCCGCAGGCAGGCTCGGCGCCGTCGAGGATCTGACCGGGCCGGTGCTTTTCCTGGCCTCACCGCAAGCCGCCTTCGTGACCGGGCACGTCCTGTACGCCGACGGAGGGCGGACTCTTGTCTGAGAGACGCGACCGGCTACCGCTGCTGGCGCCCGAGCAGCTTGAGGCCGGGCAGCGCGACCTGCACGAGGCGATCGCCGGGGGACCACGCGCGAACGGTCCGTTCTCGGTGACCGACGATCAGGGGCGCCTGCTTGGCCCGTTCAACGCCTTGCTGTACGCCCCCGACGTAGGGGCCTCGGTGCAGCGACTGGGCGCCGCACTCAGGTTCGGCGGCACGCTCGAGCCGCGTGTCCGCGAGCTGGTGATCTGCACGGTGGCAGCGCACTGGAACTCCGAGTACGAGTGGTACGCGCACAGCAGGGTGGCCCGAACCGTGGGTGTCTCCGAGGCCGAGCTCGCGTCCGTCCGTGACGGCGATGTCCCGGCCGGTCTCTCCGGCGCCGAGGTGGCGGCCCTGGGATTGGCGACCGCCCTGCTGCGGGACCGGGTGGTGGGCGATGACGTGTACGAACCGGTCGTCGAGCACCACGGCCGCTCAGGGCTTGTCGAGATCTGCACGGTCGTCGGTTACTACCAGCTGCTCGCCGGCGTGCTCGCCGCTGCCGACATCGGAGCACCGGCTGTCGAAGACCGGGAGGGTTCGTGAGTAGGAAACGGTTGGCGGTCGTGGGCGGCGGGATCCTGGGCGCCGCGATAGCCCGGCGTCTGCTGCAGGTGGAACCGGACCTGGAGGTGACGCTGCTGGAAAAGGAGTCCGGCCTCGCGCAGCACCAGACCGGGCACAACAGCGGGGTCGCCCATGCCGGTCTCTACTACACGCCCGGCTCTCTCAAGGCGCGACTGTGCAGGCGCGGCGTGGCGATGCTGCAGGAGTTCTGCGAGCAGCACCAGGTGGCCTACGACGAGTGCGGCAAGGTGCTGGTCGCGCTCGACGACGTGGAACGCGAGCGATTGTCCGCCATCATGGAGCGCGCGGTCGCCAACGGTGTACCGGATGTGCGCCTGCTCGACGCCGGAGAGGTGCGCGACATCGAGCCGCACGTGCGCGGTGTCGCCGGCCTCCATTCACCGCGCACGGCGATCGTCGACTTTCCCGGTGTGACCAGAGCCTTGGCCGACGCGGCGATCGCCGCGGGAGGCAAGGTGCGTACCGGCTACGAGGTGGCCCGCATCGGGGAGTCGGGCTCCGAGGTGGTGCTGGCGGGCACCGACGGCCAGGAGGACACCTTCGACCAGGTCATCATGTGTGCGGGTCTGCACGCCGACCGCGTCGCCGCGATGGCGGGTGACGAGGACGATCCCCGCATCGTCCCCTTCCGTGGCGAGTACTACCTGCTCCGTCCGGAGCGGCGCGACCTCGTGCGCGGCCTGATCTATCCGGTGCCCGATCCCCGGTACCCCTTCCTCGGCGTGCACCTGACCCCCCGCGTAGACGGTGAGGTCATGGTCGGTCCCAACGCGGTCCTCGCCCTGGCCAAGGAGGGCTACCGTTGGCGGACCGTGTCGCGGCGGGATCTCGTCGAGGCCGTTACCTGGCCCGGATTCCGGCGGTTCGCGCGCCAGCACTGGCGTACCGGGGTGGCGGAGATGTTGGGCTCGGTGAGCAAGCGGCGATTCGTGGCCGCGGCCCGCCGCTACGTCCCCGACCTCACCGTCGACGACGTCGTCCCCGGTCCCACCGGGGTTCGGGCGCAGGCACTGGGTCGCGACGGTGCCCTCGTCGATGACTTCCGGATGACCAGGAGCGGACGGGTCCTGAGTGTCCGCAACGCGCCCTCGCCCGCCGCCACGTCCTCGTTGGCGATCGCCGAGCACGTCGTTGACCTGGCCCTCGACCGAAAGGACACGAATCACGATGCCTGAGAACATGCCTCGCCTGGCGCACGGTCTGTGGGGTGTCCTTGCCACCCCGTTCCGGGAGGCGGACATGAGCGTCGACGTCGGCTCGTTGCGCCGTGAGGTGGCCCTGTTCGGTGATGTCCCGGCTACCGGCCTTGTCGTCCTCGGTGTGTTCGGCGAGGGTGCCGCACTCGACTCGGCCGAGGCCGAACTCGTGGTACGCACGGTTGCCGGGGAGGCGCCGTCGATGCCGCTCGTGGTCGGTGTGTCGGCACGGACCACGGCGGTCGCCGTGGAACAGGCGAAAACAGCGTGCGGGGCTACGGGTGACAGCCTCGCCGGGTTGATGGTCCAGGTGCACAGCGCCGACACGGATGTTCTGGTCCGGCACCTCACCGACGTCCACGAGGCCACGGGGGCAGGCATCGTGGTTCAGGACTACCCGGAGGCCTCCGGTGTCCGGCTAAGCAGCGCGCAGATCCTGGCAGCGATCGAGCGCTGCCCCTTCGTGGTGGCCGTCAAGTCCGAGGCTCCGCCGACGGCCGCCGCGATCGCCGGCCTCACCGCGGGCACCGACGTACCGGTCTTCGGTGGACTGGGTGGCGTCGGACTGCTGGACGAGCTCGGTGCGGGTGCGGCGGGAGCGATGACCGGCTTCTCGCATCCGGAGGGATTGCGGGCGGCACTGGACGCCTGGCAGCGGGGCGGCTATACCGCCGCCCGCGCCGCCTACAGCCCGTGGCTGCCACTGGTGAACTTCGAGGCGCAGCCCCGCATCGGACTGGCGCTGCGCAAGGAGATTCTGCGCAGGCGAGGCGTGTTCGAGCACGGCGTGGTCCGTGCGCCCGCCCCCGCCGTACCCCCGCGACTTCTGGAACTGCTGACCGCCCACCTCGACGCGGTGGGCACGGAGGAGAGCGCCTGATGGTGAACACATTGGACGGACTTACGGCCGTCGTCCCCGGTGCGAGCGCAGGGCTGGGGCTGGCGGTCGCGAAGGCACTCGGCGCCGAGGGCGCCAATGTCGTCATGGCAGCACGGCGTCGTGACCTGGTGCGGAGTGAGGCCGATCGGCTCGAGTCCGCGATCGGTGTCGAACTCGACCTCACCGACCCCGCGGCACCCGAGGCACTGGTGCGGCGAGCGGAGGAGCACTTCGGTCAGGTCGACATCGTCGTACTCAACAGCAGTGGGCCGCCACCGGCGACCGCCGCGGAGATCACCGAGGAACAACTGTCCGCCGCTCTGCACCAGCTCCTTCTCCAGCACCAGCGGCTGGTGGCCGCGGTGCTGCCGGGAATGCGTGAGCGCGGGTGGGGCAGGGTGACGGCCATCGGCTCCAGCGGGGTACAGCAGCCGATCGAGCCGCTGGCGTTGTCCAACATCGGTCGGGCCGCACTGGCCGCCTATCTGAAGTCCCTCGCTCCGGAGGTCGCACCGGACGGGGTGACCGTCAACATGGTCCTGCCCGGCCGGATCGATACCGAGCGAGTCGCGACCCTGGATCGGGTGGCGGGGGAACGGGCAGGCGTGAGTGCGGAGGATGCGCGCAAACGTTCGGAGGCCACGATTCCCGCCGGGCGTTACGGCACACCGGACGAGTTCGCCGCGGTCGTCGCCTTCCTCGCGAGCCCTGCGGCCTCCTACGTCACCGGCGAGCAGATCCGTTGTGACGGCGGGATGGTCCGCGCCTACTGACCCCGCTTCGCTGTCACACGAAGGAAGGCCAAAGCCGTGCATCTTGCCTCCGTCCACAATGGCTCTGTTGAGCTACCCGCCGTGGTGCTGCCACATCGCGGTGTGGCTCTGGTCCGCGACCTGCTACCCACCTTCTCCGGGGACTTACTCGCCCTTATCAGGTCCGAGCCGGCACCTCAGCTCGCGGAGGCCGTCGCCGCCGCGTCCGACGGCGTCTTCCGTTCGCCGGACGAGGTCACGTTCGGTGCGCCCTACCGGCATCCGAGGATGCTGTGGGGTATCGGGCTGAACTACGTCGAGCACGCGAGTGACCTGACCGAAAGTGTTCCCGACGAGCCAGCCTCCTTCGTCAAGGGCGACCACACCGTCATCGGCCCCGGCGAAGACATTCCGATCCCCGCGCAGAGCCGGCGGACCACGGCGGAGGCCGAACTGGGCGTGGTGATCGGCCGCTACTGCCGTGACGTCGAGCCCGAAGAGGCACTGTCCTACCTGGCGGGTGTCTGTCCTGTGCTCGACCAGACGGCTGAGGACATCCTCGAACGCAACCCGCGGTTTCTCACCCGGTCGAAGAACTTTCCCGGTTTCTTCTCCTTCGGTCCGCGAATCGTTCCGCTGGAGGAGGCGGTGAGTGCCGCGGGCTCGCTGGCGGACGTGGAAGTCTCGACAGTGATCAACGGAAAAGTACATCGCGCCAACACGGTGTCGCACATGCGTTACGACCCCGCTTTCCTGATCAGCTTCCACAGCAAGGTGATGCCGTTGTTCCCCGGTGACATCATCTCGACCGGCACGCCGGGAGCGGTTCACATCCAGCCCGGCGACCTCGTCGAGTGCCGCATTCCCGGAGTGGGGGTGCTGCGCAATCCCGTGATCGGCAGCGCGTGAGCCATGGTGATTCCTGAGCAGGGAGTGGATCCGGCCTTCACCGACAGATCATCGGCAGCGCGCGGTGTCGTGATCGCCGTGATGGCGGTACTTCCGGTGTTTCTCACCGGCGCGCTGGCCGTGCAACTACGCGAGGACCTCGCTTTCGGCGCTGCCGTGCTCGGGGGCATCGTCGCGACGTACTTCATCACCAGTGCCGTCGGCTCACCGCTGATGGGGCAGGTCGTCGAGACGCTGGGCGCGGCAAGGGCGGTTGCGCTGGCCGCCACCATGAGCGGCTCGGCGATGCTGGCCGCGGCGATGGCGCAGTCCTGGGTCCATCTCGCGTTGGCGCTGACGCTGGCAGGGGTGGCGAACTCGATGGCACAGCCTGCGGCCAACCTGCTCCTGTCGGATTCCATCCCGGTCCGCAGGTTGGGGCTGGCGTTCGGTATCAAGCAGTCATGCGTGCCGGGCGCCGCGTTGATCGGCGGGTTCGCGGTGCCGACCGTCGCGTTGGTACTGGGGTGGCGCTGGGCGTTCGCGATCGCAGGGATCCTCACGGTTTGCTACGCGGGGTGGCTGTGGTTGCGGCACACGGAGCGTCGTCCTCCCCGACGCAACAGGAAAGCGACGCTACGCGACAGCGAAGCGCCCCTCACGTCGTTGCTGTTCCTCACGGCCGGTGGCTTTCTCGGCGCCGCGGCCGCCACGTCGCTCGGGGCCTTCCTGGTCGACTCCGCCGTCTCCATCGAGTTCGCGCCGTCCACCGCAGGTTGGCTCTACGCGCTTCTTGCCTGGGGAACGATGATGTCCCGGATCGTGCTCGGCTGGGGCGTTGACCGCGCTCCTGACCGAAGCAGGTTCGGCGTCATCGCGATGCTGCTGGGAACCGGCTCCGCCGGCTACCTCCTGCTCGCCGGGGACAACCACATCTTGTTCGTACTCGGCGCGATCCTGGGCTTCGTCGTCGGGTGGGCGTGGACGGGCGTGTTCCACTACGCGATCGTCACGTGGTATCGCAGATCGCCCGCTGCGGCGACCGGTTTCGTGCAGACAGGCCTTTCGCTGGGGGCGGGACTCGGACCGCTGGCATTCGGCATCGTTGTAGAGCAGCACGGGTACGCCGCAGCGTGGACGGGAGCAGGCGTGGTGAGCCTGCTCGCCGCGGTGACGGTGCTGGCCGCTCGGTCGCACCTTCGCGCGGGGCGCCGCCGCTGACGGTCGATCCGGAACCACCACACAAAATCATTCCAACCCGGTTCAGGTCATTGCCTGCTTACTGAGGAGATTTTAGTAGGTCGACCGTGACGGGTTGGGGTTGGCGAAGATTACTCGTACGAGTCGGTAGTTTCTGCAGTCGTCGTAGCGCTGCGATGGTGCGGGATTGAGGTCGGCTCGGTCGGTGAAGTCGCGGCGGGCGAGCTGGTGGTGTTTTACGTGCTTCCAGACCCATTCGTCGGGTTGAGCTGTGGGGAGTAGGCGGGCAGGAAGATCAGGGTGAGCTGTCCGTGGGTGGAGGCCGTGAGCTGCTGGGTAGCCTTGGCTCGATGGATGGGGGCCTTCAGCGGCGCGATCTCCTCACGCTCAGGAAACGACAGATACCTGCCCGAGGGCGGTTTCAGGTTGAACGGTGGCATACCGCCACCGTTGCGGAACCAGCGGACACCGGCCGGCGGTGACACGCCGACTGCCCTCGCGGCCTCCTCGGCCAGCAAGCCCTTGGCGATCTCGTCCCAGAACGCTGACTCGATCTCCCGCTGAAACTTCGGATGCCCGGGCGAGCGCATCGCCGGACGCAACGCCCGATCCGCTGCTCGCTGTCGGCGACCCATGAAACACCTCCACGATCACGAGGTGTTGTGACAACCAGCTGAATCCGCCCTGGAACCCAAGCGGAACCAGGAGGTCAGATTTCGACCGGCGTTGACAGACGACCGACCCCCTGCCTGACGACAGTTGGGTTGCGCCCGACCTAACAGGCACTGTGGTGCTGTCATCGACTGGTGACGGGTCGCGGCGACGCCGCGCCGGTGTATGGAGCGTCGGCGGCCGAACACGCTCGCCGAGCGCAGGCATGTCATCAGCCCTGCTGCGACGCAACGGTGCGGAGGTGGTCGACGTCCTGCCCGGCGACTTGCTGCCGGCACTCGGCGACCACTACCTGACGCTGAAGCGCCGGCCGCCTGTGGATACCAGTCGTCTCTGAACACTGAGCGTCTGTGAACACTGGCGGCCTCTGACACCGCTCGTCGAGGGGGCGCGCTCAGCCGAGCAGCTGCTGCAGCTCGGCAAGCAGGCTGCGAGCGCGCGCCAGGTTCGCGGGTGGTACCTCGTGTGGCGCGGGGTTGTCCGGGCGGGAAACGTCTTGTCCGGAGTCCAGCGCGTCGATCCGTACCGTCTCCGCGGTCTCGGAGACGTCGATGTCGAACACCACTCGGTCGGCCCGGTGCCAGGCGGAGAACCACTCGAGTGGTCGGCCGTGCTGGTCGTTCGTCTCTCCCTCCAGGAGCAGGAGCGGCCCACCGGCAACCACCTGCAGTGCCTCGGCGAGCATATCGTCCGCGGCGACGGCGCGGACCTGTCGCCGCCCGCTGACGGGACGCAGGTCGTAGGACCGGATGAGGAACTGGTGCAGGGACGCGTCGGTCAGGTCGGACGCGCGCAGACCCGGCACCCGCTCCGTGGACAGCCAGGTACGCACGTACGACAGCGGGTCGCCGTCGACCAGCCGGATCCGTTCCAGCCGCAGACCCGTCGAGGTGCCGAGGAACTCCCGCGCCCGGGGCGGCGGCTCGTCAGGACATAGCTCACGCACCGTCGTGCGCAGTTCCTGACCACGGTTGGCGAACTGCTCGAACAACCCGGTAGCGCGTTGCACCAGGCGGCGGTACTCGGCGGGGGAGGCCACCACAGTGGGACGACCCTGCCTGCGGATCACGAGGCCGTCGTTCGCGAGTCCCGCGACGGCCTGGCGGACGACGCTGCGTCCGACGCCGAACCCGGCGCACAGTTCGGCCTCACTGGGCAGCACGGCCCCCGGTGGCAGGTCGTGGCCGAGGATCTGCTGGCGCAACGACTGGGCGACCTGCTGGTGCAGCGGTCGCGTGTCCTTCCGGTCGGTGCTCATGGAGCGTGAGTCTAGGAGGCCTCGCTGGCGCGAGCGGTCTCCCACACCTGGCCCCAGCCGGGGGCGAGCTCGGCCGCCCTGTGGGTCGCGAGCACCAGGCTCGCTTCCCGGGCGATGCCCTGCCCGGCGATGTCGAACGCCGTGCCGTGGTCGACGGAGACGCGTACCACCGGAAGCCCGACGGTGATGTTCACGCCGTCGTCGCCGTAGACCGCCTTGAAGGGTGCATGGCCCTGGTCGTGATAGCAGACCACCACGAACTTCCACTTCCCGTGCACGGCGGCCGGGATGAGCGCGTCGGCGGGCAACGGGCCGGCGGCGTTGATCCCGGCAGCGCGTGCCCGTTCCACCGACGGGGCCAGGATGTCGGCGTCCTCGTCGCCGAACAGACGGTTCTCCCCGGCGTGTGGGTTGAGCCCGGCGACACCGATCGCCTCCTGCGGGCGCCCGAGCGCACGGGCGAAGGAACCGACGAGCCGGAGTACGTTGTCCGTGCGTTCCGGGGTGAGGCCGTCGATCGCGTCGCGCAGCGACACGTGCGTGGTGAGGTGGAAGAAGTACAGCTCACCCGCGGAGAGCACGAGGCTGAAGTTGGCGACGCCGAACTCGTGGGCGAGCAGTTCGGTGTGGCCGGGCCAGTTGTGGCCACCGGCGTGCATCGCCGCCTTGTTCAGCGGCGCCGTCACGATCCCGTTGACGAGGCCGTCACGCGCGAAAGCGCAGGCGGTCATCACGAACCGGGCGGCGCCGTCACCTGCCTCGGGGCTCAGCTCGCCGTAGGGCACGTGGCCGAGCGGCGGTCCGTCCTGCACGACCTCGATCGTGCGGGGATCGTTGGTGGCATCGCGAGGGGAGCCGATCACGTGCACCGCGGCCGGGTCGGCGCCCACGATCCCTGCGGCCTTGCGCAGCGCCTCGGCGTCGCCGATCACCACCGGGCGGCAGACGGCGCGGAGTTCGTCGTGCTGCAGCAGGGTCCGGGCGGTGATCTCTGGCCCGATCCCGGCGACGTCGCCCAGGGTGAGAGCGAGAGTGGGCACCTGCTGGTCGTTCACGGGCTGCTCCTTGCCTTCGATACCGCTGTCTCTTGGACCGCGTCTGTCTGTCGGACCGCGTCGGCGGCCCGGATCAAGATGTCTCGCTTACCGAAGCCACCCGCCTTGGTCGCCACGGGGATTCCCGCAGCCCAGCCGCCGACGAGGACTCCCATAGCCACTCCGGGCGCGACGTGGCCGTGCAGCCGGATGCCCCTGCCGTCGAGGCCGTCCAGCAGCGAGCGGGCGCCGTCTCCGCCGGTGACGACAAGACCGGCGATGCCGTGGCACCGCACGATCTGTGCCGCCACCTCCGCGATCCGGCGAGCGGCGAGTGCGGGCGCGACCCGGGCGCGGTCGCGGTCGGGTGCGGTGATCAGCAGGTTGGCCGGTTGTTCGCCTGCCGCGTTGAGCACACCCTCGACGAAGGCGCTCCACGCCGAGTCGTCGGTCAGTTGCAGTTCGCTCGGTTCGTGATGCTGCGCTCCCTGCTCGGCGAGGGCACGTGCCTGTTCCCGCGACGTGGTGTTGAGGCTCGTCACCACGACCAGGCTCGTCCCGGACGGGGCTGTCCCGGATGGGGGCGGAACGGATGGCGACGTCGCTGCCGGCGGGTTCGCCCGCCACCGGCGGGCAAGCGGAACGGCGAGCCCGGCGGAGCCGACGGGAAGCGCGAGTTCGCCGAGTTCGACCACTGTCTGCGCCAGCCGGTTCAGCTCGTCGTCGTCGGCGGCGTCCACCACCACCACAAGTCGGCCGGCGTTCCGGCCTGCTGTCCGCGCCTGCTCGGCCCACGTTCGAGGCGACCCCTGTGGGTCGAGGCGCACGAGCGGCGCGTCGAGCAGCGTCGGCAGATGGCTCTCGGTCACCGGCGTGACCGGGTCGTTCCCGGCCGCGGTGGTGGCGACAGGCTGACCGTGCACGAGCAGCGTGCCGTCCACAACCGTGCGACCGAGTTCGGGGAACGCGGGGCAGACGAGCGCGAGCGTTCCGGCCGGCAGCACGTCCAGCATCGCGTCGACCTCCGCGCGGATCGGGCCGCGCGCCGTCGAGTCGATCTTCTTGAACGGGTGCCGGACCCGTGCCTGCGCGACTCCTTCGACCGCCCGCCGCACCCGTGCGGCGGCTTCGGCGTCCGGGCAGGCCCGGCTGTCCGTGGTCACGGCGATCACCTGGGCGTCACTGCCGCCCTCGCGCAGACGCAGTTCGGCGGTCCACCCCGCCTGTGAGAACTCGACTGCGGTGTCGCCGGCACCTGTCAGGTCATCGGCGACGATGGCCACGTCGGCGCTCATGCCGGTGTTGCCTTGGCCGTGTCGGAGGAGCGTAGGGCGCCGGAGCGTTTGAGCGCCAGTGAGGCCAGCAGGGGAGCGAGGATCGCGGTGACCAGCACGGACGCCGCCACCTGGGCGGTGGCCGTGCCGACGAACTCCTGGAAGCGGGGGTCGGCCGCCGCGACGACGGCCGGTGTGGCGATGGCGTTGCCTGCGGTGGTGCCCGCCGCGAAACCGATGCCGGACATGGCGCCGCGGCGCAGGATGAACCGGTAGCCGAGGTAGACGAGGAACCCGGTCACGGGGGCGACGATCAGTCCGATGATGAGGCCGGTGAGGCCGCCTGTGACGATGTCGCCGAGGTCGATGCCGGTGCCGAGGGAGAAGGCGAAGAACGGGATGACGATGTTCGGCACGGGCTGGACAACGCGAGCCCACTCCGAGTCGATGTTGCCGACCAGCACGCCCAGGAGGAACGGCACGATGGCAGCGACCAGGGCGAGCAGCGGGATGTCACCGAAGCCGGAGGCGCCGAGGAAGAGCAGCGTCAGGAACGGGCCGTCGTTGATGGCACTCGCGAGGTAGGCGCCACGGTCGCGTTCGTCGCCGTACTGTCCGGAGAAGGCAAGCCACAGTCCGCCGTTGCTGTTGTCGATCGAGGCGAGCAGGCCGAGCAGTGAGACACCGAGGATGCCGTCGATGCCGACACCGAAGCCGAGTAGCACCACCAGACCGGCGGGGATGAGGCTTTTCATCAGCAGCATCGTGCCCGCGGTGGCGAGGATGGGGCCGCCGGTGCGTGCGGTGACCTGGGTGCCGGTGGCGAAGATGAGCAGCGCGATGAACGGCAGTGCGCTTTCTTCGAACAGGGCGGTGGTGAAGCTGCCGATCCCTAGTGCACCGGGGGCGAGGGTGCCGACGAGGGCACCGAGCACGAGTGGGATGAGCATGAGCCCGCCGGGGATGCGCTGCATCGTGGCGAACAGGGGAATCCTCGAATCCGAACCGCTCACGCCGGCCTCCTTGTCGGCATCAGCACGGCATGTGCCGTGACGCTTGTTCGTACATGTTGTACGGACAAGATGTCACATGTGCCGGAACAAGGAAACCCTTGGGTTCGGAGCTTCCGAGCCACCCTGGGTGGTGACCGGCACCGCGTGCCTAGGTTGGTGGTCTCGTCGGGTGACCACCGGCTCGTCAAGCGCGGGCTGGTGGAGAGCGGCAACCGACGCCGGCTCGGTGATGGCGTCGGCGACCGTCATGCTCTCCGGTGGTCCCTCGCCGCTGTCCTGCGTGTCGAGACGGCTGTCACGCAGGTCTCCTTGGAGCATTGCCCGAACACGGACGTGTCGGCCGGATAGTCGTCGAACACCTTGACCTCGGAGCGGCCACCGTGGTTACCGCTTCGTGGCGGCGGCCGCCTGGCCTTCGAGGGCCTTCTCCCGGATGTGATTGCGGTCCGGCTGCGCGGCCACCGCGAGTACCGCGAACGGCATGCCGCCCATGTCGCCGGTGTCGTCAAATTCCGCTCAGCGAACCGGTGAGCAATTCGAGCCGGATCCCGCTGGGTGGCCAAGGCGCGCTCGGGGTCCAGGCTGAGGCGAGCACGATGCCTGCGCTAGAGGAGTGGGAGATGGTCGAACAGGACAACTGGCGGGCTCAGGCGGCGTGCCGCGACGAAGATTCCGAGCAGTTGTTTGTCCGGGGGTCCGAGCAGCGTGCGGCACGCCTGATGTGCGTGGGATGCCGGGTGCGCACCGAATGCCTGGCTGAGGCTCTCAACAGGAAGATCGAGTTTGGCGTGTGGGGTGGCATGACGGAACGGGAGCGGCGGGCTCTTCTGCGTCGGCGCCCGGAGGTGCACAACTGGCGGACGCTGCTGGAGGCAGCCCGCCGGGAGCACGCCGATTCGGACACGTTCGCCGCTCGTCCGGCCAGGCCTGCCGCTTACTGATGCCAAGGGCTGGTTGACGTTCACGGGGTGTTCATCGATCGGGGGTGGACCGGCAGGTACGCGACTCGGCTAGGTTTCCGTACATGGCCCGAGTGGAGTACTACCAGGACTCGGCCGCACCCGGGGCCCATGATTTGCTGCCGGTGGCGTTCGCCGTGGTCCGCGACGGTGCGGGGCGGGTGCTGCTGGTGCGCCGCGCCGATGACGGGAACTGGGAGCTGCCGGGAGGCCGGGTCGACATCGGAGAGTCCGCAACGACGGCGGTTACCCGCGAGGTCGCTGAAGAAGCCGGCATTGGCGTCGACGTCACGGCGGTGTCCGGTGTCTACAGCGATCCGACTCATGTGCTGGCCGAGCCCGATGGGCAGGTGCATCAACAGTTCGCTGTCTGCTTCCATGCCACCATCCACGACAGTGGCGACGTCCGACCCGATCAGCAGGAAACCACGGCGGCGGCCTGGTTCGACCCGGCGGGGACCGAGCACCTGAGCATGCACCCGGCCATGCGCCAGCGGCTCGTCCACGCGGTGTCCGAACCCGACCAGGTCTACTTCGACTGACGAGTGTTCGCCGTCACATCGGCAGCACCGGACTGGCTGACCTCGCCCGCGTGCAAGCGACCATCGCTCAACACGTAGCAGAAACACTTGAGCCCGCTCGGATTCCGCGTCGTTTCCGGCCCGGGAGCCCTTGCCATGCCACGTGATTCAATTCGCCACGATTTCGCTCCGCGAGCAGCCACTAAGCGCATTATCCGGAACCGTCCGGCGGCATTGGAGCGGCATGCGGCACGACGGGCGACGGTCGCGCACCGCTGCTTCAGCTCAGAGCGAAGGGGAAGCACTGTTCGAGTCCGAGCTGGTAGCGGACACTACTGCGATTGGGACCCGAAGGGCAGCGACACTCCCGCCGGTCCCCAGCGAAGTTCGCCGAGGCCGCCGAGACCTTCCACCACGGCGATGTCGCCTTCTGGCTAACCACGACTTCCCACGTGGTACTGCTCCAGCGGCAGGATCCGCGGTGGGTGCCGATGACGAAGATGAACCAACACTTCACGGGAATGTCAGTGGTGATGCGGGGTCCCTTTCGTCAACTGGTGGCATGGTCGCAGCCATGATCCTCATCCCCAGCCGCAAGTTTCCCGTGTCCCGTGCTCTGGCCGTCGTGGTGGTCGTGCTGACCGCCGTTGCCCTCGTTCTCGTCCCGGACAGAGGAGCCGCGGCCGAGGGCGACACATTACCGTTGGGCGATCCTGACCTCGTCGAACGGCGAACCAGTCAAACCCTCGCCGACGGCGTCACGCTGACCCGCATCATCCGGGGCACCGAGCCCGCGTCTCCCGATCAGATCAACACCACCACGCGGGGCCCTTGGGTGGTGAACGTGCTCGCCATCGACCCCGACAAGGCGCACGGACACCTGAAGGCGACGTACGGGCCCGACCTGGCGCACGTCGAGCGCACCACTGACCTCGTCCGCCTGTCGGGCGCGCTGGCCGGAGTCAACGCGTCGTTCTTCACCTTTACCGCGAACCGTCAGTACCCGGGTGATCCGGTGGGCCTGGGCATCTTCTCCGGAGAGCTGCTCAGTGAGCCAGCGACTGCTCCCCATGAGGTCGACATGGTCGTGGACTCCCACAGCAACAGGGTCCTGCTCGGTCGGCTGGAATGGTCCGGCAGCGTGCGGAACCGGCAGCGCGGGCAGGTGCTCCCGTTGGAGTTCCTTAACCATCCGCCGACGGTGCCGGCTGGCTGCGCCACGCTCGTCGATCAGACGCGGTGTGACCTGCCCGGTGACGTGGTCCAGTTCACCCCGCAGTTCGCGGCAGCGACCCCGTCGGGGGCGGGGGTGGAGGTGGTCCTCGACAGCCACGGCTGTGTCGTGCGCGCGGCGACGACGCGGGGTGCGTCCCTGTCACCCGACCAGACGTCGCTGCAGGCCACGGGACGGGACGCGGGGTCCCTGCTGGACGTGGCGGGGGAGGGTTGCGTCAACCGGACATCGACGCTGACCGACGAGGACGGCGAGCAGTTGGCCGTGCGTCCGGGACTGTTCGGGGTGAACGGCCGCTACCGGCTTACCGCGGACGGGCAGGTCGTGGTCCCCGATGGCACGGGGAGCTTCTTCGACCGTAACCCCCGCACCATCGCGGGGACGACCAAGGACCGCCGGATCGTGCTCGCCACGATCGACGGTCGCCGCAGCACCAGCGTCGGCACGACGATGCAAGAGACCGCCGCCGTCGCCGACGCGCTCGGCATGCACGATGCGGTCAATCTCGACCGTGGAGGCTCCACCACCATGTCGATCGACGGCAGGCTGGTGAACCGGCCGAGCGACTCCAGCGGCGAGCGGGCGGTCGGGGACGCCCTCGTCTACATGGATGCCGCGCGGCGTCCACGCGGCTGAACGGTCCAGCCGAGCAGCGTCCACGGGGGTGGACCGTTCGAACGAGTGTCTCGTCCGCGGCTAGCCGGCGTTCAACGGCCGGAGATAGTCATCGGCCATCGCGCGGACCAGCAGCGTGGTGATCGTTGTCCTCGCGCGGTTGGACGGTCCGGCCGACCGGATCGGTCAGGCACAGTCCTACGGTGCTGGTGCCGCTGCAGGCACCAGCACCGCGCATCGTGGCTGCTGTTCGGGCTCACCGCGAGGGCTGGGTCCATCAATCACCCTTGGCACCGTGCTTACCGGGGACGTCGTCTGCGACCTGGAGCAGTTGCACCTTGACCGAAGGCGGAGTTGTCGTACCTGAGCCGGGCAGGGGCGCTGATGCCTCGTGTGAGGCTGTGGTGTGGTCCGTAACAGTGATCACGGGAAGGAGCATGAATACGCCTGTTTACGCTGTCCACTGTTGGGCGTCGTTTTTGGACAGCGAGGCTTTGTGATCGCGAAGGGGCGAATCAGGTCAGCTGGTTCTGCTCTACGAGTCCCCGGGTGCCGCCGAGTTGGATTACCCGGACAACATCACGGTCTCCCCTCGTGGCGGGATCGTGCTGTGCGAAGACGGCGACGACGAGCAGTACCTGCGCGGTCTCACCCAGCAGGGCCAGGTGTTCGATTTCGCGCTCAATGTGTTCAACGAGCGCGAGTGGGCCGGCGCCACGTTCAGTCCGGACGGCGAGACGCTCTTCGTGAACATCCAGGGCGACACGAGCAAGCCCGGACCGGGCAACCTCGGCCGCACCATCGCCATCTGGGGCCCTGGGAAGACGGAGCCCTCTGAGCGTCCACCAAGCAAGCCCAGCCTGGGCTGCCCCGGTCGCTCAGCCACCGACCTCTACTTTCAAGGAGAAGCAATGCGCCTTACACGCAACCGTGTCGCGGCGATCGGGGTGGCCGCCGCGGCCGTGGCCGCGACGCCGCTAGCCTCAGCCGAGAGCGAGCACAAGACACTGTTCGAATTCGGGCTGGTAGCTGACGCACAGTACTGCGACTGTGATCCGAAGGGAACACGCCACTACCGCGAATCACCGGCGAAGCTCGCCGAGGCCGCCGAGACGTTCAACCAGGAGGACGTCGATTTCGCCGTCCAGGTCGGCGACATCATCGACCGGTACAAGAAAAGCTTCGACGAGATCCTTCCCGCCTGGGAGCAGGTTGAAGCGCCGCGCCACAACGTTCTCGGCAACCACGACTTTCCCGTCCCAACCGACGAAGTGGTGGACATCCTCGACATGCCGAACCAGTACTACGACTTCAGCCGCGATGGGTGGCGATTTATCGTCATCGACACCAACGACATCAGCACCTACGCCAATCCCGACGGCTCCGCGAAGGACAAGCAGGGCGAGAACGCACTCGAGGTACTCAAGTGGGCCGGCGACATCAACGCCCAAGCTTGGAACGGCGGCGTGAGCGAAGAACAGATGACCTGGCTGCAGGGAGTGCTCGACGACTCCGCGACCAAGGGCGAGAAGGTAGTCGTGCTCGGCCACATGCCCGTCGAGCCGCTCAACGTCCACAACGCATGGAACGATGATGCGATCATCCAGACCCTGGAGGCGCACGACAACGTCGTGGCGTACTTCAACGGGCACAACCACGCAGGCAATTACCACGCCGAGCGCAACGGAATCCACTACGTGACCTTTCAAGGCATGGTGGAAACACCGGACACGAACGCCTACTCGGTCTTGCGTGTGTATCCCAATCGATTGGAAATCGACAGATACGGCCGCGAGCCCGACCGCACGCTGCAGGTGGCGCACAACGACAAGTAACGCTGAACGGCGTTATCCCTCTGACTCCCCTCAGACCACTCACCTCCGCAGCACCGTTCGGCCGAACTCGCATGCGTTGTGATGCGTGAACCCCCGGTTGCGACTGGGGGTTGGCTGCCAGCAGCGCCTCCTGTAGCGACGGTCGGTGTGCCGCGAGTACCGCGATGCCCTCGTCGCGGTACTCATAGGCAGTGGACAGCGCGATGCCGTTGTCTCTTGCCAGTGCTGACATCCGGGTGTCATCGAGGTACCAGCGCAGCACCAGCACGGCCTGCTTGTCGGTGCTCAGTGTGCGCGGGTGCCCTTGCGGGTACCTCGCCGCTGACGCTCGCCGCACAGCAGCGCAGACAGAAACACGACGTTGTCCTCGGATACCTCCAGGACAGCCGTGTATGTGACACTCATCGACGCGGGGACCTCTGTGAAGTTGATCTGTGAGAAGACCAATTCGTAACAGGGGTCCCACGCTCACACCCTGCACCGCCTCCGGCGCGTCCCAAGATCACACAGCGTCGCGAACCGTTACTCGGAACGGCTCATTCTTCGTAAATCAGTCACAAACAGTAACGGCCAACACGGCCAGGAACAGTCCTGGCTGGCTGCGGACGCGCCTTGCTTCACGACCTCTCTCCGCGCACTGCCGCCTCACCCCGCCGGCGTGGCACCGGACCGCTAGCTTCAGGCAACCAGGCCGCCGCAACCGGGCCTGCCGCCCCAAGCGCCGCCACCCCAGGCGCCACCGCAATCCGGCTGGAACTGACGGATCAGTCCTCGGCGTCGAGCCGTTCGGCTAGGTCCACCCAGAAGGCCAGCGCCGCCTCGGTCAGCGCGATTCCCAGGTCGAGGGGGACCATCCGGGAGGACACGTCGGCGCGATCGCCGAACCGCTCCTGGATCGAGCGGTACTCGGCCAGCCGTGTGGTGTGCTGGGCGATCTGGTCTGCCGCCAACCGTCGCTCGGTGTCTGCGTCCATCAACTCGCTGAAAAAGAGCTTCAACTCCGCGACGTCGCGGATCTGCATCGGATCGCGGATCGGCTGGTTGAGCCACTCCGCCAGGGCCTCACGGCCCTCCTCTGTGATCGAGAACGTCTGGCGACGGCGTCCGTTCGTCTCCTCCTCGACCGTGAGCAGCCCTGCTTCGGCCAGTTTGCGCGGTTCGGAGTAGAGCTGCGCGTGCGGGAACGGCCAGAAGTAGCCGATCGAGTGGCCGGAGGCGCGCTTCAGGTCGTACGAGGTGGAAGGGCCGCGCAACGCGATCAGTCCGAGCACCACAAATGACGTGATCGTGAGGCGTTCCCTTGACATGCGCACATGGTAACCATACCCTTCCGTCAAGACGGTATGAAACAGACGGTACGTCTCACAAGGTGAAAGTTGCGGGGATGACTTCAAAGGCGATGGCCAGACTCGAGGATGCCAACCTTGTCGTCGGCAAGGGCGCCTTCCTCGACGATCTCGACCCCATCCCCGGCACCTTGGTCGCCGCCGTCGTCCGGAGCCCGCACGCACACGCCAAGATCAGCTCCGTGGACCTGAGTCGGGCCCGCCAGCACCCCGGGGTGGCCGCGGTGATCGGCCCGGAGGAGGTCCGGGCGGCACTCAAGCCGTTCCCCCTCTCGCTGCGGGCGCCGATGGACTACTACCCGACCGGGACCGACAAGGTCCGCTATGTCGGGGAGCCGGTCGCCGTGGTGGTCGCCACTGATCGCTACACCGCCGAGGACGCCGGCGAACTGGTCGACATCCGGTACGAGCTCGAACCCGTCGTGGTGGATGCGCTGAAGGCCACCGCTTCGGACTCCCCACTGCTGCACGACCGCGGTGGCACCAACGTGGCCAGCGACCGTACCTTCACCTTCGGCGAGGTGGACGAGGCCTTCGCCGGCGCGGCCCGGGTGGTCGAGGCGGAGCTCTACTTCCCGCGCTACTCGTCCACGCCGATGGAGTGCTACAACGTCGTCGCCAATTGGGTCGACGGTCCGCAGCACCCCGAGGTGACGGTCTGGTCGAACTTCCACGGTCCGTTCTCGATGGTCCCGGTGCTCTGTGGCGCTCTCGGGGTGACCACCTCCCAGCTGCGCCTGCACGTCCCGGCGGACAACGGCGGGTCCTTCGGCATCAAGGCGGGCATCTATCCCTACATCGCGCTGATGGCACTGGCCTCCCGGCACGCCGGCCGACCGGTGCGCTGGACCGAGGACCGTTCCGAGCACCTGTTGTCCAGCTCCGCTGGATCGGACCGGCACATGAAGGTCCGCACCGCGATCGACGAGGCCGGCATCATCCAGGCCATCGACATCGACTTCGTGGAGAACGTCGGCGCCTACCTGCGCCCGCCCGAGCCGGCCACGCTCTACCGCTGCTTCGGCAACATGACCGGGGCGTACGGGATCGAGACCGTCCGGCTGCGCTCCCGTGCGGTGGTCACGAACAAATGCCCGACCGGGCTGAACCGCGGCTTCGGTGGACAGCAGCTCTACTTCGCGCTCGAGCGGATCATGGACAAGGCCGCCCGTGCCGTCGGGATGGAACGACTGGAGTTCCGCAAGCGCAACCTGATCGGTGTGGAGGCCTTCCCGTACGCCACTCCCACCGGCGGCATCTACGACTCCGGCAACTATCAGAAGGTCGTCGAACTGCTGGAGGAGAACTCCGACTACCAGGCCCTATTGGCCCGGCAGGAGGAGGCCAGGGCACGCGGTGAACTGGTCGGTACCGGCCTCGCGTTGATCGTCGAGCCCTCCGGGACCAACATCGGCTACGTCGGTCTGGCCACCCCGGCCGAGAACCGTCCCCCCGGGCGCGGCAAGTCGGGCTCGACCGAGCACGTCCACCTGAGCGTGGACCCGCAGGGAATCGTCGGAGTCACCCTCGGCACCGTGCCGCAGGGCCAGGGACACGCGACCGTCGCCCGCCAGGTCGTCGCCCGTGAACTGGGCCTGCCCGAGGAGCAGGTGGTGCCGACCGTGGTGATGGACACCGCCACCACGGCATGGACCATATCCTCCGGCAGCTACTCCTCGCGCTTCTCTCCGCTGCTCACCTCCGCCTTGGTCGACGGGGCGCGCGAGATCGGCGACCGGATCAAGATGGCCGCGGCCCTGATGCTCGGCACCACGGCGGCCGTGCTCGAACTCCACCAGGGGACCGTCCGCGTGATCGGCGATCCCGAGAAGTCGGTGTTGTTCAAGCACGCCGCCGGACTGATCCACTGGGATCCGGGTCGGCTGCCGGACGGCGAGGAGGCCACTCTCGAGGTGAACGTCGCCTTCACGCCCCCCGAGGCCAAGGCGCCCTCGCGCACCGACCAGATCAACTCGTCGCTGTGCTACGGCTTCGTCGCCGACCTGGTGAGTGTCCGGATCGACCCGGACACCCTCGAGATCACCATCGACGACGTTGTGAGCATCCACGACGCCGGGACCATCCTGAACGAGCAGTTGTTCACCGGCCAGGTGCACGGGGCGATGGTGCAGGCCCTGGGTGGCGCGATGTACGAGGAGATGAGCTACTCGGAGTCGGGGCAGCCGGTGTCCACCTTCATGGACTACCTGGTGCCGACCTCGGCCGAGTCGATTTTCCCGTTCCGGATGGCGCACATCGAGACCCCGTCCCCGCTCACCCGACTGGGGGCCAAGGGCGCCGGTGAGGGCGCCAGTATGAGCTTCCCGGTGGCCCTCGCCAACGCGGTCGAGGACGCCCTCAGCCGACACGGTGTGGAGATCAACTCCCTCCCGGTGCACCCCAACGTGCTGCACGACCTGCTGCACCCGAACGACTGATCCTGACTACCGACCCCAGAGTTCAGCGCTGAATCCAGACCCGGCGCAGAACCCACCGAAAGGAACACCATGCCCACCACCGGAGGCGACATCCGGCTCGAGCGCAGCCACGACGGCCGCGTGGCCAACCTGACGCTCGACCACGGCCGGCTGAACGTCGTTACGATGGAGATGCGCGCCCTGATGGCCGAGCGGTTCGCCGAGATCGACGCCGACGACGACGTGAGCGTGGTGGTCATCCGCGGTGACGGCGACAACTTCACCTCCGGTGGTGACATCGCGGGCTTCATGGAGGTGGCGCCGTTTGACCTGACCGACCTGGGCCACGACATCACCGCGCCGAGCCGTTCCCCGAAGCCGGTGATCGCGGCGATCGACGGTTACTGCTTCGGCGTCGGCCTGGAGTTGGTGCTCTCCACCGACATCCGGTTGGCCACCCTGCGGTCCTCCTTCGCCCTGCCGGAAATGAAGCTCGGGATGATGCCGGGCTCGGGCGGGACCCAGCGGCTCTCCCGGCTGATCGGCCTGTCTCGGGCGAAGTACCACATCCTCACCGGTGAGCGGATCTCCAGCCAGCAGGCCCTCGACTGGGGTCTCCTGGCCACCGCATCGGAGGACAAGGAGGCCCTCGAGGCCGAGGTGGAGCGGGTCGTGTCCACCCTGCTCGGCTTCTCCGCCGTCTCTCTGCGGACCGCCAAGGAGGTCCTCGACCGCGGTGTCGACGGCCCGTTGGCCACCGGTGTCGAGCTGGAGCGCAAGTCGTACGCGATGTTGCGCGCCACTGAGGACTTCGCCGAGGGCGTCGCCGCCTTTGGGGAGAAGCGCAAGCCGGAATTCCGGAACCGCTGACATGAAGGCCGCCCCGTTCGCGTACGCCCGCCCGACGTCTCCCCTGGACGTCGTGGCGGAACTGGCCGCTGCCCAGACCCACGGTGAGGCGAAGATTATCGCCGGTGGCCAGTCGCTGATGCCGGTGCTCGCGATGCGGATGGGGCGGCCCACCACGTTGGTCGACGTCACCCGGGTGGAGGCGTGGCAGCAGATCGAGGCCGGGGAGCACGTCCGGATCGGTGCCGCGGTCCCGCAGCGCGCGGTCGAGCGACGCCGGGACCTCCGGGTCCCGTTGTTGTCCCGGGCGCTGCCGTGGATCGGGCACCGGGAGATCCGGAGCCGGGGGACCGTGTGTGGTTCGCTCGCCCACGCCGACCCCGCCTCGGAACTGCCCGCGGTGGCACTCACCCTCGGCGCTCGCTTCTGTGTTCGCGGACCCAAGGGGGACAAGGAACTTGCTGCCGGGGAGTTCTTCCGCGGCGCGATGACGACCGCCCTGCAGCCCGGGGAGGTGCTGCAGTACGTCGACTTTCCCCGGGCTCGCCCCGGTCAAGGCTTCGGGTTCGCCGAGATCGCCCGTCGGCACGGTGACTTCGCCCTGGTCGGGATCACCACCATGGTGGAAAGCGAGAATGGCCGGGTACGGCGGGCACGGATCGGTGCCTTCGGCGTCGCGGACCGCCCGCGGGTGATCGACGTCACCGATGCGGTGGCTCACCTGCTGTCGGGCGAGCTGCAGCGAGCCGATGTCAGTCGGGTCGCAGACGCCCTGACCGAAGCCGCGGACTCCCTGGTCACCACTGGTGGCGACCGACACGCCAGCGCAGCCTACCGACGCCGGCTCGTCCGTGTCCTCGGTGGCCGTGAGTTGATCGCGGCCGCACAGCACAGCAGGAAGGGGACCCGTTGATGACTGGACTACGCGAACGGACGCTCGCCCCACTTCGTCGCCGCCGCGGCCGAAAGGAGCCACGTGGCCAGGTGGTGCGCTGTGCCGCCGACGAGTTGATCAAGGTCGACTTCACCGTCAACGGCCGGCCCGCCACCGTGCACGTCGCACCTCGGGTGACCCTGGCCGACGCACTCCGTGACCATCTCGGGCTCACCGGGACCCACCTCGGCTGCGAGCACGGCGTTTGCGGGCTTTGCACGGTGCTGGTCGACGGCGACGCTGCCCGTGCCTGCCTCCTCCTGGCCTGCCAGGTTGATGGTTCCGAGGTTGTCACCGTGGAGGGAATGGGGACCCCGTCCGACCTGCACCCGCTGCAACAGTCGTTCGGCAGCCACCATGCACTCCAGTGCGGCTTCTGCACCCCCGGACAGATCATGAGTGCCTACGACCTGCTCACCGCCGAGGAGCAACCGGCCGAGGAGGACCTGCCAGAGCAGTTGTCCGGCGTGTTGTGCCGCTGTACCGGCTACCGCAACATCGTCGACGCGGTGGCGGACGTGGCCCGCGCGTACCCCGGGGGCGTGCCAGGGCCGCGCAACTGCGGACAACCCGAGCCCACGCTGCCCCGGGCGACCCTCGGCGGGGCTGGCGAGCAGGTGGACCTCGAACGAGTCGACACAGGTGGGCCGGCCGAGATCGCCGTCCCGTCCGGAGAACCGACCGCCGTCATCACGGTAGACACGGTGGCTGACGAACCGATCAACCGGATCTGGGCGGTCATCGAGGACACTCCCGCGCTCACTGCCTGCCTGCCGGGGGCGGAGATCGTCTCCGACTTCGGTGACGACCAGTACAAGGGGCGGATGCGGGTCAGCCTCGGTCCCGTACGGCTCGCCTTCCTCGGTGACGTGCGCATCGTCGAACGGGACGAGCAGACCCACCGGGTGAAGGTGATCGGCCAGGCCGCCGACGCGTCCTCGGGCGCCGTCGCGGCCGTCGTCGATCTGGTTGCGGAACCGCAGGCGGAGGGGCGTACCGCCCTGCGCGCCGTTGCCGAACTACACATGGTCGGGCGGATCGCCCAGTTCGGGCGTGGCCTCGTCAACGACGTCAGCCGCGACATGTTCGGCCAGTTCGCCGGCAACGTCGAAGCCTCCGCGCGCGGCGAAGCCCCCACCGAAGCCGCCCCGGCCAGTGCTTGCGCGATGGCGATGACCCTCATTCGATCCCGCGTGAAGGCGCTCGGGCGCCTCCTGACCGGAAGGAAGTGAACCCGTGGAACTCGGAAGAACCCTCACCTGGACGGCCGAACGCCACCCCGAGCGGCTCGCCTTCGCTGGCCAGCGCCGGCTGACCTACCGTGAGCTGGACGAGCGGACGAACCGGATCGCCAACCTGATGACCTCCCTTGGAGTACGGCGTGGGAACCGAGTCGGGTTGTTCCTGTCCAACAGCGAGGAGATGGCCAGCACCCACCTCGCACTGCAGAAGCTCGGCGTGATGTCGATTCCGTATAACATCCGGCTCGGCGTGGCCGAGTTGGTGTACTGCCTGACCGACTCGGCGCCGACGGTGGTCGTGGTGGATGCGGTCGCCAGCACGCTGGCCGACGCTGTGCTCACGGCCTCGGACGTGCAGCCCATCGTGTTGTCGGTCGCCACCGACGGCGTGGCCGGGGCCCGGGACTTCGAGCAGGCCGTCGCGGAGGCGGATCCCGCCGATCCCGGAATTGACGTGGGCCCGGACGACTGGAGCGTGATGCTCTACACCAGCGGCACCACCGGCCGTCCCAAGGGCGTGCCGCGCACCCAGCGCAACGAGCACGCTGCCTCGGTCGCGCACGTCATCCAGTGCCGCTACGCCCAGGGTGAGGTCACGCTGGGCGCGATGCCCATGTACCACACGATGGGGCTGCGATCACTGCTGTCGATGATGGTGGTCGGCGGGACCTTCGTCGTCCAGCCGGTCTTCTCGCCCGACGAGGCGGTGGACCTGATCGAGCAGGAGGGAGTGACCGGCCTCTACCTGGTGCCTACGGCCTTCTGGTCGGTCGTGCACAAGGGCGGCGACATGGAACGGGTGGCCGGCAGCGTGCGCAAGCTCGCCTTCGCCGGAGCACCGATGACCTCCGCGCTCTGCGAGCAGCTGGTGCAGGCCATTCACCCCGAGGTGTTCGTCAACCACTACGGCTCCAGCGAGGTCTACACCTTCTCCATCGCCGACAACGCGGCGGCCAAGCCGGGAGCGGCCGGTCGCCCGGGGATCTTCGGTCGCTGGAGAGTGGTCAATCCCACCTCCGACGAGACCCACGAGCCGCTCCCGGTCGGGACCGAGGGCGAGATCGTGGTGGACCTGCGCTGCGACGAGGCCTTCGCCGGCTACTGGCAGCGCCCCGACGCGGATGTCAAGTCGATCCGCCACGGGTGGTACCACACCGGGGACATCGGCCGAGTCGACGAGGACGGTGACCTGTGGGTCGAGGGCCGCGTCGACGACATGATCATCACCGGTGGCGAGAACGTGCACCCGGTGGAGGTGGAGGACGCCATGTCCCACCACCCCGACATCGCCGAGGTGATCGTCGTGGGGCTTCCCGACGAGCGGTGGGGGCAGGCCGTGACCGCCTTCGTCGTACCAGTCGACGGAGCAGACACAGGTGAGCTCAGCCCGCAGATCCGCGACTGGGCCAAGAACCGATCCGGATTGTCGCCGTACAAGGTGCCCAAGCGGGTCGAGATCGTCCAGGAGATTCCGAAGAGCCCGGTGGGGAAGATCCTCCGCCGGAAGTTGATCGATGCCGAGACGCAATCCCCGTCCGGAGTCCTCCCGGCAGAACCACCTGCCGAACGACCAACTGCCTGGCTCTGTCGGCAGTCCTTCCAGACAACGAGGTCACTGTAATGACTCACAACACGTCCAGCACCTCTTCCGCAAGGGCGGCGCCGCCGAGCGGGAGTCCGCTCGCCGCCGCCTTTGCCTCCCTGATGGGATGGGCCTTCGACCTGTTCGACCTGTTCCTGCTGCTCTACGTGGCCGGCGCGGTGGCCCATAACATCTTCCCGACCGAGAGCGATACCCTCAGTCTCGCGCTGGTCTTCGTCTCCTTCGCGGTCAGCATCGTAATGCGCCCCGGTGGCGCGGCCCTGTTCGGCAGCTTCGCCGACAACGCTGGGCGGAAGAAGATCATGGTCGTGGTGTTGCTCGGGCTCGGGTTCTCCACGGCGGCGATGGGCCTGGTACCGGCCTATGCCACGGCCGGTATGTTCTCTCCGATCCTTTTCCTGGCCCTGCGCGTCATCCAGGGTCTCTTCGTCGGTGGCGTCACCTCGGTGACCCACACCCTCGGCACCGAATCGGTGCCTCCCCGTTACCGCGGCATGATGTCCGGCATGGTCGGCGGGGGTGGCGCCGGACTGGGTGCAGCCCTGGCCAGCATCACCTTCATCATCATCTCGCAGATCTTCCCCGGGGACGCGTTCAACGAGACCGGCTGGCGGTTCATGTTCTTCACCGGCCTGCTAGGCGCGGTGCTGAGCTTCTTCGTGCTCCGCAAGGTGGAGGAGACCCCCGCCTTCCTCGAACAGCAGCGCAAGGCGAAGGAGAGTGGGACCACCACCAAAGTCACCTTCCGGGAGATGCTTGGCGGACGCTTCGGCAAGATCACCCTGCTGAACATTGCCGTGGCTGCTGGTGCTGGCGCTCAATACTACCTGACCTCGGGCTTCCTGCCCACCTACCTCGACGTGGTGATCCCGATCTCACCCTCCGAGCGCGGCTGGATCCTGCTCGTCGCCAGCCTGGTCGTGATTGTTTCCACGACGCTCGTAGGTGAACTCAGTGAACGCTTCGGCCGGCGCATCACCATGCTGGTGACCGGTGGGATCACCTTGGTGACCGTGCCCATCCTGCTCCTGGTGCTGGCGGGTACGGACCCGTCCAACACCGCCCAGGTCGTCCTGCTGTCGTGCGTGGTCGCCTTCCTCGCCAACGCAGCCTACGCCCCGGTGATGATCTTCCTCAACGAGCGCTACCCGACTGTGATCCGGTCGCGCGGCACGGCGATCTCCTGGAACACCGGCTTCATGCTCGGTGGCCTGCTGCCGACCTTTGTCATGCTGCTCAGCCCGACCGTAGACGACATCCCGTCCAGGTTGGTGATCTTCGTGATCGGCTCGGCCGTCGTGTTCATCGTGGCAGTTCTGGCCTCGCCGGAAACGCGAGGTGCAATGGACGACGAGTCCTCGGTCGCCCGAAGTGCCTCCCCTACCTGACCTAGCCAACAATCTTTAAATCCAAGACCCTAAGGAGTTCCCGGTGACCAGTAGCAATACTCAGTTGACCACCATCCTGACCGGTGTGTCCGGCGACATAGGCCGCGCCTACCTGAAGGCCTTCGTCCGGGCCGGCCGGAACGTCGTGGCCACCGACATCGCTCCGGCGAACGAACCGGGTGAGCAGGCGGTGAAGGAGGCAAACGAGTCGGGGCCGGGTCGCGCCGTCTTCGTCACCGCCGACGTCACCTCGGCCGAGGACTGCGAGCGCGTGATATCTGTCGCCACGGAGGAGTTCGCCGGTGCCGACGCACTGGTGAACAATGCTGCGATCTACCACGGGCTGGGGCCGAAGCGCTCGATCCTCGAACTCACCGAGGCGGACTGGGACAAGGTGCTGAAGGTCAACGTGACCGGCACCTGGCAGATGATGTGTGCCGCGGTGCCGCTGCTGAAGGAGTCCGGTCGGGGACGGATCGTGAACATCGCCTCGGTGGTCACCCGCAACGGTGCCACCGGCTTCGCCCACTACGTCGCCTCCAAGGCGGCGGTCGAGGGACTCACCCGCAGTGCCGCCAAGGAGTTCGGTGTCGACAAGATCACCGTCAACAGTGTCTCCCCGGGATTGGTCGACGATGCAGGGTCCCGCGCGGTGAACACCGACGACTACATGCAGAAGGTCGCTGCCACCCGGGCGATCCCGCGGGCGATGCAGCCGGAGGACCTGGTCAGCGCCGTGACGTGGCTGACCTCCGAGGAGTCCGGGTTCGTCACCGGACAGACGATCATCGTCGACGGCGGCGGGATCTTCTCATGAGCACCATCCGCCTGCCCGCCAGCCAGGAAGTCGTTGAGGTTCCCGACCCCGCCACCCCGGAAGAACTCGACCGTGTGGTGGCGAGTGCCCTCACCGCTCACCGGTCCGGTGCGTGGAGCCGTGATCATCGCTTGCGCAGCCGCGTCCTGCTCGCCTGGGCGGACGCACTGGAGGCCGAGGCGGAGTCTCTTGCCGACCAGCTCGTCCGGGAGACCGGCAAGGTCGTCGCTGAGGCCCGGATCGAGATTGCGGGGGGCTGCGAGGCGCTCCGTTTCAACGCCGGTGCCTGCCGGTCCAGCCGGGACGAGTTCCACGAGCTGTCCGACGGCAATCGCGCCCTGGTCCGGCGCGAGCCACTCGGTCCCGTGGTGTTCATCACCCCGTGGAACTGGCCGGTGCTCCTGCTGTTGCGCGATCTGGCCCCCGCCTTCGCCGCCGGGGTCACCGCCATCGTCAAGCCGAGCTCGCAGACGTACCGGGTCACCCAGCGCACCATCGAGCTGGGCCTCGCTGCCGGCGTCCCCGCCGACGTGCTGCACCTGGTCGCCGGTGAAGGGGAGGTCGGCCAGGGGCTGGTCGAGGACCCGCGCACCCGCGGGGTGGCGATCACCGGGTCGACCGCGGCCGGACAGTCCGTGATGCGGGCAGCCGCTGGCACGATGACCCGGCCGCTGCTGGAGCTGGGCGGCAAGGCGACCAGTGTGCTGCTCCCGGACACCGCTCTGGACGGCCCGTTGGCGACTCTCGGCCGGGCATCGGTAATCACCGCCGGCCAGATGTGCATGGCCTGCACCCGAATCCTGGTGCACCAGTCCCAGTTCGATGCCGCGGTGGACGCCTTGCGTGTCGCGCTGGACGGCCTCGTGATGGGTGATCCCGCCGACGAGTCGACCGAGGTCGGACCGCTGGTCGGCGAGCCCGCCTACGCCAAGGTCTCCGGCTACCTCGACCAAGCCCGGAAGGACAAGGTGTTGGTCACCGGTGGTGACCGGGTCGAGGTGGCGGGCAAGGACGGCTACTTCCTCCGCCCGGCCCTGGTCGCCGGGGCCGACACCTCCTCACCGTTGGTACAGGAGGACATCTTCGGACCGGTACTCGGGGTGGAGCCGTACGAGACGATCGCGGAAGCGGTGGCACTGGCCAACGCGACTCCGTTCGGGCTGGCCGCCTCGGTCTGGGGGGAGGAGACTGCCCTCGCCCGGGCGGTGGCGGATCGCATCGACGCCGGCACCGTGTGGATCAACCAATACAACAAGTCCTTCCCGGAGATTCCGTCCGGTGGGTTCAAGATGTCGGGGCTCGGGCGGACCCGCGGTGCCGCCGGCATCGACCAGTTCACCGAGATCAAGGCGGTCGTCGACTCCGTGGAAATCCTTCCAGAGGTGGACAGCCTGTGACCAATCCATGCAACGCCGTCCTTTCAACGTTGACCTAGGAAATCGGGGACAGTCACCGGCTGGCCAGCAGTCGCACAGTCGCCAGCTGATCCCGCTTCGGCGTCAGGTGGTCGCCGGCGAAACGCAGACCGATTACGCTGTCATGTCCTCTCGATCTGCGGACAATCCTCAGACTTGAGGAGGTAGTTCATGCCCACACAAATCGCATCCGCCAGTTCGGCGGACGACAGCGGAGCGCTTGTGGTGAGAAAGAAGGAACGAGTAGCTGAAGGAGTTATCCGTCTGACTCTGGAAGATCCCGGCGGACGGCGGCTGCCGCCTTGGAGCCCGGGAGCCCATTTGGAACTGTTTCTTCCCAACGATCTCGTCCGACACTATTCGCTCTGTGGAGACCGTTGGGACGGGTTCTCTTACGAAGTTGCGGTACTGCGAACTCCTGACAGCCGAGGGGGCTCCCAATGGATCCATGACCATCTCCGAGAGGGGATGGTGTTGCCGTTCGGCGGTCCCCGAAATCACTTTCCGTTGGTACCGGCGGACAGGTATCGTTTCATCGCCGGAGGGATCGGCATAACGCCATTGATTCCGATGATCAGGCAAGCGATCCAAGTAGGGGCCAGTTGGGACCTGCTTTATGGAGGGCGTAGTCGTCGTTCGATGGCTTTCTATGATCGACTTAACACGTTGGGCGCACCGGTGCGCCTCTGGCCCCAGGATGAATTGGGATTGCCTGACATTGGCGGCTGGCTTGGTTCCCCTGTTCCACGTACTGCCATTTATGCATGCGGGCCGGAAGGACTGCTACTGGCGGTCACTGAAGCCTGCGAAAGATGGCCGCGCTACTCTTTGCGGACGGAAAGGTTTGTTGCCGCCGATCGGAGCCAAGCCGCAGACCGTGATATCTCAGTGGCTCTCAGGTCTGGGGAAACGTTGACTGTCACGCCCCGGGAGACCGTACTCGATGCGCTGCGGCGTCTCGGAAAAGCGCCATTGAGTTCGTGCCGGCAGGGAGTATGTGGCACCTGCGAAGTTGCCGTACTTGATGGTGTCCCGGACCATCGCGACAGCGTACTCAATGATATGGAGCGTGAGGCCGGTGACTGTATGCTCGTCTGCGTCTCTCGTGCTAAGTCCGCTAGCCTCACTCTTGATCTCTAGATTAGTAAAGGTGGATCGCAGCATGAATATCGTCGCTACCAAGAATGTGACTTCTCCGGTGTGCGATATCGATGCCTATGCGACATCGACCCTGCTCGACCGAGAGCCTCTCCAACGTGCGGTTCGTGAGACGGCGCCTGTTGTGTGGATGCCCCAGAACGGTGTCTATGCCACTGGCCGGTATGACGAGATCCGAGAAGTCTTAGCGAATTGGCAAACTTTCCAAGTTGGCGGTGGTATTGGGTGGCCCAATTACTACAAGGAGAAGCCCTGGCGGCCTCCGGCGAACCCCACCGAAACGGACCCGCCTCACCATGATGCACCCCGAAGGGTCCTGTCCGAGGTTCTCGGTATGCGCACTCTTCGTCGCCTGCGAGAGTCGTGGATGGCAGAAGCTGATTCTTTGGTCGACGAGGTCCTGTTGCGAGGTCCCGAGTTGGATGGCATGAAGGATTTGGCAGCGGCCTATCCATTGAAGGTATTCGCAGATGCCGTTGGTTTGCCGGCGGAAGGGCGCAGCAACCTGCTCGCTTACGGTGACTTGGTTTTCAATGCTTTTGGTCCACAGAATGAACTGTTTCACCAGAATGCGCGTCGGCTTTCGGAGCTGAGCGAGTGGGTCGCCACGATGTGTCAACGAGAAAACCTCCGCGCCGGTAGCCTCGGTGCAACAATCTGGGAGTCGTCTGATCGCGGGGAGATCCTGCCAGAACAAGCGTCACTTACGGTGAGATCGCTGCTATCGGCAGGCATTGATACCACGATCCACGGGATCGCGGCTCTACTTCACGCCTTTGCCACACATCCGGAGCAATGGGCTATCCTGAAGAACGACCCTTCTCTGGCGCGACACGCTTTCGACGAAATAGTAAGATGGGCAAGCCCTTTTCAGGTCGTCTTCCATACAACCTCGGAAGCGGTTGATCTTGGAGGCTTGAGTGTAGGGAAGCATGAAAAGGTCATGCTGTTGCTTGGAGCAGCGAACAGAGACCCTCGCCACTGGGACAACCCCGATGTCTTTGATATAACGCGTGATCCGTCTGGGCACCTCGGGTTTGGTATGGGACTCCACCAGTGCGT
Organism: Amycolatopsis palatopharyngis; assembly: GCF_003385185.1. Lineage (GTDB taxonomy): Bacteria > Actinomycetota > Actinomycetes > Mycobacteriales > Pseudonocardiaceae > Amycolatopsis > Amycolatopsis palatopharyngis. The sequence continues at coordinate 49,875 of NZ_PQHZ01000011.1, read as the reverse complement.
AGGACAACACGTTGCACGGCTAGAAGCCGAGGCACTACTCAGGGCGCTCGTCGCACGAGTGAATCGAATAGAGTTGGCTGGCGAGCCGGCGCGGGGGATCAATAACACGTTGGCTGTTTGGGAACGTGTGCCGCTCCGCTTGGAGTTGGCATAAATGATTGAGTCGAGATTGGCCTGCTCAGCAAGACGAGGCCCTTCATGTCGAAATGAGCAAGTAGTGAAGACAATTGTAGATGCTGACGATGATCAATTCCTTGGATACTCAATCAACGCGATCGAGGTCGCCTGCCCTTGGGCGGTGCGATTCGACTCCAGATCCGTGGCCGTGTCCCGGCCCCATCGTGGGGGAGGCGATCGGACTTGGTCCGGTCTGCAGAACGGAAAGCTATCAGCCGATGAGAGTGAGATGTCGCGATGAGCGAACGGGAAATCACCAAGTTACCCCCCGGCGCGGACCTGCGGGGTTGGCTGCGTCGACTGGCCGACAGCGGCCGATTGACCACGCCGCAGGCCGGCCTGGACCTGCGGTTCGAGGTGGCCGCCACCGCGAATGTGCTGGACGGCACCGCGGCGACCTTCTTCCGCGCGCCAGGCGGCAGCGACACCCCGGTGGTCTCCGGGCTGCTCTCCCAGCGGGACTGGATGGCCGAGAGCATGGGCGTCCCCACGGCCGAGGTGGCCCGGGCCTTCGGGGCAGCCTCCGAGCACCCGATCGACTGGGTCGAGGTTCCCGACCCAGCGTGCCAGCAGGTCGTCACCCGTGATGTCGACTTGACCACCCAGTTGCCGATCCCGACGCACAACGAGCACGATTCGGGTGCCTACATCACCGCTGGGCTGTTGATCGCCCGGAATCCGGTCATTGGCCAGCAGAACGTGTCGATCCACCGCTTGCAGGTCACCGCGCCGGACAAGCTCGGCGTCCTGTTGCTGCCGCGGCACACCCTCGCCTTCCTGGACGAGAGCGCGGCAGCAGGCGTGGCCCTTGAGATCGCCATCGTGATCGGCGTGGACCCGCTCACCCTGATGGCCTCCCAGGCGATTGTGCCACTCGGCGTCGACGAACTGACCGTCTCCGGTGCACTGCGCGGGGAACCGCTGCCGGTGACCCGCTGCGTCACCAACGAGGTGCGGGTTCCTGCCGACGCCGAGATCGTCCTGGAGGGGCGGATCGAGGCCGCCGAACGGGCGCCGGAGGGTCCCTTCGGCGAGTTCCCGCAGTACTACGGGGAACGGGCCGAGCGGCACGTGGTCACCCTAGATGCGATCACCACCCGGGAGAAGCCGATCTTCCACACGATCGTCGGGGGCGGGTTGGAGCATCTGCTGCTGGGTGCGCTGCCCCGGGAGGCCACCTTCCTGGTGGAGCTGCAACGTCGCTTCGCCTGCGTGCGCGACGTCCACCTGTCTCGCGGCGGAACCTGCCGCTACCATCTGTACGTGCAGGTCGCCGGGCACAAGCCGGGTGAGGTCACGAACGTGATCTTGTCGGCCCTGTCGGTCCACTACGACGTCAAGCACGTGGTCGTGGTCGATGCCGACGTGGACGTGCACGACCCGATGGAGGTCGAGTGGGCAGTGGCGACCCGGTTCCAGGCCAAACGGGACCTGTTGGTCGTGAACACAGCTCAAGGATCCAAGTTGGACCCGTCGACAGTCGATGGTGTCGGGTCCAAACTGGGTATGGATGCAACCAGTCCGCTGGACGCGTCGGAGATGAAGTTCCTGCGGATCCGGGTTCCCGGCCAGGAGGATCTCACCGTGGACGGCATCCGCGAGGCGGCCGACAACACCCCACCGGTCGACTACTTCTGAGCACGGGGAGGAGGACACATGGCCACGCGTATCGTCGTCGCGATCACCGGGGCGAGCGGGTCGATCTACGGAATCCGGCTGCTCGAGGTGTTGCAAGAGTTGGGAATCGAGAGCCATGTCGTCGCGTCCCCGGCGGGGATGGTGACGCTCCGGCACGAGATCTCCATGGGCATAGCGGACCTGGAATCACGCTGTGACGTCCTGTATCGCTCGGCCGACATCGGAGCGGCCATCGCCAGTGGTTCCTTCCGCACCGATGGGATGGTCGTCGTACCGTGCTCAGTACGGACGATGTCGGAGATCGCCTCCGGGATCACCTCCAGCCTGGTCAGCCGGGCCGCGGACGTCACCCTGAAGGAGCGTCGCCCACTGGTGCTGTGCGTACGGGAGACCCCCCTGCACGCCGGCCACCTCGACACCATGGCACGACTGGCCAACCTGGGCGCCTTCATCGTCCCACCCGTACCCGCCTTCTACACCCGCCCACAGTCCCTCGACGACATCGTGTACCACACCGTGGGACGGCTGCTGGACCATCTGCGCATCGACAACAAGCTCGTTGACCGCTGGTCCGGCACCACCGACCCCCGCTGACCACCGCTCGACGCTGGTCGAGACCCCCCAACGCTGGTCGAGCTTGTCGAGACCGCTCTCTTGGTGGCAGCGGTCTTGATCTTGTTGGCGAACTGGCGGTGGTTGCGGGGCTGCGGTCGGTGGTAGAATCCGGCACGGCTCTGGCCGGTTCTGCTTCGAAAGGTGCGTGGAAGACACTGTTCGGGCTTCCCAGCATGTCCACGCTGCCTCACCCACCACTGGCCGGTTGCGTCCAAGGTTCCCTGTGCGAGCACAGCCAGCATCCTTCCTGAACGCTGATCGTCCGGGTGCTCACGGTCAAGGGCAACCAACCCCGGCTGCGCCGTCAGCTCGCCGGGATACCCTGGCGCGGGGTCGAGTTGTGGGGCGGCTCCGGTGCGGACCGTTGAGAGGTCTTCGGCGAAGGTGACGTCGCGGACCCAGTGCAGGCCGTTCTCGATCTGCCAGTGTCCCCGGATCCAGGCGGCAAGTTCGTGGGGGCGGGCCTGGTGCGGTCCGAGGTCGGTGATCGCGTAGATGGTTTCGGTGCGCCACCGGCCGCGCTGGCCTGATCGGGCGGTCGCCGGTCGGGTCTTGCGGGTGATCTGCAGGGCCTGGACGGCGTGTGGGAACTCGATCCCGGCCGCGACCGTGACGACCTTGATCGTAGTCATGGCCTCGCTGCGGAACCTGGTGATCAGCCTGCACCGCCTCGCCGGAGCCACCAATATCGCCGCCGCACTCCGACATCACGCCCGCGACGCCACCCGACCACTCCAACTACTCATGATCACCTGAGGTGCCCCGAACCTTCCGGACAGTGACCCAACTAAGGTTGGATGGTCTTGGGAAGGGACTGTGTAGCGAACGGTGTTTTTCGGCCCGACCCGGCGGGGTGAGATCCGGCGGGATGGGCACGGAGTGTGATGACTGTTGATGCTGTGACGACACGGGCATCCCAGAAGAAGGCCGCGACACCGGCCGGTGGACAGGAGCGGCTGGTAGCGGCGATGATCGCCCAGGCGCAGGAGCAGGGCGTGGCGTTGACGGGCCCGGACGGGCTGCTCAAGCAGCTGACGAAGACGGTGCTGGAGACCGCGCTGAATGCGGAGATGACCCGAGCACCTCGGCCACGCCAAGCGCCAGGGCGAGCCGGATCGTGAGGGCTCGAATGTGCGCAACGGTGCCCGCTCCAAGACGGTGATCTCGGATGCGGTCGGTGAAGTAGAGGTGGCGGTGCCGCGGGACCGGGAGGGTAGTTTTGAACCGGTGATCGTGAAGAAGCGGCAGCGGCGGCTGGGTAGTGTCGATGAGATCGTGTTGTCGTTGTATGCGAAAGGATTGACGACCGACTCGAATTTCGGCGCATTTCGTTGAGATTTATGGTGCGTCGGTGTCGAAGGATACGGTATCGCGGATCACCGATTCGGTGGTGGCGGAGTTGCGGGAATGGCAGTCGCGTCCGCTCGACGAATGTTACGCCGCGGTGTTTATTGATGCCGTGGTTGTGAAGGTGCGGGACGGTAAGGTCGCGAATCGCGCGTTTTTATGCGGCTGTCGGGGTGACGCTCGAGGGCCGTAAGGACGTGCTCGGCTATGTGGACTGGGAACGGTGGCGAGGGCGCGAAGTTCTGGCTGCAAGTGTTGCAGGACTTGAAGAATCGTGGCATGAAGGACGTGTTCTTCGTGGTCTGTGACGGGTTGAAGGGGCTGCCGGATGCGGTGGTCGATGTGTGGCCCATTTGATGGGGATTCGTTTCGGATGGCGTCGAAGCGTGACTGGGATGCGCTGAAGAAGAACCTGAAGCCAATTTACACGGGGCTGCGACCACTGATGCGGCGGAAGTTGCATTGGACGAGTTGGAGGAGAAGTGGGGTGATTGGCATTTCGCGATCATCCGGCTGTGACGTAATACCTAGGAGGAATTTACTCCGTCCTTGGATTATGATCCCGGGATTCGGCGCGTATTGTGCTCCACGAACGCGATTGAGTCATTAAATGCGCGGTATTGTAAGGCTGCGCGGGCACGCGGGCACTTCCTCACGGAACAAGCAACGCTAAAGTGTCTGTATCTGGTCACCCGGTCCGTGGACCCGACCGGCAAGGGGCAGGCACGGTGGACGATGCGGTGGAAACCCGCTTTGAACGCTTTGCGAAAACGTTCGGTGATCGGTGGCCGGCCGCCGAGAAGTACTAATCACCAGTGCCGAAAACACCGATCTTGTTACAGACCCAGATCATGTCGCATCAACGGTAGATCACCACGTAAGACACGCTCTAAGACAGCCTGGTGTCCGAGCCGCCCCGCCACATGCGCCGGGCGGCGCACCTTCGCCCTGACGGCGAGCCGGTGGCGGAATTCGATGACACCGTCGAGGGGACTGTTCTGGTTCGTCGGACAGGGCGGCTACGGCATCCAGATGGCGGCGTTGGTTCGGACAGCGGGGAGCGGGTGCTGTCGCGGTGAGAGATCCCGCGTGGCTGGCCCGGGTGCCTCAGACAATGCGCCATCTGCAGAACCTGATGGTGTCTCTTTGGCGTCACGGTCGCCCGGTCGCCCATGATTTGGGCCAAGTGCCAAGTATCGGCTAGAGATCTTGGGCTGTGAGCCATAGATGGGGTCGGTCGGGCTTCCTAGCCTGGTCGAAAGCTCAAGCCGGAAGGGGCGGGTTCATGAGGATCACCGGCATGGACATGGATGGAAGGCACATCGATGTCGTCGCCCCCTTTATCTGCAATGGAAAGAGCGCCGTCCACAAGGTCGCGAGCACCTCGCACGATCGTTCCGCCAGTTGGGCGTCCGCCTGGTTGGGTAATCATCTGGACCTCCTGACGCACCGCACCACGGTCGCCACCGATGTGCTGCTCCGACGCAATCGCGTGCCGACCGGTCTGATCACGACGGCCGGATTCTGTGACATCCTGCAGATCGTCGGCACCGGCGGTCGCTCCATTGCCCGATCAGTCAGCAGATGCCGTGGCAGTACCAGGCGCTCAGCCGCACGCAGGCACCGCAAGGGCGCGGGATAGGCCGGTGCGCGAGATCGAGCTTCTGCCGCCGGGCATGGTGAACCTCGAGGGCGACGGGAACTGCTATTCGCGATGGGGCGCGTTCGGTGGGCAGAACAATCCGCCCGGCGACGGCGACTTCGCGTACGCAGACGGCTCCGTGGTAAGGCTCCCCTCGAAGCTGCAGGCAGCCAGGGCCGCTACGGGGCAGGTGGTCCGCACGCCGAGCCAGTGGGGTGGGGCTACGACGATCCATTCGAACACGCGCCCGAACTCGTGCTGTCGGATGTGCTCGACGACTACCTCCGTCTGGAGCCGGCGCGATTTCGCTGCTGGGCTGTGCACAACGAGACCGACGTGGACGGGAAGGACACGGGCCGCACTGCGAGAACAGCTCAGTGGTCGTCGACTCCGCCGAGCGCCAGCCGCCGCGGGGCTCGGCACCCTCGCCTACGGCGAGGTGAGGCCGCCGTCCGTCCTCGTGACCCAGTTCACTGACGTCAAATCCGGGCATCATGTGCATGATGAACCGATGTCCGAAGGCGAGGAGCCCACGGGGATCGATCGACTCGAGGCAGTCATCGAGATCAACCGATCCCTGGCATCCACCCTGGATGCCGATGCGTTGACCCACCGAATCCTTCGGGAGGCGATCCGCATAATTCCGGCTGCCGACGCCGGGGTGCTGCTGCTGTACGAGCCAGACCGTGAGCGGCTCGTGGTGCGCCACGCGATCGGTTTTGGTCCGAGCATCTACAAAATCGAGCTGGCGCCGGGGGAGAGCCTGACCGGGCGTGCTTTCAAGGAACGAAGGTCGGTGCTGTATCAGACGAAAGAAGCGCTGATTCCGCAACAGGACCTTCCGCCCGACAGCCACCGGTTGCTGGCCGACGCGGCGGGCGGGGTCGAATTTCCGCATAGCGCGCTCGTTGCCCCACTGCTGACCATGGACAGACCTATCGGCGCGATGATCGTGGAGAACTTCTCGGCGCCCCGGGTGTTCAGCCAGTTCGATCTGCGCCTGTTCGAGGGCCTCGCGCAGGGCGCGGCGGTCGCCATGGTCAACGCGCAATTGTTCACCTCCGAGCGTGCGGCGCGCGTGCGTCTGGAAACTGTGAACCAGCTCGTCAGCGAACAGCGCGATCAGCTGGAGCGGCGGGTGCAGGTGCAGGAGTCGCTCGCTGACATCGTCCGGGAGGGACTTTCGGCTCACGCGCTCGTCGCTCGGCTGGCCAGATTGTGCGGTGTGAGCGTGTTCCTGTGCGACGCGTTGCGAACTATCCGCACCGCCCAGCCGCCGACGGACGCACTGACCCTGACCGGTATCGACGACGAGCATCGGGATTCGATCTCGGCTGCGCTGAACGAAGCGGAAATGACCCGCAGCCCACAACGCGCGACGCTGGGCGACAATGTGCTTTTCGTCGCGCCGATCCCCGGGGGCTCCGAGATCCTCGGATTCCTGTGTGCATTGTTCGGCGACAGCGGGCCTGACGAGGTGCATGCGGCTGCCGTTTCCTCGGCCGCACACATCGCCGCAACCGAATTCGTGGAGCGCCGTGCCCGCGAGGAAGGCCACATCCGCGCCGAAGCGGACACCCTCGAACTGCTGATACAGGGAAAGGCGCCGAATGCGCTACGTGCACCCTATCTGCTGGCCATCGGCCGCATTCATCACGACATCCGTGGAGAAGCGAAGGTCAACCAACGGCAGTTACGCGCACTCCTGGCGTGTGCGCAACGCGAATTCCCTGATGAGCTCGGCGCCGCAACGGTGCGGGGAGATCATGTAGTTCTCGTGTGGGCGGAGCCGCGCGACGATGTCCAGAAGCGGTTGCGCATCACTTTGGAACGTTTCGCCATGCTGGAGGCCGACTGGTACGCAAGCTTCGTGATGTCGGATCTGATCGACGCCGTGTCCGAGTTCGCAGACGCCTTCGGGGAGGCGCGCCTGGTCGCCGAACTGCACCGGCGGGTCGGAAACGTTCAATCCGTGTGTGCAGTACGCAGCCTGGGAGCCTACCGACTCATTTTGCGCAGCGCTGGCGCCCGGGAGGTCCTGCGGTTGTGCGAGGACACGCTAGGTGAGGTCCGGCGGTACGACCGGCAGCGACAGACGGCAATGGTGAAGACACTGCGCGCCTACCTTGACCACGGTGGTTCTACCAAGGCTGCCGCCCACGCCCTGTCCGTGCATCCACACACCGTGCAGTACCGCCTCGGTCGTCTCGAAAAGCTTTCCGGCCTGCGGCTATCAGTCCCGCAGGAGCGGCTCACTCTCGAACTGTGCCTGCGCATTCTGGACAGCGCATCGCTGCCCGATGACCTGCGCCTTGGTCACCGCCCGAACACCCTGGAGGGCCCCAGTGCCTAATTCCCTACCGGAAGTCACCGCACATCGGATGGACGAGTTGGTCACCGCGCTCGGCGAGGTGGGTGAGCAGCCCGGCGGCGGTTTGATCCGTTTCATGTACGACGACGCCTGGCGCACGGCCGGCGAGCTGGTCGCGCGCTGGATGGGAGAGGCGGGTCTGCAGGTCCGCACGGACGCGGCGGGAAACGTGTTCGGCAGGCTGCCCGGTAGCGAGAGCCAGTCGACGGTGCTCACCGGGTCACACATCGACACTGTGCGGCTGGGAGGCAGGTACGACGGCGCCCTGGGTATCCTTACTGGGCTTGCCGCGATCGAAGCGCTGATCCGAACCTGTGGCAGGCCTCGGAAGTCACTCGAGCTCGTCGCCCTGTGCGAGGAAGAGAGCAGCCGCTTCGCCGCGAACTTCTTCGGCTCGCGCGCCATGCTCGGGATGATCTCCGCCGATGAGCCCGAAAGCCTGCGCGACGCCGACGGTGTCACGCTCGCCTCGGCGATGACGCGGGTCGGCCTCGACCCGACGACGATCGGGTCGGCGCGTCGCAACGACGTCGAGGCATTCGTCGAGCTGCACATCGAGCAGGGGCGGGTGCTTCAGGACGAGGGTAGTCAGATCGGCATCGTCTCGGCCATCACCGGCCTGCGCTGGTTCGACGTCGCCGTTTCGGGGCGGGCCGACCACGCCGGGGCCACACCGATGAACTTGCGTCGTGACGCCATGCAAGGCGCCGCCGAGATGACCCAGGCCGTGACCACTCTCGTCGAGGCCGAGGGCTGGCCCGCCGTTGTGACCTGCGGCGCGTGGCAGGTGCTGCCGGGTGGGGTGAACATCGTGCCTGAACGGGTCACGTTTTCGATCGACCTGCGTCACCCTCAAGAGTCGACGCTCGAGCGCCTCGCGGGACTCATCCGTCGAGAATGCGTGTGGATCGCGACCCGGCGAGCCCTGGCTGTGGGAATCAACGACACCAAGTGCGTGCCGCCGGCGCCAATGGACGAGTCGATGCAGAAGCTGGTCAAGCAGGCGGCTGAGGAGCACGGGGTTTCCGCACGTCCAATTCCCAGCGGCGCTGGTCACGACAGTCAGATGTGGGCGCCGCACGTGCCCACCGCGATGATTTTCGTGCCCAGTGTGGACGGACGGTCACATTGCCCTGAGGAGTACACATCGGCTGAGGAGTGCGCGATGGGGGCATCTGTACTCGCCAGCACTCTGCGGAAGCTCGCCTACTGACTTGAGAATTAAGGAGTGTCTTGTCCTTTCTGGTTATCAACCTGAACGTGACGACAACATGACCGCCGCCCGGAAGTTCGCTCACAACCCTGTGATCGACACCATCGAAGCGGCCACGCACATTGCCGTTCCTGGTCGCCCACCGGTTCCCGAAGCTGGGCGGACCCCAAAGACGCGAACCTGAAGCGAATCGTCGTTGTGGTCGACCGCACCAAACCGTGGGGAGACCGAAAGGTGAATAATTCATGAGCTATGTTGTCCTGCGCGGTGCCACGGTCTTCGATGGCAGCGACTTCCTCCCTGGCCCTTCCGACGTTGTCTTCGCCGATGAACGGGTGCTCGAGGTCGGGCCGGGCCTCGCAGGCTCCGACGCCTACGTCGGCGCCACCGTCGTGGACTGCTCCGGGAACACGGTGCTACCAGGCCTCATCGACCTCCACGTCCACATGGCGTTTTCGAACCCAGGCTCACTGAACGCCTTCGTCGAACCCTTCTCACTGCAGTTCTATAAGTCCGTCAAGCATCTGGAGGCCACCCTGCGGGCAGGGGTGACGACTGTGCGAGACGCCGGCGGGGCGGACCTGGGCACGAAGATGTCGGTGGAGCAGGGCATGATCCAGGGCCCGAGAATGCGCATCGCGGTCTCGATCATGAGCCAGACCGGTGGCCACGGTGATCAATGGATGCCTTCAGGGGTGCACTCCCCGGCATTCAGCTCGCATCCGGGCCGCCCTAGCGGCGTCGCCGACGGTGTGGAAGAGGCCCGCAGGGTCGCCCGGCAGATCCTGCGTGCCGGCGCCGACCAGATCAAGATCTGCTCAACGGGCGGAGTGCTCTCGCCGGCCGACGATCCGCGGCACGCGCAGTTCACCGAGGAAGAAATCAGGGTGATCGTCGGGGAGGCCGCGGTCCAGGGCCGCTACGTCATGGCGCACGCACAGGCCGCCGCAGGCGTCAAGAACGCGCTGCGGGCAGGGGTGCGCAGCATCGAACACGGCATCTACCTCGACGACGAGGCGATCGAGCTGTTCCTCGAGCGAGACGCTTACCTGGTGCCGACCCTCGCCGCGCCGCTGGCGGTCATCAAGAAGGCCGAGGCCGGCGGAAGCGGACTGCCCGCCCCGATTATCGAGAAGGCGCGGCTGGTGGTCGAAAGCCATCGCGAGTCCATCGCCAAGGCGGTAGCGGCCGGAGTGCGTATCGGCATGGGCACGGACTCCGGGGTGGGCGTGCACGGGGAGAACCTCGAGGAGCTTTGCCTGCTAGTCGACGTCGGCATGGATCTGACCGCTGTGCTGCGTGCCTGCACCTCGGTTGCCGGTGAGCTCATCGCGCCCGAGAACTCGATCGGGCGCCTGGCTCCGGGCTTCCTCGCCGACGCCGTGGTACTCAAGGGCAACTTGACCACTGCGGAGCAGCTCGCCGACCTTCCGGCGATGGTCCAGCAGGTCTGGAAAGACGGGCAGATACGGGTCGATACCCGCACCCTGCGAGCGGAGCTCGCCCATGCTTGACACTCCGGTCTACGCGGCCACGGCGATCCTGCTCCTCATCGCGGTGAGCGAGGTGGTGTCGATCATCACCAAGGCCTACGTTCCCTCGCTGCTCGTCGCGATCGCCGGTTACCTGCTCCTCATCTGGACCGGGGTGTTCCCCGCCGATCTGCTGCCCGCCTCGACGCTGGCCGCTGTCGGCTCCCTGCTGATCGGCGCGGTCATCACGCACATGGGCACGCTGATCCCGTTGAGCCAGATCCGGTCCCAGTACAAGGCGATCCTCATCGCCCTGGCAGGGGTGCTGGTCGCAACGCTGTTGTTGCTGGCGATCATCACCCCGTTCTTCGGCTATGACCACGCGGTGGCGGGGGCCGGCCCGGTGACCGGAGGCATAATCGCCTACGTCCTCACCGCGGATGAACTGCAGGCCCTCGGGCTGAACAGCCTGGTGGTCATCCCCGCGATCATCCTCGGGCTGCAGAGTCTCTTGGGAATCCCGCTGGCGAACGTGCTGCTGAGGAAGTACGCGACAAGGATCAGAGCAGCAAACCTCGTCCGCCACGAGACAACCACCGCCGACACCGGCGCTGGCGACTCCTTCGCCGTTCCGGAAGAAGTTCCGATCATCCTCGGTGGCGGGGAGCCGCAGAGCCCGCGCCGGGGGCTGCAGTTGATCCCCGAACGGTTCCAGCAATCGGCAGTCCTCCTGCTGCTGTTGTTCGCAGGAGCCAGCCTAGCCACCTGGCTCGGGTCGGTTACCGGAATCAGTTACAGCATCTTCGCCCTCTTTCTAGGTCTGGGCGGAAGGCTTCTCGGCCTCTTCCCCGAGCGGAGCATGGAGCGAGCCAACAGCTTCGGTTTCGGAATGGTCGCCGTCATCATCGTCGTGCTCGCCAGCATGAGCAGCGTGACTTGGGCCGACGTGATCCGCGCCATCGGTCCGGTGATCGTCATTCTGGTCGTCGGCGCTATCGGCATCATGATCGGCGGCGCGGTCGTCTCTCGGCTGTTGAAGTGGGATATGTACAAGGGCATGCCTGTGGCGCTCACAGCCTTGTTCGGGTTCCCTGGCGACTTCATGCTCTGTCAGGAGATCAGCCGGTCCGTCGGGCGCACGGAGCAGGAACGCAAGGAAATTCTCGACGAGATCCTGACGCCGATGCTCGTCGGCGGCTTCACCACGGTGACTACGTCGTCGATCCTTGTCGCCTCCATCCTGGTCACAACGCTCTGAGAGACTGTTGGGTAACCGATCGGGTACGAATCGTGGTTGTGATGTTGATCGTGGTCTCCGTGTCGGTGTAGCCAGCGTGATCATCCCCCCGGATCGCGTTGGGTGTGCAACTGCCAAAGTGGCGGGGATGGTCGGCGCCCATGCTATCCGTCCAGTTTCTCCGACCGGGTAGGCGCGGTCCTCCAGCCGCAATCCATCGCCTGAACCGGAAGCACGGGGCCTATCACGCGAACGGCGCCTCTCTGGTCAAGTTGATCTTGTGTGTGGGTTGTATGGTTGGGTTGGCGGGCTCGGGAAGTGACTGGTCCGAAGAGCTGGCAGCCGGGGTTTCAGTCAGCCGCGCTGGACGATAGAGCCGCCCCCGAGTGTCCTCCCGGGCCCGCCGCCATTGTGCTGTGCATCGCGGAGCAGCCGACGGTAGGCAGTGTCGGAGAGGCGTCGTTTCAGGCATCGCATGGCTTCCTTGCGTCCTTTGCCGGCCGCGCGTTTGCGCTGGTAGTAGGCGCGTCCGTCGGTCTGGTGGCGGATTTGGGACAGGGCCATCATGTGCAGAGCGTGGTTGAATTGGCGGTCTCCGGCGCGGGAGAGCCGGTGGCGAACGACATCGCCACTGGATACTTCGATGTGTGCGGTGCCGGTGTAGGAGGCGAACGCGGCCGCCGAGCGGAACCGGTGGATGTCACCGACCCGGGCCAGGATCTTGCCAGCGAGCCCTATACCGATGCCGTACAGACTGGTCAGTGTGGTGCTGGTGTGCGTGACTGCCGTGGCGATGTCGGTGTCGGCGGTGGAGATACGCTGGCCGAGACGGCGGATTTCGGCAACGAGGTCGACCGCCAGGAGGCGTAGTGTCTTGGCGGCGATATCGCGGGGCCGGACGGTGCGCAGCAGTGCGGCGGCGGTGTCTGCTCTCAAGTTCGTGGGGTGCACCGGCGGGAACCAGCTTGGTGAGCAACACGTGCAGCCGGTTGACGGTCTGGGTGCGGGATCGGATCAGATCGTCGCGGTGTTCCACTACCGCGCGCAAGGCGGTGATGGTCTCGTCCACTACCGAGGACTGCAAGCCGGCCGCGGTCATGGCGGCGATGCCGACCGATACCGCGTCGGTGTCATCGTTCTTGCGACCGTGGCCGGTCGAGAGCGTACGCACGCGGGCGGCCAGTTTTGCTGGCACATCAACGATATCGATGTTGTCGGCGTGCAGACGCGTCGCAAGCGCAGCGCCGAGTCCGCCGGCTCCTTCCATGCCCCACGTCGAGTGCGGCCAGCGGCGGGCGAAGCGTCGCAGTTGCCGGTAGCCGTCCCGGCTGACCGGAACCCGCAGCGTCGCCAACGGTTGCAGCTTCGCGTTCACCGCGGCCGCGGTCCACGACGCTTTGTGTGGATCGATCGCGATCACGACCTGATCTGATTGCAAAGTCAGCTGTGCCAATGGAAACCTCCTCCACCGAACCAATATGGAAGCGAGGAGGGCACACCAACTTTCGGCTACGCAAGCCTCTCTTCAGCCACTCCACGCCGAGCATTCTCTGACAACGGGTGCTGGGCTTCACGCGGTTATGTCTGGAGCAGTCGTGGAGCCCAGGGGCGTGTTGAACGGCGGGGCAACTGCACCCAACAGCAATCATGGGCAGCGTTTGACTACGGGATTCTCGACTTGCTACCGTTGGCCTGCGGACTCAGAGTGATGCTAACCTCACTGGCAGTGAGGGGGTCAGGGGTTCGAGTCCCCTTAGCTCCACCCTAGGGGTCTTACTAGAACAAGTGCCTGAATGAAGGCCACGAAGTAGGACCGCGACGCCTGAAGGCGAGCAAGGACCACCCGCATTGCGGGTGGTCCTTTTGATTGTGCCCTCCGCGCTGGTTGCTGCGGTCCGCTGACCTTGGATGGCGTGGAGCTCGGCGAAGGGCTCACGGAGCTCACCCTCTGTGATCTTGTCGTCCTCGATGTAGAGGGTGTGGAAGATAGCTTGGTTGAGTAGGCGGCGCTGTTGGTCGTTGCAGCGTCGGTACAGCTGGTCGGGCTGTTCGAGGAGAGCAAGGCCGGCGTTGACGAGCTGGGCGCTGTCGGTGAGGTCGGCGTTGGCTGTGTGCAGGCGATCCTCCAGCCGGCGGCGCTCGCGGGCGATGTCGCGCAGCTTCTCCTTGACTTTGGTCTGCGGCAGCGTGCTGTCGGCTGCGAGGTCGATCAAGTTCTCCTCCTTGGTGTCGAGTTCCTTGAGTTGTGCGGTGATCTGCTTGCGTAGCAGGCGTGCGGACTTTTCCTGCTCGCCGAGCACGGCATCGATCTGGTCGCGCATGTCAGTGATGAACGGCTGGCTGAAGCGAATCGCGGAGTAGTGGCGCTCGACAGCGTCCTCGACGAGCGTGACGTTGACGTGGGGTGCTTGGCACAGCCCCTTTTGCCGGCCGCGGCAGAAGAAGTACAGGTACTCGGCGCCCTTCGAGTTGATGGTCCGTTGGATGATCATCCGCCGCTTGATGCCGTCGCATTGGCAGCGTCCACAGAAGAGCGATCCTTTGAGGTAGTGGTGGTGGACGCGACGGCGTTCTTGTGCCGTCATTCGCGATTCAAGGATCTCCTGAACTGTCTCGAAGAGGTCCTCGTCGATGAGCGGTTCGTGCCGCCCTTGGATTTCTTCGCCGTCGTACTCGACGTATCCGAGGTAGTAGCGATCACGCAGCATTTGCGAAATCTTGTTCTCGGACACCTTCTTGGCGGGGTGTCGCCGGGTGGCCCTGGTGCGTAGGCCGCGGTCGTAGAGCTCGTCAGCCAGCTCTTCTTGCGTGTAGTCGCCGCTGGCGAAGAGCTCAAAACCCAGCTGAACAAAGGGCGCCCGTTCGGGATCGACGATGATCGTGCGGATGACGCGGCCGTCGGAGTGGTCGATGTGGTTGAGGTAGCCGAGCTTCGCGCGTCCGAGCGTGCCGCCGTTGCGGGCTTTCTGGCCCATCTTGTAGGCGATGTCGGCACCGGACTGGCGGGATTGGTACTCGTTGAACGTGGCCAGGATGCCGTGCATCAGCTGGCCGACCGGGGTGTCGTCGATGGCCTCGGTGGCCGAGACCAGGGTGACGCCGCGCTTGCGCAGGTCTGCCATGACGATCGCGTCGTCGTAGCGGTTCCGCGCCATGCGCGAGAGTTGGTAGATGATGATGACGTCAACGTCGCCCTGGCTGCGCACCCGCGCGAGCATCTGTTGGAATGCTTCGCGTTTGGTCATCTCCATGGCTGAGCGTCCGGGCTCGACGTACTCGTCGATGACCGTGACGCCCAGGTCCCGCGCCTTGCGCAAGCACGCTTCCCGTTGGGCCGGAATGGAGATGCCTTCCGGGTTGTAGTCGGTCCGGACTTGCCCGGTCGAGGACACGCGCAGATAGATCACTGCGCGAGTGCCGTGGGCAAGGTCGTCCATTGGCGGCTGGATAGGGATGGTGACGTCCTGCTGCAGTTCATCGATGAAGTCGGCATAAGCGCTGGTCATGACACCTCCTTCTGAGGGCGGCCTGGACGGAGGACCGTGCAGCCGGCGAGTGGGTCCGGGCGGCTGGATCGCGCGCTCCCGGCGAGCGGCGAATTCGTGGCCGGGTTGCTGTTTCTCAACGGCTGCGGAACCGCGCGAGCATGCGTCGGAACAGCTGGCGTTTCGGCCGTCGCCAGAGTCGAGCGTTTGGGTCGACGTACTCGTCGATGAGCGAGAAACCCAGTTCCCGCGCCTTGCGCAGACATGCCTCACGCTGGGCCGTGACGCTGTGGTCGGTCTCGGCCCGTCCGGGCGAGGCCACGCGCGTGTAGATCACCGCGCGGGTGGTGGGCGCAGGGGCATCCGACGGCTGGAGTTCGTTGTCCGAGTTGGCGTAGGCGGTGGTCATGACACCTCGTTATGAGTCGGTCTGGATGGGGATGTTTTGGTCGGCGCAGTGGGCTCCGGCGGGATTTGCAGTTAGCCGGCGAGCGGCGATTCGTCGGCGGATTGCTGGTCGTGGCGACGCCGGTCGCGACGATCTGCGAGTGCGCCGGTCTGCTCGATCTCCGCGACGGCACTCAACACGCGTACGTGGAAGAGGCCGTGCGCGGTCTCCGTGTCGAGGGCGGGATCAGTGGCCGAGACGACCCGCACGCCTCGGGACGTTAACTCGTCGAGCACGAAGGCGAGGTGCTGTGTCTTGCGGGAACTGTACAGGTGGTTGACGACGAGCACGTCGATGACTCCGGATCGGGCTGCCGCCAATACCCGTTGCAGCCCAGGACGCTTCAGCGTGCCGCCTGATGCGTAGTCGCTGCTGCGGAGAGCGATGTGCCAACCGGGTTGGGACGCGACGTAGGTCTGCAGGTGGTCGCTTTCGCGGAGGGTGGGCCACCGCTGGTAGAGGCCGACGCGTACCGGCCGTCGAGCCCGTGGGTGTGCGGCTCGGCGGCTGCGGGGATCGCAAGTGGCAGGCGGCATTGTGGTGAACCTTCCTTTCGAGTCATTGGCGAGCGGCTTCGATCCGCTGGGTTCGTTGCGCAAGCGCGAACGCGCGACGTCATGCCGCGTCGCGGCAGTGATCGGGGTGGCTGGCGTCCGCGGTGCCTGGCTCGGCGGGCAGCGTTTGCTCGCTGGCTTCGGTCTGCGCCAGGTCTGCCGCGAGGCTGGCGACCACCCGCGCGAGCTTGCGCATGTCGGGGGGATCGCGGCGAACGCCGCGCACCACCACGTTGCGCACAGCTCTGCTCGCGCCAACGCGCCGTCGGGGTTGCCTGCTCGGCGCGCTGACGGGGCTTCCCTGCTGCTCTTGGTCGGCCGGAGCAGGAACGTCGGCGCAGTTGTTGTCGGCCTGATCGGGGTTGCGAGGTTGAGCGCACATGAGCGCCCCCTTCGTGCCCGTGAGGCCCGCGGCTGGCGGAGGTTCACGGGGCTGCTGGTCGGCGACAGGAACCGTCGACACAGCGGGCACTCCCAGCTGCCGACACCTGCGGTCGCCGATCCGCGCGAAGCGGGTTTCGCGGCGATGCGGGCACGCACCATGACGTGCGTTAAATGAGCTGGGACCGCCAAAGCTGTCACGACCAACGGGCCTCTGCTCCCCGCATGCGTCCGTGTGGGGCCGGCGCTCGTGGCCGTGCTGGACTCTTGCCGTTCGGTAGGACTGTGTGCCTTGCCGAACTGGTGCTGGGTCACCTCGTCAGCTCGGGGTGGGCGGTCGACGCGAGTCCAGAAGAGCGCTACCGGCGCTGACCGCGAACCGCGGCGCGTCGGCATGGCGATGAACGTGATGGGTGCCGAAGCACCTCCTCTCTGTTGAACCGGGGACAGATGCGCCATTCAATTAAGGTAACACCTGAATAGATCTAGTACAGCCTGTGTATCTCAAGTTCTATCTGTTCGTGGGTGTGTGTCTGCTAAACACGCCGAACGTGCGGCGGCCAGCTTCGGTCGCCGTCGGGGACACTGAGAGTCGGTTGGCGACGGCGCGAAGCGCCTCGGAGCGACGAACACGGGACGGCAGCGGGTGCAGATCGAGTGGCGGCTGCGGAAGGTCATGGCCTCCCGCGACGTCTGGACCGCGACCCAGTTGCGCGAAATCCTCATCCAGCGCGCCGGGTTCGAACTGTCTCTCCAGTCGGTTGACGTGCTGATCAAGAAGCAGCCGGTCCAGGTGAAAGTGGCGACCTTGCAGGCGCTGTGCACGACGCTGCGGTGCACGCCCAACGAGCTGTTCGGAATCGACACTCCACGCGATGTCTCGCTCGTCGAACCGGACACCACGGAGTCCCGCGGCGAGCAGTGAGCCCGCGGCGGCGAACGCGGCGACGGCCATCACGCGGCCCTCCCCAATACCTGCGGGGACACGGTGTCCGCAGACAGCCCTGCCGAACCCAGCGTGGTTCGGATCTGCCGATACCAGCTGAGCGCGAAGCGCAGACAGTTCGACTCGGTGCGATGGCTCGGACCGCATCCGGATACGTATCGACCGCGCATGCTCCAGGACATCGAGTCCGAACTGGCGAGAGCTTCGGCGTACCGGTTGAGGCCGGTGATCTTGATGCCGAAACCGTGGAGGTTCAACTCGCGCGTGGCGAAGGCGCGCATGATGCGCTCCACGTCGGCGCTGCTCTGGCGCCGGCACACCGTGCCGATCCCGACGAGCGGCTCGGCGGCCAGATCGATCCCGGCCTGCTCGTAGAAGTCGGCGCAGCGTTCGTAGTCCGACAGAGTCCAGCCTTGCAGCGTCGGCACCCAAGGGAGCTCAGGCGCGAGTTCCCGCAGGCGGACGAGGTTGCGCACGGTCCGCCGTTGATGCTCGCGGATCGTCAAGCCGGTGCGTTTCAGGATGCGCTGTTCGCACATCCAGTCCTGCGGCGCCGCCCAGGCGAGGTTGCCGATCTCGTCGGCGTAGCGCCGGACCGTCTGGACGTAATCCTTCTCGTCGATCTGCCAGCGTCCGTGAAGCTGCAGCTCTGTGAAGCCGCCGGAGTCGAGCGCCCATTCCGTGATGGCGCGGGGCAGGGTGCGGCGGTGGCCGAGCCGCCGGTGCGACACCAGCAGCGGGATGTCGGGCACGCGGGTCAGCCAGATGGGTTGGTGGACGCCGAGGTAGAACCTCACGCTGGCATCGCCCTCCGGCGAGCGCGGACACCAGCAAGCACAGCGACCGCCAGGGCCGTGGTGGTGGTCTTCCCGACGAGTTGGCCGGTGAGGTAGGTCAGCGAGCCGAAGGCCAGCGGCAGGAACAGCAGGCTGTCGACGAGCAGTCCAACCGTGTTCGACGCACTCACGGCGGCGAGGTGACTCCAGTCGCGCAGCGGGGTGTAGATGGCGAGGTCGACAAGTTCGGAGACGGCGAAGGCCGCCGCGCTGGCGAGCGCGATGCGCGGCTCGGCGACCAGTCCGGACAACGCCGCGCCGAGGGCGATCGCGAGCAGCGTTGTCCGGGTGCCGACAGCGTCCTGCAAGAGGTCCCGGACGGTGAATGCGAGCCCGGCGAAGAACGCGCCTGCGGGAACGTGCAGGCCCGCGATAGCGACCGCTGGCCAGAGTGAGGTGGCCCAGTTCGCGCCGGCGATCGTCGCCGCGTACCCGGCGAACAGGACCACGGCGGCGACGGTCCACCGGCGGATGTTCATGCCGCGCTCGGCGGGGAGTCGGCCGGGTCTGTCGCACTGGGCGGGAGTTCAGTGGGGCCGGGCTGGGCGCGGTGGAAGGTGCGCTCGTCGACGAGTGGCTCGTGCACCTTTGGCGCCGAGGTGACCCACTGCTCGATGGGTGCCGGGCGGCCGGCGATGGTGCGGGCCCAGACCTGGCGGCCGGTGTACTTGACGTTGGTGACGATCCGCCGGACGGCCTTGGGGGTCCACCGCCCGTTGGGCACCGGGGCTGCGTACTGGCTCGGGTCGCTGTTGAGTCGTGCGGCGATGACGGCGAACGTCAGGCCGTGGTCGGCCCGCCAGATGAAGATCTGCTTGACGGCGGCGGCGGTCTGCCAGTCTGGGACGAGGACCGCCCGCAGTTTGCTGTGTCCGCTGGGGTCGGTGACCCGGATGCGCAGGGCGCGGTAGCCGTAGGGCGGGGGCCCGATCTGGTAGCCGGCGCGGACGAGTTCGACCATCGCCTGGCGGGCGCGTCGGGTGGTCTCGGCGTGGTGCGCGGCGGGCGCGGCCCACTGGATGTGGTTGCCGCGGGCGTCGACCAATTCGCTGTTACTGGTCGGGTCGTCCGCACCTGCTTCGGTGTCGACGGCGGAGGTATCCGACTGCCTTGTCCACAGGTTTGTCCACAGGTGGGACCACCAGGGTGGACGCGTCTCGGGCACAGGTGTGCCGGTGCACTGGTGGCGGGCGGCGGCGCGAAGTGCAGCGCGCTTGCCGCGGAACTCGGGATGCCAGCCGCATTCACGGCAGTACAGGCGCGTCGTCATGCTGCTCGTCCCCAGCCGGGGTAGGTGACGCGGTTGACGGCGGGCCGGATCACCTCGTCCTCGGTCGGCCACGGGATGCCGACTGCCGCGGCGGCGGCGAGGTCGGCGTCGTGGGCGAGCTGGAAGACAAGCACTTCGTGGTGCGCGGAGAGCGCGGTCGGCGCGCCGGCAGCGAGTGCTCGGGCGGCAGCGCGGCGTTCGGCAAGCGAAGCGCGGGTGACCAGCCGGCTGCCGCGCAGTCCGGCGGTCAGTGCGATGCACCGCTCGACCGGTGCCAGCCCGGCCGAAGTTCCGGCGGCGAGCACCGGTGTGGCCAGGTCGACCAGCGAGCCGTCCGGACACCGGAGGGGCCGCGCGACGACGGCGACGTGTCCGCCGGATCGCAGCAGCGGCTCGCAGTAGAGCAGTGTTGTGGCAAGGTCGGCGAGGGCGGACTCGACCGGGTCGCGGCCCGGACCGGTCGCGCGGTCAGGCGCGGTGCGCAAGCTGGTCAGGATGAGTCCGACTCGTCCGATCAACCCTGCGGCCCGGATGGTCGCGAGCACCTTGGGGCGGGCGTCGAGGACCGAGCCGTCGCGCCACGCGCCTGTGGTCTTGGCGGCGGTGACGTTGGCGCGAGCGAGCGTCCACCACTGGGTGCGGGCGGTCAGTCCGAGCGCGCGACGGTCGGCGCGCAGCGCCTCGGTCAGCACGGTGCCGGCCCCGCAATCCGGGTCGAGAACGAGGTCGCCGGGACGGGTGTAGGTGGCGATCGCATGGGCGGCGACGGCGGGTGGAATCCGCTCGGTGTCGGTCTCGGTGCCGGGCACACAGCCGGTGTCGCGCAGCTGCGCGAGAGTGTCGCGCTGCCCGGTCGGCCAGACCGATAGGGACGGCATTGAGGGCTCCTCCCCCGGTGGCAGGGGGAGTGGCCAGGGCGACGTGGGACGGTCAGCCATTGGAGGTCTCCTCCCCGTCGGCGGTGTCGGTCGGGGCCGGCTGGCGGGTGAACACGAAGAGGTCGTCGTGCACCTGGATGTGCCGAGCGGGCGTCGCGAGCGGTCGTGCCGGAGCCTGGGAACGGGAGTGCGTGGCCGGGGTCGCGACGGCGAGTGCGCCGTCGCGGACGGGCACGCGCAGCAGGGCGATGCGATCGATATAGCGCAGTCCGGCATGGTGCGCGGCGCGCACGAGCGAGCTTGCGGGGTCGGTGAGCCGACCACGGGCTCGCTCACCGTGTGTGATGACGGCAAGGGTGCCGGTCGGGGTGAGCAGACCGGCCCAGTCGGCCGGACGGACCCCGTCGAGGGTGCGCGGTTCGGCCGTGGTGATGACGAGGTCGTAGCGGTCCGGACCGACGCCGGTCGCGGTCGAGTGCGGTCCGGGACGACGGTGTGCCCACGGCTCGGCGGGCTGGTCGGTGGTCGGACTGGCGGTGCGGGGTCGGGGTCCGGACTCGGCCTCGGCCGACGCGTCGCCGGAGTGTTCGCCGGCCAGGTTGGGGTGCGCGACGGCCGTCTGAGTCCGGATGCTGCGGCCGAGTCGTACCACGGTCCAGCCCGCTTCGTGTAGTCCGGCGTACGGGCCGGGCCGGGACTGGTTACGGCCCGCCGTTGGTGACCACGATGCGGGCGGCGCGAGGTAGGGCGCGGGGGCAAGCAGGAGCATTCGCTGGCCGGGCTGGGTGTAGGTGGTGACGATCTTGATGACCGCAGTCAGCAACCAGTTGGCGAGCAGCCCGGTGCCCTCACGGAGTTCGTCTTGAGCGCACGGCCAGACGGTGCTCGGCTGGGCGGGACGAGGATGGTGCAGCGTGAGGCGCAGGGTGCGTAGGCGTGGTGTTCGCCGCCTCTGCGGTAGCGGGATCGGGACGGTCGGGGGGTCGGTCGGGCCGTGCTCCTGGGAGCCGTCTCCTGGGGAGCCGTTGCCGTGTGTCGGGGTCATCGCGGGTCTCCTCCGACGAGGTGGGGCTGTGCGTTCTGACGCCCCTTAACTCTGTATTTCGACCCCGTTTTGGACACGCCTCGCCAAACTTATTTGAGATGGCAAAGGTGCATGTTAATGGCGACTTGGCGTGATTCGAACAGTTCTGCCAAAGCCTCGACGCTGAGCCGCTCGTTCCGTCGACCCAGGTCGGCGCCCACCGTCTTCTGGGCCACTCTGTGGTCAGATTTTTCAAGATTTTTCGGCGGTGCCAGGTTGAGCTTGAGTGCCGACTGTATCCGGGCGCAGTTCGGCTACTAGCGTCGTACTAGTGACCAACTATAACTGCAGTTCGTCGGCTACTAGCGTCGATCGGGTTACGCGGGCCACGAGGGCGCTTTGTTGATCTTGCTTCATGGTGTTCGTGGGATGAAATAGTAGTTCGCTAGTAGCCTCGGCGCGGTTCGCTAGTTGGCGCCTAGTAATGATGTGGTATTTCCGTGGTATCGGTCGTGGCTTCCTGACGTCGTTGTTGTTCACATCGACGCCGTGGGAGTCACGACATGGCAGCACAATCCGTTTTCCGTCGCGCTGGCGACGAGGCCGTCCCGAACTCATTGGATATCGCGCGGGACACGTTTACCTGGCTAGTGACCGGGCCGCACCCGATATCGCTGAACGGCCGGCTCTTTCCCGGTCTGCCGGACCGGCACATTGCGCTGGACGAGGTCCGCGACCGACTGCTGGCGCGCCGGTGCCCGCAGGCGACGCGGGACGCGGTGTGGGCGCATCTGGTGCTGCGCTCCCGTACTGAAGGAGCGACCTGGACGATCGCCGCGGTCGGGGTCGCACTGCCCGCGCTGACTTCTGTCGCGGCGACCTTGACCAACCGGTTCGCCAACGATCCGGCCGACGTGCACGCCGAGGTTCTGCGCGGCTTCCTGACCGCGTTGTCGACCATCGATCTGCGTCCGCCGCGAATCATGCTGCGGCTGCGGTGGGCCGCCTACCGGTCCGGCTACTACGCGCTCGCCGAGGCGCTGGCGGGTCCGACTCCGGTCGCGCCAGGGTTCCGATCCACCCCGCCGCACGCGCCGTGGGGTCACCCGGATCTGGTCCTTGCCCGCGCGGTCGCGGACGGAGTCCTGACTCAGACCGAGGCCGCGCTGATTGGTGCGACTCGGTTGGAAGAGGTGCCCGTCGCGGACTGGGCTGCGCGGCACCAGACCGGCGAGTGGGCGGTCTACAAGGCGCGCAAACGCGCCGAGCTCCGGCTCGCCGCGTACCTGCGCGAGGGCGTCGCCGAGACCGATCCGACCGACCCGTTGACCGACCAGGTAGCCACCGCAGTGGCCCTGGCGCGACCGGTCGCACCGGCCCGCGACTTGCCGCGGTCGTCACTGTCCGTGTCGGTTAGTGAGGTCGAGTCGGGGCAGAAAATTCAGGGTCGCGTGTCCAAAACGGATGCGAAATCCGGAGTTCAGGGCTGCGGGACATCCCCGCGCTCAGCCCGACCTTCGGAGGTGCCCCAATGCGCCTGATCGATCGATTCTTCCCCGCCGCGAGCGGACCGCGCAGCGCCCGCCTCGATGGCACTCCGCAGCCGCCGGCCGAGGCCCCAGCGTCGAGCACGCCGGCCGAGATCACCGGCAGCGAGCCGACCAGTGCTCCGGTCACTAGGCCGGAGGCCTGGGTTCCGGTCCGTCCCCGCCGCTGGTCGCACGTGGCGTTGATTGTCGAGCTGGCGGTCCTCGCGCTGCTGGCGTCGGCGTCGGCGGCGCACGCCGACACGATGGTCGTCGCTCTGGCAGATTCGGTGACCACGGTCCTGAACAACGTCCGCAACTGGATCATGGGCATCTTGGCCGGCTTGGCCACGGTGTTCCTGTCCATCGGCGGTGTCCGATACGTGATGGGCGGTGGCGACCCCGGCGAGGTCGAGAAGGCCAAGACCGCCTTCAAGTCCGCCGGGTGGGGCTACGGCCTGGCAGCGCTCGCGCCGCTGGTCGTGGAGATCCTCAAAGGGATCGTGGGGGCCTGACCGATGGCCGGCACCCCGCCCACGGTTCGCCCGTACCGCCGGTCCGGCGGACCGGTCGCGACCGCTGCCGCCGGACGAATCGACGGGGACCGAGCGATGCTCTCCCCGGTCTCCGACGCCAGCGCCGACCGGCCGCCGGCTGGTCGGCACTGGCGCTGGTACGCGGGCTGGATGCTGGCGCTGAGCGTCGTCGTGCTCCTGGTCGGGGTCCTCGCGGTCAGCGCCTCGGCGCAGCCGACCACACCGAACCCGGATCCTTGCTTGGGGCCTGAGCCGCGGCCGATCCCCTGTGCCCCGCCTCCCACACCGACACAGCCCACACTCCCAATGCCGAGCGCGCCCAGCCCATCGACGGCGCCGCCAAGCACGCCGTGCACGGGTGAGGACTGCATCCCGCAGCCGACCACGCCGCCACCGACAAGTGGCCCGCAGCAGCCCGGCAGCGGCAACGGTGTCAGCGACTCGGACTGCGGGATCACCGACATCGGTGCCTGCATCACCGAGGCCATCAACTCGGCGTTCCGCAGCATCGTCGAAGCTGCGCTCTCGCCGATCCTGGAACTGATCGGGCACACCGCGCTGTCCACACCGACGATCAGCGACCTACCCGGCATCGGCGAACTCTGGAACAACTCGTGGGAGCTCGTGGTCGCTGCCTACGGCCTGCTCATCCTCCTCGGCGGCATCGTCGTGATGGGCCACGAGAGCGTCCAGGCGCGCTACTCGATCAAGGAGATCGGGCCCCGGATCCCGATCGCGTTCATGGCCTCGGCATTGAGCTTGTTTTTCGCCGACAAGCTCATCCGACTGGCCAACGGCCTGACCCTGGGCATCCTCGGCGACGGGGTCAACGCGCCCTCGCTGGGCAACACCCTCAAGGACGCCGTCGCCGGCATCCAGACCGGCGGACTGTTCATCATCCTGGTCGGCCTGGTGCTCGTCGTGGTGGGCCTGGGCCTGCTGGTCGTCTACGTGGTCCGGATCGTCATCACCCTCGTCTTGATCATCTCGGGCCCCTTGTTCCTGATGTTCCACGCCCTGCCGCACACCGACCCGCTGGCCCGCTGGTGGTGGAAGGCGATCACCGCGACGCTGGCGATCCAGGTCGCTCAAGCGCTGGTGCTGATCACCGCAGTGCGCACGTTCCTGTCCGGCGGCGTGCATCTGTTCGGCTCGACGCTGTCCGCGCTCGGCACGCTGGTCGCCGCGATCGCCTTGTTCTTCATCCTGTTCAAGATCCCGTTCTGGTTGTTATCGGCCGCCAAAGTCAGCTCTGGCCGGTCGTTCCTCGGAGGGCTGGCGAAGGCCTACATCGCGGCGAAGACCTTCGGCATGGTCGCCGGGAAGACCGGCGCACTGGGCAAGGTCGGCGGCGCGGTCGGGGCGAAGAGCGGCGGCGGAGGTGGTGGGGGTCGCGGTGGCGGGTCGGCAAATTCGCCGTGGCCTGCTCAGGCGCGCCTTGCGCCCACCCCGGAGATGGTCAACAAGCGGCTCAAGGCGGCCCAGGACGCCGAGCGCGTCCGCGCGGCCCGCCGGTCGCGGCTGCCCTCGCAGACGCCGCAGTTCCTGCAGCCCTCACCCCAAGACACCACCCACGACCCCGCCGTCACCCCGGCAAACCAGGGACCAGCCATGCCTCCTGAGTTCAGTTCCGCACCCAGGCCCGCCACGCCGATCTCACCGCCGCGGCGAGGGCAGCGGCCGGGATCGGCGCCCCAGTTCCAAGCAGCCGGTGGGCCGCGTCGACGCGGCGCCACCCCGCCGCCGGCCCGCCCGATCCGCACCGCGTCTGTGCCCCCGCAGTTGCAGTTCCGACCCGCCACGCCGCCGGCACCGCAGCCGTCGTCGCCACCCACGTCGGCGTCCGCGCCTGCCGCGCCGGTGTTCCGGCAGGCACAGCCCGAGCCGCGCATCGGCGACGCCTACCGGCGCACCCAGTCCGTTCCGCCGGCGCTGTTCCGCACGCCGAAACCCGCTCCAAGAGGTGAAGGGAAATGAGTCAGCCCGTCCGGATTCCTGCCGACGTCGATCGCGAGGACCGGGTGATCGGTCCGCTGACGGCGCGGCAGCTGCTCATCCTCGCCATCACTGGGATTGTGCTGTACGGGACGTACACGATCACCCGCGAGTTCGTGCCGCTGGTGGCGTTCCTCATCGTCGCCATCCCGATCGGGGTGACCGCCGCGTTCCTCGCGCTCGGCCAGCGCGACGGCATCACCCTCGACCGGTTGGTGCTGGCGGCGCTGCGGCAGCGGATGAGCCCGCAGCACCGAGTGGCCGCGCCGGAAGGCATCCGCCCGGCCCCCGAGTGGCTGGGCAGACAGGTCACGAATACCAGCAGCAAGAGCCGCGCCCAGGGGAAGGACGGCGGGGACGCCGCGGCGTCGACGGTCTCGCCGGCCGCGCTGCGGCTGCCCGCCGAAGCGGTCACCGATACCGGCGTCATCGACCTCTGCAAGGACGGGGTCGCCGTCGTCGCGGTCTGCTCGACGATCAACTTCGGGCTGCGCACCCCGGGCGAGCAGGAGTCCCTCGTCGCCTCCTTCGGGCGGTATCTGCACTCGCTGACCGCACCCGTGCAGGTGCTCATCCGCGCGGAACGACTGGACCTGTCCGGGCAGATCGCCGAGCTCCGCGAACAGGCCGGCGGCCTGCCGCACCCGGCGCTGGAACAGGCGGCGCGCGAGCACGCCGAGTACCTCGACCAACTCGGCCGCGCCACCGACCTGCTGCGCCGCCAAGTGCTGCTGATCCTGCGCGAACCGCTGCTCACCACGGGCCCGACCGACGGACTCGGCAGCGCCTCGCCACTGGCCGCGTTGACCGCGAAACGCAGGGCCGCCAAGCAGGCCGCCCTGGTCGACGACGCCACCCGGCGGGCCGCCGAAGCCCGGCTGGTCCGCCGGCTCAGCGAGGCGGTCGAGCTGCTGTCCCCCTCGGGGATCGTGGTCACCCCGCTGGACGCCGGACAGGCCACCGCGGTGCTCGCCGCGGCCTGCAACCCCGACAGCGTGATCCCGCCGAACTCCGGTCTCGCCGCCTCGGACGAGGTCATCACCACCGCCCCGGACGACGGCTGGGACGCAGGCGCGTTCGGCCGCGCCGCGTTCCCCACCGACGACGAGTTCGGCGAGGCCGAGGACGCCTGGGATGACGGCTTCGACGACACCGCCGAGGACCCCGACGACTACGTCAACTCCGCGGGGAGGTACCGCTGATGAAGACCAAGGACAAGCGCCGCGGCCGGAAGGCCCAGAGCGTGCAGCCGCCGCTCGGGCGGGCCAGCGCGTTCACTCCGGACGCCATCTCCGTCCGTCCTCGTGCGCTGGAAGTCGGTGGCGAATGGGTCGCGAGCTTCGCCGTCGTCGGCTACCCGCGCGAAGTGCACAACGGGTGGCTTCAGCCGCTGCTGACTTACCCCGGACGGGTCGACGTCTCGCTGCACATCGAGCCGATCGACCCGGTCACCGCGGCCAACCGTCTCAAGAAGCAGCTGTCGAAGCTCGAAAGCGGTCGCCGGCACACCAGTGAGAAGGGCCGGCTGGTCGACCCGCACGTCGAAGCCGCCACCGAGGATGCCTACGACTTGTCCGCACGGGTCGCCCGTGGCGAGGGCAAGCTTTACCGGCTCGGGCTGTACCTGACCGTGCACGCTCCCACCGAGGAGGCCCTCAGCGACGAGGTCGCCGCGATCCGGTCGTTGGCGGCGTCGCTGCTGCTGGACTGCAAACCGACCACGTACCGCAGCATGCAGGGCTGGATCACCAGCCTGCCCATGGGTCTGGACCTCGTCGGCATGCGCCGCACGTTCGACACCAGCGCGCTGTCTGCGGCGTTCCCGTTCACCTCACCGGACCTGCCACCGCCCGACCCGACCTCGGTCGGCGCACCGAGCGGCGTGCTCTACGGCTTCAACGTCGGAAGCCAGGGGTTGGTCCACCATGACCGGTTCGCCCTGGACAACCACAACTCGGTGATCCTCGGCCGCTCCGGCGCGGGCAAGAGCTACCTGGTGAAGCTGGAGTTGTTGCGGTCGTTGTATCGCGGGATCGAGATCCACGTCATCGACCCGGAGGACGAGTACGCCCGGCTGGCCGCCGCGGTCGGCGGAACGTATGTGCACCTCGGTGCCGAGCAGGTCCGGTTGAACCCGATGGACTTGCCGATCCACACCCGCCCGGACGGGCGCCGCACTGCACCGCGCAACGCGCTGATCCGCCGGTCGTTGTTCCTGCACACGGTGATCTCGGTGCTGCTGGGCAGTGAGCTCGAAGCGACCGAACGTGCGGCACTGGACCGGGCTATCACCGCGACCTACCAGCGCGTGGGGATCACCTCGGATCCGCGGACCTGGACCCGCCCGGCGCCGCTGCTGGCCGACCTCGCCGAGGTCCTCGCCGGGACCGGTGACCCCGCCGGGGTGGAACTCGCGGCGCGGCTGCACCCGTATGTCACCGGCGCGTTCTCGGGGCTGTTCTCCGGCCCGACGTCGACCCGTCCGGAGGGACACCTGGTGGTGTTCTCGCTGCGGGATCTCGCCGACGAGCTCAAGCCGATCGGCACGTTGCTGACGCTCGACGCGGTGTGGCGGCAGGTCTCTAACCCGGCCATCCGCAAGCCCAGGCTGGTCGTGGTCGACGAGGCGTGGCTGTTGATGAAGGAGCCCGCGGGCGCGGAGTTCTTGTTCCGGATGGCTAAGGCGTCCCGGAAACAGTGGGCCGGTCTCACGGTGGCCACCCAGGACACCGCGGACGTCCTGGGCTCGGATCTGGGTAAGGCAGTGGTGGCCAACGCCGCGACGCAGATCCTGCTGCGGCAAGCCTCCCAGGCGATCGACGAGATCACCCGCACCTTCGACCTGTCTATGGGTGAGCGCCAGTTCCTGCTCTCCGCGGACCGTGGCCAGGGCCTCCTGTCGACCGGGACGCAGCGCGTGGCATTCCAGTCCATCGCCTCACCGGTCGAGCATCAATTGGTCACGACTGACCCCGCCGAAATCGCCGGGTATTCCGACACCTCGTCGGGAATCGAGAACTCCTTCGTCGAACTCGGCGCGGACGACACCGCGGGAATCGCGGACTCGTTCGACGATGGCAACGCGTCGCAGATCGAACTCGACGCCGCCTAATCGCAGGAATCAATCCGTATACACCGAATCGCACCCAGGGGATACCCATGTCTACGTCATTGCCCATTTCCGCCACCGTTAACCGGCCCACGCGGCTGCTCACGCAAAACAGCGAGATGCGCCAGATTGGCGTGTGGAACTGGTCGCTGCCGGCCTGGGCCGGCCGCTTGGCTGACGGTCGCACTTACAACACCTGTCCGTCGGCCGGAATCTGCGCGCAGGCGTGCTACGCCCGGCACGGCACCTACACCTGGCCGGTCGTCCGCGCCAAGCACCAGGCGAACCTGATGTACGTCCTGGACGACCTGGCCGGCTGGCAGGCCGCCATGGTCGCGGAACTCGGCGCGGCCAAGTTCCGGGGCGCCTGGATCAGAATTCACGACAGCGGCGATTTCTTCTCCGACGCCTACCTTCAGGCATGGCTGGATATTTGCCGGACTCGACCCGACACGAATTTCTACGCCTACACCAAAGAGGTGTCCCGATTCCGGACGCTCGTCGAGCCTGGCCCGCCGCCGAATTTTCTGTGGGTCTACTCGTATGGCGGGACACAGGATGCCGCGTTGAATCCCGCCGTCGACCGGATCGCAGATGTGTTTCCCGACGAGCCTGCGATCGCCGAGGCGGGCTGGGCCTCGCAGGAAGCCAGCGACCTGCTCGCGGTCCTGGGCCCGCGGCTGGTCGGGGTGCCGGCCAACCGCATTCCCGCCTACCTCAAGCGGCTGGCCGGGCGCCGGTTCTCCGCGTGGCAAGCCGAGGTCGACGCCGACCGCGCCGCCCGCCGAGGCCGCCGGCACCTGCGGCTCGTCGTCGACAACACCCGCCCCGACCACAGCCAGCAGCCCACGGCCGAGCCGGCTGACCAGCCGTGGGCGGCTTGACCGCAGCTCGCATCCGTCCCGTCGACCGCTTTGCGTGGGGAGGTCCCCGATGTCCTGGCCAATCACCGCCACACCCCTGTCCGCCCTCATCCCACCGCATATTGAGCAGACCGCGGACGTGCTCGCCTCACCGGTCGGCGACTACCTGCGTGACCCGCTCGGCGCGTTCCAGAACGTGCTGGCGCACCTGCGCGACCTCGCCCTGACCTGGGGCCCGATCGTCGGGCCGGTGCTCGCGGTCGCTGTCACCGCCGCGGTCGTCGCGCGCCGTCGGTGGCGCCGCCGCTACCACCAGCGCCTGATGATCGATGCTCGCCTGATCACCGTGCTCGCGCCGCCGACGGTCGACCCGTCCGGGGCGATCACGGTGTGGTCCAACCTCGTCGGATTGCTGCGGCCGGGGTGGCGGCGTCGCTTCGGCGGGCAGCCGCACCTGAGCTTCGAGCTGACATTCACCGACGACGGCGTGCAGATCCGGCTGTGGGTGCCGGGCCTGGTGCCGCCCGGCATGGTCGAGCGCGCGATCGAGGCCGCCTGGCCCGGCGCGCACACCCGCACCACCCCCGCCAAGCCCCCGATCCCGACCACGACGGCAGCGGGTCGGCGGGTCGAGGCGGTCGGTGGCGAGCTGCGGCTGGCGCGCTCGGAAGCACTGCCGATCCGCACCGAGCACCCGGCCGACCCGATTCGCGCGATGCTCGGCGCACCGGTCGGGCTCGGCCCGCACGAGCGGGCATGCGTGCAGATCCTCGCCCGCCCGGTCGCCGGCCACCGAGTGACCAAAGCCCGCCGCGCCGCCCGGCGGGTGCACGCGGGCGGGTCGGTTCATCTGGTCGGCCGGCTGCTCGACGTCATCACGCCGGGCAAGACCCCGAAGTCGTCGACCAGCACGCGGACGCCGGGCCTGGATCGGCAGACCAGCCTGGAGTACGCCGCCCAGGACCGTGCTGTGGTCGAGAAGCTGCGGGCGAACCAATTCGAGACCCGTATTTGCTACGCCGTGGCCACCACCGTGCCCGAGGACGCCACGTCGGGCGAGGTTCAGGCGGTGCGGGAGGTGCTGCGGGGTCGCGGGCACGCGATCGCCTCGGCGTTCGCCGCCTACTCCGAGCACAACTACTACCGCCGGGTTCGGATCCGTCGAGATCCGGTCGCCGTGCTGGCCGAACGCCGCCTGGGCAAGGGCGACCTGCTCTCGATCCTCGAGCTGGCCGCAATCGCGCACCTGCCGATCGACGAGTCCACCCCCGGCCTGCAGCGGGCCGGCGCGAAGGCCGTGCCGCCCCCGCCGGGTATCGCCACGGCCGGGGAGCAGATCAAGCCCCTGGGGCTGTCGGACTCCGGGCACTCCCGCCCGGTCGGCCTGCACGTCGCCGACGCCCGCCACCACCTGCACATCCTCGGCGCCACCGGTAGCGGCAAGTCGGAGCTGATGGCCCGGATGATCCTGGCCGACGCCGAGGCCGGCCGAGGTGTCGTCGTGGTCGATCCGAAGGGCGACCTCGTGTCGGACATCCTGATGCGCCTGCCCGAGGAGCTCGGCGAGAAGGTCGTGCTGTTCGACGCCGACTCCCGCGCCCGCCCGCCGGTGCTCAACCCGTTGGAGGGAGCGGATAAGGCCCGCGCGGTCGACAACCTGGTCTCGATCTTCTCCCGGATCTACGCCTCGTCGTGGGGGCCGCGCACCGACGACATCCTGCGCGCCGGGCTGCTCACCCTGACCGCGATGCCCGGTACCCCGACGCTGGTCGACCTGCCCAAGCTGTTGACCGTGCCGGCGTTCCGGCAACGGGCCTGCGACCAGATCGATGACGAGGTCCTCAAGGGCTTCTGGTCCTGGTACGACGACCTGTCCGAAGCCAGCCGCGCACAAGTGATCGCGCCGCTGATGAACAAAATCCGCGGCTTCCTGCTGCGCCCGTTCGTCCGCGCCGCCATCGCCGGTGGAACGTCCACTATGGACATGGATGAGGTGCTCAACACCGGTGGGATCTGCCTGGTGCGCATCGCTCGCGACGCGCTAGGGATGGAAACCGCGCGGCTGGTCGGTTCCATCGTCGTGGCCCGCACCTGGCAGGCCGCGACTCGCCGAGCTCGCGTCCCGCAGCGCCAACGCCGCGACTGCGGGCTGTACGTGGACGAGTGCCACAACTTCCTGAACCTGGCCTATCCATTGGAGGACATGCTCGCCGAGGCCCGCGGCTACCGACTCTCCATGGCGTTGGCACACCAGTACCTCGGACAGCTACCGAAGGAGCTCGAAGAGGGCGTCAGCACCAACGCGCGCAGCAAGATCTTCTTCAACGCCTCGCCCGAGGACGCCAAGCGGCTGGCCCGGCACACCATGCCGCGGCTGAGCGATCACGACCTGTCCAATCTCGGCGTGTACCACGTCGCCGCTCGGCTAGTCCTGGGCGGCGAGGAAGCGCCGCCGTTCACCGCGGTTACCGAGAAGCTCCCGCCCGCGATTCCCGGACGCGCCAAGGCAATCCGCAAAGCAGCCAGGGTCAATACCCGCCCGCCCGTCACCAACGCCGACAACGCAACGGGCCGCCCCGGTCAGCCCACTGTAGACCCCCGCCGCGCGGTCTGACCTGTCGGGCCTTGTTCTCCCGCAACGCATGTGGGCTCACCTATCGCGCCCGTTCCGCTCCGGTGATCCCGCATGCGTTGCCTTCACCTTCCCCCATTCCGGCCCAACGACTGGGAGGTGCCGACCCATGATTTCGAATCCCACGCCTCAGAGGGCATTGCGCGGGCACATGCCCCAACGCCCCACGCCACGGGCGGCCACCACCGGGGAGCACCACGCCCAGCTCGCCGGACGGCTCACCCTCCGGGACCGCTGGCTTGCTCGGATGCTGCACGAGCACAAGGTCTTCACCACCCAGCAGATCGTCGAACTCTGCTACCCGACCATGCGCGCGGCCAACCACCGCCTGCTCAACCTGTTCAAGTGGCGCGTCGTCGACCGCTTTCAGCCGTTCGTCAGCTCCGGCACCGCACCGATGCACTACGTGCTCGACATCGCCGGCTCGGTCGCCCTCGCCTACGAGGATGGTCTCGACCCCAAGCAACTGGGCTACCGCCACGAAGACGCCATCGGCATCGCCCACTCCCTGCGCCTCGCACACACCGTGGGCGTCAACGGCGTTTTCACCAGCCTCGTTGCACTCAGCCGACGGCCAGGTGCCCGCGGCCGCCTGACCGCGTGGTGGTCCGAGCTTCGCTGCGGCCGGCTCTTCGGCGACATGGTCCGCCCCGACGCCTACGGCCGTTGGCGCGAAGACGGCCACCAGATCGAGTTCTTCCTCGAATTCGACTTCGGCACCGAGGACCTCGGCAAGCTCGCCCGCAAGCTCCACGGTTACGAAAAGCTCGCCATCGCAACAGGAATCACCACACCCGTCCTGGTGTGGCTGCCCACCAACCGCCGCGAGACCAACGTGCTCACGGCGCTCGCCGACGCCCTGTCCCAGTTGGACCGGCCAGCGCTCGTGCCCGTAGCCACCAGCGCCGCAGATGTCGCTGGCGTGGCTGGCGAGGACAACCCCGCCGTCGCGCGGTGGTTGCCGATCTCCGGTCCGGCGTCGCGACGGCCGGGTCGACTGCGGCTCGTCGAGCTCGCGCGGTTCTGGCCCCACGTCGCACCGCCCACCGCTGTCCAGTCCTCGACATCGGCTCAAGCGCAGCAGGCGCCCGCGGACCTGGCCGCGCCGGACCCGCACCCACCACCCCTACCCACCAGCCACTTCCGGAAGGTGACTCCATGAAGATCGCCGTTGCCGCTGTCGCGGCCATCATCGCTATCCCCATCCTCATCGGGGGTGTCGGCAAAGCCATCGTCAGTGCGCTGTTCGGTACCGGTGGCACCGAGCCGAGCCAGGCCGCGGTCGCCGAGATCCCCAACGACTACCTGTCGCTCTACCGAGCCGCAGCCTCCGTGTGCCCAGGGCTGGACTGGACGATCCTCGCCGCGATCGGCGACGCCGAATCCAAGCACGGCCGCGGATCCGGCGACGGCATCACGGAAGGCGAGAACTACATGGGGGCCGGCGGCCCCATGCAGTTCCTCAAGCCCACCTTCGACGGTGTGATTGCACGCCACACGATCCCGCCCGGTGGCTCGAACCCGCCCTCCCGCTACAACCCGCACGACGCCATCTACGCCGCCGCGTTTTACCTGTGCGATTCCGGCGCACAGAAAGACATCCGCAAGGCGCTCTTCGCCTACAACCATGACGAGGAGTACGTCAACGGCGTTCTGGCTCAGGCAAAACGGTACGGCACCGCCACCGTCGGAACCGGCGACTGCAACAAGATCCAGGCACCCAACCCCGCCGCGATCATGGCAATCAACTTCGCCTGCGGCCAACTCGGCCTGCCCTACGTATGGGGTGGCAACGGACCAGCCGGCGGCCATGCCGGCTTCGACTGCTCTGGCCTCACCAAAGCTGCCTACAACGCCGCCGGCATCAACCTGCCTCGTACCGCGCAGACTCAGTACAACGCGGGTCCACTGGTGCCCGCCGGCCAACCGCTGCTTCCCGGCGACCTGGTCTTCTACGGCACAACCGGCAACGTCCACCACGTCGGCCTGTACATCGGTGCAGGGAAGATGGTGCACGCCCCGACGTTCGGCGAGCCGGTCCAGGTCAGCAACTACCGCTGGAACGGGGATGACTATCTGGCGGCCTCGCGGCCCACGGTCGATTCGCGCTTGTAGCAGAAGAATCGGTGCTCGTCAGCAGCGGACGACTTTCTTTGCAGCACGGGTTAGAGCAACGTACAGGACGCGATCGTCAAAACGTTCCTGTTTCAGCCCTGCCGTCAGCCTGGCCACCTCGACATCAGCGAGTCGCAGGCCGACAACTGGCCATTCACGTCCCTTTGCTTGGTGCACTGTCATTCCGGCGACCACATGTGGCTGGTTCATGCGGCGTGCCAAGGCGAGTAGCCGGTCTAGTTGGACAGCCTCCCCGGCTTCTGGCATGCGACGGAGTTGGCGAGGGCTTCCAAGTAGGCGAAGTACCGCCCTGAGTGCTGTGATCGCTGCCGTAGCCGCTTGCGTGGTTGCCGGTCGGAGTGTTTCAAGTACTGCTCCAAGGAGGGCTCCTTCAGCGCGGACTATGTCTGGCTCAAGACCGAGCAGCGCTGCTGCTTCGTCGGCGTAGATTGCAGCGTGTCCGAAGTGTCCCTGCACGAGCCGGTCCAGCAGAAGCGCGATCGCGGCATCAGTTTGGTTGTCCAATCGGCCGAATGACAAAGGCAGGATGCAGTCGGGGCCTGTCCAGAGGTTGTCCCACCTGTGCGCGAGAACTACGTTGCATTCGGTGGCGTCGTTGGTCACGTCGAGAGCGATCGGTCGGTGTGCTCGCGCCAACTCGGCGATGCCGATCATCGCCGGTGTCTCGAAGCGGAAAGACGCCGAGACGGGGAAAGATTCGAACCCCTCGTGTTCCACAAGTTGGGGAACGAGCTCTGGACGGGCACCACGGAAGTCGTACAGCGCCTGCCAAGGATCACCGATCACAGTGGTACTGATTCTGGCGGACGCCGCGAGACGAACGAGTTCGAGATCGAGCTCGTTTGCATCGAACACCTCGTCGACGATGATCGCTTTCGTGGTAGCGGTAAGGTACTTGGCTACCTCCATGCGCAGTTCGGCGCGTCGAAGAACAGCGGCGATGATCTGACGCACTTCGGTGTGCGTACATCGTCCAGCCGCCAGGTGCTCCTCGAAGTGTCTCTTGGCGCCGATGTTGTAGTCGGGCCTCGTGATCTTGACGCCATGCGATCCGACCGTGGTCCCGTGCAGCACGGCGATCCGCCGGTAGTCCATCTCTTTCGACATCCAGCGGGCCCCGGTCTGCCCTCTCCACGTGTCCAGAACGGTTAGTTCCGTATGGTCGCCCATCCAGGAGATGACCTGCCGTCGCAGGAGAAACGCCAGGATTTCGCAGTGCAGTGTGTCGAGCGTGAGGGCTTGGTGGGGCCAGGAGAGCGCTCCGCTACCCCAGCGGCGACGGATTCGAGCAGCGAGTTCACCGCGCGCCGATCTGGTGAAGCTGAGCGCCAGGATCCTGCGAAGATCGGTGGGAGTGTCGTACCGGATCACGCCAAATCGCTCTGCGGCAACGGTGGTTTTCCCTGATCCTGGTGCTGCCACGATGAACGCGCGGTTCGCCGTGGTCGTCGCGGCGGCGCGCTGTTCAGAGGTCAGCGGCGATCGGGTCGGCATCGTCGTCCTTTGCGGCGGCGTAGAGGAAATCGAACATCTTTGCCACGTGTTCAGGCACCGTGACATGTTCGCCGTCTTCGCTGCGGCGCATGAGTTCGTCTGCGAAGGCGAGCGCGAACTCGGCCTTGCGCTTCTTGCCTGTGGTGGCGAAAAGGGTGTCGATGGCGTCGGGAGTGAAGGGTTCAGGTGGCGTGACGCTGATCTGTGTCAGGGCTTCGCGCACGGCTTCCTCGTTGCCGGGGGTGAAGGCTGGTTCGAGCGTCGGCTGGTTGTAGAAGCCCTGCACGTTCTGGGGATCGCTTTTGCTGAGCCATTGGGGTTGGGTGAAGGTCTCGGGAGGCCGCTTATCGGTGTCGGTGAATATGGCGATGCGGCTGGCAATCTCGTGCCCAGGTGCCGCCAGAAGGTCGACTGGCCAGCGGCCTGGCTTGCAGCCCATCACGGTGATCGTGAGCGCCTCGATGAACCGGCGCTTGAGGTCGTCGGGTCCGGCCCAGAAGCGGCCGAACTGCCGTAGTACCGCCCCCTCGGTGACGCCTTCGGTGATGATCATGCGCTCCGCGAAGAGCGCGGACGACCGGGTCGTGTCAAGGTGCAGCCGTGCCATCCGCAAGGTTCGCTTCTTGTCGTGAATGGGCATGGTGGCCATGACGCGCGAGGCGCGTCGTCCGTCCTGCAGCCGCCGCAGCACGACCAGTTCATCCGGCTTGCACGCCGAGATGATGTCGCCTGCGTGACTGCTGATGATCGTCTGAAGCTCCGGCCGTGCGGAGGTGATTTGCCGCAGGTACCGGGTCAGGCCGTGTTGCAGTTGCGGGTGCAGGTGCGCCTCGGGCTCCTCGATAACGACCGTGACGTGAAACCGATCAGGGAAGAACGCGTCTTCTCGCGATTCCGCCTCAGCTTCGCGTTGGGCGTCCCGTTCTGCTTCAGTGAGTTCATCTGCTCCTTCCTGAGCGCCCGCATCGGCTCCGTCCTCGTCAGCTCCCGCGTCCCCTCCCTCTGGAGCCTCGGCGGACTTGGTCATGTCCGGAATGGCGGCGAGGGTGACGGCGATGTGCAGCAGGTTGACATATCCCAGGCCAGATACTTCGAGTCGCTGGGCGAAAGCTCGGTCGTCGATAGCGCCCAGGAGCAACTCCAGCACCCTGGCGAGGTACGCGTCGTCGACAACCTGCCCCCCGACGAATGCGAACTGGTGGCTGACTCCGGACGACAGCGCGGTGAGGTGACCGCGGACGCGCTGCTCGACGGCCTCGATGAGGCCGGTCTTAGTGAGGGCATCGAGCAGTCTCCTCGCGCGGGAGCGGAGGTCAGCCAAGTTTCGATGGCCGCTGCGGGCTTGTTGCTCCGCGCGGAACAACTCGATCAGGACCTGCGCCTCCCGGCGGGCCAACTCGTCGAGCGGGTTGCGGTACGCCGGCAGGTAGATGAGCCGCAGCGCGTCGAACTCTTCAGGTTCCGAACCAACGGTCTTCGCGCGGACGCGGCCAAGGTTCCGTTCGAGCTGACGGGTCCAAGTCGGTGCCGGCATCGCGAGGTTCTGCAACATCTGCCCGACCGGGCCCTCGTCCGCCTCGGCGCTGAATGCGTACGAGATGTCGATCTGGCGGGGCGGGGCGGTGGCGAGGGTGGCGACAGTGGGTCGAGAGATCTGCGGGAAGCTGTGCGGGTGCGCCAGGTACAACGCGTCCGCCACCGTGCTCTTGCCAGCGTTATTCGCCCCGACCAACAGCGAGAAGCGTCCGGGAAACTCGCAGACGATCTCCTCGTCGCCGGCAGCTCGGAACCCGCGCACAGCCACCCGCTGTAGATACACCCATCCTCCATGCGTTGGGGCCGGCGCCTGAGCGTGGTCGCCAGCGGTTCGGCGATAGCGCGGACGTCAGCCGGCCGTGGTGTCTTGTTCGGTTTCCTTGCCTTCGAGCAGCTTGTACAGGTTGGTCCGGTCCATGCCCAGGGCGCGGGCGACCTGCGCTTTCGGGACCTTGTCCTCGATGGCCGCGGTCATGCGATCGAACCGCACGTCACGGGCCTTCTTGAGCTCGTCGAGTGTCGTGACCCGCTGGGCCTGAAGCGCTGCTTCTTGATCACGGACGCTCTGGAGCCGATCCTGGAGTTCCTTGACCTCGGCAGCACTTTCCCGAAGCAGCTCGAAGTGCTGTTCCTTGTCCACTTCCTGCCTCCTTCCAGGTCGCTCGTGGTGCAGATCGTGTCGACCCGCACTCCATGTTGTATCACGCTGTAGAGGACAACACTCCAGTTCGACATCTGGTGGGTTTCGCGCCGGACCTGGCTGTTCGCACTGCGTCCGGCGCGGGACCCACCAGATTGTGCCAATGCGCCCCTCTTGCCCTGCGGTTTCAATCGCCGAGCCAAGCGTGACGGCCGACCTCGGCGAGTTCCGTTCGGCGCTGCTGCCAGTCCGGCATCCAGAGGTACATCCGCCGTTGTCATGCGCGGCCGTGGGCGCGCGTCCGTTTGGCTGGGTGGCGTGCGCCTGTTCGTGGACGAGCACGTACTCGATGAGCCGCATCGGCAGGCCGAACACGGCCCAGTGCAGCGTCGTCGTTTGCTTCGGCGGCCCCTCGTAGATGCCCTAACGGGCGCCGTCCGAGGTCGCGCACGGCGTAGCTCAGGCCGGCGATGTGGCCGTCCAGTTCGTAGTGGCGCCCTTCGCGGCGCAACCAAGCGAGCCCGACCTGCTGGTACAGCCCGATCACTGCCCGGCGGACCAGCTCTGGCCGCTGCCTCCGCGCGGACAAGACGCCGTCGGACGTGGTCAGAGGCAGCTGTGCGGTGCCCGCGGGCGAGGCGTCGACGAGCTGGAGCCGGTAACGCTGGCCGAGCAGGTCGAACTCCTCGCCGTCGACGAGCTCCTTTACCGCGTGATCCGGGGCCAACCGCGTGGCTCTCTCGACCTTCTCGGCGGATCCATCGACGATGGCTGCCGACAAACCGCGCAACCTGCTCCGGGGTGGCCGTCGGTGGGATCAGCACGGCGCCGCCTCCGGATTGACCTGAATGCCGGTCTTGCGCCGTCGTGGACGGATGGCCACCTCGACCTGCCACTCGGGCGGCAGGTCGAGGGCGGTCAGTGCGGTCAGGAAGGCGTCCGGGCCGGTCATCGCACTCCCTCCTGGTAGTTGATGTGCTCGACCGAACTGGCCACGGTGGCGGCGCCGGTGCGCAGCAACTCGTTCACGCCCTTCGACGTCACGAAGTGGATCGAGCCCGGCACGCCGTAGACCCGGCGGCCGAGTTCTCCAGCGGCACGGGCCACGGCGAGGGCACCGCTGCGCTGTCCTGCCTCGACGATGACGGTCGCCGCGGCGAGAGCAGCCAACAGCCGGCACCGCGCGTGGAACCGGATGCGGGTCGGTCGTGTGCCGATCGGGTACTCGCTGACCAGCAACCCGCCCTGCTCGATCACCGCCTGGTAGAGCCGGGCGTGCTGGTGCGGATGGGTCCGGTCAACCCCGTTGGCGAGCACGACGACCGTCCTGCCGTCTGCGGCCAGTGCGCCGCGGTGCGCTGCTTCGTCAACGCCGAGGCTGCCGCCGCTGAGGACGGTCACCCCGGCACGGGCGAGTTTGTAACTGACGTCCCCCGCGACTGTGTTTCCGCACTCCGTCGACGCGCGGGCGCCCGTGATGGTGACGGCGAGGCTGGTGAGCTCGGCCAACGAACCGCTGCCGCGCACCCAAAGCGCGAGCGGAACGCCGAGGCCGGCTAGGCCGATCCGCCTTCCGAGCGGCCAGTCGCCGTCTTCGGGCTTGAGCAGGCGGGCCGTGCAGTTGTCGAGTGCCCGCAGGTCGTCGTCGATCCGAGCGTCAGGCCGGGTGACCTCGCTGAGCACGGCGGCGGGGGCGGTGCCGCGCCGAATCTGCGCGACGGCGTCGACCGGCCCGTGGACGGCGACGTAGTGGTGAAGGGCGGGCGCGGGTGGTTCGGCCGCGCGCAGAAGGAACAGCCGGGCGTGCAGTTCGTCGTGTGAAGGCATGGTTCAACTCCTCGATGGGCAGGGCTTGCTCGGGTCGGTGGACTCCACAGCTGCGGTTGGCGCTGGTCCGGCTAGGGCTCGGTGCGGTCGTGCAGCGGGATGGGCAGTCAGTGCCCGATCAGCTCGCGCCAGCGCCCATCACCCGTGTGGAGGTGAGCGCCGGAGGCCATGAACCACTTGCCGGGCGGAGCGTCTGCCGGGCGCACGACGTAGCGGCCGTACTGGAACAACAGGTAGACGCTCGGCGCGTCGTCGGAGGGTTCGGAGATCGGGGCGAAGGCTGGCAGCGTCCGGTCTTCCCCAACACCGAGGATGGTGACGTGGCGGACGCGGTAGGACAGGCCCTTGTTGGGGCAGTGGATCGGGCCGGTCAGGACCTCCGCGCGCAGTCCTTTCTGGATCACCGGGACCTCGATGACGCCGTCGCCGACTTCGGGGATCTGGTCGAGTTCCGCGATGCCCCAGGGTGTCTCGGTGTAGGCAGCTAGAAGCCGGTAGGCCGGGACATAGTCGGTGCCATGGCGTACGGTCGCTTTGGCCTCGGCGGGCAGCCGGGTCAGCACCGTCTCGCGTAAGCGACGTGTCCAATCGTGCGCCTCGCTTGGTGCCCGACGATCGTGCCGCTGGCCTGGTACTCGTAGCATTCCAGCAGGCACAGCACGGCGATCGGATGCAGCGTGCGGTCGGTCACCGTTGCGACGTAGTCTGGCGGCTCGCCGTCCTCCTGCTCGACGTCGCGATGGGGTCGGTGCTACTGAAGTGGCTCTGGTCCGCCGCCTCTTGCACGAGAACAGCGTCGCCGTGCAAGATCGCTTCGGGCCTGGCCTGCTTCTGCTTCTGTTCGGGCAGCCATTGTCCAAACTAGCCCGACTGAGACGTGACCAGATCGTCCATGAGGATGGCGAAACTCGGATCGTGCTGGGCGCCGAGCCAGTGGACTTGCCCAGTCCGCTGGACGGTCTCGTGTGCCAATTCGCCGACGACCGGCGCGGGCACGCCGTCCTCGGCCACACCGACCAACCATCCGTTGGCTGTTTCCCGGAGGCGCTCCGGGACGGCCGATCAGCGCCGCCCGCCTCATGACCAGACTTCACCCACTGGGTATCCGGGGCCCGGCTCCGCACGCAGCACTGTCCTCATGGACCTCGCCAGCCAGCTGCCACCAGTCGTGCTCAGCAAGCTGCTCGGCATCCACATCAACACCGCCACATACTGGGCCCACCAGGCCAATAGGTCTGGCGCCGCCTACGCCGCCGACCTAGCCCGCCGCACAACCCGTCAGGGTCCGTAACGCGAACGGAATTTCCGGCGTGGCCGGCTCGCCCGCACCGGGGGTGAGCGCTGGTCCACCTCCTACTTGTCAACGTGCAGCAGGTCGTCGAGCTCTGCCACCCGACCATGCGTGCGGCCAACCACCGCCTGCTCGACCTGTTCAAGGGGCGCGTCGTCGACCGCTTCCAGCGGTTCGTCGCACTCAGCCGACAGCCCGGCGCCGCCCGCGGACGACTGACCGCGTGGTGGTCCGAGCTGCGCTGCGGCCGGCTCTTCGGCGGCATGGTCCGCCCCGATGCTTACGGCGCGTCGGCACGAAGACGGCTACCCGATCGCGTTCTTGCTCGAACTCGAACTCGACCTCGGCATCGAAGATGAATTGTTGCGGTTGACCCGGCCCCGCCGATGGCTTCGAGATGCAACGGGAGTTGTCGCGCGACAGGTCGAGCTACCGGACGTGGCGCATCTGATGCTGGATTCGGGCATGAACTTCGTGGTCCGACCCGCAAGTGTTCGAAGACCATGCTGGGGAACTGGCCCGACAGCAGGAGAGCCGGTTTCTGGTAAGGCGATCGCGATCGCACCGCAGGCGGTCCAACCTCTCCTTGGATGTCTCGGTGCACAGCAGCAGGCGGGTCACATGGGGCGCATTCCGCAATCCCGCATGAGCTGCGCCATACCGGGAGAGTTCATCATTTGCCGCATCGCCTGCGCCAAGGCAGGGTTGTCCTTGGCATTCTGCATGAGCTGCTGCATGGCTGAGCTGTCCATCATCTCCTGCATTGCCTGGGCCAATCCCGGTGGGCAGCGGTCAGCACCTGCACCA
This sequence comes from Amycolatopsis palatopharyngis, assembly GCF_003385185.1. Taxonomy (GTDB): domain Bacteria; phylum Actinomycetota; class Actinomycetes; order Mycobacteriales; family Pseudonocardiaceae; genus Amycolatopsis; species Amycolatopsis palatopharyngis. The sequence goes on along the minus strand of NZ_PQHZ01000011.1, from coordinate 7,949 downwards.
CGGTTCTCCGACGCAGCGGCTGCTGGGGAGACACTCCCTATGGTGAGAGCGGCAGCGAGGGCGGTGGCGCCGATCGACAGAGCAGCTGAGCGCAGCGTGCGGGGCATCATGACGTCTCCTCTATCGCCTACTGATTGCTGGTCCACCGGGTTTCCCTTCGCAGGCCTGCTCAAACCATTGCCGTACTCGGCTTGCTCGAACGAGGGATGGCACGAGTAGGCGCCTCACTGCTGGGGCGTTCCGACCATCAATCGTAGCGCGAGCTGACGGGGGAGGTCCCGGTCCGAGACACCGGCCGCCGTAATTCGTGGACATCAGCGTCGTCTGCAAGACACGGCGTGCGAGCCAATGTAATTCAGCCCGGGGTTTTGGCTACGGTGACGCCGGGTTAACAAGCACAGGGTGCCTGGGTTTCGGTACCGCTACTGCGCCAGATCGGGCAAGCGGATTTCGAGAGCGCGAAGCCTCCGAAGTACTAGCACGTTGGGGACGACGAGGGCAGCAATCATCCCCATGGGCAGTAGTGGCATCAACGGAAATCTGGGAGGTTTCATGGTCATACTCCACGTTCCGGCTGTCCTTGACGGCAGCACAATGGCTGGTGTCGGTTGATTGATTGGCTCAGTTCAGGTCGGTTCGTCGGCTGCGGTACTCCTGCTCGTCGATCTCGCCGCGGGCATATCGCTCGTCGAGGATCCGGTGCGCGGAGGAGGTGCCCTCTTGGGCACCGCCGTGTCGGTCCTGCATGAGCCGGTAGATCAGGTAGGCCAGCAGGGCTAGTCCGATCAGCAGGAGTACTGGCCAGAGCCAGAACCAGCCCATCATGGAACCGTCCATCATGGTCGTCACACTCCAGTCGCCCGTGCTTGCGTCGCCTCTGCGGGTTTCACGGTCCGAGGCACCGCTAAACGCTGCGGTGGGTCAGAGCGTCGAGGGCGGTGTTGATGCGTTGTCCGGCTTCGTCGGCGATGGGCTGAAGTTGGTCGAGTTCGGGCACGGTGACCATGACCTGGGGATCGAGGGCCTGGACCACGGTCTGGTTGTCCCCGTCGGCGCGGACCACGACGTTGCAGGGCAGCAGCAGTCCGATTTGCCGGTCGATGTCGAGGGCGCGGTGCGCGAGTTGGGGATTGCACGCGCCGAGGATGACGTACGGCTCCATATCGGCGTCGAGCTTGGTCTTCAGCGTGGCCTGCACATCGATCTCGGTGAGCATACCGAACCCCTGCTCCTGAAACGCCTCCTTCACCGTCGGCACGGCCTGTTCATACGGTAGATCGAGCGTGATCGTCCGGGCGTAATCCATGATGATCTTCCTTGACGTGTGGGTTGCTTTAACGGTGTCATGCTGTACTCGGTCGCGCTGGTCACGGCCAATGCCAGTGGCTAACGCCGTTAGCGCGTCACCGCACTGTGCTGGGCAGCGGCACGGAAAGGGGCGCCGGTTGCGGCAGCCTGGTCAATGTCGTCGTCAATCACGACGACATGGCGGCCGGCGGCGGCCAGGATGGAGGCGGCGATGGAGGCACGGTAGCCGGAGCGGCAGTGCACCCATACCTCGCCGGGGGGGACGTCGGTAAGCCGGTCGAGTAGGTCGTGCAGCGGGATGTGGACGGCGCCGTCCAGGTGACCGGTGGCCCATTCCTGGTTGCGGCGCACGTCGAGGACCACGACCGGACGGTGGTGGAGCACTGTGGCCAGGTCGGCGAAGTCCGCGACAGCCAACGACTCCAGGGGCGTGTCGCCGGACCACTCGTGCGGGTCGCCGGTGGCCGCGGCTTCGATGCGGTCGAGGCCGATGCGCACCAGTTCACGCTGCGCCTCGGCGACCTGCTCGGCGGTGTCGCCCAACAGTGTCAACGGGGTGCCCCAGGGGATCAGCCAGCCGAGGTAGGTGACGAAGTTGCCGTCGGCGCCGAAGTTGAGGGTGCCGGGAACGTGGCCGGCCGCGAACGCGGTCCGGGTGCGCAGGTCCACCACCCATTCACCGGACTCGAGGCGTCGGCGCAACTCGGGGGCGTCGGCCTGCTCCGGCGGGGACAGATCCGGCGCCTGTGGCCCAGCAGTGTTGAGCGGCATCATGTGGGTGTAGTAGGCCGGGTAGTCGTCCAGGCCCTGCAGCAGGGAGTGGACGTAGTCCTGCTCGTCCTGTGTCAGGGCGGGGTTGGTCTGCTTTTCCTGGCCGATGGTGGATTGCTCGCCCTGTGCCTGAGTGGCCGAGCAGAAGCTGCCGAACCCGTGGGTGGGGTAGATTTCCGCATCGTCGGGGAGTTCGGTGGCCAACCTCCGTGCCGAGCCGTACTGCGCGTGCGCGAGTTCTTCGGTGTGCACGGTCCCCAGCAGATCCGGCCGCCCGGTCGAGCCGTAGAGCAGCGAGCCGCCGGTGAACACCGCCGGTGGGCGGCCGGGGGTTTCCAGCACATAGGACAGATGCGTGAAGGTATGGCCTGGGGTGGTCAAGGCGCGTACCCGCATCGCCGGGCCGATCTGTACCTCGTCGCCGTCACTGATCGGCTGGCGATCGAAGGACACGGTGTCAGCCGCGTTGACGTGGTAGGCCGCTCCGGTGGCCTGCGCCAGTGCCAACCCTCCGGTCACGTAGTCGTTGTGAATGTGCGTTTCGAACACGTCGGTGACACACACACCCCGCTGCTGGGCGAGCGTGAGGAATCGGTCGATGTCGCGCTGCGGGTCCACCACGAACGCCACGTCGCCATCGGTGACTAGGTAGCTACGGTCGCCCAGCGTGGGCGTGTCGAGTGCGATGATGTCTACCATCTTGCTTCTCCTCGTCTCACAATCTTCAGCTCAGACGTTGTCTGGTCGCAGGCCCCGCTCCACGGGATTCGGGTACTCGGCGTCCGCGCTGACGATCGCGATCGGATCATCACGGTCACTGTTCGGCGAGTTCTTGCCGAACCTGGCCCATATCGACCTCGCGGGCCTTCCCGATCAGGTCCTCGAGCGCACTCTCCGGCAGCGCACCGGGCTGCGCATACAGCACCACGCCATCACGCGCGACTATCAAGGTGGGAATCGAGGAGATACCGAACCGCGCCGCCAGTTCCGGCTGCGCCTCAGTGTCCACTTTGCCGAACCGGACATCCTCGTGACGCTCGGATGCGCGCTCGAACACCGGCGCGAACTGTCGGCACGGCCCGCACCACGCCGCCCAGAAATCCACCAGCACCATGCCATCCGCGCTGATGACCTCGTCAAAAGTGTCATTAGCCAGCTCGATTGTTGCCATCATGCACCTCCTTCTCATACCCCCCTGGGTATTATAACAGTCTCGCAGTGGCTGGCATTCCACGTATCGACCGCGCGGTCGTTCAGCTGGCGGCGACATACCCCCGGGCGTACAACGGTGGTATGGGACAGGATGCGCAAGCAAGAAGCAGGGAAGAGCAGGCCCGTGACCTGCTCGACGCGGCAGACACCGTGCTCGCGGTGGTCGCGCACCCGGACGACGAATCGTTCGGACTTGGCGCGGTGCTCGACCACTTGGCCACTGCGGGAACGTCGGTGACGGTGCTGTGTTTCACCCACGGTGAGGCCTCCACCCTGGGCGGAGAGCACGCCGATCTGGGCGCATTACGGGCCGACGAGCTGGACGCGGCGGCCACAGTACTCGGTGTCAAGCGCAGCGTCCTGCTGGACTACCCCGACGGAGGCCTGACCGACGTGTCCGTGGACGAACTCGCCGGTCACGTCGAGTCGCTGGCCGCCGAGGTGAGACCGACCTACCTGCTGGCGTTCGACACCACCGGCGTGACGTCCCACCCCGACCACGTCCGTGCCACCGAAGCTGCCCTGGCCACCGCCGACCATCTGGGTCTGCCCGTCCTCGGCTGGACGTTACCGGCCCAGGTCGCCGACCAGCTCAACCCGGAGTTCGGCAGCCCCCTGGTTGGCTCACCGCCTGACTTGGTCGACCTCACCCTGCCCGTCTCCCGGACACGCCACCATCAAGCCATCGCCTGCCACCGTAGCCAGTCCACCGACAATCCACTCCTGCACCGGCGCCTGGACCTGCTCGGTGACACCGAACACCTCCGCCTGCTCCGCCCACACCGGCCGGCCCCGCGCGCTCGCGCGGACGACCACTGAGGCCACGACTCAGGCTGGTGACCAAGCGGCCTGGGCCTGTCCGCGGTGGGGCGGGGTGCCGTTCGGGGCGCCAGGTGGCGACGAGGGCAGCGGCGAGGAGGAGTTCGGCGATGTCGCCGCCGTAGTACATGATCTCGGCGCCTCCCCGGACCTCGACGATCGGGGCGTGAATGTTGATCCAGAAGCCCCCGTACATCAACTGCGAGATCACGGCGTGCAGCGCGATGGCGCAGCCGAGGTAGACCAGCCGGGTGCGGACACCGGGCCGCGCGGGCGCGGGGTCGGGGCCGGCGATGGCGTAGGCGAACAGGTAGCCAGCGAAGAGGAAGTGGGCGTGCAGCAGCCAGTGACCGGTCGGCTGACTCGTCATCGCGGTGTAGAGCGGCGTGAAGTACAGCACCGCGAGGCTGCCGGTGGACAACATCAGGGCGGTTGCCGGGTGGGCCAGGAGATGGGCCGGGCGGCTGTGCAGGATGGCGGTCAGTTGGCGTCCGCGGAGCGTGGGCAGGGCCCGCAGCAGCACGGTGACAGGTGCACCAAGCACCAGGGCGAGTGGGGCATACATTCCAATGAGCAGGTGCTGCGCCATGTGGCCACGGAAGTCAGTGTGGGCCCATGCCGCGACCGGCGGCAGCAGCGCCACGGCCAGCAGGAAGAGCCCGGTGAGGAAACTGGCCGTGCGCCACCGGCTCCAGCCCTGCACCGGGTTGCTCACGCGGGCACGCCGTGCCAGGTAAAGATAGACCCCGGCACAGACGAGGAGCGTGAGCGTGACCAGCAGCAGCTGGATGGCACTGCTGGTTGCGCCATAATCAGGTGGATGCGGGTCGTGGCCCATCAGTCATGTCGTCCTGCCTGCCCACCGCTGACAGCGTGGGGGTCGACGGGTCGGCCACTGCGCTGGAGCAGGTAGCCGCCGACGAGCAGGAACGCGCCCATGACGAGGAAGCCGAGGTCCCACCACAGCTGATGAGGGCCGCCGTGAACGTGATGGATCCCCAGGATGTGGTGGTCCAGGACACCTTCGACGAGATTGAAGATGCCCCAGCCCGCCAGGATCCAGCCCCACAGCACGCGGGAAGTCCACACCTGGCGGCGGTTGTGGGTGACCCGGGAGTACAGGATAGCCAAGCCCAGCAGGACGGCGAGCCAGCACACGGTGTGGAAGACGCCATCCCAGACGGTGTTCATCTCCAGGCCCGACACCGTTTCGGGATCGTAGTACTCTACTCCGATATTGTCGGTGTTCGTGCTGGTCAGCATATGATGCCATTGCAGCAGCTGGTGCAACAGGATGCCGTCGACGAACCCGCCGAGCCCCACGCCCAGCACGATGCCCGGCAGTTGGAGGCCTGCCGGCGCCGCGCCTACGGGAGCCTGCCTCTCCGCACTCGTCATCGTGTTCCCTCTCTTGTGGACAACTGTCGCGTCCTTCCCGGCGCCCCTGCGCTACGGTCAGGCAGCGAGTGCCTGCAGGGCGGCGTGGATGCGTTGTCCGGCGTCGTCGGCGATGGACTGGAGCTCGTCGAGTTCGGGCACGGTGACCATGACCTGAGGGTCGAGGGCCTGCACCAGGGTCTGGTTGTCGCCAGCGGCGCGGACCACGACGTTGCAGGGCAGCAGCAGTCCGATTTGCCGGTCGATGTCGAGGGCGCGGTGCGCGAGCTGGGGATTGCACGCACCGAGGATGACGTACTGCTCCATGTCCGCGTCGAGCTTGTTCTTCAGGGTGGCCTGCACGTCGATCTCGGTGAGCGTGCCGAACCCCTGCTCCTGAAAGGCTTCCTTCACCGTCGGCACGGCCTGCTCATACGGCAGGTCAAGGGTAATAGTACGGGCGTAATCCATCGCAGTCCTCCATGAGAGAGCGCTTGTGTCAGGTTGTGGTCGGGTAGCTCGCACGCTGCCACGCGGTCATACCGCCGGCGACGTTGATCACCGGGATGTCGCGTTCTCGCGCGAGCAGGCTGGCGGCGACCGACGAGCGGTAGCCGCTGCCGCACGTGACGGCGACAGGTTTGTCCGCGGGGACCTCGTCGAGCCGGTCGGGTAGTTCGGCGCCGGTGATGAACGTGGCGCCGGTGACGTGGCCGGCGGCCCACTCCGCGGGCTGGCGCACGTCGAGCAGAGTGACCGCGTCCTCGTCAAGCCTGCGTTTCAGCTCGTCCACTGTGATCTGCGGGGTGCGGTCGATCGGCCGTGCCGAGGTGCGCCAAGCGCTCATGCCCCCGGCCAGCCACCCGACGGGCATGCGGTAGCCGATGCGCAGCAGTTGCCAGACCGTCTCCCACAAATCCCCGGAGCGGTCGAGCACGAGCAGGATCTCCGCGTCGGCGGGGAGCACGGTGCCAGCCCAGGTGGCGAAGGACGAGCCGAGGCCGACATTGACGGCGCCGGGGATGTGGCCGCCGCCGAAGGCTTCCGACGAGCGGGTGTCGAGCACGACGGCGCCGCCGTCGAGGGCAGCGGCGACGTCGTCGGGTGGTAGTGCCGGTGGCTCGGTGAGTACGCCGAGGGGGTCGACGCCGGCCATGTTCTGGGTGCGCATACGCCGCCAGTACGGGGGCACGGCGGGGAGGTTGTCCAGCCGGATGCATTGCCGCACGAATTCGTCTTTCTCGGCGACCTCGGCCAGGGTCGCGTTCGTGCGTTTCTCGTATCCGAGTGTGGTCGACAGGCGGGACCCGATGTTGCCGCCGCACAGTGATCCGGCCACGTGTGTGGGGAACACTTCGACGTGGTCGGGCAGCGTGAGCAGCTTGGTCTGGATCGTGTCGCAGTAGACCTCGGCGTGGCGGCGGGCCTGCTCCTGGCCACCGAGCAGGTCGGGGCGGGCGAGGTCACCGACAAGCAGCGCCCCGCCGGAGAGCAACAACGCTGGGGTATCGGCGCTGGCGGAGCGATCGTAGACGAGCAGGCTGATGTGCTCGGGGGTGTGCCCGGGCGTGTGCATCACTTCGATGCCGACGTCGCCGAATTCGATCTGCTCGCCGTCGGCGATCGGCCGGTGTGCGTAACTCAGCTCGCCGGCGGCTGAACCCCATACCTGCGGCGGGTGCGCGGATCCGGCCAGTTCGCCTAACCCGGACAGGTAGTCGTTGTGCCCATGGGAATCACACGCGTAGGTGATCCGGAATCCCTGGTCGCGGGCCGTCTGTCGATAGATCTCCACATCGCGGCGGGGGTCGAACACCAGCGCCTGACCGGTCTTCTCGTCCCCGATCAGGTAGGAGGCGTGTCCGAGGCTGTTGAGGTAGAACTGCTGGAACCACATGGTTCACGCCACCCTTCCCGGCTTGCCGTCAGGGGTGGTGAAGGGGAGTGCGGCCTCCTGCCATGCCTGCATCCCACCGTCGGTGTTCTCCGCGGAATAACCCTGTTGCCGCAGGAATTCGGCTGCCTGTCCACTGCGGTGACCGCTGCGGCACACGGTCACCACGGGCCGCGTGGTGTCGAGCTCGGTGAGCCGGGTGGGCACCTCGGCCATCGGAATGTGCCGGGCGCTCTCGATGCGGCCGGCCTGCCATTCCTCGGGCTCGCGCACGTCCACCAGCTGTACCTCGTTTCGTCGCCGGTAGAGCTCCTCGACCTGCATCCTGCACTCCTTCCTTTCCGTGGTTTCTCATGTCAGCGCGCTGGTGTTGATCAGGGCCTGAACCGCGACGAATACCGCGACCGCGATCACCAGGTAGGCGAACCAGCGGCGCAAACGGTCGGCGTCCACGCGGCCGGCAAGCCTGCCCGAGGCCACCGACGCCGCGAGGGCGGCGATCGTGAAGGCCGCGACCACTGAATAGTCCAGTTCGGTCACCGCGTCCCAGTGAGCCGCCAGTCCGGCG